>JAZSEQ010000031.1:0-132203 GCA_045531765.1 Candidatus Cryptobacteroides sp. | reverse complement strand
AAGGCCCGTGTCTGTTCATAGGAGACGGAGCAGGCAAATGCGCCGATGTGATAAAGCATCCCGATGCACACTTCTGTCAGTGTCATCCCAAGGCCTCATCGATGCTCTCCCCCGCTCTCAAAGCCTTCCGCAATGGAGACTTCAAGGATGTCGCATACTTCGAGCCGTTCTACCTTAAGGAGTTCGTCGCCACCGTCAGCAAGAAGAAGCTGTTTTAAGCACGACAGTCAGTATGAATGAATCCGATGAATGATAAAAAAAAAGAAAAAGTTATAAAAAAGAGAAAAACTTTGAATAAGAAAAAGAAAAAACTGCATGATGTCATTGTATTCATGCAGTTTTTTTTGCACATTTGTGGGGAGATGGGGAGGGACGACATACAAGTTTTTTTAAAAAAGCCGGAATAGGCACACGTGAAACTTTTAAATTTAAACTATTATGTCGTACCAATTTAAGTATGCTGACCTCCTTGATGACGATGTATTCAAGCTGGTTTTTGGACAAGATTCCAGTAAGGATGTGATGATTGAATTCCTCAATCATGTAATCACCGACAGGAATATTGTAGATCTTGAGTTCATGGACAAGGAAATGCGCACGATGCAACGGGAACGCAAACGTTCTGTCTATGACATGTTCTGCAAGACAGATGACGGTTCCAGGATCATCGTAGAAGTCCAAAGACGGAAACAACCTTTTTATCCGGAAAGGGCGATCTATTACTCGACTTTTCAGATACAGAGACAAGTGGATGCTGGAGCAGATTATTATGGATTCCTGCCTGTATACGTCATCAACATCCTCAATTTCGAGATGGATGAGACAAAGGGGAATCCAGCAGTAAAAACCACCTATAGGCTTTATGAAGAGCATAACCATTCTCTGCTGACAGACAAGGTCACATTTATCTTCATTGAACTTGGAAAATTCAAGAAGACTATTGATGATCTTGATGGCAATATTCTTGATGGGATGTACTTCTGCTTCAAGAACATGTCAGTTTTAAAAGAACGGCCGGATGCTCTCGGACATGATGTATTCAGAAAGATATTCAAGATATCCGAACTGTATAACATGGATGAAGACACACGCTCTAAAGTATTGGAAAAAATGACAACTGAAAGAGATTTAAGAAATCAGATGGCATATGCCAAGCAGATGGCTATCGAAGAGGGCCTCGCTGAAGGTAGAGCAGAAGGCCTCGCCGAGGGAAGAGCCGAGGGAAGAGCTGAAGGTAGAGCTGAAGGTAGAGCTGAGGGTAGAGCCGAGGGAAGAGCCGAGGGAAGAGCCGAGGGAAGAGCTGAGGGAATGATTGCCGGGGAGAGAGCAAAAGCGTTGGAGATTGCAGCCAAATTGATTGCTACAGGAATGTCCAAGACAGATGCGGCTGCATTTGTCGGCATTTCAGAAGCAGATATCGATACGGCAGAATAAATGTAAGAGGCTGAAAAGGGAATTATCGGAGGCTTACCTTTTGCAAAAAAACAGAAGCTGACCATTTGGGGGTCAGCTTCTCTTCTAATCCGAGACGCCCGCCGCATGGAAGTCTATGCAGCCGTGTTCACATCCGACGACGTACAGATCAAAGAAACCGCTCCCGTCATCGTAGACGAAAGCAGTTTCGCGGAATATCTGGCCCAAGGCCCGTGTCTGTTCATAGGAGACGGAGCCGGCAAATGTGCCGATGTGATAAAGCATCCCGATGCACACTTCTGTCAGTGTCATCCCAAGGCCTCATCGATGCTCTCCCCCGCCCTCAAAGCCTTCCGCAATGGAGACTTCAAGGATGTCGCATACTTCGAGCCGTTCTACCTTAAGGAGTTCGTCGCCACTGTCAGCAAGAAGAAGCTGTTTTAGAAGATCAGCAACCTATGACTTCGTCCTTAGGGTCGAAGTCAGGCACCGTAATGATCTGCAGGACAGCATGCTCTGAGAAGATGTTGCCCACGATGTTGGTCTTGTAATTACGTCTTACGGGGACATTCGGAATGATGGATGTCTGCCATGAACTGCTGCCGCTTACCATCCTTGCACTCACAGAGACTGTCTCGCCATTTTCAGAAGCAAGCACATAGTTCATGTTGATATAGCCGTATTGTGTACCTTTTACAGTGATGTACTCATCATCTCCTGATGGGATGGCCGCAAGGGAGAAGAAGGCATCAACAGGAACTGAAGCTCCGGACACAGACACACTGCCATCCAGCACATTCAGAACGTCAGGAAGGCCATAGATGTGAGCCTCAGACTTCATATCTGTATGAAGACCGAGATACTTCACCATATCATAATCTGACGAACAGAAGTTCACCTGAGCAAAAGGTCTGCGCAGATAGACCGTCTCGCTGACAGGACCTTGCACGGACACCTCCTTCACCGCGCAGAAGGCATCCCTCGTATCATCATTAGAAAGTCCCTGATAATCAACCTTCACAGTTGCATCTGTATAGAACTCACTGATATCAAAAGGCGACACCTTCCCTCCCTCCGGCACAGCCTGGGCCCAGAAGACGAACTGATACGTCACATTACGGACAAGCCTTAGTTCAAGCGCTGCCTGGCCATTGACCAGCTGCACCTTGTTCTCAAGGCTGTGTACAGGAACTCCATCGACAAAAGCAGTGTAGTAGACTTCCTTCACCTTTGTGCCGTCACCGATGGCCTTGGTCAGAGCATCATCCGGAGACACCAGCGCAATCTCCACAACCTCACCCATTTCCTGCTTCTCAGCGCACTGATTTTCCTTCTGACATGAAACCATGCTTAACATAGCTGCTGCCGACACGATAAGGAATTTCGTCAAACTCTTCATAGTATTATCGTTTTTATTTTATTGGCAACCTCAGGCGCGGTCAGGCGCCTGGGGTTGAAAGGATATATTACTCGTAAGTAACGTTTATCTTCACAAATCTTGACTGCCCACTTGTCTTATTCGGGTCAAAAGTAAGAACGACTGATTCACTTGAACCTGCCCAAACAAAGTTATCCAGTTTAGTGTTTCCATCATAAAGATCTATAGCATTAGTGTAGCCATCTGGAGCAACCACTTCTACTTTCTTTATCTTTTTGCCAGAAACTGTTATTGTATTCTTAGGATAACATCTCACAGCAGTACCAGAGGTATAATACTTAGGGCTATTGTTGTTTCCTCCACCATCAAAAGCGAATGTGATGTCACCAACCGTATAAGTAGTCAATGCTGCTTGATTAGCAAAGTTATAAGCGGCAACATCAAAAGTCACTGTCTGTTCTGCAGAATACTTCTCCATATAGAACTTAGCATCAACAAGTGAGAAGTAGATATTGTATGCACCATCCTCACCGACGAACTTCATATTGCCACCGTTGTTGTATGTAATGTATGTCTCACCTACATTAACGTCACAAGCAGAACCATAGCTGAGAGTCCAGGAACCGTCAGCACGGAACTTGAACTCATCACCGTTAACGAGTTCAAGATTCTTGACTACCGCCCAATCTCCTTCTTTCTCCATAGGCACGTCAGGACCCCAGTCTGTAAATGTACCTACAACTCCCCAATTGTGATCCTTAAGACCCTCAATCACTACTACAGGATCTCCACCTGCAACAGCATCAGCATACTCCTTGCCTGGAGTTACAAGAGCTACGCGCTCGTTAGCAAGGTCGAAGTATACATCGTATGTGCCATATTCCATAGGAGTGATATTCTGGCTGCCACCACCGTTTATAAGTGTATAGTATTTATCTGCGTAAATCTTACCACCAACTGAAAGACCATAGTTCTTAGCGTCGTTCCACTCGTTGTTTGCGCGGATCTTGAATGCACCTGAAGCAATCTCGACGTTGTAAGCCACGAAGAGGTTCTTGGTATGCCATGTGGTAACCATCTTGATGTCTGAGTTACCCCAGCCAGTGAGGTCACCTGCAATTCCCCACTCAGAAGCTTCCGCAACGAAAGGTTTAAGCTCAACGAAGATAGCGTCCTTTCCCTGAGGGGAGTTATTGTATGAAGTGCGTTTAGTCTGAACAGTAATAGTATCACCTACCTTAGCACCAGACTCAGCCCAATACTTCTGCTGACCTTCCGGGCTGCAGAGACCATAGATGAGGACCTCACCAGTCTCATCCTTGAGGTAGAAGTTACCGTAAGTTGTGTTGGTCACTGAAGTGATCACACCAGTAAGCTGATAAACAGTATCATCCTCAGCAGCTGCAAGGAACTCAGCAACAGTTGCAACAACAAACTCAGGCTCCGGCTCTGGAGCAGCTTCCTGAGTGATAGTTACGGTAACAGGCGCAACCTCAGCCTCAGAAGCTACAGTAACCTCATAAGTCTTAGCCTCATAAGCCTCGTTTGCAGCAAATGTGAGGACTACCTTTGCATTGCCCTCACCCAAAGCAGGCTCAGCTGTCACGCCCTCGCCTGCAACGGTCCATGCAATGTTAGACTCGATCTGGATCTCAACCTGAGTAGCCTCGTATTCCACTTCAAACGCAGTCTTATCTACAGCAAGAACCGGAACCTTGAGGTCAACTGCCTCACCAGATCCCACAAGAGTATTCACATTGTTGCCCTCAGCTGTGCAGTTCTCATAGTAAAGAGTCACACCGTTAGCGTTACCTGTGAGTGCTCCCACCATCTTGGCACCGGCACCTTCTGTGCAGTAGAGCTCGAAAGTAGAGTTCTTCACAGAACAATCCCTATATGTTCTGTTCTTGTTGCTTTCATTGACTGTACCGCAGATACCTCCGACATTGTGGTAAGCCTTTACAACTGCATTCTCAACAGAACAGCCAGTGGCATTGCCAGAATTATGCATACCTACGATTGCACCGTAGCGGATATCCTTTCTTGAAGGATCAGCAACGAAACTTACGTTCTTGACGCTGATGTTCTCAAGGTCACCATATACCTGACCTGCAACAGCACCCACGAAGCTGCTTGCGCAGTTGCATGAAGCGCCGTCGATATTGAAGTTCTTGAAGTTGAATGTGACGCCTCCGAACAGACCTGCAGGCTTGCCGAGTGTCTGATGGATATTCAGACCGTAGATAGTAGGGTAAGTCTCACCTGCCTTGGTCACTGGAAGACCCTCGAGTGTAAGAACCTTCTCACCGTTGAAGTAAGCGATAGGAGTCCAAGGGTGACCGGCAAGGTCGATATCATTCACAAGATTGATGTTTGCATCAGGTGTGTTCTTCTGGAACCATGCAAGTTCCTCTGGCTTGGTCACAAGATAGTTGCCCTGAGCATCCTTCTTAGGCTCGCTGACAGAGTATCCGTCCCAAACGTTCACAACGTACTCGCCGTTGAAGATAGGGTCGATGATGAGTGAGATTGTTCCCTCTGCTGTGAGGAGACCTCCGACGATGTTGGTGCGGTAGTTCCTCTGTACAGGAACGTTAGGAACGTCATAAGATGCAAGGACTGTGTTCTCGCCCTCACGAACCTCGAATGACACCTCAACGATGTCAGATGCCAGGCCATTATCAGTACCGTCTGCAACAAGGAGATAGTTCATGGCAAGCCAGCCGTACTTGTCTGCAACCTCGACTGTAGGGTTGTTTACAACCTTGTTCTTGTTGATCACGAGGTCATAGTCAGGAGCCACTGCATGAGCATAAGTGAAAGTCACTTCCTCCTCTCCGGAAGTCTTGCCGGTGAAGGTCTCGAGAGAAGTAGCGACGTTCTTCACTGTCATTGTAGAGTAGAGGTTGTCAATCTCAAGACCTGCCTTCTGAGCCTCGACAAAGTCAGTTGTACCTACGTTCACCTGAGCGAAAGGACGCTTCAGGGTGATGCTCTGGCTGAAGTTCTCCTTCACCTTGCCGTCGGTCTTGGCGTAAGCATAGAACGCATCGCGAAGGTCATTGTTGGCTGCGTTGTATTCAGTGTAGCTGACACCGATGCTCTTCATGTCCTTGAAGTCATAGCATTTAGCAGCCTCGTTCTGAGCCCAGCAGACGAATGAGTACTCCTTACCACGGACGAGCTTCACAGTGATAGTAGTGGTAGGCTTCTCCGAGTTGTCGAACTTGATGACGGTGTTGTCGTCACCGATCTCGTTCATCCAGTCTCCCTGACGGAGGTCTTCAAGCTCAGCGCCTGTCTCATCGAACACTGCGAAAACAAGGTTGTCAGCGGCACGTCCGTCGCCTACATTAAGCTGGTCAGCCGATGTGACGGCCTTGGTACCAAGCACCACTGGTGCTTCGATGGTGAATGTGGCAGTCACCACATCACCTTCCTGCACTGGAGATATAATCTCCTTCTGGCAGGATGCAGCAAAAAGCATTGAAGCGATTGCTGCTGCGGTTAGTAAAATCTTTTTCATAAAAGAATGTTAATAAATATAAAAAAAGTGTTGTTACTGTATTTCCTTGAAATAGTCGGGTTTGTTGAATTCCTCATCCACGACAACTGTGAATGTAACCTCATCGGTAAAGAACGAACCTATTATGTTTGTGCGGTAGTTTCTTCGGAAAGGGACATTCGGCACATTGATATCCACATTGTTTCCATTGTATGATAAGGTTGCGTGGACATTTGACAGCTCACTCTCATCTACCGGAGCAAGGATGTAATTCATTGATACATAGCCATATTCTTTTCCCTTCACTGAAAGCTTCTCGGCTGGAGTGAACTGAGCAGGAACAGAATTGAAATCGAAATCGACATCTGCATTGCCGCTGATGGTGCCGTTAAGGATATCAAACTTATCAGCAAGACCTTCAATCTTCACCTTTGACTCCACATCCAGACCAAGTTCTGTAATCTGAGCGAAGTCAGCCGCTCCGAAGTTGATCTGGGCAAAAGGACGGTTAAGAACAACCTTCTCATCAAATGTTGCCTTATCAGGAACTGTGAAAGTGTGGATCTTGCAGAAGGCATCACGGCTTTCGTCATTCGCCTTACCCTTATAATCCACGGTCACAACACCTGTCTCAGGAGTGAAGGTGTAAGGGGCTTTCGGAGCCTGGGCCCAGAAAACGATAGAATACGTATAGTTCCTTACAAGCTTGAGCTTGAGGGTCGCTGTCTTGCCGACTACCAGCACGGCCTGTGTCTGAGCAAGGCTCTGGATGTATTCTCCATTCTGGTTGAACACTCCATAAAAGAGTTCCGTAGCAGTGCTTCCATCACCTATAGCCTTGGTGGAAAGATTGATCGGAAGTTCTACAGCAAATGATGCCTCAGCCATCTCACCTGCATTATATGCCTCGTTCCCATCCTTCTGGCACGATCCTGCCAAAAGCATTGTCGCCGCTGCAAGAACTGAAAGAATTGACTTCTTCATTACGTTGGGTTTATAAATTAATAATTATCTATTTCCTGGCACCCCGCAGCGCGGTCAGGCGCTGTGGGGCTATAAACTATCAGTACTTGATGGAAAGACCATCAACACCATTCATGACAGGAGCTGAGCCACTTGCTACAACCACATGGTACGGACCAGCAGGAGTAAGTGTACTTGAAGCCAGGTTGAACTGGCAGGCAGCATTACAGTTACGGAATACAACAGGTTCATATGCGCTTATCTCGCAACCTGTCACATTGAGGACCTTACCGTTGTCATAGCGGATACCATAACCGTCTGCCTTGGTAGCATTAATCTTACAGTCGGTAAATGACGCCTCAGAGTTGCTGTTTCCAAGGTTGAATCCACGAGGAGCATCGACTGTCACCTTTTCTACGCTGAAGCCTGCAGTTGAAGTCAGCTGAGCAAATGAGTGACCCAGATCAGCAGTACAATTCTTCACTGAGATATTATATGCCTGACGTGTGCGGATTGCTACAGCATCAGCATATCCACCCACAAATGAGCATCCCTCAACCGTCACATTATGAGCATATCTGATCGTTCCGTCAGTAGAACTGTTGCTCGAAATGAAGTCAGCTACGGTGTCAGACTCGAAGTTTACATTCTTAATAGTAAGAGTCTCTGCACCATTGTAACGGGAATGACCATTCACATAGACAGTTCCATCAAATTTCCTGGTATTTCCATCGATAACGACATTCACACCTTCCTTCTGATTGACAGTAGCGTTGCCTGTCATATCAGCAGCGAACAACACATGCACATCTGAGTCAGCGGCATCAAGAACTGCCTGGAGTTCAGCGATATCGGATACGATTATCTCACCTGCAGGACCGCCATAGAGGCCATTGCCGAGCCACTTGTTGCCATCAACATAGACTACCACATTGTCTGCACCCTCTACATTGAAGAGAGGCTCGCCTGTGAACTCGCCTTCAGCAAAGCCGGTAGCTGTACAATTGTTTATATTCACGGTATATGAAGATCCCTTGGTGCCGTCGATCTCGATAGCGGCCTTCACCTGTGTAGCGGCAGTGAACCGGCAATCGTTGAAAGTAACGACGCGTGCACCAGCATTGCCCACCGTACATACCTTGACAGCACGCTCAGTTCCGTTGAATACACAATCGTTGAAGGTGATATTCTTGGCGGTAGCTGTCCAGAAGTACTGACCTTCATTCTCGAAAGTACAGTCATTAACCACAGTTTCCTCGCCCGCAAACATATGGTAGTTCACGAAATGACACTCACTGTAAGTCTCCTTTGCAGCCTTCTGATAGCCCTGAGTGTTACTTGTATATGAAGTACCAACGATAGTAAGGTTGCTGAAATTGAGCTCAGCACCAGCATAGAATGCATCAATATGAGAAGCCGGTGACTGCTTCACGGCAGCATCGTCGGTAACTCCGACAAAGTTGAGAGCCTTGTCTGTGAAATAAGGCATGGTAACCTCGTCACTGATATAGATGGTATCGCCATCCTTTGCCTGTGCGATTGCAAGAGCAAGCGCATCGCTGTCGCCAACGACACGGAGGATCTCATCCGGCTGATTGAATACAGGATCAACAATGATGTTGAGGACTGCATCAGTTGTGAAGAGATTGCCGACGATGTTGGTGCGGTAGTTCTTCTTCAATGGAACGTTGGTCAGAGAATGAGTCACAGGAGCAGCCATATTCTCCACTTCGAATGAAGCATCAACATCCACGATAGACTTTTCATCCATCATGAGCATATAATCCATGGTAACCCATGTATATGACTGTCCGTATGTAACGAGATCCTCTGTAGTGGTAGCGCAACCGGTTGCCTTGAAAGTGACCTTAGCATTTGTCGGAGTCTCGCCAACGCCTTTGATAGTGTTGAAGACTGTTGCAAGATTTGAAACAGTGATCTCTGTGTCCTCGACAACAACAGGACCGAAAGTGGTCTGCATGATGTCAGCACCGAAGTTAAGCTGAGCGAATGGACGATAAAGGTAAACGGTCTCATTGACAGGGCCTTCAACCTTGATAGTCTTGACAGCATAGAAAGCATCAAACTTATCCTGGTTGCCGTCGATCTTTGAATAATCTACCTTCACATTCTTGAGTTCGTTTACGTCATACGCACCGTGCGAATCATTCTGGGCCCAGAAAATGAAGTTGTAGGTCTGGTCGCTGACGAGTGTAAGCTCGATAGTAGCCTTGCAGCCGCTTACTGTGGCAGAAGCAAGAGCTGAGTTATCCACCGGATAGAGCTGGCGTGACCAATCTGAGTTCCAGATCTCGTAGTAAACGATGTTCGTAGACTTAGCCTTTGACATTGCCTTAGTCTCGACGGCCGGGAGTTCGAGTGAGAAACTCACAGCTGCATCCCCTTCAGAAACAGGCTTTAAAACCTCCTTCTGGCAAGCTCCTGCAAGCATCATTGCAGCCACGACAGAAGCATATAGCAATAAATTTTTCATAATTAAGATGTGTATGTTTTCAAATATTATTTCAATACAGGGAGGCTACCGGCTGTCCAATCCCACTTGTAAGGGCAATACTCGGCCGCATCGACAGCCAAGCCTGTGTTATACTCGTCGATAGCTGCATTCATAGCATCAATCTCAGCCTGCGAGATAGATGCTGCAGAATCAAAGGCATAGCATGCAGTGTAGGTGCCTGCCGGAAGCGGATTCTGAGAAGCCTTGGTCTTAAGACCCCATGAGCCATAGTTGCTGATAGTGTTTACACCTGTTCCGAGCAGGAGATTAGTATAAGCACCAGTCTGAGCGGTCGAGTAGCATGCCACCATCGCGCTGATAGATGGAGTATGATTGTTATCCTCAAGAGAGTATCCGATTATAGAACCTACACTTCCATTCCCGGAAACCTCACCTTCGTTACCGCAGGCTATTACCCAGGAGTTCTTGTAGTTGTGATAATCTCTTGAATATCCGGCTATTCCACCCACATTAGACAGGCCTGTAACCTTCGAGGCATTGCGGCAGTTCTTAATGATGGCGCCATAGTTAATACCGGCGATACCACCGATATAGGATGATCCGCTGACAGTCGAAGCTGCATCGACGGTACAATTCTCCACCATTGTCTTAGGAAGTTTACCTCCTTCGATTCCCGGTGTTTCCTTATACCTTGTGTAGTTCTGTCCTATGACGGCGCCGACCTTTTCTGTTCCCTTTACTGCAACATTGCTGAGGTGACAGTTCTTCAGGACAACTCCGTCGAGTGCATATCCGGCCACAGTTCCGACGCAGCCAATACCCGAAATCACAGCATCATCGAAATTGAGATCCATGATGACGGTGCCCGCCTTTTTCATGGTACCGGCAAATCCGACATAGCTGCCTGTCGATGCAATGCGCAAACCGCTGATTGTGTGGTTGCCTCCATTAATCTTACCCTCGAACAATATGTTTGCGTCACCCATAGGGACCCAGTTGCTTCCGCTTGGAACGCCATCTGTCACAGTGATAGGGGTCGTGGTGTAAACATATGTCTCATTTGCCGCATCCTCGGCTATCTCGAACTGAGGGAGAGCAATGTCGTTGAGGAGTTCAAGCTCGAGCGTATTGTCCACATGATTGACCATGTAGGCATATTTCAGGAGCTCCTCATGTGTCTGAACCATATTAAGCTTCTCATTGACTACAGGATTCGGATCCACCACATAATCAGGCGACTCGAATGTCTCGTCCACAACGATATCGAACTTTGCTCCTGTAGTGAGGAAGTCTCCGAGGATGTTAGTGCGGTAGTTCTCCTTAATAGGAACGTTGCCAATCGAATGATTCACTTCACCCATGTTAGTTGCGAGTTTCACATCAACATTGACGGCGTCAGTGTTTCCTTCCACGATAAGATAATTCATACCGATCCAGAAATAGTCCTCTCCATTGACAGTAAGGAGCTTCTGGTCCTGATCCGCTGTTCCGTTAGGAGTCGCAGCAGCTTTGAAAGTCACCTTTCCATCGAAAGCTCCCTGGACCTGGCCGACTCCATCAAGTGTATTGAATGCATTCGCGATGGAATTCACCGTCATCTCTGAAGTCGCGACAATCACCTTACCTCCATTGACAAGATTCAGCGAAGTCTCGTAAGTGGTAGCTCCAAGGTTGATCTGTGAGAAAGGACGGTAAAGCGTCACGTCTTCCTTCACACTGACACCATTCTCAGTGACGAAGTTGTGTACAGCGAAGAATGCAGCACGGGTCTCGTCGTTTGCAGATTCATCAGCATAAGTCTTGATTTCCACCTTACGAAGGTCCTTGGTCACATAATGCTTGGATCCGTCAGCGGTTTCTGCCCAGAATACGATGTTGTATTCCTGGTCGGCAACAAGACGAAGTTCCACAGTGAACTTCTTGTCACGATCGGTGTCAATGACCGTGTTCTCTCCATATGGAGCAGATGCATTCCTGATGTCTGATCCATAAAGTTCCCAATGGAGCACAGTGATGTTTGAAGCGTCAGCGATAGCAGATGCCTTTGTTGCAAGGTCACCTGTGGACACCTCAAACGTAACCTTAGTGTCACCATCAAGATACTCGATTTCCCTTTGACAAGATCCGGCAGCAAGCATTCCGACCACTGCCGAAGCTAAAAGTAAAATCTTTTTCATACGTTTTGTTTAGTTATTATTTAATTATTATTTCTGGCAACCCCAAGCCCGGTCAGGGGCTTGAGGTCGGATGTCATCCTGGGGTGACCTTATTTGATGATAAGGTTGCCGGGACCTGAAGCGCTGTATGCCTTACCGACAATTGTATTGTCTGAAAGGTCTACACCTTCTGTTATGTTAGTCTTGAGAGTACCGGTGAATGAGCAGCCATCGAATGTGACATCTGCTCCGCCATTGTTCCAGACACCTGCGATACCGCCGATTTCCTCTGCATCTGCAGCCTCTGCCGCTGCTGTGATTTCTACATCACCTGAGCAAGAGCAGTTTACGAAATTGTTTCCGTAGTGTGCGATACCGAAGAGACCTCCAACGTCAATGGTCGAACCAGTTACATCGATGTTTGAAGATATGTTCTTGAATGAGTGTCCGCCCTCGCCGTTGAAGCCGCATACTCCGCCGACATAAGTACGATATGCTGTGCCGTTCGCTACTGAGTTCGCATTTACATATGAAGTCTCGTCAACATCTACAGTGACATCTGTCCAGTTTGCATACGCATTCTTTCCACCTACAGCACCGACATATGCAAATCCATTGACCTCCACGTGTCCTGTAACTTTGATGTTAGTGTACTTTGAAGTATAAGGAGTACCCGCAACTACAGCAACATCAAGGTAACCGCTTACTTTCGCATTGTTCACTGTGAGATTCTTGATTTCACCGTTTGTGGTCATTCCGAAAAGACCTACATCACTCTTGTTGCCTGTAATAACGAGGTTGCTGATAGTCTTGTTATTACCGTCGAAAGTACCCTGGAACTTGTTTGCGCTGTTTCCGATAGGAGTCCACTCAACATTGTTGAGATCAACATCTTCGGTAAGACAAATTGTCTTTCCGTTGAAAGCCGTACCGGCATTTACAAGATCACGGAGCGTATTCAGACCCTCAGCAGTGATATCATAGCACTTAGCCTTCTCATTGATACGCATTCCGGCAGCGTAAGGCCAGTATCCGGCTTCTACTTCATAACCATCAATAGTAAGATGACCTGTTCCTGCCGGAACGAAGCGACCGAAGTAATTTCTCTTTGCTCCTTCCGGATTCTTGATGTCATCAGCATTCTTCTGAGTAAGAGTGTTGCCGCTTTCAGTGATATTCTTGATTACACACTGACCGTTGTTGGCAGTACCGACAACAACACCTGTTCTCCATCCGCCATCATCAGTTGAGATAAACTTGTTGTTTGTGATGGTACAGTTCTCAATTGTAGTGAATGTAGCTGCGTTTGCACCAGCGTGTCCGCAGATACCTCCGATAGAACCCCATCCAGTGAAAGTACATCCTGTTACAGAGCAGTTCTGGATAGTGATATATGAATCAACCGGGCCATCATTCTGATTGTTATAGCCTGCAGTCCAACCAACGAGACCACCGATACGAGACTCGGCCTGACCATTGTTTGGAGTAGTGATTGTAGAATTCTTAAGATGGCAGTTGATAAGAGTAATCACATCCATAGCATCTGCACAATTGACGAACGCACCATAACCCTGAGTGTTGGTAGCAATCATCTTAGCATCCTCGATTGTGAGGTTCTTGATCACGATACCTGAGCCACCTGCGAATCCACCGGCAAAGAGTGAAGAGGCAAGACCCGTGATTGTATGACCCTTTCCATCGACGGTTACGATGTCAGCACCGTGGTATCCATCAACTGCAATAGGAGTCCACTCCTGACCAGTCATGTCGATGTCTGAAGTGATCTCGAGTACAGTATAGCCAGCACCAGCTTCACCCGCTTTCTTGAGTTCGTCCTTAAGGGTCTCCATTGAATTGATGTTTACCGTTGTCTGGCCTTCAACAATCATCGAACCACCGGTAACAGTAACCTTATTGATATATGATGCAGCACCCTTATCAATCCAGACCTCATTAGATGTATCAGCCTTAACTTCAGTTATATCAACGTCCTTCAAAGTGATATGTGCTCCCTCTGGAGTATCGACCATGATAGCGGCCTTATTGTTAGACTTAACCTTGAGTCCATCAACATTAAGTGTGACAAGCTTGGTGGCATCACCCACATACTGATCATCAATCTTGATACCGCGGCCTTCAGAATTGATCTTCACATCCTCAAGAGTTACAGTCTGACCTGCAGCTGAAATCCAAAGAGCATAGTAATCGTGAGACTCAGAGATTGTAACATTCTTGAGAGCAGCAGTCTTCTCAGCACCGTCGAGAGCAATTGCCTTAAGAGCATTTACATTCTCCATCTCGACATTACATTGGAATGTAACATCATATGAGTTCCAAGTACCTGACTCCTGAGAACTTGTAAGATTCAAGTTTCTGAGAACAATCTTAGCATCAGGATTTACAGTGTTGAGACGTGACCAATAAGTAGTAGAAAGATTCAAAGTATAATAGTCCTCTGAACCAGACCTGGTGGCAATCTTCTTACCATCGATAATAATCTGCTTTGTATCAGCTCCACCAAGCTTGAGATATGCATCGTTTGCAGTAAGTGAAACATCAGCTCCGAGGGTCACAGTGATAACTTCCTCGTTTGCTTTAAGGGCTTTATCAATCTCTTCTGTCGTAGTGACATAATTTGATGTGAGAGTTTCCTCATTGAAAGCAGCATCAACAACGATATCATAGTCCACCTTGCTTGTGAGAAGATTACCGATGATGTTTGTGCGGTAGTTCTCCTTGAGAGGGACGGATGAAATTATGTTGTTTACTACTGCCTCAGTCTGTTGTGCACCGAGTTTTGTCTTGATGTTGTACTCGAGAGTAATGTTGGCACCTGCAAACATGTAGTTCATACCGGCATAATGATATGTAGTGCCATTTACTTTGATTTCAGATGGATCAGATGGAACACTTCCCATGACAAATGTCACCTTCTCATATGAATCAACTTCACCATTAACTACGTTAAATTCTGTAGGGACAGATTCAACGATCATCTCCGATTCCTCTATAACAACTGCATAAGCTGTAGATGTTTTGAGTGTACAGAGGTTGAGCTGAGCGAAAGGACGTTTGAGGTAAACTGTAGCAGATGCGGAAGATTCGTCTTTCTTCACGTGTTTCCCGTCTTTAACATAAGCTACACCGTAGAATGCTGCAAGGCTATCGTCGTTCGCCTCAAGTGCAGTAAGATCCTTATAACCTACGGCTGTAAGCTGGTCAGTGTCATAAGTATCTGCTACCTGTGCCCAGAAGAGAACTGTGAACTTCTGGTCGTTTACAAGGTCAAGAGTGAGCTCTGCCTTGTTGGTTGTACCGTCAGAAACCATTGGAGCAGTAGCCTGATAGAGTTTCTGAGCGCCAGTCTCGAGGTTTCCGAGTGTAGGAGTAAGCCACACCTCATAAACGAGCTGGTTCACATTCTGACCGTCAGCGATAGCCTTGGTCTGCATTGCTGCAGGTGTCTCGATTGTGAAAGTCACCTGCTGTCCTGTCTGCACAGGTTCAAGATTCTCTCTCTGGCAAGAGCCAGCGAGGAAAAGACCTGCGAGAGCAGAAACGAAAAGCAAAATCTTTTTCATGTGTTTTGTTTTTTGTTAATTAATAATCTCTCGTTTTTCATTAGTTTTTGTCGCACCCCGCAGCGCGGTCAGGCGCTGTGGGGCTATTGTCATTCCCGGTTTTAACGGGAACAGATTTACTTAATGGTAACCTTAGATGTATCTGTAACAAGTGTTGAGATGTTCTCAGCAGTGAGAGCTACACCAGCAAGAGTACAGTTCTCGAAGGTTACAGCAGCACGAGGATCCAGTGTGAGGCCAGCCTCGAACTCACAACCTACAAACTCAGTCGGAGCATATGGACGGCAATAAGAATAACCATTGCCGTAGCCGAAATAGCAGTCAGTGAACTTTGCATTTCCAAGAGTTCCAGCATAGCTTGTCCATCCCTTGAAAGTAGAGTTTGTCGCCTCAAGACCAAGACCGTTTCCTTGATCACAGCTGATGGTATAAGTTGTACCCTCGATAGTCACATTATCAAGATAAAGCTTCTCATTGTGCTTTTCATTCTTGATGAAGATTCCACGGAAACCCTTGGTAATCTTGATGTTCTTGATGGTTCCGCCTGAAGTATTGATAGCTGAATCCCAAGTACCTGTTGAACCAGGAGCACCAAGCTCGTTACCGTTGCCGTCAAGAGTACCGCCATTTGTCATATTGATACCTGTCTTGCCATATCCGTTTGACTCAGACTGGTCGATAGTGAATGGATTAGCAAGAACTACTGTACCACCATTCTCAAGAGCCTCTTTGAGGCCTGCCTCTGTGCTGGCAACCTGATTACCTTCAGCATCCTCCATGAGTCCCTCAGCAATGTACTTATTGCCATCAACATATACAGTCACGTACTCTGCACCACCTTTGATATTAAACAGAGAATAACCTGTAGTCAATCCTACCGGGAATCCGGTAGCAGTTGTTTTTGTGATGTTTACGGTAAACTTCTCTCCGTTTGAATTGATGTCAATTGCTGTTACAGGCTTTCCATCCCATGTCGCACCATGCTTTGCAGCTTCAAATGTACATTCAGTAACATTGATGGTGGTTTCAGTGCTATTGCCATCATTGTAAACCTGAATTCCCTTGCCCTCTGAGCAATTGAATACACAGTTTACGAAATCAGCATTTGAGTAATCGGTATAAATATAGCTTGTCTGCGGATCAATAGTACACTTATTGAACTTCACATAGCTAAGTGAACGGTACTGTCCGTAATACTCGCAATTATCGAAAAGCACAGACTTTACACGTCCGAATCCTCCTGAATATGCACTTCCTGTATTTGGAGAAACGACCTTGACATTCTTGAAAACCAGATCCATTCCGTCAGCATAGCAGTTAAGACCGCCATCTGCACCACCGGCCTTAGTATTAAATGACACCTCTGCGTCTTCTGATACTCCTTCGATAGTCAATGTTCCTGCAGGAGACGTAACAATGCTTGAAGGAAGAACACCAGTTCCAGCAATGTAGATTACATCACCGGCTTTAGCATTTTTAAGCGCTTCCTGGAACTCATCATTATTTGCAGCTGGAGCCACAACTACCCAGTTCTCACCAACCTTCTTGGCAGTATATCCATAAGCCACCCACTGAGTAGGGTCGAAGCCGAATGTACCTCCTGTGATGATTACAGTACCGTCACCGAGGATACCTGCGGTATAGCCAGAACGTGTAGAAGCCTTGCCGAATGTACCGCCCTTTACATATACGGTAGCGCCAGCGCCACAATAAATGTAAGCACGCTTCTGGTTCTTTTTAGGATCAAATGAGAACTCACCACCATTGATTGTCACTTCGGAACCTTCTCCTACAACATAAAAATTATAGCGACCAGAAGTATTGGTTGTGTTTACGTTAAGTGAGCCCGAGTTGAATGTAACCTTTGCTCCAGCATCAACGCCAATACCACCACCTAATGATTCCACATTAGCATCAATTACAAGTGAACTTTCAGCGCCTTTGACTATGAAACCATAATCAGCCGGAGAACCGGCAGTGATGGTGTTATCCTGTGAATTAATGACAACCTCGCCTTCAGTAATCTGGATGGCCTTACCGTCTACAGTCACATCATCAGTAAGGTCGTACACACCTGCGCCGAGAGTTACGAATGCGTCATCAGCTGCATTGTTGAGCTCCTCAACTGAATTAACCTTGTGCTTGAGGGTTACACCTGTTGATGTATTATCTTTATCGATAATGTCATTTGTAACCTT
The DNA here is from genome assembly GCA_045531765.1 of Candidatus Cryptobacteroides sp. Classification (GTDB taxonomy): domain Bacteria; phylum Bacteroidota; class Bacteroidia; order Bacteroidales; family UBA932; genus Cryptobacteroides. The sequence continues at coordinate 114,533 of JAZSEQ010000031.1, read as the reverse complement.
GCAGCCTATTACTGCGCCAAGATCAGCAGGCTTGTCCTCCTTGTACTCAGAAGTCTGGTCTGCAGTAATAGTCGAATTCTCAACAGTGTTACCGCTGACTTCAGCACCTCTGTTAGCTGCACCTACGATACCAGCTACCTTGCGGTAAGCTGTGATGTTGGAATTCTTTACAGTACAGTTCTTCACATAAGCAGTAGGCTCTGCAGAGAGGTAACCTACGATACCTCCGACGTTGTTTGCATCGTCTTTGTCGTAAGGAGTAACAACTACAGTTGCATTCTCAACGTGGCAGTTCTCTACCTTACCGCAAAGACCATCACCGAGGATGACACCTGTCTTATAATGACCGGTCACTGTTGCGCCAACTACCTTCAGGTTCTTGATGACACCACGGCTGCTTGCGAAGAGACCTGCTGAAGCCCTGCCCTCGACTGCAACATTGAGGTTGCTGATAGTGTGGCAGTCATCTGCGCCCTTTGTAAGTTTTGCACCATCGAAAGTACCCTTGAAGACAGTACCTGTTGCTCCGAGTGGGGTCCAAGGCTTGTTCTCGAGATCAATGTCTGTAGCCAGTCTGATTGTCTCACCTTCGAAATCGTTTTTCTTATTATTTATCTGATCAACGAACCATACGAACTCATAATATTCCGCAACTGTCCATGTCTTTGTATCCTCATCGTATGCCGGTGTCTTCATGAACTCAGGACCATAGTATTCACCGTCGAACTCAGCATCAACGATGATCTCGAACTTAGACTCCTTAGTGAAGAGATTACCGATAACGTTTGTGCGGTAGTTCTCGCGGATAGGAACGTTCACGATTGAGTGCTCGATTGCGCCCTTATCCGTAACGATCTTATAGTCAAGATTTACAGTAGCAGCGCCATCCTCAGCATTAACAGGAACGAACATATAGTTCATTGCCACATAGTGGTAATCAGTGCCCTCAACAGCGAGAGTAGCCTGACCCTTCTCCTCTGGAGTAGCAGCCATGTTGAAAGTGAACGGATAATTCACTCCGTTGCCGACGCCTGTAATCGTATTGAAAGAAACTGCAAGACCGGTGATCTTCACTTCTGAAGTCTTTGCATCGATCTCGTAGCCTGTAGTCTGGCCAGGCTGCGTAGGCGTAAGGCTCTCAAGTGTTGTGAGGAGGTTGAGCTGTGCGAAAGGACGACGAAGAGTTACCTTGTGATCCTTGTGCTCGTAAGTATCAAAATCGTATCTTGCATAAAATGCAGCACGAGTCTCGTCGTTAGCATCCACCTGATGATTCTGAGCAAGCTCGATGCAACGAAGATTTTCAGTGTTATAGTGGTCTGCACCTTCCACCTGTGCCCAGAAGATAACTGTGTACTCCTGGTCCTGAAGAAGATCAAAGTTGATGTTGGCCTTCTTGTTTGACATCTCAACGACACCCTTAGCCATAGGGGTCGAATCCGGCTTAAGAAGAGCATGATCAACATCTGTTACATTCTTGTACACCTCATAGTGTACCTCATTGACGTTTGTACCGTCTGCGATAGTCGCCTTTGTAGACATCGCGCCCGGAGCCTCGACAGTGAACTTCACTGTACCGGCCATCTGCTGAGGCTCAAGGTTCTCTCTCTGGCAACCAGCGAGGAACAGACCTGCAAGAGCAGATACGAAAAGCAAAATCTTTTTCATGTGCTTTTGGTTGGTTAATAATTAAATCAATTGTTTCTATAGTCTCTTTGCAACCCTCAGCCCGGTCAGGGGCTGGGGGTTGGGGAATCAATAATTATTGCTGAACACCGTCAACATAAACAGTCTCACCTTCTGCAGAATAGAAAAGATCACCAACATAGTTACCTTCTTTGGTGTTATTCTCCAATTTGCAGTTAGTAAAATAATAAGTAGCATCGGCGGCATTCAACATACCACATACAAGACCACCGGAATATGATTCACCATATGAGCCCAAATTATTAACTGTAGTATTCTTGACCACACAGTTCTCAACCTTACGCTCACCAGCTGACTCGTTGATTACACCTACAATTCCACCTGTTCCACCGTTAGACTTCACATAACATCCATCAACAGAACAATTGGTAATATTTCCTGAATTATAAAGACCGGCTATAAGACCGCAAGCCCAGTATGAATCTTCAAGAGTACACTCTACAAGGTGACAGTTGTCAATATTCGAGTAAACCTTACCGGCAAGAATTGCACTACGTCCGCTTGTCTTAAGATTTACATTCTTAAGAGTGACATTTTTGATTGTGCCTACCCAGCCCTTGATAAATCCCATATCAGATGCGCCACTTTCATTAGTCCAATTGGAAACTGTGTGTCCAAGGCCGTCGAATGTATTGTTATTCTCCGGATGGAATGCAGAAAGGCCTCCAAATTCCACACCTGAAAGGTCTATATCCGACATAAGAACAACTGTCTGACCAGCTTTAATTGTAGTAGCTGCAACCAACTCTTCTGCTGTAGTGATGACAATAGTATCATCATTGATTACTGTACCATTGATCTTAACCACATCACCTTCTTCTCTGTAACCGTAAAGAGCCTTAGAAGGCTGTCCCTTGACTGTTGTATTCTCAACTGAACATTTATTGAGGTTTACGACAAGTTCTCCGTTATATGTTGCGCCAAGAACTGTACCGAACATCTTATCGAAATTACCACCGAAGCTTCCATTGGCAACTATAGCACAGTCCTTGACAGAACAGTCCTCCAATGTGCGTTCGCCAGTATTAAGAGCAAGTCCTGCAATAGCACCTACACCGGCATAACCTTTAATTGTAGACTTCTCTATCGAGCAACGTGTGATTACACCATTGTTCCACTGACCTACAATACCGCCGATAGTCCAGTTATTACACTCCACCGAAGAATTCTTCACGTGGCAGTTCTCAATGAGTCCGTCATTCAAACGACCAACAAGAGCGCCGATGAACTTAGGAGCACCAGAGATAGAGACATTCTCAACGGTCAGGTTCTTCACAGTTCCTTTTACATTACCGAAAAGACCATATGATGACTTGTTCTCATCATCTCTATCTGTCTTCTTTGTAATCTTGACATTAGAAACTTTGTAACCCTTACCATCAAAGACCCCGTGCCACTCTGTACGCTGTGACCTGTCATCTCCGATAGGAATCCACTCCTCATTATTGAGATCAATATCGTTCGCAAGCTGAACTGTTGCATCATCAAAAATTGTCGGAGTATAAGGAGTAGTTGCATTCACCTGAGCTGCAACCCACTTAAGACCTCTTGCTGTATAAACAGTGTAAGTCTTTGATGCCTCATCATAAGTATATGCAATTTCTGCCAGAACTTCATTTGTCTCACTATCCACCGGCATGCACTGACCTGCTACGATTGGAGTTCCATTAAGAGTACAAGTTGTGATCTTGACATTGTCGTGGTTGTCATAGACAAACTTAAGATCCTCAAAAGTAGTTGACTCAAGGGTGTTACCATAGATATTGAATGCAGCATCCTCAAGAAGCTGAGACTTCGAAACAGAAACACCGGCTGCAAATGCCTCGCCTGAGGTTGTACAAGGATTTACAATCTTATTATTGATGAATGTAACAGTCTCTGTAGCAAGACCACTGTTTCCCTGAACCTGAATAGCATAACGATACTGATCATTGAAAGTACAACCCTCAATATAAGAATTTGTCTTACCACGGATCGGGCGTTCGCCTTTACAGTTGAATGTAGTATTTCTGATTACAAGGTCATACTGAACGCCATCGATTTCCGATGTCTTGTAGTCTGAACGATTTGCATAGATATTGATTGCACCCTTACCTGCTGCCGCACCTGTATTATTTACATTGAATACACAATCTTCAATGACAAAATCGGTCACATATGCTCCAAGGCAGTAGTTATCAGCGTTATTACGTGCTGATTCTGAGGTAGCAGGCGTTGCATTGGTAAGTGTGATGTTAGTGAGGTGAACATGTGAAAAATCAAGGCCATGCACAAGTCCATCAATAATAGTTGTAGCCTTATCCTCACCAATGAGTTTCACACTCTTAGCATCAATGTCAAACGCACCTGTATAGGTAGCTGGTCTAAGATAGATATTCGTAAACTCTGTGTTGTTAGCCGCCTTGATAGCTGCCTTAAGTTCCTCAGCATTTGTAACCACTACAGGGACATCCTTTGAACCCTCCTGAACCTTTATGGCGCCCTTTACTGTAACAAGGTCGAAATGATCTGCAGCATCTTCATCAACCCAAACGGCATTGATAGGGTCTGCTGCGACATCCTCGATATTAATGTCTGAAACTTCAATGCTGACAGGAGCTGAAGACTTAACCATAATCGCACCCTTCGCCTTTGTGTTGAAGTCTACGCCAGTAACCTTAAGAGTTGTTGCAGCCGGCTGAGCGACATACTGCTCGTCAATCTTGATACCACGGCCATCTGAGTTGATTGCACCGCCTGTCCACTCTACGTTCATGCCTTTAGTTGAAATCCAAAGAGCATAATAGTCGTGAGACTCTGAGATTGTGACATTCTTGAGAACTGCTTTCTTATTTTCACCAACCAATGCAATTGATTTGAGAGCATTTACATTCTCAAGCTCAACATCACCCTTGAACTGGATATCATATACATCCCATGTGCCTTCTGCCTTAGAACTTGTAAGATTGAGATTCTTGAGAACAAGTTGTGCCTCTGGATTGACAGTATTTACAACAGCATCATATGAAGTCTCGATGTTGAGAGTATACACTTCTGCAGAAGCTGCCTTTGTCAGGCTCTTAGTACCATCAATGAGAATTTTCTCTGCATTGGCAGTACCGATTGCTCTAATAGTACTTTGACTGACATTAAGGTCAGCGCCGAGAATGATATTGATAACCTCTGCCTCAGACTGAAGAGCTACTTTCAGCTCCTCATCGGTAGTAACAGTGAATACGTCTGCTGCTGCAGGTACGTCATCATTGAAATCTGCATCAATGAAGATGTCATAGTCTGCCTTGCTTGTAAGAAGGTTACCGATGATGTTGGTACGGTAGTTCTTCTTTACCGGAACGTTAGGGATAGTGTTGCTTACGACACCATTTGCTGTCGTAATATCATATGTAACCTCAACTGTCGCGCTGTTGTCCTGAGTAGCAGGTACAAGGGCATAGTTCATTGCCACTTTCGTGTATGATTTACCGTTTATTGTCAGGTAGCCAGCTGGAACATCAGAATTAGTGTAAGTAACCTCTACTGCCTCACCTACAGGCTCGCCTTTGAATACGTTGTAGCTGACAGGTATATTCTTGACAATCACCTCAGATGAAACAGGATTGATGTCATAATCTACTGCATTCACAAGTGTAGCGATGTTTATCTGAGCGAAAGGACGCTTGAGTTCCACCTTCCTTGACTGGACACCATCTTGATGTATCTGATCGATGCCGCAGAATGCGTCACGGTCATCGCTGTTAGCTACCACCTGGATGCCGGATTCTGTTTCATCTGCATCATTAACCTTGACCTCTCTCAGATTTGTGGCATCGAAATAAGCAGTTGTCTCCTTGTTTGCCCAGAAGAGGACTGTGTAGTCCTGATCGTTGAGCAGGTCAAGATGGAGCGTGTGCTTGTTGCCAGTCATTGTATCCTTATCCTTGAAAAGAGGCTGGGTACTAGAATCAGCGAGCTTCGCTGGATCTACTGTCTTGTATACCTCATAGTAAAGGTCATAAGTATCGTGACCGCCTTCTCCCTTGGTCTGGAGAGCCTCAGGAATCGAGATCTCATATGTCACGCCGCCCTGTACTACCGGCTCAAGGTTTTCCTGCTGGCATGATGCTGCCAGGAAAAGACCTGCAAGAGCCGAAGCAAAGAATAAAATCTTTTTCATGTGCTTTGTTTTTAGTTAATAATATTGTCTATTTGCAACCCCAAGCCCGGTCAGGGGCTGGGGGTCTGTCGTCATCCCCGACCTGATCGGGGAGCTGCACTCCATCTACATCCTGGAAACGACATCTTCAGTCCGTCAGACCAAAAACGAAGTTCCGCCCAATCAGCCAAAGGCCGCGGACGGAACGAAAAGATAAGTTATGCAAGCAGTAATTATACTGTCACAGACATCAGGTCATAACACATCAAACATGTCTTTCCCTCAGCTGATGGTTTCTTAATTGATACAAAACCATTCTTCTCATAAAACGAGACTGCCCTATCATACGCATCTACTGTCATGAACCTGCACCCGGAAAAGCGTTTTAACGCAATCAGGAGTTTGACGAAATCCAATAGAATAGATCCATATCCTCTTCTTACAAGGGTATTTCTGACTGCCAATCTGCCCACCTTTACAGCCGGGTAAGCTTTCAGGCGTTTTGAATTCTCAAAATGTTGTCTTCGGAATCTATTGAATGAAGTCTTGTCATCAAAAGAGTCTACACTAACTCTGTCGTTAAGCAAAGTAACATAAGCTACGGTCTTGCCACCATCCTTGAGTAGATAGCTTTCTGCTAGTTGATTATTATGATAATCCACAGCATCCTCCATGATAAAGCCATTCAAATCAGGATCGCCACAATCGAACTCCCCGACCTCTGATGAGGCAATAATCTGCTCCATTATCATAGCAAATCACTTTACCATTTACACTCCGGTAACTCAAACGTCGCAATACTACGAATGAATTCATAGTTTCGTTTCATCCTTTCCCTTTCCTCTTTTGAGATCGGCCTGACATTATCCATCATCTCAAACAGTCTCTCTGATTCTTCGGCATTAAGAACAGGTGTCGGTGCAATCGGTGTTGCCATAGCTTTACATTTTAATCGTTAAACATTCTTCACATCCTTCTGCAGGCGAGCTCGCTCCCACTGAGGAATGTCCAACGGCAAAAGTATGAAAGTCAATGCAATCCGGCAAGACCGAACATGCAGGTTTTTCTTTTTTTTATAAGAATTTCTTTTTTTTATAATCCGTGGGACGAAACCCGCGTTTTATGGGACGAAATTCTTACATCATCTTTTCGTTTCCAGTATGTCAAAGAACTTTTTCGTCATGCCCGACCCTGATCGGGCATCCTTTGCACCCCGCAGCGCGGTCAGGCGCTGTGGGGTTGATAATTATTTCGCTACGTAAGGATATGCTGCCTTAGTTGCTTCATCTGTATTTTCTGTTACGAAAGTTGCAATACCACCATTAGTGTTAAACAAACCACCAGTCACTTCGATAGTACCACCATAGTAAGACTCAAAGATTTTATTTACTGATCCTGATGTCCAAAGGCTTGTAAACTTACCACCGTTGACCTGGATATCGCAAGTTGTTGCTGCACCGCAGAAGAAGCATCCACCAGCAGATGGATTTGCTTCACCATAGAACTCACCATCGTTGATAGTAAGAGGAGCTGATACATATGCGAAATGACGTGTCATCGACTTCTCAACAATATTCTCGAACTTACCGCCATTGATTGTTACTGTAGAGCCTACGTTAATCATACCGTTGTTAGACTTGAATGTACCTCCATTGATGGTAATCTCACCACCTTCGCGGGAATCAAGTGAATAACGATAGGTTGATGGAGAATCAACAGCAGTACCTGTAGATGTATACTCTCCGCTCTCAACTACGACTTTTCCACCGATAGCGCGTACAGTTGACTCATAAGCTACAACCTTACCGTTCTTTACTGTAAGCTCACCACCAGCCTTAACTTCAAATGCTGAAGATGTTGGAGCAGTAATAGTCTTACCATTAAGATCAAGGGTTACTTTATTTTCTACCTTAATTGACTCAAGAAGCGTAACATCCTTAGTCAAAGTAACGTTTCCTCCGTTCGCCAATGCTGCTTCAAGTTCTTTTAAAGCCGCCGGCTTATCGACAGTATAACTGCCGGCATTCTCAGTTACCTCATAGCCAGCAACCACATAGTTCTCGGGATCTGCATTGAAGTTACCTCCCGTGATGTTGATCTGAGCATCATCAGGTTCCTGACCAGGACCACTTCCCCAGCAATCATAACCACCCTTGAATGTACCACCAGTTACATTGAGGACAGACTTGCAAGCCCAACCGCTCTCATATCTGTTATTCTGAGACACTAGAACACCGTTATTACCAGCAGCGACAGTGCCATCACCATTAGCAGTCCACTCACCACCGGAAACATTGATTGTAGCACCGGTGCTCATAACGATAATACCGCACTTTGCGCTCTGACCTTTACCGCCATAGATGTTCAATGTAGCATTGTATGACGCACCGATAATTGCGCCAACATAGCTTGTAGTACCGTTCTGATAGATCTCTGCACCTTCGTATACATTTACAACGGTGTTGTTACCTACTGCTTCAATACCTACGTAGCTATCCTTACCAGTAATTACTGTACCTGCATTTACATTAAGTTCAGCACCACCCCTAAACTTAACAACGGCTCCGTTAGAGTTATTGTTAATAAGGTTAATGTTCTCAAGATTGACTGTAATTGTCTGTTTATTAGAGGAAGAAGTTGCAAAAGCACTGTATGCAGTTGTGCCTGCGTCCATAGTACCATTCTTCAAAGTAATGGTATTAGCCTTAGCACCGTCATTCTTGATCCAGATCAAATAGTCATTGAGTGAACCATCCTGCTTTATAGTGTATCCATCCAGGTCAATAGTAAAGCTCTTATCTCCACTATATCCTAAACCATCCCACCATCCACCGTTATTGTAACGATTATTTTCGGTGAAAGTTTCATCTGCAACGAGAGTAATTGTTCCCCCATCTTCAACTGCCTGAACAGCAGCATTTAGGGTTCGATATTGTTTCTCACCAATCTTAGCAACATATTTAGATTTAATTATCCAAATACCATTCTCATTAAGCACTTCGTATCCTACAGGAACATTTGAAGTGAGAACTGTGCTTTCTCCCTGAAGAGCAGCATCCGCGATAGAAACCTCAACTGGCCATTCTGCTGAACCTGCAGTCACTGAGAGTAATACATCACCGTAAAGTTCTGCGCCAGCCTCTACAACGAGTTTACCAGTGTTTACATTCTTGCTAGGATCCTGCATCCAGATTGACTTGTTGTCAGGACCATAGATCTTAGAACCATCCTTTACATAAAGCTCGTTAGTCGCCTCGATGCCGTTAAGGAACTGACGGATAGCACGATAAGTTGACTTTACTGTTGCTCCCTCAACGGTAACGATAGCAGAAGTTCCCTTGCCATTAGTTAGGTTGTCGATACCGTAAGCCATTGCAGTACCACCAAGGTGCTCGATAAGGACATTGCCCTTTACCAAGAGATTTCCGCCAGGATTATTAGAGATTACCGAAGAGTAAGCATCCCAACCTCTATTCTCCTTAGCGACAAGAGCAATTCTTGATGTGTTTGAAGAACTGTTGGTGATAGTAAGATTACCCCTATTATTGATAAGACCGAAGCTTGCAGTTCCTTCGTCAGCACCTGTAATTGAATAACCATTAAGGTCAATTGTAGCAGAAAGACCATTCTTGATTGTAATAGATTTTGAATCTTCCGTAGTAGCTCTTGTAAGACTTGCAAAAAGATCGCTAAGGTTGATGTCACCTTCAAGCTTGATGTTACCCTCAGCACCATCACTGATGTTGTCGATTGCATCCTGGAGATCAGCTGCTGTAGAAACTGCCACAACCTCAACATTCGTCTCTTCATCAGTTGGCCAATCAGAAGAAAGAGATACAGTGTAATCTGAAGTTGAAGTGATGAGGTTACCGATGATGTTGGTACGGTAGTTTGCCTTTACAGGAACGTTCTCGATTGTGTTGGAGATAGTTCCGACTATATCTGTTTCAATTGTATATGTTACCTTTACATTGTCTCCCTCATTAGGTGTGAAGCCAACATAATTCATTGCCACATAAGTATATTCAACTCCGTTTACTTCAAGTTTAGTCTCACTAAGAGACTTTGGATCTGCAGCTGCATAAGTGAATTTCGCGCCATCGTTAGCTGCAACAGCTTCACCCTTTGCTACATTGTAAACGGTAGAAAGGCCTTCTACTTCTACAGCAGTCTCCTCTAAGGTAACTGTCGTCGGATTTGTTCCACCTTCACCTACGGTAAGGCTCTCAGCTGAAGTAGCAATGTTGAGCTGGGCTACAGGACGTACGAGATTGATTGTTCTACCTGCAAGGTTCTCATCTGACGTGATCTCATCCTGACCTGCAAAAGCCACATAGTCCTCTTCATTTGCCACGAGTGTTGTGGTGAGTCCTACCGCCTTAAGTTCATCTGTATTGTAGACTCCTTTGTCAGGAACCTGAGCCCAGAAGAGCACGCGGAAATCCTGATCGTTTACGAGTTCGAGCTCTACAGTCCAGTTTGCTGCCGACGCATCACGAGTTGCTGATTTCTGATAAAGTCTTGTCTCGACATCGTTCTCATCAATACGATACACTTCGTAGATGAGTTGTGTGACTTTAGACACATCCGTACCAATCGCTTTGGTAGAAAGTGCTCCCGGAACCTGCACTGTGTAGGTCACGGTGTTGCCCTGCTGTACAGGCTCAAGACTCTCCCTCTGGCATGAGCCGGCAAGGAAGAGACCTGCGAGTGCAGAAGCAAAAAGTAAAATCTTTTTCATTGTTTAGTAAAAATTAGGTAATAATTGTTTTTGCAACCCCAAGCCCGGTCAGGGGCTTGAGGTCGGGAATTATTTATAGCAGCGCCCTGCTACTCACAATATTCATCTCCATTAACGGTAACTTCACGTCCATCATCATATGTTGCACCCACCACCTTATCAGCACCTGTAACGTTTGTTACTTTAATGTTTTTAATGGTAGATTTTGAACCGAGTGATCCGGCAATGATTCCTGTTCTTACATCATCAGACTCCAGAGAAACATTTTCGACCGTTGCGCCATCAAGAGTCTGTCCAGAAATGATACCTGAAATACCACCTACACACTTATTACCCTTGATTGTCAAACCTGATGCCTTGAAGTTTGAGTAGTCAGCTGTCAAACCACCATTCATCTGAATGTCTGAAATTACACCACCGACTGTGTTATTTCCTTCGATTGAAGAGCCTTCATTACCCTCAACAGTGATATTCTTGGCATTAATGCATCTTCTTGTGTAAGCAAGAGCACCAGATGTATAGTCACCACCCTTAATGTTGATATTACCCTTCACAGTAATGTTCTCTACTGTAGTGTAATATGGATATGCAATAGCAGCTGCTGCAATATGACCCTTTGTATCGATAGTTACATTCTCGATAACGAGGTTCTTAATGTAATTCTCCTGAGTTGGCGATGTTCCTTCAGTAACTCCAAAAAGACCTGCATAAACATAGTTGTCTGCATCTGGAGCAAGTCCAGTCATCTTCAGATTCCTGATAGTCTTGCCATTACCATCGAAGTTACCCATAAAACCGTGATCTGCAGTTGCAGAACCTATAGGAATCCACTCTTCGTCATTGAGATCAATGTCATTAGCAAGTTTGACAGTCTTGCCTTCGAAAGTTTTACCGTTATTTACGTTAGTAGCAAGGGTTCTGAGAGCAGCAGCTGAAGCTATCTCTAATACTCCGTCTACAATGTAAATACCAGCCTCTGCTGCTGTGTTGTATGCCTGAACATACTCGACCCCGTCGATGACAACCTTACTACCAGCGCATCCCTTAAGAGTGTAACCACGGCCTACATAACCAGCATAGTCAAGTGTCTGAGGAGTGTTTTCATCTCTGTCGATGCTTGTGAGGTTACCAGTGTATGTACAGTCTGTGAGAGTAAGAACTCCTGTAGCAGACTCTGACCAGCAACCTGCAATACCACCCACGCGGTATGGATAGTTTGCTGAATAGCTTGAAAGCTGGGTCTTTGACGCATCAAGGGTAATGTCACCTGCTGAAGAGCAGTTTGTAAAAGTAGAGCCCTGTCTAACGATACCTGCAATACCACCGGCCCCAAATGTTACAGCATAAACGTCGATGTCTGTATGGACATTTTCGTATGTAGCTACATCCTGAATCTGACCAGAAACACCAGCTGTAGAGCAGTAACCCTTAATGTAGCTACCATCTGTACCTTTGACACTTACATTCTTGAATGTCATCTTACTTGAGCCGCGACCACCGATAATACCACCGATACGCTGTCCCTGAGCAGCTCTTGTCTCACCTTCAATCCTTACAAGACCTTTAACGTGAACGTTTTCAAAATTAACTTCACCTGCCTTTGCATCGTACCCTACTACAGCACCAGTGTGACCACCTACGATATAATTTGAGTGGTTTTCAGCTCCGGATGTATTAGCTGGATCATCTTCACTCTCGACAGCCTTGATGTCAACGTTCTCCAGAGTGAAGTTCTTGAAAGAAGCATTATAAACCGTTCCGAAAAGACCTACTCCACCCTGGTCCTTGACATCTATTTTAAGATTCCTGATAGTGTGGTTCTGTCCATCGAATGTACCAGCAAAGTATTTCTCACTTCCTGCCACGCTATTCGAATTGAAACCGATTGGAGTCCAAGGCTCATTCTGAAGGTCGATATCAGCGGCAAGCTTGATTGTAGTGCCGTTATAAGTGGTCTCTCCTGCATTAACAGACTCAGCGAAATATTTGAGCTGAGCAGCATTACTGATTTCGTAGCCACCTTCTACAACCGCAGGAGCAGGAACGATAGTCCACAGATTATTTTCATTCTGCTTTGCGACATAACCATTTGCCACATAATCAGAAGGATCATCAAAGAACTCACCTCCAGTTACACTAATAGTTCCATCACCATAAAGTGAGCCGCTGTGAACTGGAAGGAACTTACCGCCAGTAATGTTGACTACAGCACCAGCTGACGCATCTACGTTGAAGCCATTGTAGTTGTCCTTACCGTCGAATGTACCACCTTTGATAGTAGTTGTTCCTGCAGCAGCCCAAAGAGCGTGTGCGGTTATTCCTTCAAGACCATTGCATGTGAATGAACCGCCATTGATGGTCATTACAGCAGAGTTAGCAAGTGTTGTATGAACTGAAGTGAATGTACCATCGTTTACAATTGTTTCACCATAATTATCGATATTAACAGTGAAATTACTTACATTTTCAATGATACCACCATTGATTTCAACCTTTGCACCTTCATCCACTCTGATAGGACAAGCATCATATCCTTCTCCAGGGATATCACCATCCTCATATATGGTAGCAACTGTACCGCCATTCATTACAAACTCAGCGCCGTCATAGTTTCTCACGCCATAACCTCCGTTACCGTCGCAAGCTTCGATTGTACCAGACTCGAGAGTCATCTTGCCATAGTTGAAGATACCACGAGCTTTAATCTTACCATTTACTTTGCTATCAACAATATTCAGCGTACCATAATTTTCGAATGCATAGTAATGCTTTCCGGCAGTTTCAGCCTCCCAAGGAGTGGTAATAGTAAAACCATTGAGGTCGAGAGTCATGGTCTTTCCTTCAGGGATTACAATTGGAAGTGAAGCATTACCTGTCTTAGTAACGGCCAGAGTACTTGCGCCGAAAAGTGTTCCGAGATCGATATTGCCCTCGAGAATAATGTTACCCTCTGAACCTGTCGGGATATTCTCAATAGCTTCCTGAAGATCCTGTGCAGTCGAAACTGATACGACCTGAACATTTGTCTCAGGAGTTCCCCAATCACCGAGAGTTACATTGTAGTTGTCGGTTGCTGTGATGAGGTTACCGATGATGTTGGTCTTGTAGTTTGGCTTTACAGGGACACTTGATACAGAGTGAGCAATGTCACCCTCTGATGTCTTAACTGTGAAATCAACATTTACTGTAGTACCGTTTGCATCAATGAAACCGATGTAGTTCATTGCAACGTATGTGTAATCAGTAGTACCAAGTTCACCATCAGGTACTGCAGCTACACTGAACTCAACGTCTGACAAAGTCTCAGATACAGCCTTGTTATAAACGTTGTAAGTTGTTGAAAGGCCCTTTACTGTTACAAATGATGAAATCAGAGTAACGTCTGTATCACCAAGCTTAAGGCCTTCGGCATCTGTCGCAATGTTGAGCTGAGCGATAGGACGAACGAGCTCTACATTACCATTGTTTGATGATACGCAGTTTGATACTTCGTCCATACCGGCAAACACCTCATAATTCGCCTGGTTTGCAGTAAGGTCTGAATTGAGAGTGACATTTCTAAGGTTGCCAGTGTTGTACGCAGTTACACCCTCCTTCTGAGCCCAGAAGAGGACTACGAAGTTCTGATTCTTTACGAACTCAAGCTCGATGTTCGCAGAACCGTTTTCGAATGGCTTGCTTCCTTCGTAAATTGGAGATTTCGTACCATCCTCTACATCTCCCTGACGGTAAACTTCGTAATAAGCCACGAAACCGTCTCCGTCTGCCTTAGTAGCAAGAGCATCCGGCACTGTGACTGTGTAAGTCACAGTGTTTCCCTGCTGCACAGGCTCGAGATTCTCTCTCTGGCATGAGCCAGCGAGGAAAAGGCCTGCGAGTGCAGAAGCAAAAAGAAGAATCTTTTTCATATGCTTTTTGTTTGGTTAATATATTATTGATATTTTGTTGTTTGTTTTCTATCTCGTCATGCCCGACTCCGATCGGGCATCCTTGGCGACCCTCAGCCCGGTCAGGGGCTGGGGGTCGGGGGTATTCCCTGTTTAAGTGGGAAAGTGTATTATTTGATTGGATTTTCTGTCAAATAATTGTTGATGATTACTGAAAATCCGTTGTCCTTATGCTGCTGAAAATAGTTTGTATTTTCCACAGGTGCATTTCCACCCCAATAGTTACCAGAAAGATCAATATCAGTATAATATGTACTGATGCATACATCATTTGCAACTGCTTTCTCACCTGTAACCTTATTGTTGATAAATGCATTTCCTGTAAATACATTTTCGTATCCGAAGAAAATACCACCTGCTACACGACTGCTTGTACTAGCCTCATTTACAGTATTATCCTGGAAAAGATTATTAGTCACAACAGTATTCTCCTGGAAGCCCATATATACTGTAGCACCGTTGTTATTACAATTTACAGTATTACCAACGAACTTATTACCATTGATAGTCGCACCTGCACCCTTTACATAATAAAGCACAGCCGTAGCGTTGCATGTATTATTTTCAAAGATACAGTTCTCAACTACCTGAGGATCATTGTTCGCTCCGTCATAGTTGAGGGTGATGACCATGTTACAAGTGTTGTTCTTGAAGTTACAATTTGTAATTGTGCTCTTTCCCATAAGTCTGAAAAGACCCTGAATCTGAGTGTGTTCACAATTCTTGGCAGTTACATTGTCAGCAGTAAACTCAACGTCCACAGTACGAACAACAGCACCTTCCTTAACACCATCAAAAGTTACATTCTTAATAGTTGCCTTACCACCTGTAATGTCAAACAATGCATAAGTGTTTGTACATCCATCTGCCTGACGAATAGTCTTTCCATAACCATCCAGGCTAAAATTAGCGTTTGACAGAGCAATGGATTTGGAAAGAGTGATATCGTTAACAAGAGCAATGTTTCCACCTCTCTTTAAAGCAGCAACAAGAGCTTCCTCGGTAGCAACTGGAACATTTCCGTTCTCATCAAGGTAGATCGGGTTGTTGAAGCCATAAAGGACAGGAGCCTTACCTTCTGCTGGTACAAATGTGTTAGTACCGTTGAAGATATCGAAGTTCAATGTTGAATCATCTCCTGCGCTATCACCAGCTGCCTTATAATTGTGTACCCAGAAGCAGTACTTACCCTTAAGAGTAGAGTTCTTGATAGTCACATTGTTCATATCATAACCGCTGTTGAATACACGAACAGAAATGTAGGTAGACTCAAGAATACAGTTCTCGGCATTAAGGGTAACCTCACCCCAGTTATTGAGATGTGCAACGAATGCCATGTCAGAGCCACCAAGATTCTTGGCTGTTACACCGTTAAGATTGAGCACACCACCTGCAGTCACATTGAATACATTTGTTGAATTGTTCCAACCCATGTTTGTACCCTTGAACTCGGCAGTGATAGTTCCGTTCTTTACTGTAAGGTTACCACGCACGTCGATCATATCATAGTTCTTACCGGTAGTTTCAGACTCACCTGCGAGTGTCTTACCATTGAGGTCGAGAGTTCCGACACCGTTGAATGTAACAGGCTCAGTCAAAGTGAGGTTGTCCTTCAGTGTAACCATTTCATCTGCAGCGTTGAGGTATGTCATTGGATAAAGGCTTGAGAACTGACCTCCCTTGATTGTGATTGCTGGAGCTGCAAGATCATCTTTAGCATAAGAGTAAAGATCGCCATAGTATCCGTTGAATGTACCACCTGTTACGGTTACCTTCTCAACATCAACCTTTGCACCAGAACGACCACCATTAAGAGCGATATCACCATTGATTGTACCACCAGCGACGTTGATCTCAACGTTCTTCATCTGGTTGCCGTAGCTGTAAGAATATACAGCAAGCTTATTTTCAGAATCATAATCAGGCGCATTCTCCCAAGCTGAAAGTGCACCACCATTTATAGTAAGTATTCCCTTTGGAGCCTTTGATGTATCGCCGTTTGGAAGCTGCATCCAGATAGCGCGAATACCATATATCTCACCACCATTGACTACGACCTCTGAAGCAACAGTCTCGCTGCCAATCCACTGGCGAACAGCTACATTGTGATAGTTCTCAATCCTACCGCTTTCAAGAGTGAGTTTTCCGCTATTCTGCACTACATAAAGAGCGTGTGCATATTTTACGTTATTTGCCTGGCCGTTAACCTTGATTGATACAGTAGGACCGTCAACAACGAGGTTTCCACTGTTTGAGATAGTATAGTTTCCCTTACCATATGCAGGGTCATTTACTCCAGCATAATTGTAAACTACATTACCCTCACCGATAAGAGAAAGAGTACCCTTATTCTCAATCATCCAGTTGTTCTGATTTGCAGAAGTCCAAGAGAGGGTATTGCCGTTAAGGTCAATAATGACAGTCTTGTCAGCTGGGATTTTAAGGCCATAGGCTGGAGCTGCAGCCTTAGTCGAAATCATACCAGCAAGTGCACCGAGATCGATGTCACCCTCGAGAATAATGTTACCCTCTGAACCTGTCGGGATATTATCAATAGCTTCCTGAAGATCCTGTGCAGTCGAAACTGATACGACCTGAACATTTGTCTCAGGAGTTTCCCAAGCACCGAGGGTCACATTGTAGTCAGCTGTCGCTGAGATGAGGTTGCCGAGGATGTTGGTCTGGTAGTTTGGCTTTACAGGTACGTTAGATACCGTATGCTCTATCTGGCCATCATTTTGAGTGATTATAGTGAACTTGACCTCCACATTGTCTCCTTCCTTCGGAATGAAGCCGAGGAAGTTTGTTGCCATAAGATTGTATGCACCACCCTTGAATTCATCGCCGGGAACATCCGCCTCAGCATAAATTCTTTCAGCCTTTGTATCAACAGCACCAGTAGCCACATTGTACTCGCCATAGAGACCGTCTATAGTTACCTTTGATTCAGTAGGTACTATAGGAGTAGAGCCAAGAGTGAGACTCGCGGCTGTGGTCGCAATATTAAGCTGGGCCACAGGACGAACGAGTTCAACATTTCCATTTGCCTCGGATACGCAGTTATCAACTTCGTCTTTACCAGCAAAAACTTCTGCTGATGCGTCGTTGGCAACAAGAGTTTTCAATGATACCTTTCTAAGGTCCTCAATATCATAAGCCTGTGCGCCAGTGGTCTTCTGTGCCCAGAAAAGGACTGTGAACTTCTGATTCTTCACGAACTCAAGCTTGACATCAGCCGATCCGTTAGAGAAAGCCGTACTGCCTTCGTAAACCGGCTTCGCATTAGAATCACCGAGTTCATTCAGGCGATATACCTCATAATAGAGTGTAAAACCGTCACCAGATGCCTTTGTGGCAAGATCTCCAGGAACCTGGATAGTGTAGGTCACTGTTCCGCCTTGCTGCACGGGCTCGAGGTTCTCCCTCTGGCATGAGCCGGCAAGGAGAAGACCTGCGGTAGCAGCGACAAAAAGTAAAATCTTTTTCATTTGCTTCTGTGTTTGTTTTATAAATATCGTCAATTATGTGTCTTCTGTTACAATGCACCGATAATCAGGTTAGTCTTCTTGTTGGCGACTAAAGGTATGTCAGATACGTTGAATGTACTGAGAGGAGTATTATCTGCCTTCAGCACATCAATGGTAACGGTCTGGTTCTCTGCCGGAAAGAAATAGCTGCATGATACGGCTGTGTATGACTTATCCGACACAGAAACAGTTCCAAGGTCTTCGACTACTGATGTTTGCTCCATGGTCTTAACAGCACCGGAAGTGCAGGCTACAGCATTGTATGTTTCAGGCGCATTCAGGGAGATACGGATCTTAGCAGCTCCAGCCTGTTGCATTGCGTCCAGTGATTCGGTGACCAATGCAAGCTGAGCGACAGGACGGAGAAGATTCACGGAGCGGTTGCCCGCAGACTGGTCACTCTTGTTGCCGTCTATATAAAGGTCTCCGTTTACGTCAATCCTGATGGTCTCCTTATGTGCAAAGGCATCTGCATACCGGCCATTCGCTCCGAGTTTGATATTCTTCAGGTCAGTTACATCATAGGCACCGTTCCAACATGCAAACATAGCCACCGTATATGTCCTGCCATAATATAGGGATGGATGGAATGAACATCTGCCATCAATCACTTCGACGACATCACTATTGATGCAGGTTTCTCCTTCATATATGGCATAGGCCATTCTGTTCACATTGGATCCGTCCCCAAGAGCTTTTGCAACTGGCTCTGCAACGCTGACACTATAATTCATCACCACTACAGAGTCAGCGATTTCCACATCAATCTTGCCGCATGCTCCCACAAGGAAGAATGCAGCAAATGTGGCAATGATTATAGTCAATCTACTCATATCGTATTTCCATTATTCTCTTATTGTCTGTTTTCTAATATACCGGTACGACAAATTCGCCTTCAAAGTCAGGGTTGAGGGTGATACCGCCGCTGGACTCCTGCATGAGGAAACGTCCTTCGATCACAGTGTACTGACTTCTGTTTAGTGGTACACGCACCTGAGGATGTGAAGCGAGGACCGTTCCGTCCTTGTCTCTAAGTTCGATACCCATGATTACGTTTGTCTGGGTCGATGTCGAAGGATTGGCAAGCACATAGTCGAATCCCATGATTGCTGTCTTGCTGTTCACCTGGATCAGCTTGGAGGCGAATCTCACATTGACCTCAGAGTCGTTCGCACGGTCTGTCACCATACTGTACGAACTTGGCATGAATCCCGTATACGCAATAACAAGGGAATAGTCGTCGATGTCGAATTCCGGAACCTTTGACTCACCGAGTTTCTCCGCCTCTTCAGCCTTTGTCCTCATCACCTTGGTAACAAAGTCCTCAAGGTCATTGGTAACGAAGACGTACTTTCCGAGAGGACGGGACATGTTGATAACTCCGGAAGTCGGCTCGGCTATCGCTCCATAGCGTACCACATCCACAACCTGCTTGCCGGAATAGGCATCGTGCCAGTCACTGTTTCCGTTATAGCCATGGTCGAGATTGATCTTGATACCTTCCTTCCAGTTGTTGGTCTTGTAGAAGAAGTCTGCCTTGGAATCCTGTGCGACGTAGTCCGTCCACACTCGGAATTCATATTCTCCCTCATCGATGTCAAGATGGACCGTGTAGTCATTGACTTCGGATGCATCATCCTCGGTGAACACCCATCTCTTGGCCGGATCACGGCTGAAGTCTCCGTTACCCAGACGAGGATAAGCCTCGATGGTGTACCTAAGATCGTATGATTCATGATCGGAGAAGTCCTGTTCAAGAACAGGCAGGTCGGTACGAGGAGAACCAGCCTTGGTCTCATCAGGGAAGGCGAGAGTCTTATAGTAAGAAAGTTCAGTGTCAAACTTAAGAGTCAGCACCACATCAGCCGGACGGGACTCCGGGAACTGGTGGATACATGAGCTGAGCAGGATCACAGCCACAGAAACGAGGGTCAAAATCTTTTTCATCATTTGTTTCCTCCTTTCTTTTTCATGTCAAACTTATATGTGAACGACACAGCTGCGTTGTCTATGCCGAACCATGTCTTCTCTATTCCACGCTCGTAGTACGGACCGTTCACTTCATTGAAGAAAAGGTCATACTTTGATTTATAGACACCTCCGCCGAGGGCGAATTCCATTCCCCAGCGAGGGTTGCTCTTGAACTGGAAGGTGTAGCCGAGGGCCAGACCGCCGCCCCACGAAGGATGTTTTCCATCCTGGTCCTGGATACGGTAGTCTCCGTCAAGGGCGAAGTTGTACCATCCCAGACCGAAGTGGGCTCCGACGTAGAAGCCTCCGTTGTAGTTGTCCCTGAGCCATGGATACCATCTCACCTCCGGCTGGATCACACAGCCTCTGAACTTGAGGGTCGGCTTGAAGTAGTCGAATCCTCCTGAGTAGTAGACAGGCAGGGCAACAGAGAAGTGAGGTGCGAAGTCGTATTCGACAGCTACGTTGGTCATGGCCATTCCAAGACCGATCACGTTGGTCTTGAGTGTGAGCTTGTGGATGAAGGATGGCTTCACCACCGGGGTAACGGTCCTGGTCAGAGGCTTTTCTGCGACTGACCTGGAGGCCTGGGATGTCACCGGTGCCATTTCAGCGACCGGGCTCATCGTGTGGTCCACTGCCGTGTGGATGAGCACCCGTACGGCTCGAAGGTCAGGAAGGAAGTGCTTGTAGATGTATCTCCAAGGCTTACCGCCTCTGAGCTTTTTCAGTTTCCTTTCCCTTTCCTCGGCACCGTCGTACCAGTTCTTTCCGCCGTCGTAGATGATTGTAAGGGCCTCGTCGCGGTATGGGACATCAGGGTCATGCTCAACCATCTTGTAGAGTCCCGCCCAGTCCTCGGAGATGTTTGCCACATCCACGGCCGAGTCGGCTCCGGACAAGGCTGAATGGATCAGCTTGGACATAGCTTCCATACGCTGGGTAGCGAGTCTTTCGTTCAGTCCGAACGGACCTTCAGGAGAGGCAGCCGCATGGAAATCCACATCGACTATGTATTCGTTGGAATACACCCTCTGAAGAGCCTCCACATTTTCGATGAAGCGGCGGAAACGTTCACCGTTCTGGCGGTAGTTCATGTCGAGTACCGAACTACCCTGCCGGAAGTAGACCGTAAGAGTGTCACTCCGGTGCTGAGCATACGAGGCAGCTTCACTTCCCGATATTATCAGGAAGATGACTAAAAGTCCTCTTAATATGTCGTTTTTTCTCATATTCACCTCCAAAAAACCAGACCAATATATATACCCCCCCCCGCCTAATATTGCTTGAAATTCAACAAATTAGACGGTTTAGGCGGCCATTACACAGTTTTTCAACTTACAAAGTAAAGAAAAAATGCAGAAAAAGTACGCCTTTTTCTGCATTTTTTTAGACTTTTTTACACTTCGTTATTTAAGCAGCTGATTCAGAAGTTTTCTGAAAGATTGCTCATCAACGACTTTTCCATCGACTAGTTCTCCGTCCTTTATCAGGTAGGTGGCCGGAAGAACTTCAAGATTGTATGAAGATATATATGGTGAAACTCCGCCACGGGCGTCACATACGTTTATCCATGGAAGGCCCTGCTCCTTCACGACACGCGCCCAGCGGGCCTTGTCCGGATCGAGGGACACCTGGTAGATTTCAAAGCCTTTCCTGTGGTAGTCTTCATAGACCGGCTTGAGCATGTCGAGGTTGAACATCTTCTGGGATGCATCGGCAGAATTCCAGAAATAGAGCATCACAACCTTCGACTGCACGTCACTCAGACGGACTTTCTGTCCCTGGGTGTCAGGAAGCTCAATATCCACGAAGCCAACTTCCTCAGCTGACCTGATGCGGGCATCGAGCTCGAGGTAGGCGAAACGTCTGTCAGCCTCCTTGCTCAGGTTCTTCACATATGAAGACTCGGGATATACGAGGGCAAGGGAATCGGAGACGTTTCTGAAGTGGATGGCGTCTGTTGCCTGGGAGAAAACCGGAAGATTCTCACCGAGGCTCTGGTAGAACACCGGCACTACAGTGAGGGAGGTGCTGTGACCAAGGACATACTTCACACACTTGCGGTAGTAGTCCACATATTCCTGACCGAGCTTTTTCCTGAGTTCAAGGATCCTGGTCTCATTGGTCTCAGATTCCATTTCCGCAGAGATGGCAAGCATGCGTGCCATCACGTCTGCATGGTCCTTCTCCACCTGAAGCAGAAGCCGGGACTCTTCCGAGCCCTCCACTGACCAGTTGCCGAGGGTGTCTGCCGAGACTGACACCTTGTCACCGGACTCAAGGAGGAGGGATGCGATCTTCCTGTCGCCACGGTAGAGATATACGAACTCCGGCTGTCCCTTCCTGACATCCACCTTGAAGGAGAAGTTGCCCTGGGCGTCCGTCATGACCGTGTCGATGACATGGTCCAGGGATCTGGCTACAAGGGCGGATGATGGAGCTTCAGCAACTACGCCTTCCACGCGCGCATTGCCGCCACATGCTGCGACTGCCATCATGGCTGCCGCATAAATGATTATCTTACTGAATCTTGACATATTCATTATAGATTGAGGAAGCTATCTCGGAGAATCTCTCACGGGAAAGCTCGAGTTTCTTTTTTCTGAAATCCATGTCTGCCTCGCTCTGGAGAGGGACAAGATGGATGTGGGTGTGAGGGACTTCCATTCCGAGGACTGCGACGCCTACCCTTTTGCATGGGAGGGCGGCCTTGATCGCCTGGGCCACCTTCCTGGCGAAGGCGCAGAGGCCGATGTAGGTCTCATCCTCGAGGTTGAAGATGTAGTCATCCTCGACATGCTTCGGAATCACGAGTGTGTGACCCTCCGCCATAGGGGCGATGTCGAGGAATGCGTAGAAATCCTCGTTTTCCGCTACCTTGTAGGAAGGGATTTCGCCCTTGGCTATTCTTGTGAATATTGTAGACATCAGAGTGTGATTTCAAGGATTTCGAACTTGATGACGCCTGCAGGGACCTTTGCCTCCACGACTTCCCCGACTCCATGTCCCATGAGGGCCTGTCCGATAGGGGTCTTCACGGCAAGCTTTCCTGCCATGAAATCAGCTTCCTGCTCGCTGACAAGGGTAAAGTTCATGATCTGGTTGGTGTTGAGGTTCTTCACCTTCACCTTGTTGAGCATCTGGACCTTGTCTGTTCCGATCTGTGATTCGTCGATCACACGGGCGTTTGCCACAAGGTTCTGAAGTTTTGCAATATTGAGTTCCAGGAGTCCCTGAGCTTCTCTTGCCGCCTCATATTCAGCGTTTTCCGACAGGTCACCCTTATCCCTTGCCTCTGCGATGGCCGCAGAAATGACAGGACGCTGTGCGATTGCCTCGGCAAGTTCCTTCTTTAGTTTGTCAAGACCCTCCTGGGTCATGTACTGAAGTGCCATAATTATTTGATTTTTAAATTATTAATCTTTATACTTGGGAGACATGATCTCCGAATATATTATCATTTTCCTAAGGTCTATCTTTTCTTTCTCCTTTTCAGGAGTTTCAGTCAGGATCGGTTTCCTTACAGGTACCTGTCTGACGACTTTTTCCTCCGGAGCCTTGACTGGTGACGGCTTTACCTTTTCAGGAGCCGGTGCCGGGGACATCTCAGGTGCAGGAGCCGGCTTCGGAGCATGGACTCCGGCGTCACGCATAGCTTCAGCCACCCACCTCTTGAAGTCGAGGTCCGGGTCTGTCATCTCCTGTTCCTGCGGGTCGGACGGCAGCTGGCCGGCTTTCCCGAGTTTCTTGTTCACCGCCTTGAAGATGTAGATGGCGACTATTACCAGAAGGCCTACTAATTCTTCCATATCATGTGTTGTCTATCGTTTGAGGTCAAGACAGGCATCCCTGTCATTTTCCAACTGGTGGCGCAACGCATCAAGGGACTCAAAACGGACTTCGTCGCGGATCTTCCTCATGAAGGTGATCTCTATGTCAAGCCCGTATATATCCTCGTCAAAGTCGAAGATATGAGTCTCGATTGTCCGGGCATTGCCCTGCCCCACCGTAGGTCTGCAGCCTATGTTGCACATGCCGTACATCACTCTGCCGAGAGTCTCCACCTTCACGGAATAGACTCCGTTGCCGGGCACAAGCTTCAAAGGCTCGTAAAGCTGCATGTTCGCCGTCGGAAAGCCTATTGTCCTTCCAAGTCGGTTGCCGGCAACGACAACTCCCTGGAGTGAATAGTCATATCCGAGCATCGAACGCGCCTGCTGCACATCTCCCGCCTCAATACACTGACGGATCTTGGTGGAACTGACGGCGTAGCCTCTGGAAGATGAGACCATATCGGTCCTTATGACCTCAAGTCCAAGTCCTTCGGCTGCCCGTGCCACTTCATCCGTCCCTGCAGCATCACTTCCCATCCTGTTGTCGTATCCAAGCAGGACGGTAGTGGCGCCATAATCTTCAATGAGCATACGGAGATAGGCCTCCGTAGTCATCGCGCTGAAGTCCTTCGTAAAGCGAAGCACCTCAACCTTGTCCACCCCAAGTCCGTAGAGCAGAGCCTGCTTTTCGGCAAGAGTGGTAAGAAGCCTGAGCGAACGGGCTTCCTTTTGCAGCACGTTACGGGGATGTGGCCAGAATGTGACGACCATGCTTTCATCCCCGCGGGCTGCCGCAGCTTCTGTAAGCTGCTGTATTACATGACGGTGCCCGGCGTGGACACCGTCGAAAAATCCGGTTGCTACAACCATCTTACAAGCTCGAAGTCCTGTCTGTGAGGCATATCGGCATTCTTGGCGTAGATACGTCCTGCCACCTGATAGATGCCTGAACGGTCAGGATTGATTGACGCAGCGTACTTTGCTGTACCGTCAGCACTCTCCACAGGGGTGAACTCGTACCTCTCCTGGATGTGGAGCCTGCCCTTCTTGTCGGTAGTGGCGAAGAGGATCTCAACTCCGATTTCCTCAGCCTTGAGGTCTCCGATGTTGAGGACGATCTCTGCCTTGAACTCGTTTCCGATGGCAAGCGAGTCGCTGTTGCTGTCCGGAGTCACTACGGACACAACTTCCACATTCTTCCACTCGCGGCGCAGGTGCTTCTTCCACGCTGCAATCTCACGTGCCTTTGCAAAGTCATCTGCAGTAACCTTCTCGTATCTTGCAGACTGAGGCACGTAATACTGGTTGATGTAGTCTGTGAGCATGCGGTTGGTTGTGAAGTTGCAAGCCACCTGAGCCACACAGTTCTTGATGTACTCGATCCAGTCTGACGAACGTCCGGTAGAAAGGCTCTTGTTGTAGAATGTCGGAGCGATCTCGTTCTCGATGATGTTGTAGATTGTAGCTGCATCGAGTTCGTCCTGATAGTTCTGGACGTCGTAGGTCCTTTCCATAGGAAGTGCCCAGCCGGCGCCCTTCTTGTATCCTTCAACCCACCATCCGTCGAGCACTGAGAAGTGCATCACGCCGTTCATTGCGGCCTTCTCTCCGGATGTACCTGAAGCCTCGAGAGGACGTGTAGGGTTGTTCATCCAGACATCCACACCCTGTACAAGATACTTGGCAACAGTGATGTCGTAGTTAGGGACGAAGACGATCTTACCGATGAAGCGTGGCTGCTTGGAGATGTCCACGATCATCTTGATGAGGTCCTGACCTGCCTTGTCTGCAGGGTGAGCCTTTCCTGCGAAGAGGAACTGTACAGGCTGCTTAGGATCGTTCACGATCTCTGCGAGTCTGTCAAGATCGCGGAAAAGAAGGTGAGCTCTCTTATATGTAGCGAAACGACGCGCAAAACCGATCGTGAGGACGTCGTCGCGGAGGGTTTCCTTGATTGTAACCACCTGCTTAGGTGAATAGTGGCTTGCCGCTGCAGGGTCCGAGAGTCTTCTCTTCACCTCTTCGATGAGCTTCTTGCGGAGAGATGTGCGGATGCCCCATACCTCCTCGTCAGAAACCTTGTAGATGCCGTCGAAGCATGACTTGTCATAGTGGTGGGTCTTGAATTCCTCGCCGAATACCTTTGCGTGAACCTCCTTCCACTCAGGTGCTGTCCATGTAGGATAGTGGACTCCGTTGGTCACATAGCTTACATGGAGTTCCTCAGGAAGATAGCCTGGCCACATGTGTCCGAGGATGTCGCGGCTTACCTCGCCGTGAAGCCATGACACTCCGTTCACTTCCTGTGAGATGTTGGCAGCAAGGATGGACATGGAGAATTTCTCGTTCACGTCAGCACCGTTGTTCTTTCCGAGGCCCATCATTGTCTCCCAGTCGATCTTCAGACGCTCAGGATAGTGGCCGATGTACTTGCGGAGAAGTCCTTCGTCGAAGGCGTCATGTCCTGCAGGGACAGGAGTGTGGGTCGTGAAGAGGGATGATGCCCTTACCACTTCGAGAGCCTCCTGGAACTCGAGGTTCTGCTCCGAGATGAGCTCGCGGAGTCTTTCCAGACCGATGAATGCAGCATGACCTTCGTTGCAGTGGTATACCTGCGGTGCGAAGCCGAGCTTGCGGAGGGCGCGGATACCTCCCACACCGAGGAGGAGCTCCTGCTTCAGACGGTTCTCCCAGTCGCCGCCGTAGAGGTTGTAGGTGATGGACCTGTCCTCAGGAAGGTTCTCAGGGATGTCCGTATCGAGGAGATAGAGTTCGGTACGTCCCACATCGACTCTCCAGAGGCGCGCATTGAGGTTGCGTCCCGGGAAAGCCACGCTGATGGTGATCCAGTTGCCGTTCTCGTCACGTACCGGGGTAGCAGGAATCTTGTTGAAGTCCTGAGCCACATCCTCAGCCACCTGCTCGCCATGAGCTGTCAGCTTCTGGTTGAAATATCCGAATCTGTAGAGAAGACCCACAGCAACGAGGTTGGTGTTCATGTCGGATGTCTCCTTGATGTAGTCACCTGCGAGGATACCGAGACCGCCTGAATAGATCTTCAGGGATGTGTCCAGACCGTACTCCATGCAGAAGTATGCCACTGAAGGGGTTGTGCGCTCTGCCTTGAGAGCCATGTATGTGTTGAACTCTTCCATGACCGCCTTGAGGTCAGCAAGGAACTTGGTGTCCTTCTCAAGCTTCTGATATCTCTTGAGGCTAACCTTGTCGAGCATTGCTATAGGGTTCTGTCCTGACATCTCCCATGCCTGAGGATCAACTGAGGCAAAGAGATTCTTGGCAGATTCGTTCCAGCACCACCAAAGGTTCTTGGAAAGTATTTCGAGGTCTTTGAGACTTTCTGGCAGATGGCGTGATACGATCACGCTGTTCCATGTTGGCTGATTTACTTCAAATTTTCTGTATTCCATAGATTTTCCATTCCTGGCCGATGGGTATGCTCCCATGACCGACATTAATTTCTCCAATGATTTTGAATATGCTTCCTTATAATATACTATGTTGTTGGACCAAAGGGCGATTTCGGAAACGTCCTTGGCATTCTGCATATATTTCTTTCTTACGTCCTTGCGAAGCGATGCGATCTCGCTGATGCGTGCCGCAACTCCTTCCACGACCTCGAAGTAGTTCGAGTCGCTTCTGTCGAGCACTGTGATTCCCGGATGCTTCCTGTCATAGTGGGTGCGCACCCAGAGGCCGAAGCCGGCCAGAGTGGTAGTGAGGGTCGGGACCCTGAATGCCAGACTCTCCAGAGGAGTGTAGCCCCATGGCTCATAGTACGACGGGAAGAGGGTGAGGTCCAGACCGCAGAGAAGGTCGTAGTAAGTCATGTCGAACACCCCGTCGTTGCCGTTGAGATATGACGGGATGAAATACACCTTCACCTTGTCACCCAATGCGTTGTTGAACTGAAGGTCGTTGAGCCTTCTTGTCACATTGTCGTACTCGGGATTCATGAGATAGTGGGAAGTCCTGGTCACATATCCCGAAGGATTGCCGGCAAGTTTAGCGACGAGCTGCTTGTCGGGACCGTTATGGCCGGAAGGTATCATTATGAATGCATGTACCTTCTTGCCCTTGAAGTCAGAACGGTTGAGCTTGTCCAGAGCATCGATAAAGACGTCGATACCCTTGTTCTTCCATTCGTAGCGGCCTCCTATGCCCACGAGGACCGAGTTTTCGGCGACTTCCTCGCCACACATGGCCGAAGCCACCCTGATGAGTCTTTCCCTTGCCTTCGCACGAAGTGCATCATAGTCTTCGTCTGTAGCAGGTGTGAAGCTCGGCTCGAATCCGTTAGGAGTCACCACATCAACCGGCCTTCCGAGGAACTGACGGCATTCCTGGGCAGTGATGTCGCTCACTGTCGTGAAAATGTCACAGTTCTGAGCGGCTTTCTTCTCAAGTGAATGCCTTGCAACAACGTTGAACTGCCTCGCCTTTTCATCGGCGTCGTATCCGTGGATACCGTCATAAAGAGGTAGATTATTGCCTGCAATGCACCTTCCTATCACTGTGGCATGAGTCGTGAACACTGTCGCGACCGGTGCGTTTACAGACTTAAGATAGAGGAGTCCTGTTCCGGTCATCCACTCATGGAACTGAGCCACGACCTTGTCAGAAGACTCCAGATTGAATCTGTAGAAGCTTTCAATGACCCTTCCTGCAGCATATCCGAAAAGTGCGGATTCACGGTAGTCCCAGTTCCCGGTCAGAGAGTCCACTCCGAAGTCTTTCCAGAATTTCGTAAGTATCTCGTTCTGACTGGTGAGGAACTGTTTGAAATCCACAAGGATGGCAGTGGGTTTTCCCGGCACGTTCCAGCGTCCGACACGGACCCTCAGCCCTTCGGCTGCAGCCTGCATCTTCCATGACCTGTAGAGTGCCGGATCCTCGATAAAATCAGGATTTGTCTCTTCGTTCATCCACACATCAGGTCCCACCATTATGTGGTGCCTGTTGAACTCGCTCTTGAGATAAAGGGATTTGGTCGCGATCACCGTGTAGATGCCTCCGACCTTGTTACACACTTCCCAACTAACTTCAAACAGATAATCCGGCTTGATAAGTTCTGTTTTCATCTGTCTATTAATAAATTTACTTAGTTACCCCGGCCGGAGTCCTTGTATCGGAATCCGCCCGGGGAAATATATTCAGATTTCTCCACTTGCTCCGCCCGGTCGAAATGACAGAGAGCCGTTCGGTCAATTGACATCTGTCATCACGAGCGAAGTCGAGAGATATCCTATTTCTTGGTTGTCTTCTTTGCCGCAGGCTTTTTTGCCTTTGGAGCAGCCTTTGCCTTAGTAGCCGCCTTCTTAGGAGCTGCCTTTCCGGCTGCCTTCTTTACCGGAGCTTTGGCCGGCTTTGCGGCTGCAAAGTTAATATCTGAAACGGAAATTGCATCATCAACTCGCAAAATAAAATCACTAAGTACGTTCATATAGTTTATAAACGCCTCATATGGAGTATCATACGGGTTGAAATATTTATGCACAGCTCCGTCAGAGAAGAACTTCGTACACATGTAATAGAAGTGGTCGCTCTCCTGAAGATGGCCGAAGTCAGCCCAAAGCGCCTCATCATTGAGAAGGGCCAGCTTCTCCGTCTGGTCGTTGAGCTTGTTGAACGCATCGTTCTGAAGCTCGTTACCAAGCCATGCAGTCACGTCACGCTCCTCGTCTGCCCACGAGATAGGGTCCATCACATCAAGATCTCCTACAGGGCGATGCTTCTTGGTGGCCTGTGAAGGGGTCACGAACTCGAATGTACCGTCGGCGATGACAGCCTCCGGCAGAGCCCTCATGAAGTCAAAGATGCCGCTCGCCGCCTTCTGGTGCTCGCCGAATGTCTCATAATCCATGAAAAGGTTTACTATGTCGTCGTTCTGGGCGGATGCCTTGACCCATGACAGATACTTCTCGCTTGTAAGCGGCCAGTCAGCCCATGTCCTGTCTGAGAAACGGAATGCGATGTCGTCGCTGAGGCTTGAATTCTTCAGAAGAAGCTTAAGACCCGGAGCCTGGGCGCCGGTGTATACGAAATTCGGGCTCTTCCATCCGAGAACGTGCTTCGCACCCTCGGTGAGCATGGTCTTGAATCCCATCTCGTATACCATTTCTCCGATAGCGTCGGAATAGATGAGCTCAGTGTTGCGGAAAGCCTTAGGTGTGACACCGAAATAGTGCTCGATGGCAGCCTTGTGCTTAAGAACCTGATGCTTGAATTCAGATTCAGATGCAAGAGCTGCAAGAGAGTGGTAATAGGTCTCGGAAAGGAATTCCACACATCCCGTCTGAGCCAGCTTCCTGAAGCTTTCAAGCACCTCAGGAGCATATCTGTCGAACTGCTCAAGCACTGAGCCTGAGATCGAGAATGCCACCTTGAATGCACCCTTGTTGGCCTCGATGAGCTCAAGGAGAAGGGCATTCATAGGAAGATAGCACTTCTGAGCCACCCTGCGGAGGATGGTCCTGTTGGCGAAGTCGTCATAGTAATGAGAATCCTTCCCGATGTCAAAGAATCTGTATAATCTCAATCTGTTTGGCTGATGAACCTGAAAATACAGACAAATACTCTTTTTCATGATATTATGTTTTATTTGTTTTTGTCAATAACTTCCTGATAGATACCCTTTATCTTGGCGGCAACATCATTCCACTTGATGCTGTTCACCTCGTCATATCCGCAACGTGCAGCCAGCTGAGCGATTGCCGGATACTGGAGAAGTCCGTATATCGCGTCTGACATGGCGTCCACATCCCAGAAGTCCACCTTGAGGGCATACTTCAGGATTTCAGCACAACCTGACTGCTTGGATATGATTGAAGGCACGTTGGTCTGCATGGCCTCCAGAGGAGAAATGCCGAACGGCTCGGAGATCGAAGGCATCACATACACATCAGAGAGGGCAAACATCTTATGTACCTCCTTTCCGCGCAGGAAGCCTGTGAAGTGGAATCTGTCAGAAATACCGAGTCTTGCGACGTGACGGATACATCTGTTGAGCATGTCACCGCTGCCGGCCATCACGAAACGCACGTTGTTGCATCTCTTGAGAACTTTCGCAGCAGCCTCGATGAAATACTCAGGACCCTTCTGATAGGTGACGCGTCCGAGGAAGGTCACGACCTTCTCCTTGACGTTCCTTTCGACCTCAAGTTTTTCACGTCCGCTGAAGTCCACCGCATTGTGAACTGCGACAACCTTCTCAGGATCAATACCATAACGGTTGATGCATATGTTTCTCGTGAGCTCGCTCACAGCCATCACCTTGTCGGCAGCCATCATACCCTTGGTCTCGAGGTCCACCACGCGTGTGTCCACCTGGTCATCACTTGCACGGTCATATGAGGTCGCATGCATGTGCACGACGAGAGGCTTTCCGGTGAGCTGCTTCGCAGCGATGCCTGCGAGGTAGGTCAGCCAGTCATGCGCATGGATAACGTCGAACTGGTCCTTGTACTGCATCGCTATGGTGGCACCCACCATTGCATATCGCGCTACCTCTTCCATGAGGTTGGCCCCGTATTTTCCGGAGAATTTGTATTTCTGTCCGTACTGCACACGGAAGCTCTTGATCTGTCTCTTGCGCTCTTCCTCCACCATGGTCCTGAAATCCTGAGGATCCACATAAGGGACCATGTTTGTGCCTATGTGGACGAACTGCACCTTTCCAAGGAACTCATCAACTGTGGCGCTGACCGTATCCACGGCCACATCGCTGGCATTGATGATCTTTACGGCACTCTCGTCCTCATCACCTGAGGCTGAAGGCATGACAAAGAGAACATCCACGTCATTGTAGGCAAGACCTTTGGTCATGCCGTAGCAGGCTGTTCCGAGACCTCCTGCAATATGTGGAGGGAATTCCCATCCGAACATCAGAACTCTCATTACCTATCCTCCTTTTTATATTGTTTCATAATGTAACCTATGTGCAGAAGAGCTGCCGTGCTGGTTGCCGAAGCAATGGCTCCATGCGGCTCATGCGGAGGGTCTCCGTCATAAAGCTCGGAGAACGCTCCGACACCATGCTTGCTGATGTCTTCGAAGAATCCCTCTACGAGATATTTTGCCCTTCCATAGAAGACGTCTCCCATCATCCTGAAACAGAGGTCGATATATGGAGCAAGAAGGTCCGGGAACGCGCAGCCCTGATGATATGCGAGATCGCGGTCGATCTGCGAACCCTCATATACTCCCCTATATGCCTCGTTACGAGGAGAAAGAGACCTGAGTCCCCTCCTGGTGAGGAGTTCGTCATTGATTGTCATTACTATTTCGGAAATGACCTCGTCGTCAAGAGGACAATATTCGAGATATGCAGGAACAAGCATATTCGGCCTTACCGCAGGGTCGAGCGGGCCGTTGCCCACATAGTCCACGAGATAACCCCACTCAGGCACCCAGAAGGTAGGCTGGAAATTCTCCTTCACGAGGTCGCGGACAGGAGCCCAGCGCTCTACGAACGAACTCTTCTTAGGTCCGTACTTGTTCTCCATGTCGATCGCGAAGCAGAGGGCATTGTACCAGTAGGCGTTGGTTTCCACCTGATATCCGGCTCTTTCGGTGACAGGGCGGCCATAGACATAGGCATTCATCCATGACAGTGCGACTCCGTCCATCTGAGCCCATAACAGACCGTTCGGATGCATTGCAATCTCCTTTCTGCAGCCTGGTGCGTAGCTCTCGATGATGCCCTTGAGCACTTCGCTGTATTTCTTCCATATCTGTTTTTCCTTGCCGGAGAAACGGATATACTGCTGGATGGTCTCGGTAAGACGGAGCGGAGCCTCGCACTGGGTGGTGCGACGGTAGAGCCTCTCCTGCTCGTCCGAGATGAGGGTGTCGAGAATCTTCTCGAACTCCTCACAGCTTCCGTTGGCATAGAGTGTCAGACCCGGAAGAGATGCGATCGTCTCCCTGAGAAGGCCTGTCTCAAGCCACGAGAATCCTGCATTGATGCGGATCTTGTCACCGCTATGGCATTTGAACATCTCCGCATTATGGGCAAGGAGGTCGTGATAGGACTCGATCTTGTCCATCTTCTTCAGAGTGTCTGTGAACTTTCTCTTAAGTCCCCTCGGATTCACTTCATTGACAGAAGCCGAGAACACTACAGAATCTCCCGGCTTGAGTTCGAGAGAGAAGTTTCCCGGAACGAAGAGGTCTTCCCTGCAGTCGAATCCGCGACGGTACTCGTCGGAGTATGTGACCCCGCTGTACCAATATGGCTGATACTTGAAGGCTGCATGAGAAGAAAGCTGCATGTTGAGATAAGGGAAGCCGTCATACATGCGGAAAGCCACCCCGGAATCAAGTTCGTCGTAGCCTGTGTATGCATTCGGATTCTGGGATGTAAGGCTATGCACGCTCCTGAAAGCAAGGAAAGGCTTCAGCATAAGCGTAAGCTTCGAAGGGGCTTCGAGAAGCTCGTACTTGATGAGCACCTGGTTGTTGTCAGGCACCACCATGAGGGTCTTGGTGAAGATGATTCCACCCACCTTATAGGTAATTACAGGAACCGGATTGGCATCAAAGTCCACGATGTACTTATGTCCCTTAGGATCATAAGTGTCTCCGTAGCAATGAATTCCGAGGTTAAACTGTTTACCTCTAAGAATCAGACTCTCATCCAGCGCAGAAAGCAGCATGTACTTTCCGCCACCCAGCTCATCCACAGGGACAGCGAGCAGTCCGTGGTAGCGTCTTGTATTGCAGGCTACGATTGACGTATTGCAATAGGCTCCGGTGTTGTTCGCCGCGATGATCTCACGCTTGAGCGAATACTCCAGATTCACAAGCTCGGACTTGTTGAATTTAAGAAAAGCCATATAACTGTATAGTTTAAGATATTATTTCCGTCCTAGTCCATTTTCTTCAATACGACCGCCGTGCGGCTTGGCAGATAAAGAGAAAGGGAATCCTCATATTTCCCGTTTCCATTATCACTCTTCACAGGTACACTAAAATGTACCTCTCCAGTCTTAAGTCTGGAGAAGCCGTCAAATTCGTTTTCGTCCGTATTCAGTATGACCTCATACTTTCCTGCCGGTGCGGCGAAGCCATAATCGGTGAAAGAGGCCATGGGGTTGAAATTCAGCGCAAAGATACAATTTTTTCTTTTGAAAATAAGAATCTTTTTTTCTTCATCCTGCACAAATAGTTCCGGTTTCCCGTCAAGTATGGATTCTTCACGGGCAAGTTCTACCATCGCCTTGTCGAAATTGCGTAAATAGCGGTATCTCAGATAGTCAGGCTCTGCGAGAGACCACTGTCTCCTGGCATGCTTGTATGACCATCCGTTCCCTTCACGAGGGAAGTCGATCCACTCCGGATGGCCGAATTCGTTGCCCATGAAGGTAAGGTATCCGTTGCCGCATGTGGCCAGGGTCACAAGACGGATCATCTTATGAAGGGCGATGCCTCTGTCCACGACAAGAGAAGAGGATTCCTTATTCATGGATGTATACATTTCCGCGTCCATCAGACGGAAGGCTATGGTCTTGTCACCTACCATGGCCTGGTCATGACATTCAGCATAGCTGATGGTCTTTTCATCCTCACGTTTGTTGGTCAGCTGCCACCAGATTTCGCCCACGCTCCACTGGTCGTCCTGAAGTTCCTTGATCCACTTGATCCAGTTGTCAGCCACTCCCATGCTCATGCGGAAGTCGAAGCCGACGCCCCCCGCTTCGAGCGGAGCCGCCAGACCGGCCATTCCACTGACGTCTTCAGCGATGGTGAATGCGTCCGGATTCATCTCATGGATGAGGATATTGGCGAGAGCCAGATATGCGATGGCATTGTCGTCCACTCCCTGATTGAAGTAGTTCTCGTATCCTACGAAGGCCTTTTCAAGACCATGGTCCCAGTAAAGCATGCTTGTCACTCCATCAAAGCGGAAACCGTCCATATGGTATTCCTCCATCCAGTACTTGCAGTTGGACAGAAGGAAATATTTGGTCTCGTCCTTGCCGTAATCGAAGCATCGCGAGCCCCATGCAGGGTGGTGTCCCTGCCATCCGTCATAGAAGTAGAGGGTCTCCTTGCCATCGAACAATCCAAGACCTTCCGCCTCATTATCAACTGAATGCGAATGGACTATATCCATCACGACAGCGATTCCGAGACCATGTGCCTCGTCCACGAGGGCCTTGAACTCCTCCGGTGTGCCGAAGCGTGAACTAAGGGCGTAGAAATTGGCCACCTGGTAACCGAAGGAGCCGTAGTAAGGATGCTCCTGAAGGGCCATTATCTGAAGGGTGTCATAGCCCAGGTCGGCAACCTTAGGAAGCACGTTCAGACGGAATTCCTCGAATGTACCAACCTTCTCCTCCTCGGACGCCATTCCTATATGACATTCGTAGATAAGCGGATGAGGGCGTTTTCCGGGACCTTTGTGCTTCCACTGGTAAGGCTGGGCAGGATCCCACACCTGGGCACAGAAGGTCTTGGTCACAGGATCCTGTACAGCTCTTGTGACATAAGCCGGGAGTCTCTCGGCGCCACCGCCTTTCCACTCGATGTAGAGCTTGTAAAGAGTGCCGTGGTCCAGGAACATGGAAGGCAGCCTTATCTCCCAGTTTCCACCTCCGAGAGGCTTGAGGGCATAGGCTTCCGTGCGCTTCCAGTTGTTGAACTCGCCTATCAGATAGATCTTTGTGGCATTCGGCGCCCACTCGCGGAAAATCCAGCCGCCTGATGCATCCTTGTGCAGACCATAATAGACATGATTGTTCATTCCCTTGGAGAGGGACCCGTCCACCGACATCCTCTCCTTCAGGTCCATTATCATCTTATGACGGCGGTCTATGACTTCCTTGTAAGGAACAAGCCACTGGTCATGGTCGTAAATCATCTGCTTCTTCTTTGCCATAATATCCTGTTTTTATCTATTCGTCCTAAAGATTGACACCGTTCTCCGGCTCCAGAGCCTGACGCGCACCACGGAGATACTCCCGGCATGCAGCCACGAGTTCTTCCGACCTCCTTATGTATCTTTCTATGTCATCAATCCCCGTCTTCGGGTCTTCCACCTTGGCAGCGATGGCTTCGAGCTCTTCTATCGCCTTCCTGTATTCAAATTTCTGTTCCATAGTCTCTTTATAGGTCCTCACGTCTGGCTCAGGGAGTCATCCGTCATTGAGGACGATGTGTTACCGTCTTCTCCACGACGCAGTCAAGCTGCCCGTCCGGGAACAGGACAGAAACCCTGTCTCCGGCCTTACGTCCCCCGGCACCCTTCAGCACCACTCCGTCCTCATCCACCGCCAGAGCATAGCCCCTGGCCAGAATCCGGCGCGGGTCTGCGGCCTGAATCCTTGTCTGAAGGACCTGCAGCGCAGATTCCATTGCAGCTATCTTCATGGAGAAGGCCCCCTTTATCCGGGCCGCAACAGCCTCCAGGGCAGATTCCTCACGGTAGATTCTGTTTGTGGCCGCAAGCCTTATCCTGTTCTGACATGAGGATATCCTTTCATCCTCAGCCTCATATATGTCCAATATGTAGTCGGCAAGAGCTGTCGGGGTCTTCAGATGTTCGTAAGCCACCATGTCGCACACATGGAAATCCTGGTCGTGCCCTACAGCTGTGAGCACAGGAAGCGGATACTGGGCTATGGCGGCAGCAAGAGCATAATCGTCATAACATGCAAGGTCAAGCTTGGCGCCTCCTCCACGAAGAATCAGCACGGCATCCCACCCGTCTTCCTCTTCAAGGATGAGGTCCAGGGCCGAGATTATCGACGAGGGACAGTCCGCCCCCTGCATCAGCGCAGGGAAAAGCACCGGCTCCAGCACGAAGCCATAGGGATTCTCTTCCAGATGGCGCATGAAATCACGGTAGCCTGCAGCATCCTCCGCAGATATGACAGCAAGCCTGCAGGGAAGCATCGGAAGGACGAGATCCTTCTGCATCTCCATGATCCCTTCATTACGGAGGCGCTCTATGGTCCTCTGCCTTTCCAGCTCCTTCACTCCGAGGGAATACTCCGGATCGATGTCGTTTATGATCAGGCTCAATCCGTACAGTTCGCTGTAATTGACCTGCACTTCAACAAGAATGACCATCCCTTCCTGGATGGAAGAGCCGGTCACTGATTCGAAATACGGGGCTATGAAACGGTATTTTGAACTCCAGATGATGGCACTGGACTTGGCCACGAGTCCCTTGTCGTCGCTTTGGGAGAGCTCCAGATAGCAATGCCCTCCGCTTCTTGCCTTGACCGCACTCACCTCTGCCCTCACCCATATCCGGTTCGGAAAAAGCAATTCCATCCCCTTCTTCAGTCTGTTCTGCAACTCAAAAAGGTCGATGAATTCTTTTTCCATATGGCTTCATTTCAACGGAGACAAATTTAGTAAAATTTCATTTCATTTCATAGTTTTTAGGTACCTGAGATATGGAATTTTAATAATCAATTAACCAGACTGAGCCTCTCAAGTACTACTTCTGCCTCAGGAAAACATGCACCGGACAGCCGAGGAAATCGAACTTCGCCCTCAATCTGTTCTCCAGGAAGCGGCGGTAAGGCTCGCGGATGTACTGGGGAAGATTGCAGAAGAATGCAAAAGATGGAGAACGGGTAGGAAGCTGGGTCACGTACTTGATCTTGATGTACTTGCCCTTCCATGCAGGTGGAGGGTAGTTCTCGATCTCAGGGAGCATCTCCTCGTTGAGCTTGGATGTAGGGATCTTGCGCGAGTAGTTCTCATAGACATGAGCTGCCGCATCGAGGACATCCATTATCCTCTGCTTGTTGATGACAGATGTGAAGATGACAGGAAGGTCATTGAACGGGGCAAGACGTTCCTTGATTGCAAGGGTATAC
Organism: Candidatus Cryptobacteroides sp.; assembly: GCA_045531765.1. Taxonomy (GTDB): domain Bacteria; phylum Bacteroidota; class Bacteroidia; order Bacteroidales; family UBA932; genus Cryptobacteroides. Next base: position 76,819 of record JAZSEQ010000031.1, on the reverse strand, counting down.
TCCTTCATCGTGTTGCTGTCCTTCTCTATGGTATCCCATTTGTTCACCACGACAACGCATCCCTTCTTGTTACGCTGTATGAGGTTGAAGATGGCCATATCCTGGGATTCGATGCCTGTCTGGGCATCCACCATGAGGATACATACGTCAGAGTGCTCGATGGCACGGATGGACCTCATGACCGAGTAGAATTCCAGGTCCTCATGGACCTTGGCCTTCTTTCTCATTCCGGCAGTGTCCACCAGCATGAATTCGTGGCCGAACTTGTTATAGAGAGTAGCTATTGAATCCCTGGTAGTACCCGCTATAGGAGTGACGATGTTCCTCTCCTTGCCGAGCAGGGCGTTGGTCAGGGATGACTTGCCCACATTCGGTTTGCCTACGATGGTGAAGTGAGGAAGGTCAGGGCGCTCGTCCTTGTCAGGATCCTCTGCAGGCATCACTTTCACTATGGCATCGAGAAGGTCTCCCGTACCGCCTCCGTTTGCCGCAGAGATGCTGTATACCTCTCCAAGTCCCAGCGAATAGAACTGGAAGGCGTCGTACATCTTCTCACCGGAATCTATCTTGTTCACCGCAAGGACCACCGGCTTGCCGCTACGTCTGAGAAGGTCTGCGATCTCCTCGTCATAGTCGGTTATACCGGTACCAGCCTCTACCATGAATAGCACTACATGGGCCTCCTCGATGGCCAGGACCACCTGTTTGCGGATCTCTTCCTCGAAGATATCATCAGAATTGGAGGTGTATCCTCCTGTGTCTACAACGGAAAATTCATTGCCGCACCACTCGCATCTGCCGTAATGCCTGTCGCGAGTCACACCGGCCGTCTCGTCTACGATTGCCTGTCTCATTCCGACCAGGCGGTTGAAAAGGGTGGACTTTCCCACATTTGGGCGTCCGACAATAGCCAATAAGCTCATAATCAGTTGGTTTAATTGTTAAAATCCCGCCTCTCGGCGATAATTGCACGTTCCTCTCCGGAACCGAATATATAAATCAGCGGCAGATATCACGAGAACCGCAGCTCCCGCATCCTCCTTCGTCGCAGGCCACGGGATTGCCGTTCTTGTCTTTCTTGCCCCAGAGTTTCATTTCCTCTTCCTTGGCGCACTTGATGCCGCGCTTGCGCATCTCGACATTGTTCTCTATCTCCGTTTCAGGAAATTTTCCGTTCTTCCTGAAGATGATGTTGAAGCATAGTCCGATGACGCAAAGCCCCACAAGTGTCAATGCTGCTATAAAAATCTCCATATACAGCCTTTAAGGCAATTACTGTTCCTTAGTTGATGAAGCTTGAGCTTATCTCCTCGTAATTGTATACCTTGTTGATTATGTCGGCGAACATGTCAGTCATGGTGAGCACTGTGATCTTGCTCTTGTCCTTTGCAGGGTCGCTGCTGAGAGGAATAGTGTCGGACACTATAACCTCCTCGAGTGCGGACTCCGCTATCCTGTCATATGCAGGACCGGAGAACACTGCATGAGTGGCACATGCACGTACGCTGAGGGCTCCCATCTCCTTGAGGACATTGGCTGCCTTTGCCAGAGTGCCTGCGGTGTCGATCATATCATCAACGATCACAACGTTCTTGCCCTCGACCTCTCCGATTGCTGTGATGGACCCCACCACATTCGCCTTCTCACGGGATTTGTGACAGATGATCACAGGACACTGAAGGAATCTCGCATAGGCATTGGCCCTCTTCGCACCACCCATGTCAGGGGCTGCAATGGCAAGATTCTCGATATTCAGCTTCTGCAGATAAGGGAGGAAAACAGCGCTTGCATAGATGTGGTCCACAGGCACGTCAAAGAATCCCTGGATCTGGTCTGCATGGAGGTCGCACGTCATCACACGGTCACATCCCGCCGCATGAAGCATGTTTGCCACAAGCTTCGCACCGATTGAAACTCTCGGCTTGTCCTTGCGGTCCTGCCTTGCCCATCCGAAGTATGGCATTACCGCGATGACTCTGTGGGCTGAAGCTCTCTTGGCGGCATCAATCATGAGCAGCAGTTCAAACAGATTGTCTGTAGGGGGAAATGTGGACTGTACGATGAATACTGTCGCACCTCTGACACTTTCATTGTAGCATGGCTGGAATTCGCCATCGCTGAAAGTCAAAACGTCTGAATCGCCGACCTCGATTTTGAGGGCCTTGGCAACCTTGAGGGCAAATTCCTTTGATGCCTTACAGGTGAAAAGCTTGAGTTTGTGTTCGTTGTGCATTGTATTGAGGGTTTAGTTCTGTTCGTTCAATGTCTTAAGTACCGAATCGATGTAGTCGAGGATTTCTTCTCTTCCAAGTCCGGTTTCGGAAGAACTCACAAAGGTAGGGGGAAGTTCTTCCCAAAGCTTGAGAATCTGTGCCTTCATCTTGTCTATCTGCGCATTAAGCGCGTTAGGACCGTTCTTGTCTCCTTTTGTGAAAATTATGGCGAAAGGAATCCTGCTCTGGCCAAGCTCGATCAGGAAGTCCATATCCACCTTGCCGATGTCATGCCGGGAATCGATCAGCACAAAAAGCATGACCATCTCCTCTGACAGATTGATGTAGTTGCGGATCACCTGCTCAAGCTTCTGTCTGGCGGTCGCGGACATTTTCGCATAACCGTATCCCGGAAGGTCCACCAGATACCATTCCCTGTTTATGAGGAAGTGGTTCACGAGGCGGGTCTTCCCCGGCTTGCTGGATGTCATTGCCAGCTTCTTGTTGCGGCAAAGCATGTTGATGAGCGAAGACTTGCCGACATTAGACCTTCCGATGAATGCAAATTCAGGAAATTTCTGCTTTGGCTTCTCGGAAATCCTTGTGCTGCTGCCTGAAAAAATAGCTTCGGTAATCTTCATATGTTTAGATTCTCAAATCAGCCGGCAAAGATAGGAAATCATTTTAATGAAAGCAATCGGAATTTTGTACCGGGCACGAAAGAATTTGAAGAACTTTATCCAGCGAAGATTCCTTGGCAAGGACCTTCTTATCCTTGTCCAGCAGATATAGAGCGGGCATGGTCTTCAGACTGAAGAGCCTGTCCGGCCATATCCTGTCCTCCTTATCATATCCTGCAATCCACCCGGAAGGGAACTTGGAGGGATTCCAGACCGAAAGGTCGTTGCCGGGATAGACCGAGAGTTTGCATAGACGTCCCTGTGCCTGAAGGGAGGTCAGCAGATCCGAGGCTTCTATTTTCCCGACAAGTTCCTCACAAAGCTTGCAGTCAGGATTGGAGAACACAATCAGGACATAATCTCCTTCCACCTGACGCAGCATCCTTTCGCTTCCATCCGAAAAGCCCAGCTTTATGTCGTTCACCAAGGTACCAGGTCGGTTAAGGGCAATCATATCAAGCTGAAACTGAGGAAGATATTTTTCCAGAGAGTCCAGCACATGAGAGTTCACAGCATACCGCACCACCGTCTCATACAGCGCCTCATTCTCAAAACGTGAACGGGAGTCATAAAGATATCTTTCAAAGAGGAAGAGAAACTGCCGGAAGACTTTCTTGTCACCGGAAGCCTGCCTCATGAGTTCAGACACATGCGCTGAGGCTGTCCCATGATCCAGATGGGACAGAAGGTAGATGTAATCCAGTATTACCTTGGGGGACTGAAGCGGCGTCAGGTCCCGGAAATCATATCCCTCCCAGAAGGATGCACACAATGCATCTGCCTCAGACGGGGCGATTCCTTCCGGCGGCTGGGAATATGCCTCAGTAAACGCAAAGACGAGAAATATGAGAAGGAACTTCTTCATCACTTCTTCTTGAACCAATGATTCAGGTTCGGACGGAAGGTGTAGCCGAATGTAGCTGCAAACTTGCTGGAAAGGCCATACTGTACACCGACATCGATACTGCCCGGGCCCACGTACATACTGACGCCGAGATACAGCACAAGCTCTATGTTGAAACTAGGAGAATATGTCATCGTCGTTCCAATGCCGGCATATGGAGCCATCGGGAACGTCTTCATGGACCTTATGGGATAGTAGAAACGTCCCATGAGCCCCAGATCTCCGTTGAAATTAGTGGACGTGTCATTACCGGATATTCCCATATTGGCCAATACGGAAAAGTCGATTATATCCCTATAAAGGAAGGCACCTGCACGGAAACTTGCAAGGAGATTGAAAATACCTTCTGTCACTGTCATGGAGCCTCCGGCATACCAGAACAGGCGGCGGTTACCGCTGCGGTCAAGCTGAAGAGGTCCGAAATCCTTGATACGAGGGTTGTCCATATTCCACTCATCAAGATAGACCAGAGAGCCGTCCGACCCCTTCCGCCATACTTCACGGGTGTAATCCCTGCGCACGACGACCACTTCTGAAGCAGGGAAATCATCAGCGACTGCATCCAGAATTGCGTTCTTCCGGTCCAGGCCCAGAGTGTCATAGGCCTCCTTGGCTACAACCATGAGCTTGTCGTCCGCCATGGCTCCCTCATCAAGATAATTGACGGTCATGGAATCCACATAAACCTTGACCTGTGCGTCCGCATCCAGGAACATTGCCGGAGCGAGACATATGGATAGCAATAGAATCAGTCTTTTCATTTCTTTCCCTTATAAGTGAAATAGAACGTCCTGCCGAAAGACACCACAAGAGTAGTCGGATAACCCGACTTTACGGGAATCATATAGTTCAACAGAATATCGTATGAGGCATCCTTGTCCTTGTTCATGAAAGTAAGTCCGAAAGCAGGTGTGATGCTGAAGACGTCGTCCGATGAGGAGATTGCCTCATTGATTCCAAGACCAAAGACCATCCTTCCCAAGGTCTGGTATGCGGAAAGTCCTATATTGAAGGCATGATTGGAGGAAGCGTAGGAGTATCCGATATTTATGGATCCGGAAGTCTTGGTGTTCGTGTAGAATCCCAATCTTCCTGTTAATGAAAACACATCTGAACCGGCCGCTCCACCGGCATAGATGATGGTAGAAGGTTCATATTCATCCAATATGCGCTCGAACCATGTCTTCGAATCCATTGCATTGATCTGATTGTTCAGAGATACCAGATGGGCAGAGAATGCTGAGGAAGCACCCGTCTGCTCCGGAGAAAGAAGGGCTATTCCCTTCTGCAGTTCCTTTGCCGCAGGAGAAAGCTTCTTCATATCCTCGAGGACCGTACTGAAACCTACATGTATGATGCTGTTATCAGGAAAATTATCTGCAAGTTCCTGATAGATGACCACAGACTGCACATACTGTTTTCGGGATGCCAGCTCGTTGGCCCTCCTGAATGCGGTATCAGGATCCGAGCCGCCTATTACAGGTGTACCCTTATGTTTTTCCGCCAACGACTTATAGGATGACGCGACCCATGCCGGAGCGGCTTGAGAGTGCTCAGTAGTCCAGAATATGTCAGCAAGCTCCGGATAGTTCATCAGGGACAGGATCTGGGCTGTATAGAAATCGGTATCCTTCTTTCCAAGAAGTCTCGCTCTGTCTATATTGACCACAGCTCCGTCATAATAGCCTGCAAGGGCCAGGGCATATGCATATTCCGCCAACAGGTCCTCATCTACACCCGCAGTCTCGTTCCTGGCTGCTTTCTCAGCCTCTATAAGAGCTGCATAACCTCCTACAGCCTCATCAAAGGAGCCTCCGAGAATCCGTTCACGGCACTGCTGACGGTCAGAAGACGAAGCCCATGATGTCATAGCCGTGGCCACGAACAATAAAGCAATGATATATCTTTTCATACTCATTTCCTCCTTAAAACCGTGTCACGCAACCTGAAAATAACCTTCTTCTCAGGATCGAAGACAATTACTCCGAAAGGGTCATCACAGAGCAGACCTCCGGACTTGTCGCTTATGCACGCCACATTCTTCTCCCCTGTCCTGTACACAGCCTTGTCCGATGAGAAATATATGTCGTCACCATCCTCGTCATATATTACCGAGAGTATCGTCTCATTCTCATCCGGAAGCCTGAATATCGGAACTATCTTCCTGTCGGCGAAACTCACGCGCGCAATCATGTTACCGGCAGAGAAGACAAGCCAGTCGCCGAGCTCCATGACGTCAGTCACCCGCACGGGAGCATCAAAAAGATTCACGATGCCGGCATCAGAGCCTTTAATCATCATCAGCGAATATTTGCCATCCTTCGGCTCTGTGTCAAACAGATAGATATTATCTTTCCCATAACGGACCTTCATATCCTCATGAGGAAGTACGGCACATTCGCTGAGCCCGCCCTTTTCATCCAGACAACACAATCTGTCACCACATACCGCAAGGATGATATTGTTGGCAAAATTGAAATCGGTCATCTTCGTGTCGGACGTAAGCACAGGAGTCATACCATTCATTCCGAGAAGATATATTCTTTTATCCGTAGCCACAAAGCAATATCCGTCCGGATGTCTGTAGATGGCATCCAGAAAAACCTCCTTGTCAAGCCCGGCCTGTTTAAGCTGACTCGGGCTCATGATGGCGTCCGCGTCCTGGGCATGGGCGGAAGACAATGCCACTGAAAACAGAACTAAAAGTCCGGCAAAAGTCTTTTTCATATTATACATCTGCATATCAAATCCCATTTAAACCATCAGTATTCCGATTCTACATCTGGCCGGTTATCTATTGCTTTTACCACTGACTGATAACCTTTATAGGTGGCGCCGAGGTACTTGGCATGTTTGATCATCTTCACAGCTTTCCGTTTTGAAAGAAAATCTCTAGCAACGAAAAATCCGGCAGAATACCTTCTTGTTTTCTCAACCGCCTTATCTTTCAGTTCATCCGCACCAGTCTCGACAACCCAATCCATCGCCACATCTTCATCCACAATTATCGGATCTCCTGTTTTATGCGCATCTGGAATATCCTGATATCGGATTGCGGTAGCCAGACTACCGGCCGGAACAAACATATTGGCATTGCTGAACCATTCGCCCGACTTTTTAGCCAACGCCTTGAAATCGACATTCCATGCATCCTTGAATATCTGGTTAGCATCCGTACACTGGTCCATTACACATTCTATTATTTCTCTATAAAGATTTATGTTTGCTTCTGCCAATATGCCGGCTGTAAGACCAGCCCTCTTTATAAACATGAATCCTATATCTACACCATCTTTCAATATATCTGCTCCCCACTCCATCCAAGGGTGTTCCGGACGTTCATACCTGTAACCGGTAGCCGGTGGAAGGGCAGGCAGCTTGTCCACATTAGACAGGTCGGCGGAGCTCCACGGCTCCCTCATGTCCAAAGACTTGAAAGGCTTGTTCAGGAAGTCGTCCGACACCGGTACTCCCCTCCCTTTCGGCGGCACCTTACTATTAATGGATAGAATCCTGTCGCCTCCCTTGATCAGGCTGGCATATTCCCTGTCGAAAGACGGATCACCGGTAAGCAGATGAGGGAGTGCGGTACTATTATAGACGTCAGTGATCATATCCCTCTTCCTGGCCCAGTCCTCATCCCAATGCTCCACATCATCGGCTGGATTGGTCGAAAACGAATTCATTCCCTGATCCGGGCCAAGAAGCTGATAATTGCCAAGGTGTGACAGGTCACCGGCAGTCATACCTCCACCGATGCGCACACATGGTGAACAGAACACTCTGGCCGTACATCCGGAATCCGTCGATGTCCAGGTATTGTAAGCTCTGGACGATTCGCATTCCATCAAAGAATTGAAAACCGGTTTAGGGGCATGTTCAATATAAGCCGAGATGACACCCTTATGCAACATCGCAGTCTGAGATGAACTGCAATCACCGGAGAAAGTCACACTCCGTGAGAACGTATAGCTTCCCTGCGCAGTCAAAGACAGCGGCAATGCGACAAGCAGGGGCACCGTCGCCAGAAGAACCCTCAAGCGTTTAAGCATGATCAGACAATTTTATGGTTAGATACAAAATCCTGAGCCTCAGGACGCTACAAATATAATATATTTACATCACATATCAAAGCCATAACACCGTTACCCTGGCTGGAGTTCTTTTGAGTAGAGAGACCATCCTGTTCAGTCCGATTTCGTGGCGTCGCGGAAATATGGAATCCGCATGAAGGGTCAGATTGCAGACAGGATTCTCAAATAAGAAGGTTTTCCAAGTTTTTTGTTAAATTTGCTTGGATTAATTGAAGAATCATAGATGAAGACTCTAATATATAACATCGGTACCTTGGTGGGGATTCTGCCGGAGGGGACATTGAAGCTGGAAGGGCAGCAGATGAACCATGTGGAGTGCATCGAGGATGCATATCTTGTGATTGAAGACGGGGTCATAACCGAGTTCGGACATTGTCCTGCAGGTGCGGGAGTCCAAAACCGTGCTACCCCCCTGGCCGCAGGGGGAGGGACCCGCAGCTATGCTGTGGGAGGGGTCGTTTTGGACTCCCGCACCTGCAGGACAGACAGTACAACAGATGGCATAACTGATGGCAGACCAGACGGTGCAGACGAGTACCTCGATGCGAAGGGAGGATTTGTGATGCCTGCTTTCTGTGATTCCCATACGCACATCGTTTATGCAGGATGTCGCGACGGAGAGTTCAGAGACAAGATTGCCGGCTTGAGCTATGAGGAGATTGCCGCCCGAGGAGGAGGAATACTTAACTCGGCCGACCTTCTGCATGAAACTTCGGAAGACGAACTCTACGAACAGGCTATGGTCCGGGTGCGTGAAATCATGGACATGGGTACCGGAGCTGTAGAGATCAAAAGCGGATATGGACTGACTGTCGAAGACGAACTTAAGATGCTCCGCGTCATCAGGCGCATAAAGGATACCGCCCCGATAACTGTCAGAGCCAATTTTCTTGGGGCACATGCAGTAGGACGCGCCTACAGAGGCCGTCAGAGCGAGTATGTGGACCTGGTGTGCAATGAAATGCTTCCGGCCGTAGCTGCAGAAGGACTCGCAGACTTTGTGGATGTATTCTGCGACGCGGGATTCTTCACCGTAGAAGAGACCGACAGGATCCTCAGCAAAGCTGCAGAATATGGCATCACCCCTAAGATTCATGCCAATGAACTTGAGGTGTCCGGAGGAGTACAGGTGGGAGTTAAACACGGGGCTCTTTCCGTAGACCACCTGGAGAAGACCACTGAGGCGGAAATCGAGGCACTAAGAGGCAGCGGCACCATGCCTACGATGCTCCCCGGATGCTCGTTCTTCCTCGGAATACCATATGGAAATGCTAAAGGGTATATCGAAGCCGGCCTTCCGGTAGCCCTGGCATCCGATTATAACCCTGGCTCGAGCCCTAGCGGAAATATGCGTTTCGTGATGGCCCTGGGCTGCATCAGGATGAGACTCACTCCAGAGCAGTCCTTCAATGCCTGCACCATCAACAGCGCCTACGCCATGGGGGTAAGCGACATCCTGGGCTCCATCACTACAGGCAAAAAGGCCAATCTGATCATCACAAAGAAGGTTCCGTCACTGGCTTTCATTCCTTACAGTCACCAGACGCCTGTCATAGAGAAGGTCCTGCTGAACGGAATCCGCATCTGACACCACGACCATCCCTGCCGCAATCGGCTTGATGCATGAGTGACAGCAAACGAAGTGAGTGGAGAAATCTTTTTAAAGATGTCTCGACTGCGCTCGACATGACAGGTGTAAACTCATATATTAAAACCTAAAAAAACATAAAAAATACAGAACATATCTTTTTTTTGCTACCTTTGTAAGGATAACGTGTGTTTCTATACATAAACCAAATACTACCAATTATGAAAAGAATTCTTCTAATCGTGGCCCTCGCACTCGGATGTGCAGTGGCTGCAACAGCTCAGACAAGAACTATGGGTGCACGTTTCGGCGGTGGTACAATCCTCGGAGCAGATTTCAGCTACCAGTACTCTATGGGCGAGGACTTCATCGAAGCAAACGCAGGTATCGACCTGAATGCCGTTACCATCAGTGCAACAGGTATCTATAACTTCATGATTTCCAAGCCACAGTGGACAAGTCAGGGAACTTGGGGATTCTACGCAGGTCCTGGTGCATCTCTCGGAGGTATTCTCGGAACAATGCATGCGGCAGTTGTAGGACAGGTGGGTCTCGAATATTTCTTCGAAGGCTTCCCTCTTCAGCTCTCTCTTGACGTAAGGCCATCAGTAAGTTTCAGCTTTGCAGGTGGACCACTTTTCTGGGGCGCAGCTGCAGGTCTTGGCGTACGCTACGCATTCTAATTCCCTAAAGACGAATTATAACGACGTTCATGCGGATGGACGTCGTTTTTTTGTATATTTGTCTTTCAAACAACACGCACATATATGAAAAGGACAATTCTCACAATCAGCATCATCATAGGCATGGCTGCTTCAGCCGTAGCGCAGACAACTCAAGGGAATGCCGAGACCCCAACCCCAGGCAAGGACATCCTGACCAAGCTGAAATCATCCGGCAAGCCTGAATCTGCCGGACTCAGGATCGGAGCGACGGGGCTGGATATTTCATATATTCACTCTCTTGACTTCACTCAGTTCCTGCAGGCCGAAATAGGAATTGACTTCGGATATAACGTCTCCGGCACTCCGGGATTCAAGGTGACAGGGCTTTATAACTATACATGGGCACGTCCGGCATGGACAGACACAGGATCCTGGAAGCTTTATGCAGGAGGCGGACTCTCACTCGGATATGTAGAGGATGCAGTCCCTTACAGCATCGCGGATACACCGATCACGGGAATCTATGATTCAGGATTCATGCTTGCCGTCGCACTGCAGGTGGGAATCAGCTACACATTCGATTTTCCTTTGCAGCTTGCCCTCGACATGAGGCCGTTGTTTGGTATTCACTGCAATGACGGAAAAGTGCGCATCGGCGACATAGAGTATGACTATGGCGGAAAGACAGGATTCTATGACAACGGACTGATGGGATTCATCCCTACCGTATCTGCCCGTTACATGTTCTAAAAAAAACACCGGCCTTATGGATTCATAAGGTCGGTGTTCACAAAACCGTTTATCTCCTGTATCAGTTCAACGGATGCAAGGGATTTTCTTTTTATCTCCTCCGGAGCATCCGGAGATTCTGCAGCTGCCCTGAAGGCATTTATAGCCTCCCCGAATCGGCACTGCTGCCTAAGAATCACCCCAAGATCATAAAGATCCCGGGGTGATTTTCCAATATAGGACTCTTTCACTTTTCAGCAAGTCTATACCAGTCCTGAGAAGCCCATGAAAGCCATAGCCAGAAGGCTGGCTGTAACCAGGGCGATAGGAATACCTTTGAAAGCCTTTGGCACATCATTGAGGGCCAGCTGCTCACGGATACCTGCGAAGAGCACCATGGCAAGGCCGAATCCAAGGGATGTGGAGAAGGCGTACCATGCAGCCTCACCGAGGTTGAAGTCCTTGGTCACCACTGTAAGAGCCACACCGAGAACGGCGCAGTTGGTGGTGATCAGAGGGAGGAAGATTCCGAGGGCCGAGTACAGAGACGGGCTGATCTTCTTGAGGACAATCTCCACCATCTGGACGAGCGCTGCAATCACAAGGATGAAAGATATCGTCTGAAGGAACTCAAGACCGAGAGAGGCCAGAAGCATGTTCAGAAGATATGTCACGACTGTCGCAAGAGTGATCACAAAGCACACCGCCATAGACATGCCGGCTGCAGTGCTGAGCTTGTTGGAAACGCCGAGGAACGGGCATACTCCAAGGAACTGCGCCAACAGGATATTGTTTACGAATATCGCTGATATAAACATTATTGCAAATTCTGCCATAACAATTTCACTATTATCAGTTACACATTACTCAGCCTTCTTTGAAGTGAGCTTACGGAAGATGACTATAAGGTATGCAAGCGCAAGGAACGCACCTGGAGCAAGCACAAAGGCAAGGATACCGTCGCCCTCGATGAACTTGAAACCGAATGCAGATCCGCTTCCGAGCATTTCACGCACGAGGCCCAGAAGGGTCAGTGAGCAGGTAAATCCAAGACCTATTCCGATTCCGTCAAGAGCGGAATCCACCACTGAATTCTTGTTGGCAAAAGCTTCCGCACGTCCGAGGACGATACAGTTCACTACGATGAGCGGGATGAACAGTCCCAGAGTCTCATAGATTGCAGGAGTATAGGCCTGCATTATGAACTGGAGAAGGGTCACGAATGTCGCGATCACAACGATGTATGAAGGGATGCGCACCTTGTCCGGGATATATGCCGCGATGGCAGAAATCACGATGTTGGAGAGGATGAGGACAAACATTGTGGCAAGTCCCATGCTCATTCCGTTGATGGCTGAAGTTGTTGTAGCCAGAGTAGGACACATACCGAGAAGAAGGACAAAAGTCGGGTTCTCCTTGATGAGGCCTTTAGTTATAAGCTGAAATTTTCCCATTTTCCTTTCCTCCATTATTTAGATGTTGCTCCTGTCCATGCATCGAGCGGCATCGGGGTGCCCACGATCTCTCCGAACACCTGTGCTGCCACTGCAAGGCCGCCAGCATATGCCCTTGAAGTGATTGTGGATGCTGTGATGGCATCGACATCTCCACCGTCCTTCCTTACAGCGAGCTTCTTCTCTGCAGGATTGAATCCCTTGAACTGTTCAGAGAAAGCCGGCTCCACACACTTGGCTCCAAGACCAGGAGTCTCGGCCTGGGAAAGCACCTTCGAGTTCCAGATGACTCCGTTCACGTCAAATCCTACCTTGATCGCTATCGGGCCACCGAAGCCGAGTGCATTCACGTTGATTGCACATCCTACAGTGTTACCGAGTTCATCGAAAGCACGGTTGTAGGTGTAGGTCTGACCATCGAAAACTATGGTCTTCTCCTCCTCGATTGTCACAGCCGTCTCAGGAAGTACTTCCTTGATGGCTGCCTCGTTCTTTGCCTTTGCAGCTGCTGCGATAGGCTCAGCAGTCAGGGCGTATACACCTGCCAGAAGAGCTGAACATACCAGGCATATCACCAGCAGGCAGATGGACATATTCTTGAATGATGATTGTACAGCCATATCCTACCTCCCGTATTTTTTAGTATGGCACCACTTGTTGATGAGGGGAACCACTGAGTTCATGATAAGGATAGCGAAGGAAACTCCTTCAGGATAAGCTCCGAAGTAACGGATAAGCATTGTCAGGAGACCTATTCCGACTCCGAAGATGACACCGCCCCAGTTGCTCATAGGAGAAGTCACATAGTCGGTAGCCATGAAGATGGAGCCGAGAAGGAGACCTCCGGTGAGAAGGTTGAATACGGGGTCTGTGTACACTTCAGGGTTGATGAGCCAGAATATTCCTGAGAATACGGCAACCGTAGCCCAGATCGACAGCGTGATGTATGGACGGATGACCTTGCGCACAAGAAGATATACAAATCCGATCAGAAGGGCTATTGCAGAAAGCTCACCTGCAGATCCTCCGATGTTCCAGAAAAGCATATCAAGATAGTCCAGACCCTTGACAGCCTCTACACCACCCTCGCCCACAAGTCCGAGAGGAGTCGCACCTGTGTAGGCATCAACGGCGGCATTGCTGATGAAGCCTGCAGGCTTGGTCCAGTCCGTCATGTAGGTTGGGAAGGATATCAGAAGGAATACACGACCGGCGATGGCTGGATTGAACACGTTCTGTCCAAGACCGCCGAAAGTCATCTTAGCTACGCCCACTGCAACCACGGCACCGATGAACACCACCCACCATGGAGTCGTCGCAGAAAGGTTGAGGGCAAGAAGAATACCTGTCACCACAACAGACCAGTCGCCGAGGGTGCAAGGTTTCTTCAACAGATATTTAGTAATCAGGAACTCCAGCAGCATGCATGAAGCCACACTCACTCCCAGTACGAGAAGTTCCGACCATCCGTAGAAAAGCACGGAAACGACCACTGCAGGGAGAAGAGCGATTACAACGTCACGCATCAAAGACTTTGTCGAAGTCTTTGTATGAAGATGCGGCGACGGTGAAACCAAAATTTTATCCATTTCAATTTTCAGTTATTACATTATTCAATTTAAGATTCTCACGTCGGGACCTTGTCCCTTCTCAGAATGACGTGCATGGGTCTTACTTCTGTCCCCTGCCGCGTATGATTCTGATGACGTCGCCCTTTGCCAGACGGATGATATCAAGGAGAGGGATGTTGGCAGGGCAGCTGTAGAGGCAGCAACCGCACTCTATACAGTCCTGAACGGCGTTCTCCTCAAGTTCGTCCGTCATGTTGTTGCGTGCATACTTCTGGAGAAGGAACGGCTCGAGACCCATAGGGCAGGCCTCCGCGCACTTTCCGCAACGGATGCATGCCGACTCCACTCCACGCACCGTCTGCTCAGCAGTCAGGTAAAGAAGCGATGAAGATCCCTTGACTGTCGTAGCGTCCATGTTGGCGATCGCCTTACCCATCATAGGACCGCCGCTGGTGATCTTTGCAGCTTCTTCAGGCACACCGCCGGCAACTTCCGCAATATATGACAGCGGCATACCGATGCGGAACTTGTAGTTGTGCTGCTTCTCCATAGGGAGACAGTCTCCCGTGATGGTCATCACATTGGTCACGAGAGGAATATTCTTCTGGACTGCCTCATATACAGCAAGAGATGTCGCCACATTCTGAACGACAGCACCCACATCTATAGGAAGGCCCATTGACTTCACCTGACGGCCCATCACAGCATCGATGAGCTGCTTCTCACCTCCCTGAGGATATTTCTTCTTGAGAGTCATGACAGAGATGCCGTCATATCCCTTTGCCGATGCCTGAAGTTCAGCTACGGCTGCAGTCATGGCCTTGATGGCCTCCGGCTTGTTCTCCTCGATGCCGATCACTGCCGGACATCCTCCGAGAACCTGCTTCATGATGGCAGCTCCGACAACGATTTCCTTGCTTCTTTCAAGCATGATGCGATAGTCGGAAGTCAGGTATGGCTCACATTCGGCACCGTTAAGGATGAGGCAGTCGGCCTTCTTGCCCGGAGGAGGGCAAAGTTTCACGTGAGCCGGGAATGTCGCACCACCAAGACCGACTACTCCACACATCTTGATTTTGTCAAGAATAGCCTTGTTGTCCTCCGGTATCGCAGTCACGAGCGTGTCGGACAGGTCGGCTCCTTCCACCCACTCGTCACCTTCCACATCAATCTCTATGTGGGTCATATTGTTTCCGGCGAGGTCCTTGCGAGGTCCGATGGACTTCACTGTACCCGACACGGAAGAATGTACGTAAGCTGAAATGAATCCTGCAGGCTCAGCGATGACCTGACCTGCCTTCACCTGGTCACCTACCTTCACAACCGGAGTTGCCGGTGCTCCCAGATGCTGCGCAACTGAAATGAAAACCTTTGAAGGAAGAGGAAGGACCTCGATCCTGCAGTCTCTGGAAATCTTGCTGTCGCTTGGGTGTATACCACCTATTGAAAACGTCTTCATCATGGTCTATTCCTCCTTCTTTTCGTCAGACTTCTCGACTGTGCTCGAAGTGACAGGGGTTACACTCTGTGCAGCAGGAGCGGCAGCCGGCTTTGGCTTGATTACAGGGAAATTCACCGCATGGATGGCTCCTGTAGGACACTCGGCGACACACTTCTTGCAAAGCTTGCACTTTGTAAAATCGATATATGCGAGATTATTCTCGACTGTGATTGCCTCGAACGGACACGCCTTCGCACACTTGCCGCAACCGATACAGGCAGCCTTGCAGGCCTTGCGGGCAACACCACCCTTGTCCTTGTTCACACATGAAACAAATACACGCATGTTTCTGCGACCCTTGTTTCTAAGTTCGATGATATTCTTAGGACATGCCTTCACACATGCGCCGCAGGCTGTACACTTTTCCTCATCCACAACAGGAAGCCCGGTGACAGGGTCCATGGTGATGGCTCCGAACTGGCAGGCAGACACGCAGTCTCCGCAGCCGAGACATCCGAAGGAACAGCCTGTGTCACCGCTGTAGAGGGTGGCCTTCACACGGCATGACTGATAACCACCGTACTCATTGGTGCGAGGACGGTTCTCACAAGTACCGTTGCAACGTACTACAGCGACCTGAGGTTCCTTGGCAGCCACCTCAACGCCGAGTACTGCAGCGACTTTCTGCATTCCGTCGTTTCCTCCTACAGGACAGAAACACTTGTCCAGGTCAGGAGACGACTCTACACAGAACTGAGCAAATGCACGACATCCTGCCTGGCCACAGCCTCCGCAGTTTGCTCCCGGCAATACCTTCTCCACCTCGTCGATCCTCGGATCTTCCTCTACCTTGAACTTTTCAGCCACAAAGTAAAGGACCACCGCGAGAACCACACCGAGAATAGTGAGGATTGCAATAGTCCAGATAATTGTTGTTGTCATTATTTATGTTTGTTTAGTTGTTGTTACTTTATATAGAAGACAAATTCATTGGAGAGCTTGTCTCTGAAAAGCCATATACCGAGGTAGTAAAGCGCAACGCCAGCTACCGACAACAAGCCCACGACAGCCTCGTTACCGATAACGGAGGACAAAGATAATATTAAAATCATTAAAATCAGCAATGGAATCACATAAGATATCCACACAGCCTTCAATCCCATGGTCATCTTGGTCATGACCTTCACCTCGTCGCCTACCTTATACAGTGTATAAGGGTCCGTAGGCACCATTATCACTTTCTCTTCATCCTCCGACATGCCGCAGAGGCCCTTGGCATGACAGCCGGAACAGGCCGATGATACAAGGATCCGGACTGTGGTGAAATCCGGAGTGATCTCAATGATCTGCCCCATATGTGAAATTTCGTTCTTCTTTGCCATAACAATGATAGTAAATGAGTTTTTTAGTCAGTGACAAGCGAGCTGAAAGGGTGCTTGAGCCCTGTCCAGCCGGTCACACGTCCTGTGGCCATTCCCACTTTGAGAGGGGCCTCGAAATATATCGGGATCCTGTTCCCGTCATCTGTCACCCATATGGTCATATCCTCTTCTCCCTGGAAGACTTCGCCCTCAAGCAGCTTTGCAGCAAAACGGATTGTCCTGACCTTGCCGATTCCCTTGACCTTGATCGTCTCGCGCCCATACAATATGAAGTATACATTGTACACCTCGTCATCTATGGCAAAGGTCATGGGGTACTTTATGCCTGGGGTGATGGTGTCAAAGTCCATGTTCCTGGCATAGAAGAACAGGCTCGGGAGATCGAAGGTACATGGGGTGAGAGGGATCTCCATGGATTTCTGACCTATACTGGACGTTAAGACATCTGCAGAAATATACGGCTCTGCAGAATCCCAGTTGTATAGGTATGTGTTGCTGGCCCGATAGCTGCCTTCTTCTGTCTGGCGCGTGAATTTCAGAGGTCTGAGGCCGTCACGGGTAAACCAGGACTTGAAATCCTCCCTCACCTTGAAGAACAGGTCATAGAATTTCGTGGTCTTTCCATAGACACTGCATCGGAAGGCCTCATGGCCATTGAATGTCAAGGTGTCGAGAGTAACAGTGGCATGACCTACATCGGAGTTGATGAAACCCCATTTATAATGCATGACAAAATCCACCTTTTCTCCTGCATGGAAGGCAAGTTCTTCCTCCACTACGGTCTTCACCGGAATACAGGCGGTTTTGCCGGAATCAGGAGATTCCTGCGCATGCATGCCTGCATAGGTCAGAACCGAAAGCAGGACAGCAAGAATATTTCTACATGAATTCATCATTTGTTCCGAACTCATTTGACGGCATCATGGAAGGGGCCGCAAAAGGGACATCGTCATTCATCGCCGAACTTACAGGCATGGACTCTGCCGTATTGATAAGGCTTTCCTGATCGTCCACGAAGCGCACTTCGTCCGCACGAAACCTCATATCGATGTCTGCGATGGCACCGTTTCTGTGCTTTGCAATGATTATCTGGGTCTTTCCCACATCATTCGGATCCTCATTAAGTCCCTGATAATCATATCTATGGATAAATATCACCATATCGGCATCCTGCTCTATGGAACCGGACTCACGAAGGTCGCTGAGCTGAGGACGACGGTTGCTTCCCACACGGTTCTCCGACTGACGGGACAGCTGGGAAAGCGCGATGATCGGAACATTCATCTCCTTTGCTGTAGCCTTGAGGGTCCTGGATATGGCCGCAACCTCCTGCTCACGCATTCCGCGGAGCTCGGAAGGACCCTGCATAAGCTGGAGATAATCGACTACGATGAGACGTACACCCTTCTGCTTCACAAGCTTCTTCACCTTGGAGCGGAACTCCATGACAGGAAGCGAAGGTGTGTCGTCAATGTATATAGGGGCTTTGGCAAGCCTCTTCAGCTGGATGTCAAGCTGTTCCCACTCCCATGGCTGAAGCTTCACTCCTCCCTTGATCTTGTCGGCGCTCAGACGGGTCTCGGACACCATCATACGCTTAGCCAGCTGTATGGCAGGCATTTCAAGAGAGAAGAACGCAACAGGCATGTTGAAATCCACCGCAGCGTTTCTGGCGAGATTCAGAACGAATGCTGTCTTTCCCACTGAAGGACGGGCTGCAAGAATGATAAGGTCGGATGCCTGCCATCCGAGCGTGATCTTATCCACTGAAGGGAAGCCTGAAGGCACTCCGCTCAATCCTGAGGAATCCTGAAGCTTCTGGATGTCGTCCAAGGCATCGTTAATCACCTTTCCTATCTCCTGGACATCCTTCTTGACATTATTCTGAATAGCCGCAAAGACCTTGGACTGGGCCATGTCGATGAGGTCATCCACATTGACGGCCTCGTCGTATGAAGTCTTGAGAATATCATAGGAAGCTGTTATCAGCTCCCTCTGTATGCATTTCTGCTTGAGGATCCTGATATAATACTCGATGTGGGCGGCAGCGCCGATTTTCTGGGACAGCTGCACAAGGGCCACTGTACCTCCCACAGTCTCGAGATTGCCTTCTGACTTGAGTTTCTGGGAGACAGAGAGCAGATCCAAAGCGACATGCTCGTTGGTAAGAGAACGCATGGCGTTGAATATCATCCTATGCTTCTCACTATAGAAACAATTCGGCGTAAGCTCATCCATGGCTTCGTCGATGCAGTTCGGCTCTATCAGGAGGGCACCAAGGACAGCCTCTTCGACATCAAGAGCTTGAGGCGGTCTGTTTCCCATCTCAAGCCCAAGCGTATCTAAATTGACTGACTGATTCTTCCTTCTGACTGCTCTTTTCTTCCCTTCTTCAGTCATAAGAATTATTATTCAAAATCCGGATTCACGAGTATTCTTCCGCAGTACTCGCAGACGATCATCTTCCTGTTGGAAGCTATGTCGATGAGCCTCTGAGGAGCAATTGTATTGAAGCAGCCGCCACATGAGTCACCGTTGAAGACAGAAACCACTGCAAGATGGTTCTGGCAGCTCTGACGTATATGGTCGTATGCGCTCATTGTCCTCGCATCAATCTTCTCGGCGCAAGCCTCTCTGTTGGCACGAAGCTTCTCCTCCTCTTTTGATGTGGACTCGACTATGGTCTCAAGTTCCTCCTTCTTTGCCTGAAGGTCGTCCATTCTCACTGCGATCTTCTCCTTCACGACCTCAAGCTCGTTCTTCTTGTCGAAGATGCGCTCCTTGGTCTCTGCAATGTGCTTCTCCGCAATCTGTCTGAGAAGGCCCTGGTTCTCGATCTCCTTGTTCAGTGAGTCATACTCACGGCTGTTTGCGACATTGTCGATCTGAGACCTGTACTTCTCGATCTGAGCATCGCACTCGGTGATGTTGAGCTTGTTCTCTGTGATGAACTTGCCGTACTCTTCGATCATCTCGCTTATGCGGGCAGCCTTAGCCTTGAGCTCTGCAATTTCGTTCTCAAGATTCTCAACCTCCATAGGAAGCTCTCCCCTGAGCTGAAGAATCTTGTCAATCTCTGTATCTGCCTGCTGGAGGGCATACAGAGTCTTTAGTTTCTCGCTGACACTGAGATCCGAGTCTGCAAAGGTCTTCTGAATCGATACGAAGGTCTCTCTCTGGTCAATCGGAGTTTCGAATTTCTTTGTCTTTTTAGCCATATCGCTTAAAAACTGTTATGTGTTTCTAATAATAAAATATCGGATTACTGTATACATTCTGCGTAATGCGAACTGCAAAGGTAGGAAAATTTTTCCTTAACAATGAAAATAAAATATCAACTATCTCTATTTCACTCTCATAATGACCTATATCCATAATCATGAAGCCTTCCTTCGTGAAGAAATTATGGTAGGAGATGTCGCCGCTTATATAAAGCTGGGCACCTGATCTTTCAGCCGCAGCAATCAGCGAACCTCCGGAGCCTCCGCACATCGCCACCCTGGTTATAGGACACTCCAAGGGTTTCGAGCACCTCAGTGCCTTGAGGCCGAAGCGTTCCTTGACAAGACGTACAGCCGCCTCCGAAGAAAGTGGCTCAGGAAGATTGCCGACAACTCCCAATCCTGTGCCTTCACCATCTTCATCAAGGATTTCCACATCAACAAGCCCCAGACGGGCAGCCATAGCGCCACTCACTCCCGAAATCACCTTGTCGGCACTCGTATGGGCGGCATAGACGCTTATTCCGGCCTTGACTGCCTTTATCACGGCCGCACCCACCTGATCGTCGGGGGAGAGTCTCTTCAATCCCGAGAATATAAGGGGATGATGCGTCACTATCATGTCCGCGCCGCATTCGACAGCCTCATCCACGAGTTCTTCAGTGCAGTCCAGACCTATAAGGACCGAACTCACCGGAGCATCCGGAGAGCCTACACACAAGCCGCTGTTATCCCATTTCTCCTGCAGTGACAGAGGTGCAAAAGCCTCGATCACATCGGTGACATCCTTTACTCTGTAGCCCATATCCATACCTATATATATATTATATATCCTGACGGATCTCCATCAGCTGCTGGCGAATGTTCTTCAGGGACTCAAGCACACGGCCCTTGGAAACGACATCCTTCATGTCTCCCTTGAGTCTCTTTGCCGCACCTTCAAGAGTCAGCCCTTCGACCTTGACAAGAAGATGGATCTGCTTGAAGGTATTCACATCCTCCTTTGTAAAGAGGCGGTTCCCTTTGGCATTGCGCTGAGGCTTGATGAATTTCGGGAACTCATTGGACCAGAAGCGCACCAGGGATGTACTTTCACCAAGGATCTCGGCAACCTCGCCGACTGTATACAAATATTTTTCCATATGACGTATATTGTTCGTTTCTGCCCGGATCGGCGCAAGCGTCAATCCATAGACTGTCCTGTGGATGCCGAAAGGACCAGCATATTTACATAGTCATCCGCCCCGACAGATGCGAAGAAATAATTCACCGGATCGAGCACCAGAGTGTCGCGCAAAACCTCATAATGAAGATGCGGAGCAAATGAGTTTCCAGACACCCCGACATAACCTATCCTGTCACCTCTACGTATATTCCTTCCCTTACGCACCTCAATATCAGCCAGATGAGCATAGCGGGTCACATATCCCCCGTCATGTTCTATCGTAACGACATTTCCCAGACCCTTTCTGGAACGTGTTATGTCGCGGACCTTTCCATCTGCAGCAGCATACACAGGTTCACCTGCAGGAGCGATAAGGTCCAGTCCGCCATGACTCACCTTCACCTTGTAGAAAGGGTTGATCCTTTCACCCACGGAAGCACCCGTCTGTGCAAAAGAGAAATTCTTCAGCGGATGAGTCATCGGAGGGGACACGAAATCATCGGCACCCGCAAGACGTATGACCTCCATGAAGTTTTCCTCCACGGTACTTACCTTCTTTTCCATGGAAACCAGTTTGGCTGCAGAATGCTTCACGATATCATCATCCTCAGCCTCATCCAGATCCATAAGGAAATCCAGAGAAGATCCCGGATCCATGTCTGGAGCTGAGGTGTGGAAGATTTCTTCATAGATCATGTCATCCTTCACGATAAGACCGTCCACCACATCCGAAAGCAGTCCTTCCTTACGGCTCATTTCGGGAAACACCTTCTCATACATCCTGTTTTCCTGAATAAGGCTGCGTTCCTCATCCGTGCTGAATACAAGCGCAAAGACAAGATAATACAGGACCGCTATCGCCAAAGTGGAGACAAGAAACAGCAATATCTTACGGACAATCGCCCATAACGTGGTCTTGTCCTTCCTGAATTTGAAATCTCGGTCGAATATGTATTGGCTGCTCATGAATTCCTTTTCTCCTTCCTGCGATGCGAAGGGTGCATGGTAATCCTTTCGGAAGCATCTGCCGTATTCTGAACCATAGTGGAATACTCGTCAGGAGTGATGGTGAGGTCGAAATAATTGGCAGGATTGACAGGGCGGTCCTTATATATGACTTCATAGTGAAGATGTGGCCCCGACGACCTTCCGGAATTGCCGCTTTCCCCTATGCATTCACCCCTCTTGACCTTCATGCCCTCGACAACTCCGATGGACTTGAGATGGGCATATCTCGTCTTGTAACCGAAGCCATGGTCAATCACGACATTGTTGCCGTATCCGAAGAATTCAAAGCGCACGCTTTCCACCACGCCGTCACCTGTGACGTATATAGGATTACCGGGAGCCAGGGCGAAATCCACACCGGCATGTCTTTTCGAACGTCCCGTGAACGGGTCCTTCCTGTAGCCGAAGCTGCTTGAGAGCCTGTATATCGAAGGATCCGGATTGACCGGAGGAATAGCAGGGATGCATGATGCCATGTCACCGGCCCTCTTGGAAAGGACTGCTATCTCGTCGTAAGACTTGCTCTGGACATAGGTCTTCTTTGTCAGGACATCGAGACGACGCATGGTTCCTTCCAGAAGCGAATTCCTGTCGGCATTCTCAAGGTGAGCATATCTGTTCACACCTCCGAAACCGGCATTGCGGACCTCCGAAGGTATCTCATGCATACCGAAAATGGAGCGGTAGATGTCATCATCCCTCATCTGCAACGCTTCGAGAGACTCTTCGTACCTGTCTAACTGACGGTTCATCACCTCCATCCTCGAGTTCCACTTCGCATTCTCCTTCTTCAGCAGGACGGTCTTGGGAAGTTCCAGACCAAGCACTGAAGTGTAGAGCCAGAAATACAGAGCCGCCATGCCCAGACTCACCATCAGCATCGATGTGTATTTCAGCGCACGCGCCAACCTGGACCGTCTCTTCACCTCGTAAGAAAGTGTCTTCTGATTGAATATGTATTTTCTGCTTTTGGACATAACGCGCAAAGATAGAAATTTTTCCGCACACTTCTATAAAAAAGATGAACTTTGTGATTTTTAAACGTTTATCTGCAACAGACACACAGGATGGTTTTACACCTTTTACGGATAATCTATGGGCTTTACGGAATTTTATTGTATTTTTGTGGGTTAATTCCATGCCGGGATGCTCCGGCAGTTGATTCAGAAATAAAAATTACGACATATGACTTCTAAAGAAATCAGAAAAGCCTTTTTGGACTTCTTCGCTTCCAAGGGACATCAGATCGTGCCCTCGGCTCCTATGGTCGTGAAGAACGACCCTACCCTCATGTTCACGAATGCCGGCATGAACCAGTTCAAGGACTGGTTCCTGGGCAACAGTCCGGCGAAATGGAAAAGGGTTGCCGACAGCCAGAAATGTCTCCGTGTGAGCGGTAAGCACAACGACCTTGAGGAAGTGGGACGTGACACCTACCACCACACAATGTTCGAGATGCTCGGTAACTGGAGCTTCGGAGACTATTTCAAGAACGAGGCTATCGACTGGGCCTGGGAACTCCTCACTGAGGTCTACAGGCTCGACAAGGACAGACTCTACGCAACAGTGTTCGAAGGTTCGGAGGCTGACGGCACCAAGCTCGACACAGAGGCCATGGAGGCATGGAAGAGACATCTTCCTGAAGACAGGATCCTCCTTGGAAACAAGAAGGACAACTTCTGGGAGATGGGCGACACAGGTCCTTGCGGCCCTTGCTCGGAGATCCACATCGACCTTCGTGACGAGAAGGAGAGAGCAGAAGTTCCGGGAGCTTCCCTCGTGAACAAGGACCATCCGCTCGTGATCGAGATATGGAACAACGTGTTCATGCAGTATAACCGCAAGGCAAGCGGCGAGCTTGAGCTTCTTCCGAACAAGAACGTGGACACAGGAATGGGATTTGAGCGTCTGTGCATGGCTCTTCAGGGAAAGAAGTCAAACTACGACACCGACGTGTTCACCGGAATGATCGCGAAGATCGAGGAACTTTCCGGACACAGATACGGAGTGAACGAGCAGGAGGATATCGCAATGCGCGTCATCGCCGACCATATCCGCGCGATCAGTTTCTCCATCGCTGACGGTCAGCTGCCTTCCAACGTAAAGGCCGGATACGTGATCCGACGCATCCTCCGCCGTGCAGTACGTTACGGCTACACCTTCCTCGGCTTCAACGAGCCGTTCCTGTGCCGTCTCGTGCAGCAGCTCGTGGATGACATGGGAGAGTTCTATCCTGAGATCGTTAAGCAGCAGATCCTCATCGAGCGTGTGATCAAGGAAGAGGAAATGGCGTTCCTGCGCACTCTTGACAGAGGTATCCGCCTGATGGACAACATAATGGCAAAGTCTGCAGAGACCAAGCTGATTTCCGGAGAAGACGCATTTGTGCTCTACGACACATTCGGCTTCCCTATCGACCTTTCCGAGCTCATCGCATCCGAAAAGGGATATAAGATCGACCTTGAGGGCTTCCAGGTGGAGCTCCAGAAGCAGAAGGACAGAGCCCGCAATGCGACCGCGATCGAGTCCGGAGACTGGGTGGAGTTCGCTCATTGCGACAGCATCGAGTTCTGCGGCTATGACCAGACGGAGCTTGAGAACGTACAGCTGACCCGTCACCGCACCGTAAAGGCCAAGAACAGAACCATGTACCAGCTCGTGTTCGAGCGCACTCCGTTCTACGCAGAGATGGGTGGCCAGGTGGGTGACACAGGATACATCCTTTCCGAAAGCGGAGAAAAGATTCAGATCATCAACACAATAAAGGAGAACAACCTCACCATCCATGTGGCAGAACGTATTCCTGCAGACTGCACGGAGAGCTTCAGCCTGCATGTGGATGCGGAGAGAAGAACCCGTATAGAGAACAACCACACTGCAACCCACCTTCTCCATCAGGCACTCCGTGAGATTCTCGGAACACATGTGGAACAGAAGGGTTCGTATGTGTGCGACAAGTATTTCCGCTTCGACTTCTCACATTTCGAGAAACTTTCAGACGAGCAGACAAAGCTCGTGGAAGCACGGGTAAATGCTTTGATCAGAGAGAATCATCCTCTTGATGAAAACCGTAACGCCACAATGGAAGATGCACAGGAAATGGGTGCCATGGCGCTGTTCGGAGAAAAGTACGGCGACAGGGTGAGGGTCGTGAGATTCGGACAGTCCTGCGAGCTCTGCGGAGGTACACATGCCTCTGCTACCGGAAGGATCGGCTACTTCAGAATCGTTTCAGAATCTGCCATTGCAGCCGGAGTACGCCGTATCGAGGCTACTACAGGCGTGTATGCGGAAGAACTCGTGGACGAGATGGCAGCTACCATCCGCATGGCCAGGTCCTTCTTCAACAACGTGCCTGACCTTGCCGGAGCCATCAGAAAGATGGTCGAGGAAAATGAGGCGTACAAGAAGCAGATGGAGGAAATCGCAAAGGAAAAGACTCTTGCACTGAAGAACAGCCTCAAGAGCATGGCTGTGGAGACGAACGGAATCAATCTCGTGAAGATCGATACTCCGACAGACCCTGTGATGCTCAAGAACGCCGCATTCATGCTCCAGAAGGAAGCTCAGAACCTTGTGATTGCCGCCGCATTCGAGGCAGCAGGCAAGCCGCAGCTCCTTCTCATGTACTCGGACGATCTCGTGAAGGCAGGACACAACGCCGGCGCCGATGTCCGTGAGGCTGCCAAGCTCATCATGGGCGGCGGCGGCGGACAGCCCGGTCTTGCCACTGCAGGCGGCAAGGACCTTAGCGGTCTTTCGGCAGCGCTTGCAAAGATGATGGAATCAGCAACGAAATAACGGCAGTCTGTCACTGAGAGACATCGTCCCCGGTCAGCAATGTGAGGAATACACATGAAGAAATTAGACCAGTTCATATTGAAGTCATTCGTAGGACCGTTCATAGCGATCCTTCTGGTCGTCGTGTTCATCCTGATGATGCAGTTCCTCTGGCTCTACATTGACGAACTTGTGGGCAAGGGACTGAGCTTCAAGGTGATACTGGAATTTCTCGCATGGGGCAGTGCGACATTGCTTCCGCTTTCCCTCCCTCTTGCAACCCTGCTGGCATCCATGATGACAATGGGTACCCTGGGAGAGAACAACGAACTGCTGGCGATCAAGGCTGCAGGTATATCCCTGCAGAGGGTAATGGCTCCGCTTGCAGGAGTGTGCATGATCATAAGCGTTGCCGCTTTCTTCATATCCAACGACCTCATCCCTGTGGCATACAACAAGATATATACCCTCAGAGACGATATCGGAAAGACGAAGGAGGAGATCAAGATTCCTACAGGCACCTTCTACAACGGCATCGAAGGGTATATACTGCGGGTGGATGAAAGGAACGATGAGACCGGAATAATGCACGGGGTGATGGTGTACAACCACACCAAGAACAAGGGTAACACAAGCCTCACCCTTGCCGATTCCGCTCAGATGAAGATGTCCAAGGACAAGAGTTATCTGACCTTCGTCATGTTCGACGGTACCAACTATGAGGAGACCAACACAAAGAAGTATCGCGACACGACGCTTCAGATGCAGAAGATCGATTTCCACAGGCAGGAACTCATAATCCCTCTGGAGAATTACGCTTTCCAGAAATCGGACAGCAGCAGGTTCAACGACCAGGTGAAGTCCATGAACCTCAAGCAGCTCAACCATAGCCAGGACTCTATCGGAGCCCTGAATGCAAAAGGAAAGAGCGACAACATGGAGTCCCTCAGGAAGTCCAGAGTCCTGCGCTATAATTCCCAGCTCGACACCGGAGGCATCAGGAGGACAACCGCGTTTGCAGCCAAGGACCTCGGCAGGTGGAAGGAACTGCGGGATGAGATAGAAGCTGTGGAAAAGGCAAAGAAGCAGGCTGAGGATCTCCAGATGTCACTGACATCATACTCAAGGGAGAGATATCACCACACATACATCCTCAGACTCATAGACATAGAGATTCTGAAGAAGTTCGCACTTGCTATAGCATGCTTTGTATTCTTCTTCATCGGAGCACCAATCGGAGCCCTGATCCGAAAGGGAGGATTGGGAACGCCGGCCATAATCTCCGTGCTCTTCTTCGTCGCCTACTGGGTGATCGACATATCCGGAACGAAACTGGCCAGGGACGGCGCTGTGGGGCCGTTCCACGGAGTGTTCTTCTCAAGCTACATCCTCCTTCCGACAGGTCTTTACCTGACATGGAAGGCAATCAATGACTCATCTTTCTTCAACATAGACTCTTTCAAGAACAGATTCAGAAAGATAAAGACTGCAATCATGAGCATATTCAAGAAAACAAGAATCGTATATATGGGTACTCCTGAGTTTGCGGTCGCGCCTCTGGATGCGCTCATCAGGAACGGATACAACATCGTGGGTGTCGTCACCGTGGCCGACAAGGCAAGCGGAAGAGGACTCAAGGTGAACGAAAGTGCCGTGAAGAAATATGCTGTGGAGCATAATATTCCTGTCCTTCAGCCTCTGTCGCTCAAGGACCCTGAATTCCTTGATGCGCTGAAGGCGTGGAAGGCAGACCTTTTCATTGTCGTTGCATTCAGGATGCTGCCGAAGGTCGTATGGAGCATGCCTCGACTCGGTACATTCAACCTGCATGCAGCCCTCCTGCCTCAATATCGTGGAGCTGCGCCTATCAACTGGGCTGTGATCAACGGCGAGAAGACGACGGGAGTGACCACGTTCATGATTGACGACGGCATGGATACAGGAGGTATCATGTACAGATACGACTGCCGGATCGGACCGGACGAGACCGTGGGTGAAGTCCATGACAAGCTCATGGAACTCGGCTCTCAGCTTGTGGTCCAGACAGCAGAGGCCATCATCGAGGGCAGTGCAGAACTTAGAGTGCAGAGAAGCTTTATCCAGGGATCCGAGATACTCCGTCCGGCTCCGAAACTCACCAGAGAGCTCTGTCATATCGACTGGAACTGCAGAACTAAGGATGTCTACAACCTCATCAGGGGTCTGAGCCCTTATCCTGCGGCATTCACCGAGCTTGTAAAGGACGGAAAGAGCACACAGATGAAGATATTCAGGGCGGCAAAGGTGACCGGTGAGGAATATGCCTCGATGCTTGCCGGAAACGGTCTTGAGAATGCAGCTGCAGGTACAATACTTACCGATGGCAAGTCTTATCTTGCTGTCTGCACGGCAGACGGTGCTGTGAGCATCACCGAACTGCAGATATCCGGTAAGAAGAGGATGGCAGTGAAGGACTTCCTCATCGGATTCAGGGATGCGCAAAGCTACACTACATCTCAGGGAACATCATCACAGGTAACCGGTACACATGTCTAAAAGCGTTGTCATAGTCTGTGACGGGAAATTTCCAAAGTCAGAATATCCCCGCTACCTGATCCGTACGGCAGATTTCATCATATGCTGTGACGGAGCCCTTAGAAAGTTCATCCATAACAGCAAGGCCATTTTCGGCGTAGAGAGACTGCCGGACCTTGTGATCGGAGATATGGACACGCTCTCTCCGGGACTCCAGAAAAAATATGCGGACATAATCATCAAGGAAACCGAACAGGAACACAACGACCAGACCAAGGCCGTAAGATGGGCTCTGGGCAACATAAGGGACATTGAAGGAATCCACATCATAGGGGCCACCGGAGGCAGAGCCGACCACACGATAGGCAACATATCACTTCTGATGGAATATACCAGGATGTTCGATCTTGGAGAAATCTACATTGAGACAGTCACTGATTCCGAAACCATATTCCCCATTACAGACAGCATAAGTTTCGACTGCGGAACAGGCAGGAGCGTATCGATATTCACTCCGGACAGCAGTCTGAGAATCAAGTCGGAAGGGCTGGAATACCCTACGGATGATGTCGTATTCGACAATTGGTGGAAAGCTACTCTGAACAAGGCTTCCCAGGATAATGTAAGGCTTGAGCTGAGCCACCGCTCAATGGCGATTATCATACTGAATTAGCAAAAAGACGGTCGAATTATTAGGATATCCGCAATTTAAATTATATTTTTGACACAGAAATCATCATTTGATTTTAATTCATAAGAAATGGAAACGACAACTTACTTCCCCACAGTCGAGGCAATCGGGAATGCGGCTTCAGTGTTGAGCGAGATTCTCGTACCGACCCCGTTTCAGAAAAATGACAACCTGTCCGACACATATGGTGCCGAGATCTACCTTAAACGCGAAGACCTCCAGACCGTGAGGTCATATAAGATACGCGGGGCATACAATAAGATAAGGTCGCTTGACAAGGCGAGTCTTGAATGCGGAATTGTGTGTGCCAGTGCAGGAAACCATGCCCAGGGAGTGGCATTTTCATGCAGCAAACTCCAGATAATGGGTTCCATCTTCATGCCGACGACAACCCCTAAGCAGAAGATAGAGCAGGTGAAGATGTTCGGCAGGGACTTCATTGAAATCGTTCTTACCGGAGATACATTCGACGCTGCGAACGCAGCTGCGATAGAATACGCAGCCAAAAGCGGAAAGACTTTCATACCTCCTTTCGATGACCCTAAAGTAATGGAAGGCCAGGGCACCATCGCCCTTGAGATCCTCAACCAGACCAAGGAAAAACTCGATTACATATTCGTCCCTATCGGTGGCGGCGGACTGGCTTCGGGACTCGGAGCATACATCAAGGCCATGTCACCTGAGACCAGGATAATAGGCGTGGAACCTGGCGGTGCTCCATGCATGAAGGCAGCGATAGAGAACGGAGGAGTGGTCGAGCTTGACGAGATAGACAAGTTTGTGGATGGAGCAGCTGTCAAGAAGGCCGGTGCACTGACATATGAAATATGCCGTCAGGTGCTTGATGACATTGTGGTGGTGCCGGAAGGAGCCGTTTGCACCACTATCATCCAGATGTACAACAAGAGCGCGATAGTAGTGGAGCCAGCAGGTGCTCTGGCTACAGCCGCATTGGGATTCTACGCGGATAAGATCCGCGGAAAGAAGGTGGCGTGCATCGTAAGCGGCAGCAACAATGATATCACCAGAATGGAGGAGATCCGCGAAAAATCCCTCCTGTACGAAGGGCTGAAGCACTATTTCATCGTGACCTTCCCTCAGAAGTCCGGTGCTATCCTGTCGTTCATTCAGAATGTGATAGGATCGGAGGCAGACCTTGTGCATATCCAGTACATCAAGAAGACGAACAAGAATTTCGGTCCGGCGCTGATCGGCATAGAGCTGACCTCACGCGATGACTTCGCCACACTCGTCAAGAGAATGGACGAGAACGGTTTCGCATATGAATACATCAACGAGAATAACCAATTGTTTGAAATATTAATCTGATAGCATCATGGCAAACATCGACTGGAGCAAACTTACATTTTCCTACACAAAGACCAACACGATTCTCCGTACCACCTTCAAAAACGGAGAATGGACCCCTGTTGAAAGCCTGACTGACGACAACATCACCCTCAACTCATACGCGGGAGCACTGCATTACGCCATCGAATGTTTCGAAGGCCTCAAGGCATTCCGCGGCAAGGATGGCAAGGTCAGAATGTTCAGGCCTGAGGAAAATGCAAAGCGCCTTCAGCGGTCTGCAAGATATCTGGGCATAGAGGCTCCTTCCACAGAGATGTTCATCGAACTGTGCATGCGTGCAGTGAAGGAGAATATTGACTTCCTTCCTCCATACGAAGCGACAGGAGCATCGCTTTATCTTCGCCCTACGCTTATCGGCTCCAATCCTCAGCTTGGAGTGCAGTCTTCCAAGGAAAGCACATTCCTGCTCCTATGCTCACCGGTAGGTGCATATGTAGGAGGTGCCTTGGATGCTGTCGATGTCGTCATTGCAAGAAACTACGACAGAGCTGCCCCTAACGGGTCGGGCGCATTCAAAGTCGGTGGAAACTATGCCTGCTCGCTCTATTCGCTCAATGTGGCACACGAACTCGGATATAAGGCGGTACTCTATCTCGACCCTGCCACAAAGACATTGATCGACGAATTCAACTCATCGAACTTCTTCGCCATCAAGGGCAATTCCTACATCACTCCTAAGTCGGATTCTATCCTGCCTTCCATCACCAACATGTCACTGGAAACCGTAGCGGCCCATCTCGGAATGACTGTGGAAAGGAGACCCGTACCTGTAGAAGAACTCAGTTCTTTCGATGAAGTAGGAGAATGTGGAACAGCAGTGGTGATAACTCCGGTACACAAGCTTGTGGACAAGCCGTATCTTGAAGCAGAAGAAGAAACCGTGTACACCTATGGCGACGGGAAATGCGGTCCTAAGTCACTCAGGCTCTACAACTACATTACAGCCCTCCAGAGGGGAGAGATCGAGGATGAGTTCGGCTGGATAGTCTACGTCGAGTAGGACTTTTATTTAGGAGCTATCCGGTAAAGGACGGCTGCTATGACCGCGAAGACTATGTTCGGCAGCCACAACGCCACCACCGGCGGAAGCGCACCTGTATGTACAAACATTTCACTGAATTTCAGGAAAAGGATGTAGGTGAATGCAAGCGCTATTCCTATGCCTATATTCCATCCGATTCCGCCACGTCGCTTCTTTGATGACAGCGACACACCCATTATCGTGAGGATGAAGGCTGAGAACGGAAGGGCAAACCTTGTGTTCTTCTGGATCAAGGCATATTTGACATTTGCATCACCTCGCATCTTCTGGAGGTCGATCAACTGGTTCAGTTCGCTGTAAGTCAGCGTCTCGACCGTGTTTTCCGTGAGGTAGAAATCCTTTGGAGACAGGTCTATGACAGTATCAAGCTGCCTTCCGCTGCGTATCCTGTCCGTAAGGTCCTCGTTGTATTCCCTGATAAAGTATTTCTTGAGCCTCCAGCTCTGCTTCGTCGTGTCATATACGGCGGATTCTGCAGATATCTTGGAGACAAGCTGGTCATCCTCTATCTTTTCGAGTGTGAACTTGTAGGCTGTGTTGTTCCAGGAGCTGAAGGATTCTGCAAACACATATTCACCCGGAGAAATCTGGTAGTGGACATTCCTGCCGACACTCTTGTATCTTGCCTTTATATACTGATTCTCAAAGTCCAGTCTTGTCTTGTTCGCTTCCGGGATGATAAAGAGGTTAAGACATAGCGAAAGTATTGCAATGAGGGTTGCCGAAAATATATAGGGCACCATCATCCTATGGAAGCTTATTCCGCAGGAAAGTATGGCTATGATCTCGGAATCCGCCGCCATCTTCGAAGTGAAGAAAATCACCGTTATGAACACGAACAGAGGACTGAACATGTTCATGAAATAAGGCACGAAGTTCACATAATAGTCAAATATGATGGCTTTCAGGGGAGCTTCCTTCGACACGAAATCGTCGATCTTCTCGCTTATATCAAAAATGATTACGATTCCGATGATGAGGAGAAGCGCGACAAAGAAGGTCGAGATGAATTTCCCGACTATATACAGATCCAGTTTTCTCGGTCTCAAATCCATAAGTGCTACAGTCTTGCAGTTATCCTTTTAACAGTCTCGTCCTTCCATGCCTTGAAATCACCAAGCCTGATATGTCTGCGGGCTTCACGGACAAGATCAAGATAAAAGGCAAGGTTATGCTCGCTGGCTATCTGCCCTGCAAAGATTTCCCCTGCGACAAACAGATGGCGCAGATAGGCCTTGGTGTATGTATGATCGACAAAAGAGGTACCCTTCGGATCAAGAGGCGAAAAGTCGTCCGCCCATTTTTTGTTCTTCATGTTGATTATGCCGTCCCAGGTGAACAGCATGCCGTTGCGTCCGTTTCTGGTCGGCATGACACAGTCGAACATATCGACTCCTCTCGCTATTCCTTCAAGGATATTCGCCGGAGTTCCTACTCCCATGAGATAACGCGGCTTATCCTCCGGAAGGATCGGACATACGACCTCAAGCATCTCATACATCTTCTCGGTAGGCTCCCCTACTGCCAGCCCACCTATGGCATAACCCTCGCGGTCAAGCGCAGCAGCATGTTCCACAGCCTCCCTCCTGAGGTCGGGATATACACAGCCCTGGACTATCGGGAAAAGAGCCTGGGAATAGCCGTACAGAGGCTCCGTGGCATCGAAGTGTCTTGCACATCTTTCAAGCCACCTCTGGGTGAGCTTCAGCGATTTCTTCGCATACTCGTATGTGGCATCTCCCGGACAGCATTCGTCGAGGGCCATGACAATGTCAGCTCCGATGATGCGCTGG
Source organism: Candidatus Cryptobacteroides sp. (assembly GCA_045531765.1). Classification (GTDB taxonomy): domain Bacteria; phylum Bacteroidota; class Bacteroidia; order Bacteroidales; family UBA932; genus Cryptobacteroides. Next base: position 43,513 of record JAZSEQ010000031.1, on the reverse strand, counting down.
GTGTCCATGTTGTTCTCCGGAGTGAACATATGCTTTGAACCGTCGATATGAGAGCGGAAGATGCAGCCGTCTTCCGTCAGTTTCCTGATGGGACTGAGGGAGAACACCTGGAACCCGCCGCTGTCCGTAAGGATCGGACGGTCCCATGACTCGAACTTATGAAGGCCTCCTGCGGCCTTGAGGACATCAAGACCCGGGCGAAGGTACAGATGGTAGGTGTTTCCAAGTATTATCTCCGCCTTTATGTCTTCCTTGAGGTCCCTGTGATATATGCCCTTCACAGACCCCACAGTGCCTACCGGCATGAATATAGGGGTCTCTATCTGTCCGTGGTCGGTCGTGATGATGCCGCAACGGGCCGCAGACTGAGGGTCGTTATGTGTCCTGACAAATTTCATTCAAATCAATTTAACCTTCAAAGATAGTAACTTTTAGTCAAAATCTTGTATATTTGTCAAAGTATAGATGCCTCGACTTATACCGGCAAGACAGGAGGATACAGGGAATCAGATAAAAAACCATATAACCATGAACAAATCAATCAAGCTAAGACTCATTGTGATGAACATCATCCAATGGGCGGTGTGGGGCTCGTACCTCACCTCAATGGGCAGCTACCTTGCTTCAATAGGGCTGGCTACCAGAATCGGAATCTTCTATGCCATGCAGGGTATAGTTTCCATCTTCATGCCTACCCTCATGGGTATCGTTGCAGATAAGTTCATTCCTGCCCAGAAACTCCTCGGACTTTGCCACGGCATCGCAGGAGCAGGCATGATCGGAGCAGGACTTTACGGAATGACAGCCGGAAGCGAAGTATCCTTCGCAATCCTGTTCAGCCTCTATTCGATCGGAGCCGCATTCTACATGCCTACCATCGCCCTCTCCAACTCGGTTGCCTTCAATATCCTGGAAAAGAACGGATATGATACGGTCAAGGACTTCCCTCCTATCCGCGTATTCGGCACAATAGGATTCATCTGCGCGATGCTTTTCGTGAACTTCATGACAAACGGAGACGGAGTACGTTACATGCATACATACAACCAGTTCCTGGTTTCAGGTATTATCGGTGTGGTAATGCTTGCCTACTGCTTCACTCTTCCCGAATGTCCATGCAATGCCGCTTCCGGAAAGGACCAGACACTTGCAGAGCGCTTCGGGCTCAATGCATTCTCGCTTTTCAAGGACAGGCAGATGGCGATATTCTTCATCTTCTCGATGCTGCTCGGAGTAGCCCTCCAGATCACTAACGGATTCGCGAATCCATTCATCTCGCACTTCCAGGAAGTAGAGGCATTCGCTGACACCTGGGGAGCCCGCAACGCCAACGCCCTGATTTCCATCTCACAGATTTCAGAAACACTCGGCATTCTTCTTATTCCATTGGCAATGAAGCTGTTCGGAATCAAGAAGGTGATGCTTATAGCGATGTTCGCATGGGTGCTCAGATTCGGACTTTTCGGAGCAGGTGACCCGGGATCGGGAGTGTGGATGCTCATCCTTTCGATGATCGTGTACGGTGTAGCATTCGACTTCTTCAACATCTCCGGTTCCCTCTATGTAAACATGAGGACTTCATCAGACATCCAGAACAGCGCCCAGGGCCTCTTCATGCTCATGACAAACGGCATCGGAGCTACAATAGGTACTCTCGGAGCACAGGTGGTAGTAAACCACTTCGTCTATAATGCCGCTGAGCCGAACTGGAGCGCCGCATGGTATGTGTTCGCAGGCTACGCCCTTGTGGTGGCTGTCCTGTTCATGATACTCTTCAAGGAGCCGAAGGACAACAACGCCAGACTGGCTTAGCCGATCAGTCCGGGTTGCGCCTGAGGAGCCGTTCACGAGGCAGCAAGCAGACAACAGTACACATATAGACCTGAAAGAGGGGGCTGACTAAAAAGTCATGATATGTCTCTGAAAATTGAATATTTCAAGACATAGTCGTGGTTGACCTCTCCGAATAACAAGAAAAAGGGGCTTGACTAATACTTTTTAGTCAGCCCCCTTCGTTTTCGTATCTGAGCAGCTGAACGGCTCCTCTGGCGGGTTCTGGTCTGAAGTCGGATAAACGATGTTCAGGATGAAGCGTCAGTCAGCTTTTAGGGCGATTTTGTGACTGACGGTCCTGAAAATGTATATAAATCGATGGTTTTAGCTACCGTCAGTCACTAAAACAGGCAAAAAACTGACTGACGGTATCGGAGGGGCACGCTGCGACGGCGGCGGAAGAAACTATCTGGTCAGACCAAGCTTCTTCATCAGTGCCTCAGGCTGAGGATCATGTCCGCGGAAGTTGCGGTAGATGACAGCCTCGTCCTCCGCGCCACCCTTCTCAAGGATATTCCTGCGGAAAGACTCAGCTACCTCCTTATTGAAGATTCCCTTCTCCTTGAAGAGCGAGAATGCATCCGCTTCGAGGACTTCGGCCCACTTGTAAGAATAGTAACCGGCACTGTATCCGCCTGAGAAGATGTGGGAGAATGAAGTCGAGAAGCCCGTTCCCTCAACTGCAGGCATCACTGCATAAGGAGCGAGTGTCTTCTGCTCGAACTCGAGGGCACTCATGGCAGGAACTTCCTTGAGAGTGTGCCATGCCATGTCAAGATAGCCGAAATGGAGCTGACGCACCTGAGCGTAACCCGCAAGATAGTTCTTTGCTGCCACAACCTTCTCTATGAGTTCTGCAGGGATAGGTTCGCCTGTCTGATAATGCTTTGCGAAAGAATTCAGATATTCCGGCTCAAACGCCCAGTTCTCCATGATCTGTGAAGGAAGTTCCACAAAGTCACGTGAGACGCTTGTGCCTGTAAGAGAGCCATAGCGTCCCTGTGCAAGAATGCCGTGGAGAGCATGTCCGAACTCATGAAGGAAAGTGGTGAATTCGTCATGGGTGATAAGTGACGGAGCATCAGCCGTAGGCTTTGTGAAGTTGCATACGATGCTGATGAAAGGCCTGTACTCAACGCCGTCCTTTATGCTCTGGCCGCGGAACTCAGTCATCCATGCTCCTCCCCTCTTGCTTGCACGTGGGAAGAAATCCGCATAGAACAGGGCAAGATGGCTGCCGTCTGCGTCATTGACTTCATACACCTTCACATCCTCATGATAAACAGGGACATTGTCAAGTTCCTTGAATGTGATTCCATAGAGCCTGTTGGCGAGACCGAACACGGCATCTATACAGCTCTCCAGCTGGAAATAAGGCTTGAGTTCCTCAGCATTGAGCGAATACTCAGCCTCCTGATACCTCTCTGACCAGTATGAGAAATCCCAAGGCATGAGCCTGCTGTCCTCAAACCCGTTCTTCTTCGCATATGCGAGGACATCCGCCACATCCTTCTTTGCATACTTCATGGAAGGCTCAAGAAGATTCTTCACAAATTCATTTACTGTGGCCGTATTCTTTGCCATCCTGTTCTCAAGAGCGTAGTCGGCATAAGTCTCATAGCCAAGGATGCCGGCTATCTTTATCCTGAGGTCCACAATCTTCTTGACCACATCGGTGTTATCATTCTCGCCTCCGATAGCCCTGCTGTTGTAAGCTGTCCAGAGCTGCCTGCGGAGGTCACGCTCGGTGCTGTACTTCATGAAAGGGCTGAAACTCGGATACTGAAGGGTGAATGCCCATCCTTCAAGACCCTTTTCTGCCGCAGTCTCCGCAGCCATTGTCTTCACGTATTCCGGAAGGCCTCCCAGCTTGGAACTGTCTGAGACGTGAAGCGTATAGGCATTTGTGGCTGCAAGCACATTCTTGCTGAACTGGAGGGTAGCAAGGGAAAGTTCCTCCGACCACTTGCTGTAAAGAGCCTTATCCTCATCAGAGAGGTTCGCTCCACCTCTGACGAAGCTCTTGTAGTTATCCTCAAGGAGGGTCATCTGGTCCTTGTCAAGCCCAAGCCCCTCCCTCTTTTCATAGACAGCCTTCACCTTCCTGAAAAGGTCATTGTTAAGTGACACATACATCGAGTACTCGGTAAGCATAGGTGACACCTGCTCTGCTATGGCCTGCATCTGGTCATTCGTATTGGCCTCCATAAGGTTATAGAAGATGCCGGCAACCCTGTCGAGAGTGGCTCCTGAATATTCCATAGCCTCTATGGTGTTTTCAAAGGTAGGCTCCTCCTGATTTGCCACTATGGCATCGATTTCCGCCTTTGCCTCTGCTATCGCGGCCTCGAAGGCCGGAAGATAATGTTCATTCTCAATCTTGTCGAACTGCGGAGCTCCAAATGGTGCCGAAGACTCCGAAAGTAGAGGATTCTTCATGTTGCAACTGCTGATAAGTGCAAGCGCTGCGCCTGCGATAATTAGTTTCCTTTTCATATACTATAACGTTTTATCATTCAAAACCGGACCAGTCCGCAAAGTTAAGGAAACATTTTGTATTTTCGATATGGAATATATCCTGCTGTCCGTCATTATGTACTTTATGTCAAAACACGAGTATTCGTCGTGGCGGCGGATCTTGTGGTACGAGGTCACGACTCCCGGCACGAAGCCCATCTGGAGCAGGTCAGACAGGTCAATGGAGTCCGCACCAGCCCTCAGGATTTCCTCAAGTATATTGTAGTTCCTCTCCAGTATCGCCAGGATCCGTCTCCGGAAAGTCCTGCTGGCCTTCATAAGGTTGTTGTAATGTCTGTTGCGGCAATCCTCACAGCAGTATTTCTTATCTATCCTGCCATACCTTATCTTTTCTCCACATTCCAGACATCTGGGCAGCTGTCTGATCTTCTTGATGCCATACTCCATAACGTTTGTCCTTAATCGGTTAGTACGGCAAATATGAATAATGAAAAGACTCGCTCAAATAGCTGTCGCAAGGTTTTTCTCTTTTTTATAGAAGGTTTTTCCTTTTTTTATAACCGGCATGCACATTAAGATTTTTTTAAATGCATAAAGATTAATTTAACCGGCAATAAAATAAATCTTATCATTATAAAAAAAGTGACAAAGTCTTAAGAAAAAGAAAAATATTTGACATCCGAGCCTCAAATCCCGGATTTCCTGCAATATAATTCCTTTACTTTGCCATCAACCCGCATGGCGCGCCAGATGTGTGGGGAGGATTATAAAAACAATTAACGAAGCTTTTATGGAACACATCAACCGAATCGAGCTGCAAGGACGCATCGGGACAGTCAGGACCAACGAATACAACGGCAGCAGGGTCGCCAACTTCAGCGTAGCGACAGAATTCCTTTACAAGTCCAAGGACGGGACCGCCATCAATGAACTGACATGGCACAATATCGTCATGTGGGAAGGGAAGGAAACCCCGAGAGTGGAGAACATAGCCGTAGGACTGCCGGTCTATGTCAGCGGCAGACTCAGAACCAACCGATATATCAATGCTGAAGGAGTGGAAAAGACTTTCTACGAGATCATGGCAAATAAGGTAAGGATTGTCCGCGAGGAAAATCAAGGACACTGAAAGCCATGACAATCCTCTGAAAGGAGGACATAACTTGAAGATTGTGCAAAAGGCTGGCTTGCCTGACTGACAACATATATTTACACGGAGGAAAGTCAGCCTCATTGTAATAATCAGGCGGATATCAAGACATTGATGTCAGATAAAAGAGTATTTTGTAAAGTATCGTGATACAATAGGATTGTATATTGTCCATTTTGGAGTATCTTTGCACCCGAAATAAGACAGATACAATTATGAAGATGAAATTCAATGACGGCAGATGGAGCCGCAGAATCGATGTTGCAGATTTCGTTTTTAACAACATCACGCCCTACGAAGGAGATGCGTCATTCCTTCAGGGAGCTACAGAGCGCACAAAGAAGCTATGGAACAAATGTCTCGAAGCTCTTGCTGAAGAGAGGGCAAACGGAGGTGTACGTGCCATTGACGCAAAGACAATATCTACGATCACATCGCACGCTGCAGGCTATATAGACAAGGAGAATGAACTGATAGTAGGTCTTCAGACCGACGAACTGCTTAAAAGAGCGATCAAGCCTTTTGGAGGCTGGAAGGTAGTGGAGAAGGCCTGCCGGGAAAACGGAGTGGAACTCGATCCTGAGGTAAAGAAGATATTCACCAATTATAGAAAGACCCATAATGACGGTGTATTCGACGTCTACACAGAGGAAATCCGCAGGTACCGTTCGCTCGGCTTCCTGACAGGACTTCCTGACAACTACTCACGCGGCCGTATAATCGGAGACTACAGGCGTCTTGCCCTTTATGGAATAGACAGGCTTATCGAAGCCAAGAAGGAGGACCTCAGAAACCTCACAGGCACGATGACACGTTCACGCATCACTCTGCGCGAGGAGGTGGCTGAACAGATCAAGGCACTCCAGGAGATAAAGATCATGGGTGAGTATTACGGCCTGGACCTCAGCCGTCCTGCGACCAGCGCACAGGAGGCTGTACAGTGGGTATACATGGCATATCTCGCTTCCGTCAAGGAGCAGGACGGTGCGGCCATGTCGCTCGGAAATGTTTCATCATTCCTCGACATATACATCCAGTATGACCTTGACAACAATCTCATCGACGAATCGTTCGCGCAGGAGCTTATCGACCAGTTCGTGATGAAGCTCAGAATGGTACGCCACCTCAGGATGAACGCATACAACGAGCTGTTTGCCGGCGACCCTACATGGATCACAGAATCCATAGGAGGCCGTTTCACCGGTGGCAAAAGCAAGGTCACCAAGACTTCGTTCCGCTTCCTCCAGACGCTTTATAACCTCGGACCGGCACCGGAGCCTAACATGACGGTCCTCTGGCATCCTGAACTTCCGGAAGGATTCAAGAAATTCTGCGCACAGGTATCGATCGACACAAGCTCGGTACAGTATGAGAATGACTCATTGATGCGCAAGGTAAGGGGTTGCGACGACTACGGAATCGCCTGCTGCGTGTCATATCAGGCAATCGGAAAGGCGATCCAGTTCTTCGGAGCCCGTGCAAATCTTGCCAAGGCTCTCCTGCTCGCAATCAACGGCGGACGTTGCGAGAACACCGGTACGCTGATGGTTGAGGGCATCAAGCCTCTTTCAAGCGATGTGCTTGACTTCGACGAGGTCATGGAGAACTATAAGAAGGTGCTTCACGAAGTTGCACGTGTATACAACGAGACGATGAACATCATACACTTCATGCACGACAAGTATGATTATGAAAGGTCTCAGATGGCTTTCATCGATACGGACCCGGCCATCAACCTCGCATATGGCGTTGCAGGTCTCTCTATCGTGGCAGACTCGCTTTCAGCGATCAAGTATGCAAAGGTGACCGCAAGACGCAATGCTGACGGTCTTACAGAGGGCTTCGACATCGAAGGGGACTTCCCTATGTATGGCAACGACAACGATCTCGTGGACGTACTTGCAAGAGACGTGGTGCAGTTCTTCAACACCGAGCTCTGCTCTCACAAGGTATATAAGGGAGCCGAGCCTACACTCTCTCTCCTTACCATCACATCTAACGTGATGTACGGAAAGAAGACCGGAGCCACTCCTGACGGAAGGGCGAAGGGTGTTGCATTCGCTCCCGGAGCAAACCCTATGCACGGACGAGACAGCCATGGAGCAATCGCTTCCCTTTCATCTGTTGCCAAGCTGGATTACCACGATTCCAAGGACGGTATTTCAAACACCTTCTCGATCGTACCTAAATCCCTCGGTCCGACAGACGAAGACAAGCTCGACAACCTGATCACCATGATGGACGGCTATTTCACCAAGGGTGCACATCATCTCAATGTGAATGTCCTCAACAGGGAGATGCTGGAAGATGCCATGGAGCATCCTGAGAAGTATCCGCAGCTTACTATCCGGGTTTCCGGGTATGCCGTGAACTTCACAAGACTCAGCCGCGAGCACCAGCTGGAGGTAATTTCAAGAACATTCCACGAATCACTTTAATGATAAAGGTACATTCTTACGAATCTATGGGAACATACGACGGGCCGGGACTAAGGCTCGTCGTATTTCTTCAAGGCTGCCCATTCCGCTGCCTGTATTGCGCGAATCCTGACACAATTTCCTTCGAAGGAGGCAAGGTGACAGAGACAGAGGAAATCGTGCGGATGGCCGTGAACCAGAAGCCTTTCTTCGGGAAACGGGGAGGGGTGACATTCTCCGGAGGCGAACCCACCTCGCAGGCACGGGATCTCCTGCCGATAGTGAAAAGTCTTCATGAGGAGGGCATACATGTATGCATGGATACCAACGGAGGTGTATGGAATCCTGCCGTGGAAGAACTTATGAAGAATATCGATCTTGTTCTGCTGGATGTCAAGCAGATCAATCCATCCAGACATGAGAGTCTGACCGGTCGGAGCAACACGCAGACCCTCAATACAGCCAGATGGCTGGAAGACAACGGCAGACCTTTCTGGCTGAGATATGTGCTTGTGCCGGGAATCAGCGACTTTGAAGAAGATATCAGAGCCCTTGGAGAACATTTCAAGGGATATAAGATGCTGCAAAGGGTAGAGATTCTCCCCTATCACACCCTCGGGAAGCACAAGTACGAATCACTCGGATGGAAATATGAACTTGAGCACGTTCCCACAAACACTCCAGAGCAGCTTGAAAGAGCCAGGTGCCTTCTCACGGAATATTTTGACTGTGTAGTGATGAATTAAACTGTTTTTTTTCATACCTTTGCTGCCTTGATTTCAAAATGAGACGTGCAAAGACATATACGGCGCTACTGCTGCTGATTCTGTTCTGCTGCTACTATTCAGGTATCAGCATGTTCGGTCACGTCCATATCAAGAACGGGACCTCAGTAGTCCACTCCCATTTCGGAGGCGATACAGAACACAACCATAGCGATGCGCAGTATGCGGTAATCGACATCCTTTCCGATTTCCAGTCGGAAGGTGCAGAGGTGTTCTGCTGTATCGGGGCTCCGTTCCAGCTGTTATCTGAACCATGCACCCCATATGAGGCGCCCGGTCATATGGCCGAGGTGCAGCAGGTGCTTACTCTCCGCGGACCTCCGCAGTGCTGAAACCGACTTTTCCATATCCGGAATGCCGGGCAGAAACAACCCCGGTCATCAAATGTATATTCCGGATGAATCAGCATACATCAGATAACAATTGATCAAACCAAGAATGAAAAGATTTTTTTCAGCATTGGCGGCAGTGCTATGTGCAGTGCTGTCCCTCAATGCCAATGTCAAAGCTACAGACGCTCATATATACGGTCACGTAATAGACAAGGAAACAGGTGAGCACCTGCCTTACATAATGGTGATTCTGAAAGGGACCACTATCGGAGTCGCCACGGAAAACACCGGGCACTACATAATCAGAAACGTTCCCGAAGGCACATTCACAATGGAAGTATCCGCCATCGGATACAAGACCCAGACCTACGACATCAACATAAAGACGGGACGCTCATATGAAGTTAATTTCGTACTGGAGGAAGACCACGTCCAGCTGGACGGAGTGATTGTTTCAGCCACAAGAAGCGAAACCACACGAAGGATGTCCCCGACTCTCGTGAATGTAGTCGGAATGGACATATACAACAAGACAAACAGCACCACCGTAGCCCAAGGTCTGGCCTTCCAGCCGGGTGTGCGCGTTGAGAACAACTGCCAGAACTGCGGATTCCAGCAGGTACGCATCAACGGACTTGACGGCCAGTACACCCAGATACTTATCGACTCCCGTCCTATCTTCAGCGCACTTGCCGGAGTGTACGGAATCGAGCAGCTGCCGGCAAACATGGTGGACAGGGTGGAGGTGATGAGAGGCGGAGGATCTGCCCTTTTCGGTTCCTCTGCCATAGCCGGAACAATCAACATCATAACGAAGGAGCCTGTAAGAAACTCTGCAAACATCTCGCATACAACCACGTCCATCAACGGATCCTCAGCATTCCATAACACTACTGACATCAATGCATCCATCATATCGGAAGACAATAAGCTTGGGTTGGCTGTATTCGGCCAGAACACCTCCAAGGACGCATGGGATGCCAACGGAGACGGCTTTACGGAACTTTCAAAGATTTCCGGACAGACCATAGGCTTCCGTGGTTATGTGAAGACAAGCCTGTATTCCAAGATTACAGCCGAGTACCACCATCTTGAAGAATTCCGCAGAGGAGGAGACAATCTCGACCTGCCGCCGCACGAGGCGATGATAGCGGAACAGACAAAGCATGGCATCAACACCGGAGGATTGAAATTCGACTGGTTCTCGAAAAACCAGAAGCATCGTCTGAATGTATTCACATCTGTCCAGCATATCGACAGGGACAGCTATTACGGAGCCGGCATGGACCCTAATGCATATGGAAAGACTACTGACCTGACGTGGGTAGCAGGAGCACAATACGTATATAAATTCAGCAGATGTCTGTTCATGCCTTCTGACCTTACGGTCGGTCTCGAATATAACGAGGACCATCTCAACGACAACATGTGGGGATATGACAGGACAACCGACCAGTCCACCAAGATCGTGAGTGCATATGCCCAGAACGAATGGAAAGACAGGAAGTGGGGCATATTGCTGGGAGGCCGCCTGGATAAGCACAACCTCATGGAAGAGATCATTTTCAGTCCACGGGCAAACCTCAGATACAATCCTACGGAGGACATCAACCTCAGGGCGAGCTATTCCTACGGATTCCGTGCTCCACAGGCTTTTGATGAAGACCTGCATATCGACAACGTCGGCGGAACCGTGTCCATGATACGACTCGCAGATGACCTCACGGTGGAAAAGTCTCAGAGCGTCAGCGTGTCGGCAGACATCTATCACAGATGGGGCGACTGGCAGGGTAATTTCCTGGTGGAAGGATTCTTTACAGACCTGCATGATGTGTTTGCCCTTAGGGAAATCGGTTTCGAGAACGGGATACTCATCAAGGAAAGACATAATGAGTCCGGAGCACAGGTGTTCGGAGGAAACCTTGAAGGAAAGGTGGCGTGGAAGGACATATTCCAGATTCAGATGGGCATAACGGCCCAAAAGTCACAATACAAGGAAGCCAGAGCCTGGAGCGACGAGGTCGAATCCACCAGAAGGATGTTCAGGACTCCTGATTTTCACGGCTATCTCACCGCATCATACAATCCTTGCAGACAGCTCACCCTTGCCCTTACCGGCACGTACACAGGAAGCATGCTGGTGGAGCACCATGCAGGAATGATTGACACGAATGTAACTGCGGAGACACCGGACTTCTGGGATATGGGATTCAAGGCTGCATACGACCTGAAGCTTTACAAAAGTTTCTCACTGCAGCTGAATGCCGGCGTACAGAACATATTCAATTCCTTCCAGAACGACTTTGATTCAGGAGCCGACAGGGACTCAGGCTACATATATGGGCCGACCCTTCCACGGACTATCTTCTTCGGAGTAAAGCTAATGTATTAGGATGAGCATCATTCTGACCATCTTAGGGATCATTTCCTTGGGTTTAGGGATATTGGGAGCATTTTTACCGGTGCTCCCTACCACTCCCCTTCTCCTGCTTGCTGCCGCCTTGTTTCTCAGAGGCAACCGACAGTTATACGAATGGCTCATGAACCACCCGCGGCTGGGACCGTATATAACAAACTTCATGAAATATAAGGCAATACCGCTGAAAGTGAAGATAATATCCATCACAATGCTTTGGATCACCCTGCTCTATTGTGCCTTCTTTGTAACCGGTCTATGGTGGCTGCGTGTCCTGTTCCTGCTGATTGCAACCGTGGTCACAGTCCATATTCTGTCCTACAGGACACTCAAATAGACCTTCATAGGTTTTCTTCAAGCAGAGAAGATATCCGGGCATACAGTCCCGGCTTTATCTTATAAGTGACGTCAGCGGCAAAGACCGCCTGCTGGGCGCGTGCAAAACGTGCCTGAGCCTCATTCATAAGATCGAATGTCTTGGCGACATAATTCCCTATACGATGGCTTTCAAGACGGAAGCCCGCACGTTCGCGAAGCTCACGAAGAGCGCGGCGGCGGGCAAAGATACCTGAAGTCTGCCATATCTGATACACATCCTTGGCAAACTCATGGAGACTTGCCGCAGAAGCCGCTTCAAAACGAGCCTCGTTCAAGGCCGCCCTTAAAGGCTCCACTACAGCATCCGCCTCACCCTTCAAGGCGGGCTCATCATAAAGACTCTCCACCACCCTGCCGGAAATCTCATACTCACGGCAGAAAGTCTCAGCCGCCTCTGTCCGGAGGGAGGCTCCGTCAAGGGAAAGAAGCAGATCCAGAGCATCATATGCCCTCACCTGCATGCTTAGCTGAAACTGACCGCTACTTGCGGCAGTCCTCAAGTCATCGGCACATTTAAGAAGTGACGCCGACAGGTTATTTTCAGGATAATTGTTCATAGCCTCGAATGTATTACTCCATCAGCAGCATAGATTCCATGCCGATGTGCTTCACTGAAAGACATCAGTTGGCGACCTCGCAGAGGAACTTGATGCGGACCAGACGGACTTCGATTTCATCATAGTCGCTGCCCAGTTCTTCCATGGCATCTGCAAGTGAGTCTGATTCAGCCTCTTCCCGGAAATACTCGAAGATTTCATCCACGATGTCCTCGTCGAGAGTCTGCTCGATGTAATAGTCGAGGTTGAGCTTTGTCCCTGAATATACTATGGCCTCGATCTCGTCCAGAAGTTCATCCATCTCCATTCCCTTGGCATCAGCGATATCCTCCAGCGGGAGCTTGCGGTCCACGCTCTGGATTATGAACACCTTGTTCACTGACTTGTTCACAATGGACTTCATCACGAAATCGTCAGGTCTGGTGATCTCGTTCTCCTCCACATATCTGGCGATGAGTTCAAGGAACTCCTTTCCGAACTTTCTTGCTTTACCGTCCCCGACTCCCTGACAGTTCTTGAGTTCTTCGATGGTTATCGGGTAAGTGATCGACATATCTTCAAGTGAAGGATCACCGAAAATCACCCAAGGCTGAAGCCTCAGCTTCCGGGCCACATCCCTTCTGAGATCCTTGAGCATGGCAAGAAGCCTTTCGTCTCCTCCTCCGCCTCCTCTGGCAGCCGCAAGATCTTCTTCATCATCTTCTCCCTCTGCAAACTCCCTGTCTTCCGTAAGTACAAGTCCGTACGGATTCTCAAAGAAATCAAGTCCTGAAGGTGTTACTGAGATCAGACCATATGACTCTATGTCCTTGTCGAGCAGATGCATGACAAGCCCCTGATGGATGACTGCGCTCCAGAATCTCACCGAATGGTCCTTACCTGCTCCGAAAAGGTCAATCTTGTCGTGCCTGTATGACTTGATGATCGAATTGATTTCTCCTGCAAGGATATTGGCAAGATGCTCTGTCTTGAATTTCTCGGGCAGGCTCTGGATGAGCTCTATCACCATAGCCATCTCCTCTCTTCCGTCAAAGGTCTTCTTCGAATGGAGACAATTGTCGCATGCTCCGCAATTCTCCACGGCGTAATCCTCACCGAAATAGTTCAGCAGCAGTTTTCTGCGGCAAGAGTTGGATTCAGCATACGCGACTGTCTCCATAAGCAGCTGCCTGCCGATTTCCTGCTCAGCCACGGGTTTTCCCTGCATGAACTTCTCAAGCTTCTGAATGTCCTTATAGCTGTAGAAAGTTATGCATTCTCCCTCCTTTCCGTCTCTTCCTGCACGGCCAGTCTCCTGATAATAGCCTTCTATGCTCTTCGGTATATCATAATGTATTACGAACCTGACATCCGGCTTGTCTATGCCCATTCCGAAAGCTATGGTGGCGACAATGACATCCACTTCCTCCATGAGGAATCTGTCCTGATTGTCCGCCCTTGTCTTCGCATCAAGTCCCGCGTGGTATGGCGCCGCCTTTATTCCATTGATATTCAACAGTTCCGCGAGCTCTTCCACCTTCTTTCGGCTAAGACAATATATGATACCGGAACGGCCCGGATGCTGCTTTATGTATTTGATGATCTCCCTTTTAGGATCAGATTTGTCTCTGATTTCATAATACAGGTTTGGGCGGTTGAACGAGGACTTGAATACAGTCGCATCCATCATTCCAAGATTGCGGATGATGTCGCTTTGTACCTTTGGAGTGGCCGTGGCGGTCAATGCAATGATCGGAGCGACTCCTATGTCCTCGATTATACTTCTGATCCGCCTGTATTCCGGTCTGAAGTCGTGTCCCCACTCAGAGATACAATGAGCCTCATCCACTGCATAGAATGAAATCCTGATCTCCTTGAGCATAGCCACATTCTCAGCCTTGGTCAGAGACTCAGGGGCCACATATAGAAGCTTGGTAGCTCCTGACAGCAGATCCTTGCGCACTTCGGCTATCTGCGCCTTGTTCAAAGACGAGTTAAGGAAATGAGCAATGCCGTCATTTCCTGCCACGAATCCCCTTATTGCATCCACCTGGTTCTTCATCAACGCGATCAGAGGTGAGATTACGATCGCAGTGCCCTCCATGACCAATGCAGGGAGCTGATAGCATAACGATTTGCCGCCACCCGTCGGCATAAGGACAAAGGCATTGTTACCATCTGTGAGGTGTCTGATTATACGTTCCTGGTCAGCTTTGAACGAATCAAAACCGAAAAATTCCTTTAATTTGGAATGGAGGATTGTGGAATCAATTTTCATAACCGGCGATTTGGTTTATAAAGTTAAGTGAAATTTTTCTACAACTCAAAATTTTTTTGACAGCTTCAGACATGTTTCAGGTATGGCAATCCAATACATGCGGAACATTTTTCCTCTCAATCGGTCCAAAAGGAATCATTTGCTGCTGAAAAGCAAAGCAACTTCTTAAAAAAAAGTTATATTTGCAGGTTGAATTGAAAATTTTTATAACATCAAATATTTATAGACATGAAAACAATCAGATTTTTCGCTGCAGCAGCACTCGCATCAGCACTTGTGCTCTCATGCAACTCTCAGCCGGACGTAAAGGTTGAGGCAGAACTCCCTACAGCCGCTGAGGTGGATTCAGTAAGCTACCTCATCGGTGTGAACTTCGGATCTTTCCTTAAGGGAAACAACTTCGCAGAGGACCTCAAGGAAATCAACATGACAGAGGTGAAGAAGGGTATGCAGGATTTCCTCAAGGCTGAGGGCAATCCATACGAGCCTAATTTCGGTGAGCAGTTCAAGATCGATCCTAACGAAATGGGTCGCATCCTCAACGGCTTCATTGAGAAGAAGCAGACTTACAAGGCTGAGCTCAACCTTGCAAAGGAGAAGGAGTTCCTTGCAAAGAACGCTCTTAAGGAGAATG
Organism: Candidatus Cryptobacteroides sp.; assembly: GCA_045531765.1. Taxonomy (GTDB): domain Bacteria; phylum Bacteroidota; class Bacteroidia; order Bacteroidales; family UBA932; genus Cryptobacteroides. The sequence continues at coordinate 28,276 of JAZSEQ010000031.1, read as the reverse complement.
TAGACACAACAGCAAGCGGTCTCCAGTATACAATCATCGAGGAAGGTGCTTCCGAGAAGGTTGCTCCTCAGGACACTGTATGGGTAAACTACAAGGGTACTCTTCTTGACGGTACCGTATTCGACCAGAATGATTCCACCCAGTTCGTGGCTAACCGCGTGATCAAGGGTTGGACAGAGGGTCTCGGCCTCCTCGGAGAAGGCGGAAAGGCTGTTCTCTACATCCCTGCTGACCTCGCATATGGTTCAAGAGGCAACCGTAGCATCGAGCCTAACTCTACCCTCATCTTCGACGTAGAGGTCCTCAAGGTAGGAAAGTTCGTTCCAAAGGAAGATAAGAAGAAGTAATTATGGCAATGGAGCTTGAGGGCAGGATTGTCCGCAAACTGAATGTACAGACCGGAACCTCGGCCAGAGGAGCCTGGGCCAAGCAGGAGTTCATCTTCGAATATCAGGAAGGCAACTACCCGTCTCAGGTGTGCATGAATGTGTGGGGTGAGGATAAGGTCAGGGATCTTGAGAAATTCAAGGTCGGAGACAAGGTGAAGGTGGCATTCAATCTCAGCAGTCGTGAGTTCAACGGCCGCTGGTATACAGATGTGAGAGCATGGCGTATAGAGCCTGCAGGCGAGGCTGCCCAGTATGCAGGTGCAGTAGCCGGGGGTGCAGGATATGCTTCTGCTCCGGCACCTCAGCAGGCAGGATATGACTACGCCCAGTCGGCAGGCAGTTATGCTGCTCCTACAGGTGCGCCGATGCCATCTGCTGATGACCTCTCCGCTCCGCTGGAAGATGACGACCTTCCGTTCTAGGAAGACGTCACAGATCATACGACAGGCTGAATATCAAAGTCCTCAGACTTGACATTCAGCCTGTTTATTTTTCCTCCGGCCTGAAGCATTTCGTCGCGGCACACAAGAGAAGGTCAGACGATGGCCGGGCATCACTCACTCTCCGGGAGTTGCGGATCAAGGAAAGGTTATAATCTACCAGTTTACACCTGTCTTGTAGAAGAATCAACTCCCAACCTGTCATGTCGAGCGTAGTCGAGACATCTTTAAAAAGAAATGTAAATAAGCCGGAACACACTGACATGACCACTGTGACGAGTTTTAGCTCCCAGACGACACAGTGGTACCATAAAACACGAAAAACTAAGGATTTTCAATACCACTGTGGCGACTTATGGCAAAAAACTGACACAGTGGTCCAAATCTGTCACATTGCCATGCTTCATCTCCAGACAGATCATCGATTCCCTCTGATGTACAACCGACGGCAATCATCATAAGAGGGAGGAATCAGAGTTCCAGCCAGCGGATGTCCTTGTCGCGGCCCCAGTAGGATAGCTGGCGTTTGGCATAGTGGCGGGTGTTGCGCTGGATGAGTTCCACTGCACGGTCGAGGGTTGTGACCGGGCCATCTCCGGGAACAGTCGGTCCCCAGCCGTCAAGAGTCACCTTCCCGTCCAGATAGTCAAACCAGTCGAAGATCTCCTTGTAGCCTACAGTCTGGAGTGCAGCCAGACTGCGATACCTCACAAGTGAGCGGACTTCCTCAACAAGCCCGTCATCAACCATCTGGACCACACGTCTGTTGATACGGTCATACAACACTTCACGAGGTCGTGTGAGACCTATCTTCTCTATTTCAAAGTTACGCGGCTTCCTTGATGATGTCTTGAAGGAAGAGAACGGCCTGCCTGTCATCAGACAAACCTCAAGGGCACGGACCACACGCTGGCCGTTGGCTATGTCTATAGTGGCGTAGCTCTCCGGGTCAAGGGCCTTCAGTTCCATACGCAGGGACTCCACACCTTCCTCCTGAAGACGCCTGGTCAGGGATTCACGAAGCTGAAGGTCGGCAGGCGGAAAGTCATCCAGACCATTCACCAGGGCATCCACATAGAATCCGGAGCCGCCAGCCATTACGAGAGTCTCATGTCCCTGGTCGAAAAGACTGTTTATCAAGTCCAGGGCCTCGACTTCATATCTGCCGGCAGTATAAAGCTGCTCTACCGTATGAGTGTGGATAAAATAATGCTGAACAGCCGCAAGCTGCTCAGCTGAAGGCACAGCTGTGCCTATAGTCATCTCCTTGTATATCTGACGGGAATCGCATGATATCACAGGGGATCCGTGCAGGAGTGCCAGATCAATACTATAGTCCGTCTTACCTACAGCGGTGGGTCCCAGTATGACAATCAGTTTCCGATGCCGCATAATTCCCTGAATATAACTGACCTGCAGACAGAAGGGTGAAAAGACTTATTCGTCTTCATCATCCTCACCGAAGATTTCTTCGGTCTCGTCATCATCTTCCTCCACATCCACATCGTCATCGTCCTCGAAATCCTCGTCATCCGGATTCTTCTTCTTGTCGTCAGGAAGATCCTCAAATGCGACATAGCCGTTCTCAAACTCGATGGGATTCGGACCCTTAGACTCGACAAGCAGAGGATAAACCACATTCCTGCGTTCATCTGCGACACCATCAAAGGTCACGATCACACTCTTGACATTTGTCGTGTCATAGAAATATATGAACTTGTCCTCTCCCCTCTTATGGCACTGCTCCGCTGTAACTGCATCGATAGTACCGAAGCCGAAATCCTGGAAAACACTATACCTTGCAACCACATTCCCATCCGGGCCGAAAGACTTGAAAAGCACTACCTGGTCCTGCGGAAAATCCATATCCGCCCTCATCTGCTTATGAAGGCTGTATAACGACGCGTTTCCCTTGACCTCATAAACACGCGCAAATCCCTTGATGCCGGGGAGTGAGACTCTATATTTCAGTATCATAGACAGTTAGAATTGTAAAAACCATAAAAATAGCCTCCAGAACTCCAGAAGCAGGACCAAAGGTAATAATTTTTTAGGGAATGATGCATCTGTTTACACTAAATAATCAATCGGCCTCACACTGCAGGCCTGCTACAGACTATTGCCGCCTGCTTCACCCTTTATGCGACTCCGGGCCTGAACCCGCACAAGGCGTACTGCCTGAGGCATTATATGGGCATTGACCTCAAGAGTTCACTCGGCTCAACAGGGAATTCCGGTCATTTCCATCCGTCCCCCTTTTTGGTTGGACGGCTTAAGTTCCGATTTTGCAGTCACGGCACTCAGCAGACGGAGCAGTCCCTGGACTGAGCTGCGGAACCTGAGAGGTACCGTGATTAGTGCCCTTTTGTAACATGCTGAATATCTTCATTTTACGAATTTCATTAAAAAAGGTGCATCGCGGAGACTGGTGTAAACGGTATATCCTCAAAAAAAATTTCCGATTATAGTGGATTTTATGTATTTTTGGATTTCGGTATGGACAACACTCAGATCCAGGATTCATATAAGAGCATAGCCGCAGAATCGAGAGGCTTGTTCAAGGACAATGGAAGCCGATTCATTGCCCATGCTTATCCCGTTGAAACAGAAGAGGAAATAAAGGAAATCGTCGCAGCACTCAAGAAGGAATACTACGATGCGAGGCATCATGTCTATGCCTATCGTCTCGGCCACCTCGGTGAGAGATTCAGGGCAAATGATGACGGCGAGCCTTCCGGATCGTCAGGAAGGCCGGTGCTGGGCCAGATCGACTCCAACAATCTCAGCGACATTCTTGTGGTCGTAGTCAGGTATTTCGGAGGCATCAAGCTCGGCATCCCCGGGCTTATCAGAGCATATAAGACTGCGACGGCCGACGCCATCGCCAATGCACAGATTGTGGAAAAGATCGCATCCAGGACATACAGGGTCCACTTCGGATATATGAGCATGAACAGTGTGATGAAGGTATTCAAGGACATGGGGCTGGAGCAGAAGAATCAGATGTTCGACATGGAGTGCAGCATGGATACGAGGGTAAGACTGTCAGCAGTGGACACTTTCCTGGAAAGGATTGCAGATGTGGAGGGATGCCGTGCGGAGGAGATAGTGCCTGTGGACGAAGAAAACGAGTAAGTAATAATCACAATACGATATGAGCAGGAAGAGTTTGATTTCAATCAGAGATTTCACAAGAGAGGAAATCCTCCACGTGCTGGAAACAGCAAAGGAATTCGAGCAGAACAAGGAACAGAAATTCCTGGAAGGCAAGGTGATAGCCAGTCTTTTCTTCGAGCCTTCCACCAGAACCAGACTCAGTTTCGAGACAGCCATCAACCGCCTCGGAGCCAAGGTGATCGGTTTCTCTGACGCCACCAACACCAGTCAGAGCAAGGGAGAGACTCTCAAGGACACTATCAAGATGGTGTCGAACTATGTGGATATGATCGTGATGAGACACCCTCTTGAGGGAAGTTCGAGGTACGCTTCTGAGGTTGCGAGCGTGCCGGTGGTCAATGCAGGAGACGGAGCCAACCAGCACCCTTCGCAGACGCTGCTGGACCTCTATTCCATTCTTCAGACTCAGGGAACTCTCGAAGGACTGACAATCAATATGGTGGGTGACCTCAAATACGGCCGAACCACGCATTCTCTTCTTCAGGCGATGTCCCACTTCAACCCGAAATTCATATTCACCTCTCCGGAAGAGCTCAAGATGCCTAAGGAGTACAAGGATTTCCTCGACAGAAGGAACATCAATTACATCGAGACAGACTCCCTGGACGCTCATCTGAATGACTGCGACATCCTTTATATGACAAGAGTACAGCAGGAACGCTTTACGGACCCTATGGAATATGAACGTGTCAAGGATGTCTATACATTGAACGCATCAATGCTCTCCGATGTAAGGGAGAACATGAAGATCCTTCACCCGCTTCCACGGGTTACGGAAATCGACCAGGATGTGGACGAAACTCCGTATGCATATTATTTCAAGCAGGCGGAGAACGGCCTGTATGTCAGGATGGCAATCATCTCATATTTACTTGGATATCGTTAAACATATCTCCCGACTACGCCCGATATGACAGCCGGGACTACGGCCTGAAGGAGCGGGCGGAGAAAAATGAATCTAATTATGACACGTAAAGAATTAGTAGTAAGCGCTCTGGAGAATGGTACCGTACTGGACCATATACCCGCTGAAAACGTATATAAGGCACTGGACATCCTTGACCTGAAGGAAATAGAGAACCAGATCACCATAGGTATCAACCTCACCAGCAAAGTACATGGCAAGAAGGGAATCATCAAGATTGCCGACAAGTTCTTCAAGGATGAGGAGCTGAACAGACTGGCACTCATCGCTCCGAATGCAACTGTCAATGTGATCCGCGACTTCAAGGTCGTGGAGAAGAAGAAACTCTCCATCCCTAAGGAAGTCGTGGGCATCGTAAAGTGCCGCAATCCTAAATGCGTGACCAATCACCAGCCGATAAAGACTTGGTTCAGCACCACGCAAGAGGATAACGACCTGGTACTGAAATGTCATTATTGCGAAAAAAATACAAGCATCAAGCACGCTTTTTAAAATAAATCATTACCTTTATAGCCATATAGGTTATAATTCATAATAAAGCAACAAACCATTATAACATGAAAAAGGTGCACAACTTTACTGCAGGACCATGTATCCTGCCGCAGCAGGCTATAGACAATGCCATCGAGGCACTGAAGGACTTCAAAGGCACCGGGATTCCGGTGATTTCAATATCTCACAGGACCAAGGAATGGGAAGCGGTGATGAACGAATGCCGCGCGCTATGGAGGGAACTTCTCGACATTCCGGAAGATTATGAAATACTCTTTCTCGGAGGTGGGGCAAGCATGGGCTTCCTCTATGTGGCAATGAATTTCCTTGAGAATAAGGCTGCATACCTTGAGACCGGAGTGTGGGCCAAGAAGGCGCTCAAGGAAGCCAAGGGACTTGGAAACGCATATGTGGCTGCATCGTCAGCCGAAACGGTATTCAACTATATTCCAAAGAATTACGAGATCCCTACCGACGTGGATTACTTCCATATCACGACAAACAACACGATCTACGGAACAGAGATCCACGAGGACATGGACTCCCCTGTTCCGCTCATCGCAGACATGTCGTCAGACATCATGAGCCGTCCGGTGGACGTGAGCAAGTATGCCATGATATATGGAGGAGCACAGAAGAACGTGGGTCCTGCAGGAGTGACATTCTTCATCGTGAAGAAGGACCTGCTCGGCAAGGTGAGCCGCTACATTCCGACCATGCTCGACCTCCGGACACATATCGACGGAGCATCCATGTTCAACACACCTCCTGTGTTCTCGATCTTTGTGATGAACGAAACCCTCAAATGGCTCAAGGAACAGGGAGGCGTCAAGGCTATCCACGAAATCAACAAGGAAAAGGCTGCCCTCCTCTATGCGGAAATCGACCGCAACCCTCTCTTCAAGGGCACAGCAGCGGTGGAGGACCGTTCGATCATGAACGTATGCTTCGTGATGGCTGAAGGATATGAAGGACTTCAGGACGAGTTCCTTGCCTTTGCCAAGGAAAAGGGAATGACCGGAATCAAGGGCCACAGGTCTGTGGGAGGATTCCGTGCTTCCATATATAACGCATGTCCTCTTGAGAGCGTCCAGGCTCTTGTGGACTGCATGAAGGAATTTGAACAGATTCATAAATAGATCTCTCGACTTCGCTCGAGATGACAATGGCTGTCAGTCTGTCAATGCTCGAGATGACAATGGCTGTCAATGATCGGGATGACGGATGTGTCGGTCAGACGGCAAGACGACCACGACCGGGCGAGGCGGGTGAAGAAACCTGTAAAACCATGAAAATCTTAGTAGCAACTGAAAAACCTTTTGCAGCAGCAGCTGTAAACGGCATAAGGGAAATAGCCGGGAAGAACGGGCACGAACTTGTGCTTCTCGAGAAATATACAGACAAAAAGCATCTTATGGCTGCCGTGGCGGATGTGGATGCGATGATTGTGCGTTCCGACAAGGTCACTGCAGAAGTCGTTGCAGCGGCTCCGAAGCTCAAGATTGTCGTACGCGCGGGAGCCGGATATGATAATCTCGACCTGGCAGCCTGTTCCGAAAGGGGTATCGTAGCAATGAATACACCAGGTCAGAATTCCAACGCAGTGGCCGAACTCGCTGTCGCGATGATGATATTCATGTCGCGTAACCAGTTCACTCCGGGCACAGGCATGGAAATCAAGGGCAAGAAGGTGGGAATCCAGGCATATGGCAATGTAGGACGTCTTGTTGCTGAAAAGGCCAAGGCGCTGGGTATGGAGGTGATGGCATATGACCCGTTCGTACCTTCTGAAAAGATGATGGAGGACGGAGTGACACCGGCTGAGAGCCTTGAGCAGATGTACGGAGAGTGCAACTTCATTTCCCTGCATATTCCTGCGATACCATCTACCATAGGTTCCATCAATTACGATCTTGTTTCAAGGATGCCTCGCGGAGGCTGTCTGGTGAACACTGCCCGCAAGGAAGTCATCAATGAGGCTGAGCTCGAGAAGGTGCTTACCGACAGGCCTGACCTTAAATATGTGACAGATGTGGCTGCGGTGCATCAGGAAGATTTCAACAGCAAATTCCCGAAACAGGTGTTTGCAACGCCTAAGAAGATGGGAGCAGAGACTGCTGAGGCCAATATCAATGCCGGGCTTGCAGCAGCACAGCAGATCTGTGACTACTTCGCAACGGGTTGCACTAAGTTTCAGTTAAACAAATAGTTAAATAGATCTCTCGAGTGGAGAAATCCAATAAGCCATGGTAAAGATCAGACCTTTTGCAGCAGTAAGGCCGCCGAAGAAATATGTAGAGGAAGTGGCGGCAAGACCATATGACGTCCTCAATTCAGTGGAAGCCAAGGCAGAAGCAGGAGAGAAATCCCTGCTACACATCACCAAGCCTGAAATCGACTTCGACCCTATCATCGACGAGCACAGCCAGCCGGCATACGACAAGGCGGTGGAGAACTTCAGGACATGGCAGGAGAAAGGCTGGCTTGTTCAGGATGAGAAGCCATGCTATTATGTCTATGCGCAGACAATGGACGGCCGTACACAGTATGGACTCGTAATGTGCGCCCACACAGACGATTACGCATCCGGAGCCATCAAGAAGCATGAGCTCACACGCAAGGATAAGGAAGAGGACCGCATGATACACGTACGCATACAGAACGCCAACATCGAGCCTGTGTTCTTCTCCTATCCCGACAATGAGGAAATCAACTGCATCGTGGCAAGATACATCGCTCAGGAACCGGAGTATGACTTCGTGGCCGAGGACGGCTTCGGCCACCATTTCTGGGTCATAGACAATCAGGAGGACATCGACCGCATCACAGAGATATTTGCCGGAATCCCTGCATTCTATGTAGCTGACGGTCACCATCGTACAGCCGCTGCAGCACTTGTGGGAGCAGAAAAGAAGGCGCAGAACCCCGACCATACCGGCGAAGAAGAATACAATTATTTCATGACTGTCGCCTTCCCTGACAGCCAGCTTAAGATCATCGACTACAACCGTGTGGTGAAGGACCTCAACGGACTCACTGAGGAAGAGCTCCTTGCCGCCCTTGCCGAGGACTTCGACGTTCGTGAAGAGGGTACTGAAATCTACAAGCCAGGCCGTCTCCACGAGTTCTCGATGTATCTCTCAGGCAAGTGGTATTCACTTGTGGCTAAGGAAGGACGCTATGATGACAACGATCCTATCGGCGTACTGGATGTGACCATCCTGTCCAGCCTTGTCCTTGACAAGATCCTCGGTATCAAGGATCTGCGCACATCGAAGAGAATTGACTTCGTGGGAGGAATCCGCGGTCTGGGCGAATTGTCGCGCCGCGTGGACAGCGGAGAGATGAAGGTGGCGTTCGCCCTCTATCCTGTGTCCATGAAGCAGCTTGTGGACATAGCTGATTCAGGCAACATCATGCCTCCTAAGACCACATGGTTCGAGCCTAAGCTCCGCAGCGGACTTGCCATCCACAAGCTGGCATAGTCCTGCAGCCGGGCTTATCAGCTCAGGCGAGTTTTGAGCGATTATATCATCACAATCCTATAAAAAGCACGGGGCCGTCACAGAAGGCGGCCCTGCCATGTAGAACGTTCTTCAAGGCGGAGGTCAAGCAGGCGGAGAAGCTCCACATTGCGGATAAGTCCCCAAGGTGTCTCATTGACAAAACGAGGGGGAACTTCTCCCACGAAACGCTCTATGCTCAAAGACGGCCGGAGTCTCTCCAACATATCGACGAAGAAGTCGATATATTCGTCCAGGGCGAATCTCTCGAAGTCCTCAGGTCTTTCGGCATATTCCTCTTCCATCCTCGTCCCCTTGACGATCTGGAGCTGATGAAACTTGACGCTGCGGACCGGGAGGTCATTTATCATCCTGCATGAATCCAGCATCATCTGACGTGTCTCGCCGGGAAGGCCGAGAATGAAATGGGCTCCTACATCCATGCCGCGAGCAGACGTCATCTCCACTGCACGACGGGCCGTCTCGAAATCATGACCACGATTGATCCGCTTCAAGGTGTCGTCATAGCAGGACTCTATCCCGTACTCCACAATCACGATATGTTCCTGAGCAAGGCCGGCAAGATAGTCGAGCTTGCGCTCATCCACACAGTCAGGACGCGTCCCGATGACTATCCCCACGACCTTGGGATGACTCAAAGCTTCCTCATAAAGGGACTTAAGCCGTTCAAGAGGAGCATAGGTGTTGGAGAATGCCTGGAAATATGCAAGATAATGCTCCGTAGTGCGGTAGCGTACCTTATGGAAGTCTATACCCTCATCCATCTGCTGATGGAGGCTCTTCCCGGCCGTGCTGTAGGAGGGGTGGAAGGCGGCATTGTCGCAATAGGTACATCCTCCACGCCCCACGGTGCCGTCCCTGTTGGGGCAGGTGAACCCTGCGTCCAGCACTATCTTCTGCAGACGCTCGCCGTATTTCCTTTTGAAATATCCGACGAAGGAATTATAACGTTTGCCCTCGGGAAAGCCCAGGCTCTGAAAATCTTCTGACATATGGTGCAAAAATACTCATATTTTGTGTAAGTTTGCCATAGAAAACGGAAAACAACAGACCAGACATATGACTAGAAGAATTTTCACAATGCTTGCAGCGGCACTGATCGCGTGCACCGCAGCAGGTCAGGGCAGAAGAATGGCAGTGACGGCACTTTCAGAAAACATGATGAGGGCCATGCCTGACTACGAATCCGCACTTGAGACCCAGTCGCTTATGGGAACGGTAGTGGAGATCGTCGGCGAGCAGGGTTACTGGAGACAGGTGGTCACTCCCGAGCCTTACACGGCATGGTGCACCGACCTCGGACTTGTGGAAATGAATGAAGATGAGATTACGGCATATAAAGCCGCCCCTAAATACATCTGCACTGCCCATCACAGCGGAGTGTATTCATCTGCATCATCCGAGTCCGAGAGGCTTTCCGACCTTTCGATGGGAAATCTTCTCAGAATAGTATATAAGGAAGGCAAGAATCCCAAGCCTTCAGTCAAGAGCAAATGGGCGGAAGTGATGCTCCCGGACGGCAGGAAGGGGTGGACTCCCCTCCAGGATGTGGCACAGCTTTATAGCTGGGCAGGCAGGCAGACCCTCAGTCAGAAGACCATTATAAACACAGCAATGAAGTTCGAAGGCACACCTTATCTCTGGGGAGGAGCTTCGAGCAAGGGTCTTGACTGCAGCGGGCTGGTCAGAATGACATTCTTCATGAACGGCTATCTTCTTCCAAGGAACGCATCGCAGCAGATCGGTTACGGAAGGGAAATCGTCATGGAGGCCAACCACTCCGTCACTCCGGAGTCCGGAGAGGCGTTCAAGCAGGAGATGCTGAAAAGGACAAAGCACATACAGCCGGGAGACCTTGTGTTCTTCGGCACCCCGGACTCGTTCCTCAAGAAAGGGAAAATCACCCATGTAGGCATCTACATAGGTGACGGCAAGATTATCCATGCTTCACACAAGGTTCGCATCAACTCCCTGATTCCGGGAGAGGAGGACTATTACGAGAATTCCCACAGGCTCGTGGCCGCCCGCAGGTTCATTTCCTACCAGGGCAAGGGACTTGTCCCTATCCTTCAGAGCCCTGCCTACAACTAATGAGACTGAGGAGGGTTCCAGTCGCGGACGCAGCGGACTCCTGTTGTTCCAGGACCTCCGATCGAGGCATGTCCTTTTCCGAACTGCCAGCTCGGAGACTGCGTGTCATTATTGTTTCCACCGACAGATTCCCAACCGTTCGAATAATATGTGCTGACAAGAGTCCTGCTGTTGCCGCTGTTCCACCAGACATCGCTGCAATAAAGCGACATAAGGGCTCCCTCACGTACATTCGGCACTCGCCAGCCTGTAGGACAGATAGGGCGTCCGGCATCAAGGTCGGTCTTCAAGCCATCTCTTGTGCCTTCATCATAATATACTTTAGAATTAACTGAGGCCCCAGTCTCAAATCCATAATAAAGACGGGCAGTCTCAAAATGCTCATTATAGGCCTCAAGATCACGTGTCGTGTAGAATCGTACTGATTTGCTATTGATGTTCGAAAGATCGAAGTAAGCTTTTCTCAGTCCGTCTTCCACCGTTTCCTCCACCTTGATAAGAGGTTCCGGAACATTTGAAGACTTATCCACAATATTATCTTCCGTAGCAGGAGGGAAACCCAGATTGCGGACACATCTGATTGAATACGGAGCAGGCTTGTGCCATCTTCTGCCATAAGGACCGGTTGAAACTCCCTCCTCTGCCCACAGCACAAGCTGGCTGTACACTCCTGCTGAACTTGAAGAATTCGTGCTGCTCACCACATGCATTCTCCATCTGTCAGCTCCGACATATGGCCCGGAATCGTATTTCCCGGTCTGGGAAGGCATCTGAGAGGAATATAAGGCTGCATCCTCATGCAGTCCTAATTGTCCCGCATAGAGACCGAAAAGCTGGTCCATTGAAGCCACATACCACTTCAATTCGTCAGGATCGATGATAGTGTTACCGTTGTTATCCCGATTCCTCAGCATTGCAGAGTACTGCATCGTAGCAAAGTCATTCCTAAGGAAAAGAATATTAAGGTCTTCATGGACATGGTCATTGACTCTTTCATAATCCAGAAACTCATGCCAATATATCTGCTTAAGGCTGCCGCCGTCTATCAATCCCCAAAGACAGGCTGTGTTGTAAAGTCCGTTATTATCGGAATCATTCCCAAGGTCCGGCACTGATTCCCATCTGGTGTCAGTTCCATTTCCGTCATTATATCCTGTCAAGCCCTCATTCCTCTCATAGAACCACAGATGGCTGTCCATGGTCTCATCCACGACTTCTGTCCCCCATGCATGCTCCAGATCCGTCTTAGTAATGTTATACGGCGTCTGTATCGACCTCTGGCGGATGGTGATGACGCTTCCTGTGGCGGCACTTTCGCCGTCCAGGGAGGTCTTGCTGTCGGAGAGGACGTGCATGATGCGGTTCGGCTGGTTTACGAACTTCTTCCAGAGGTCCGCAGGAGCATATGTAGGGTCTATAGGGTCGTGCTCGTAATAGAACTCATCCACAAAGGCAGTGACGCGAAGCTTATACCTGTCCCATTTCTTAGAATCATCCGGACATGTTTCAACCCAAAGAGGATCCCTTTCACGAAGGAATGCGCTCGTGTTGGTCTGAACAGTTCCATCCAGATAATTCTGAAGCTTGATTTTTTCTTCACGGATGAACTCTGTAAACTCAACGATATTCATCAGTAGGGTGCTCTCGTCGCCCGGATAGGGCTGATTCTTATCCGAATACACCTTCTGATCCGCTAAGTTCGGAACAACCTGACCAGCAGAAGGATCAGTAGTCTTATTAACCATGAACTGCACCCACTTGTAGTCCAGATTGGCGGTGACCTCTGAGTCTCCCACCTTTTCAGGCACACCCTCGGAGAACGGGGTCTTCACATACCAGGTCACCTCGGAAGGAATCACATAGGCTGCATCGAACTCGAACACCCGCTGGCCATAATGGGCATCGAAGGTATAAAGATCCTCACGTGCGATATACACCATTCCCGTCGCTCCGCTCTCGTTTTCCTCTACCTCTGAAGGATTGCCGGAAGCAGAAGTCGTGACCTCCAGTTCGATGCTGCGTACTCCCTTGATGGTGATGTTGTAGGTATAGATCGTATTTCTGCGGATGCTGTAGTTGTCTCTGTCAGAAGCGAAGTCACCAAGATGTATATAATATATCACATCGGCAGTAAGTGTCTGTGCACCAGCCTCAGAAGTCACATCCACATCCATCACCACCTCGCCTTTTATTTCCAGATAGGTCGCATCCTCAGGAGCATATTCCCACATATCACCGCCTTTGAGGTATTCACCGGTGAGGGGATCCTTTGTGCGCCTGTCCCTGAGATGATAGTTGCCGCCGACTGACTTCTTCGGAGTCTCACGGTTCTCGATCATATAGAATGAGAAGCCGTTTTCAGGAGAGTTCACCGTCTGTGAGACACCATTTTGAGTATAAGTGACACTTCTTGTACCTAGCGTCTCAAATGCCACATGCTCAGTCGAAAAATACCCTTCATCCGCATCATTGTCGTGAGGCTTGACAAAACAGGTCGTAGGAAGATTTACAACTCGCCACGAAGTCGGCACGAACTCCTGCATCACCTGCTTCATCACATTGCCGTTGTCGTCCAATATCTCTGTCGTATATCCCTTTGCCACTGCGATATTGACCATAACCTTCGCATCCAGACGCTCAAACTCAGCAGTGACATCTGCACCGTTCTTCTTTATACCGTCTTCAGGAGTGATGTCAATTCCCTCAACCATCGCAAACATAGGGAAATATCCGTTTCGGGAGGTAATCTCCTGGTTGAAGGTAGCCGCCAGGGAATTGAATTCGTGTTCTGACATCAGAGTATTGAGCTTTTCAGGAGAAATGTTCACCATATCCGCATCGATATTGGCAATCATATATATCTTTCCGCCGGACAGAATCGGAGCCTTTATATGGATGATGCCGTGGGTGTCCTCATCCTCGCTGTCACCTGGCAGCACCCTGTTGTCCACCCACCAGCAGTTGCCGTCAGGAGCCTCCATTTCAGCCTCCGAGCCCACAAGATGGTTGTTGTCGAAATAATGAGAAAAGACACGGTCGCCTTCGGAGTTGAAGATATACATGAAGATATTGAGCACACGCGATTCAGGCACGACGCCGAGAGTTGCCTTCGTATTTATCTCTATCTCATCGAAGCTGTTTTCACCGAAGCGCAGGAACACACCGGCGGTCTGGTCTGAAGTCCAGCCTTCCCCCGGAGCAAGTGTCTCCTGAACGCAGGAGAGTGCGACTGCCGCAAGAATGAATATATATAGTATCTTCTTCATAATCAATTGAATTCAATATCTGCAGATCTTTCCTCCCAATCCTTTACGACGAACTCGAACTTACCCTTGTCGCGGTTGTAGGTCACTGTCACGAGGATGTTGATGAAGTCGTTCCTACGTATTGCCTCTATCGGGGTTGATTGAGATGTGACTGGATCGATGGTTTCCAGAGGGATCTGGAGATCGGCAGCTGCCGTGGATGATGCGAGGGTCACGGGATAGAAGCGGAAGCGTCTGTAATTTCCGGAGCGTACTCCTCTTACCGAACCGTCCGAATTGACCGACATATAGTATCTGTTTCCGCCTGAATAGCCGTTTGACTGCATCAGGATATTGTTATTGTCATTAGAAAATGTAAACGCATTCTGAGCCAGAACTCCCAAAGGCACATTGTTGGTCGTCGGGGTACCCCAATAATATGCATCACGAAGGTTACCCTCGCGGACATAATACTGATTATTGGCATACTTTTCCAGTTTCCAGACATATTCTATCGGCACTTCTGTTCCCTCAGAAGGAAGAGTATATGTCGCCGAATGGACGTAGTTACCTGAGGCAGAGCCATCCACATCGGAGCGAAGATATCTTCCGGTCTGCGTGTTATAGATCAGATAATAGGCATCGGATCCATCTCCATAATCCGTATTGAGATTCTCCCTTGTATTTATGGAAGTCCTGCTCTGCAGATCATAATGCGACTGCACTGAATTAGGATAGTTCAGTCCCAAGGTATAGTGATACCCCCCTTCCGGGTCATCATCCTGTATCTTGCTTCCGAGTATATATGCATCAAAGACTACAGCAGTCTCTCCTGCAGGAATCTGCACTATTCCGTCAAATGGCACGAGGGCATCCGGACTATCCACATCCAGAGGTCCTCTGGTGTTTGCGAACAGTTCGTAATTTCTATCTGTAATTCTCTCACTCTTATACAGATAAGTACTCTTCTGAGAGAACAGGTCACTGAACTCCAGCCTGTTCACTTCCAGAAGTTCATCAGAACTTTCATTCTTTACTGCGACGCGGATACGGGATCGCGTACGCACCAGTTCTCCGTTGAGTTCGTTCATTCCAGGATGCATCTCGAAGAGGTAGTTCAGAGTCAATGTGGACGGGTGATCCTTGTAAACAATCCTGTCATCACCTGTATCTACCTTATGGTCGAAAAGTTCAAGATATTGCGCGTAATGCGGATGACTTGGATTGAGGATATCCTGAATGCCTTCTTCCGGATTGGCCTTGAAATCAGCCTCCACAGTATTTACTATATTCTCAAGCCTTCCTTCATCAACTCCGCCAAGCTCCGACTCCCCGTGCTTGAAATCCGAGAAGTTGGCGATGACCATGATTCTGTAGTTGCCTCGCTTGAGCTTTTCGACGGTTCCGTGTTTCGGAAGGTTATAGTTGAAGGTAAACTGCACCTTATCACTGTATTTCAGCTCCTCTCCGACAGCTCCTGCAGCCTCGTCCCAGAAACCGTTATGGTCGCACATACAGCAGCCTGTTCCCTCTCCAGATCCTCTTCTGTTTTCATAATACACATCTCGGAAGGCCACAAGGTCGTACTGATAATCACCGGCCGCCACCTCCGTCTCCTTAAAGATGAAACATACCACACGATAAAGGAGTCTTCCGTCTATTGCACGCTGATTCACCGTCCACAGTTCAGGGTTATCCGGATAATCCGAAATGCTCCTTACGTCTATATCCACTGCAGGAAGTCCAAGATTGATGACAAGACTTGCCGGAGCATCCGCACCCCCTGACAAGCCAGCCTCCTCCGGCCCCTTCTGACAGGCCGAAGACAATGCAGACAAAGCGACAAGCAATAATATGTATATTTTTTTCTTCATCCTATCCGAAATTATAAGAGTATGAGGAATCCAGTTTGTTCCACGGCCTGATGGTCAGCAGAAGGCGGATATCAGTCTTGGTGATGCTGATGGTGTAGATGTACCTATATCCCGGAATGAAATATTCACCTGTTTCCGAAGGACCGTCCAGGTCGGTGCCTGTAATCTTCGGGATGGTGATGCTGTACTCAGTGCCACCTCCGTGTGAGGTCGTGAAGAACAGCTTCACATTGCCTTCAGAACGCTGAGGTATCACAAGCAGAAAGCCGTCATTGTCAGTAAACATCTGGCCTTTTGCAGTACCGGCCTCTGTATATGCCACAGCCTGAGTGGTCTTTACCGTACTCCCTTCAAGACTGTTCTCCATCAGGACTCCTTCATTGACCCATTCATAAAGCTTATCTCCCGGATTTCTCCACTTGTTCTCCGTCCATCCGAGTTTCTCTTCATTACCTTCGCCCTCATTACCGTATACCAGACCACCGATGGAGGTGAACGGTTTTTCCGACTCTTCCACCATGTTCTCCATCCAGACAGAAGTCAGATAATCGCTGTCCAGATACTCCTGACCCGGCGTGTTGATAAGCTGAAAGCGGAACTGAAGAGCAGACAGAGCATGCTTGAAATTCAAAGGCACAGGATGAGACAGATTCCAGCTTCTTGTATCTATCGTATTATAAGCAACAAGAAGGTCCTTCTGAGTCATCATGGTGTTGTAATTCATCTGGAAGACAGTCGCATTACAGCCGTCTCCCAGCTGGATACCGTCGGTGTCATTGGCTCCCTTGTTGTCGGCATCAGTGGGATAATAGGCCCTGAACTTATACTGTCCTCCAAGCGACCAGTAAAGGTCATCCCCCTTGTAGTTCCAGCTGCTGTGCGGATTGCCGCCCACCTTGTCCTGATATATTATGCTGGTACCGCTGAACACATCCTTTGTTACCTCTATAACTCCGTCATTGTCAATGGCATAATCCGCCCATACGCTTATGCTTCCTCCTTCACCGCCATCACTTTCCGGCTTGCAGGCATCCACAAGGGCTGCATATCCGTTGATCAGCGACTTGGTCGCGCGAAGTCCATCCACCGACTCTACACTCCAATATATCATATCATCAGAGGCCCTGCCCACCGGAGCAGGCCCCTCCTTGTCGCAGCCGCAGAGCACAAGGACTGCAAACAAAGCCATATATATATGAATGTTTTTCATCATAAAATCTCCATCATGAATCTGACATCATCAACTCCCACTGACAGCACATAGGTATAATGCTTCCCGGGCTTCAGATCCGTATCCATATCAGGGCTCGAGATCTGCTGGGTGATGCTGTAGCCCGCTGCATTCACGTACTCAAATTCCACCTCCACAGCCGTCCTGAGCCTTTGAGGAATCATCAGCAAGGACTCTCCTGCCATCACCGGGTTGTCCGAAGAATATAGACTGCCGTCAAAGAACACAACCGGGGAAGTTTCAGATCCCACAGTCCACTGAGGCTGAGGAAGAGAGCTGAAACTGCCCTTGAATGAAGCGCTTTGAAGCACGATCTTCTTCACTATTATCTGCTCCCCGGGTGAGGTGCGGTCCTTTACCTTGAAATCCACCCTGCATAGCGCATGAAGGAATGGAAGAGGCACGATCCCACCTGTGGACCCCTTGTCCATATCCTTCTGAGGGAGAGTGTACATCAGGTCTGTCTGGTCCTCAAGAACATCCACATCCTCGAAGCGTACCCCGTATTCGTGACAGCATCCTGCCGCCCTGGAATAAGGGGCATAGGCGACCACTGTCATGAATTCGTTCACCGAAGGCCACAAAAGGGTCTTTTCCAGCCTCCATGAATCTTCGCTGTTCCGCACTCCCTTCTCCTGATGCACGAAAGGCTTCACATCGCAGCCATAGATCCAGTCCACCCCGCGGCCGACAGTCCAGGCACTCACACCGAAGACAAGATCCGAAGGAAATACCTCTGAAGAAGACTTCGTGTAAGGAGTGGACATCGGATGAAACGTCAGCGCGACCTCAGGATCGTAATCCTCGGTCACCGCCAGCGAACATGCCGTAAGCGTCAGCAGAAATATGTATGCAAACCTTCTCATCAGTTTCCGACATTTACATCAGGGACCTCTACGTCATTCCATACCTCGACGGCAGGTGCGAAATAAATCTTGTAAAGACCGAACTCAAGGGTGTAGACATACCTCTTGCCCATCTGCCATGCCTCTATCGTGTTGCCGTTCAGGTCCTTGAACGGAAGTCCCTCATTGGAGGTCATCAAAGGGACATCCACAATCTGTCTCGTGGTCTTGTCATTAACTGTCACTGTATAATTCACCCTTATGACCACTTCGTTTTCACCGTGGTCGAACGGCTGCGGTATAAGCAGGACATGATTGCTTCCTTCCGGCTCTACCGCACTGCTCACGTGCTCGATATGGAATCCGGCCGTCATATCCTCGTATGTAGAATAATACTCCGTCTCCAGGTCCATCTCGTCCTTGTAGTCAGTCCACTGAGGCGCAGCCTGATATGCCGGGCCGTCAGTGATATTCTCCCTGAAAGTGGCCGTCTTGTAGGCCTGCCTTATGGATATTCTGTTGAGGACTATGCTGTTCAATGTCTGGCCGGCATCCGCTACGCTGTTGATCTCCTCCCTGAGCTTCACCTTGAAGGCTACGGAACTGAGTGCATGGCGGAAATTCAGGTTCACTCCTTTATAAGATGTACCTCCTGTACTTGCAGTCTTGTTGTATGTCCTCCCGCTGTACATCAGGTCGTAATATGTCACGTCTGTCTGAGGGGTCAGAGTGCTTTTACAGTCCACCGTAAAATCCTCGATGACAAAGCCTTCTGCTCCATATGTAACACTCCTGGAATCATCTTTTGCAGAGCTTGGAGAGTAGCCGGCAAAAGTCAGCTTTCCGCCGTTAGGCCAGAAATAAGGGTCGCCGCATGCATCCGGATCCCAGCCCTGGACATCGGAAGAATATGCCGTCTCGACATCAGTCATATAGTTCACATTTCCCGGAGTGTCCCAAGCCTGATAATCACCTGTATGGTGCCGCGCAAACACCGAGAAGTGCTCAGCCTGAGGATATTTCCCTTCTATTTCTCCCGCATGGTTGGGAGCAGCCTTTGTCAGACTGCCGACTATCGGACCCTCGAATGAAATCCTGAGCACCGGCACCACTTCCTGCTCCACCTTTACGCAAGACAGAGCGGCGATTGCACAAGCAACTGATATGATGATTCTTCTACACATCTCCTATATCGTCACATTAGGCTGATTATCAATATTTTCCCAATCCTCAACCTCCGGAGAGAAGAAGATCTTGTCCACACCGACAGTAATGGTGTAGATGTATCTCTTTCCCATCTCCCACCTGCCGACCGTATTTGTGGAAAGAGAAAGGTCCGCCGCCTGGTTCACAAAATCCGTTTCCCCATGGTGTCTGATGGAATAGGTCACATGTATCTTCACGTCATGATGCTCATCTTTCAAGACCTGAGGAAGAAGGATGGCATTCTGCGCGACACTGTCCCCTGTCTTCAGGCCGCTTATGGTCGTGGTAAGAAGTTGTCCGTCCACAGAGTTCCAGTAGTCATAGCCAGACTTCACACCGCTGTCAGGAGTCCAGGAAGGTGACGCGACGTATGACGGTCCGTCAGTGACATTCTCCTTGAAATCCCCCTTGCTGTATGCATCGGAGATGCTCACGCTCAGAATCTTCACCTCAGTGCCCGCCTCGTGGTAGTTATTGCTTGACTTCACCTGGAACTTGACGGAAGAAAGAGCATGCCTGAACACGAGATCGACTCCCTGATATGTGGCAGGACTATGCTGATTGGTGTTATCCACCCTGTCGTAAGACCTTAGGCTGTACATCATATCGTACTGGGCCGATATTGTTTCCGGCACAGAAAACCCTTCTATGGACAGACCGTCTGCGCCATATACGCAGAGGTCCTTGACAGAGGCTGGAGAAAACGCGGCAAATGTGAGCTTTCCGTCGAAAGGCCACACATATGGTTTTCCACCGGCGACAGACTGCGGGTCCCAGCTGTCATTTCCATTATAAGCCACTTCCACCTCATCCATATACGGGACATTCCCATCCGCTTCCCAGGACTGGAGATCTCCCTTTGTCCAGACAGCATTGACACAGAAATTCTCCGCCACAGGATATCTTTCTATCTCGCCCATGACATTAGCCTTGGTCATGCCTCTGACTACAGGAGTGCAGAAAGATATCTCCGATGCCGTCTCCGGCACAGGATCGTTCTTGACGCAACCTGCGATAAGGCCCGTCACAACTATCAGCATAAGTATGTAAATCCTTCCAAGCATCTTTATCATTTTAATCCGGCATTGTCAGCGAAGGAATCTGGTCAAGCGGCGGAAGATCCGGCACCTGATGGTCCTCCCATGCATATACCTCAGGTGAAAACTCTATGGTTTTCAGTCCGATGGTCACGGTGTAGATGTAACGTTTTCCCGGTTCCCAGCGGTCTACGGCAGTATCATCCGCCATCTTTCCCTTCGAAAGGTCAAAGATGATCGTATGGCTTGTCTTCTTTCCTCCCATGTCAGGATGGGACATCTCGAAGCCCAACTCCATCTTCACCGGCTCTCTTCCCTCTCCAGACAGAGGCTGAGGGAGCAGGATCAGGTCAGCCTCCCTGCCCTGTCCGAGCGGATCGCCGGAACTGTAGACAATGTATTCCTCCAAGGTCTCCAACCCTGTCCACATTCCAGCCTTATCCACATCGTCGCCTTCATATCCTGCAAACTGGCGGAAATCCGCTTTCGAATAGACATTGTGGACAGAGAGCTTGGTCGGCGTGATGCTGTAGCCCCATTCCGCATACTCTGCATCATGAGCCTGGACATTGAAGGCGATGGCTGACATGACATGTTCAAACACTATCTGCACTCCATCATAAGGATCCGGCGCATCAACGACCATATCCTCCTTTCTCTGATCGGTGGTCCTGTGGCTGAACATAAGGTCATAATGCTTGTCCGGATCGGTATCCACCGTATAATCCGTCATCCGGACGCCATATTCCGGAGTATAGCTTATCTGCGCATGTTCACGTACGGATGCCGGGGAGTATGCGGCAAATGTCAGATAACCTTCCTTAGGCCACATATAGCTCCTGTCCGGCTTCCAGTAACTGTTCAGGTCCTTGCCGGCAATATCCAGCGAAGTGTCGTGATATTTCACTTCAACACCTTCCCCTCCATCTTCGGCTCCTCTCATATATGGTGTGAATCCGTCAGCTTCCGTATTGGCAAACGTGTCATAATGCTGATCGGCAAACACACAGAAGGCAGTGTTTTCCGGATAGAGGTCCTTGACAAGAGAGGCCTTTGTATGCACACGAGGCACCGGAGCATCAAAGACAATCTCCCTTGACGCCCCTTCCACAGAGACAACGTCAGTCTTGGCACAGCCCGAAAGGACTGCACCTGCAACCATCATCAATATGAAGATATCACCTCTCATCTTATATCATCGGCACATCCGGTATGCTTATCTCCGGCTCCCATTCGGTCACCTTAGGAGCGAACACCACTTCGTCCATGCCTATAGTAATCGTATATTTATATCTTTTGCCCGGCTCCCATCTGCTCACCGGAGTGTCATCCGCCATCTTTCCCTGCGAGAGGTCAAGCGAGGCTGTATATGTGAGGCTCTTTCCGCCCATGTCCGGATGGGACACCTCATATACCACCTCCACGAAGACAGCCTTTCCGTCCGCAGGATGGAGCACCTGAGGCAGGAGGATGGCATCCGCGTCATCTCCGGTAATCTCTGCTGCGACATCAGACAGAGGCATCATCGAGGCCTCATCTTCTGCATTGAAAATAACGACTGTCATATCCACATCGCCTTTGTATGACGACCACATGTTCTCGAGATCCACCTCATTGACGCCACGCCCGCTGAACTGATGGAAGTCGGCCGTAGCATATGGATTAAGGATGGAGACCTTCTTCACCTTGACAGCATATCCTGCAGAGGCATAATCAGCCTGCGTCCTTGCCTCGAACTTGATTGCGGAAAGGACATGCCTGAACGTAAGCTGCACTCCGTCATAAGGGTCCGGACTGTTCTGGACCATATCCGAAGGCTTCTGATTCACCACCCTGTCGCTGACCATGAAATCATACTGCTGGTCCACGAACTTGCTTACGCGGTACTGGCTGATGACCATTCCACGGTCCACATGATAATCGATGGCTGCCCTCTTTCTTGCAAACTGCGGAGCATATGCTGCAAAGGTCAGATAGCCGTCCTTCGGCCAGTAATACGATGCTGCAGGCTTCCAGTAGCTGTCAAAAGTCTTGTCACCGGCTGTCACCTCATCCGTATGGTGGGTCACGACGACTCCTGCAGGATATCCGTCCCCGTCTTCATCAGGTCCTCGCATATAGGCTGTGAAGCTGCCTGCATCCGCATCTGCAAACAGGTCATAATGATGATCCGCGAACACGCAGAACGCACTGTCCGTCGGGAAAAGTCCGGATATCATATCCGCCTTGGTGACATTCCCGACGACAGGGGCATCGAAGGATATCTCACTCTGCACGGCAGCCGTCACATCGTGTCCGGTCTTTGTGCAGGCTGCGAATGCCGCTGCCAGAATTGCGTATAGCACTATGGTTCTTATGTTCGTCATCATCTTTTGCTTTGGCACCACCGCAGACGGTCAGGCCTGGGGTGGTTATGGGGGATTTATTTGATTTCAGGAAGATTGACATTGACTTTTACCCACTCAGTGATTGTAGGTGCGAAGAAGATATCGTCAAGACCGATCGTAAGGTTATAGGTGTATTTCTTGCCCATTTCCCATTTGTCTACAGTTACAGACGACTGATCCGTCTCGTATTCTCCTGACTGATTATTGGAATCATTCAGATGGAATACCGCCTTCTGAAGAAGTGCATCTTCGTTCTGGTTCTTGATATAGTAACTAACTGTGATTGTAACATCGTTTGTATTAGAGAAAGCCTGTGGAAGAACGAGGACAGTCGCACCTGCTGCACCTTCTGCATTTGAAGGCTGTAATGAATTTGCATAATCTGCACATGCGAGAGCATTATAATCTGCGGCAGTGTTCTGAGCAGACCACGCTGGAGCGGCTGTTCCGTCTGGATAAGTAATATTATGATCAAAATTGCCGTTTGACAATGCGTTGATGACAATATCCTTTACCTTGATCGTACCTGCAGGGTAAGCCTCGCTCTGCTTGATTGTAAAGGCTACTGCAGCAAGAGCGTGATTGAACACGATGTCCACACCCTCATATGTTGTGCCTGCGGTAAAGCTTGTGCTTACCTTGTCTGCCGCTCTATTGCTGTAAAGAACATCGATCTGATTCTCCAGGATTGTAGGTACAGTATAATCTTCAATGGTCAATCCTTTTGAAGCATCACATTTCACCTCCTCCGCCAGAGTTCTAAGTTCGGTCGGAGAATATGCATCGAAGGTAAGTTTGCCGTTCTTTGGCCAGTAGTATGTCGGAGTCGGAGCCCAAGCGCCGTTTTCGGTTTCCTCATTATTGAAATTCTTGCTATCGTATTCAACGGTTACATCTGTCATGTATTTTTCTCCGTTGCCGTCATAAGTATCTTTCTCAGAATACCAAGCCCATACATTGAAGGTCTGGGTTGTAGGATAGTCTCCTGAAAGAAGGCCGTACTTAGGGCCCTTTGTGCTGACACCTACTACCGGTGAAGCGAAAGTGATTTCCTGCTGGTCGGTAACCGATGGAGCGGTCTCGTTCTTGGTGCAGGATACAAGTGCTGCAAGCGACATGGCTGCGATTAATGCAATCTTTTTCATAACTGTTCTGGTTTAATTGTTAAAATATTGGAACCCCGGGAGGCGGTCAGGCCTCCTGAGGTTATTGGGGAATTATTTTCCTATTTCCACGTCTGGGGTAACAGTAACCTGATCCCAATTTGTTACGATAGGATCGAAATAAATTTTATCGAGACCAAAGGTAATGTTATATATATACCTCTTACCTCTGAACCATTTATCAACGTCAAAAGTAGAAAGATCAACTGTAGCAGTCTGATCAATTACAGTTGCTGGAGAAACGTTTCTATTGCTGATTTTATATTCCACATATAGCTTAGCTCCTGCAAGAGACTGAGGGAGGAGAATCAGATGACTATTCTGAACATCAGTAACATCTGACTGTGTACCAGGAGCGACCCCAGGTACAAGAGCATTCGAATTGGAGAGAGGATGATTTCCTTCAAACACAACATATTCAGTCCTGTCTGCAAGTCCTGACCATCCAGCCCAATCTTCATCAGTCAAGTCACCATTTGCGTCAGTAAGATTCTGATTAAAAGAGCCTTTTGAGCAGACATCAACAAGAGAAAGTTTTGTCAGAAAAATATAGAAGTTATCCTCATTATAATTGACATTAGTCTTGGCATAGAAGATAATTGATGACAAGGCATGATTGAACTTGATATCCACACCCACATACTTTGAATCATCTCCTGCTACCCATTCGTCCTGAGTCGTTTTGGTCTGATTATAAGATCTTTCTGAGAAAAGAAGATCATACTGCTGTGTTGGAGTGCTCTCTACAACATAGTCAGTGAATTGAATGCCTTTAGCATCATATTTTACATATTGGGATACTTCTGAAGGGGAATATGCAGCAAAAGTAAGAGTACCCTGTTTTGGCCAGTAATAATTCACACCTGAGCCTGCCTTAGGATCCCAAGCATTCAGAGACTGAACATACGCTGTCTTCACATTTTTCATATAAGGCTTTCCTTCATCGAATTTGGTATAATTACCGGTGAAGTAATTGGCAAAAACAGAAAAGCATTTTGAAGTTGGATAATCCTTCAGAATCTCTGTGGCCTTGGTGCTGAGAGCAGTCACAGGCTCAGCGAAAGTGATGACATCCTGTTCAGGAGTCTCCACTCCTTCGTTCTTTGTACAGCTGACAAGCGCTGCGCCTGCCAATGCTGCGATGAAAAATAACTTTTTCATGACTTAAAAAAATTAGAAAGTTGTTAATGAATTTGTGTTTATTGATTTGTTAGATTACTATATCCGTTTCAATGTCTTCCCAGGGACCGACTTCAGGGACGAAACCGCCTCCGGAGCCCGGTTCAGGAGCAGGCGGATCGGGAATACTTATGGCATGGTCGATTATGATCCACTGGTGGTCAATCGCGTCAGGTTCCTTGAATTTCTCCGTTATGTCCAGCTTTTCGCTGTAGTGCCTGCCGTAGGTGGTGAGGAAGTCAAAGGTGATTTCCAGGTTGCTGATCGCGTCAGGCAGTTTGCCGAATGTGTTGAAGGTGGTATATATCACCGCTTCGCCTTCTTCATTTTCCGGAATGTCGGACTTGAGCATCTCGAAATACACCGTCACAGGATTCTCCGTATCCGGCATCCTTCCGTGCAGACGTGTGGATCCGGCCATCCCGTCAAGCAGGGCAACGGATGAGGACACATACTGCATTCCCTTGACGTTTATCTGAAGATAGTACGACTTCACGATGCTCTCTCCTGTGAAATAATCTCCCTGAGGCGTCTTCAGGGTGTCGAGCTGCTCTACATAGTTCACGATGACGTCGCCGCAGTCCACAACGAAAAGGTGGTCCGGTTCATAGACGATCCTCTCGTTCGGCACGGGAGCCTTCACCCTGCTCGGGATCTTGCTGTAGAGGTGGGAGGCGATTTCGTTGGTGTAGGCCGCCATGCTGAGGTGGGAGTTGGCTCCGCTGATGATGGTCGCCTCTGTATCGAAGTTGTAGGCAATCATATGATAGCGTCCCGGATCGGCGATTATATATCCGTCATAATATGTCCCCCTCTCGTCACGGTCCATGTTACGGAGATATCTTTCGGCCTTGACGACTCCTGTGTCAGGGTCCGTGAGGGCGACGCGGATGATAGATGGGGATGAGTATGCCGGCTTCTGATGGTCAGGATTATAGAATCCTGTGGTAACATTCAGCAGATGCTCGTCGATGTAGACACGCACGTAGTGGGTGTTGAACAGGTCAAAGAGCGGTCTTCTTTCGCATGAAGACAGCAGCATAAGGACACCCGTCAATATGATGGTCAGACGCCTCATTTCCCGAACCCTCCTATTTTAACACGGATCGGTATCACAAGGCTCACCTCCACCTTGGTAGGGCCGAAATAGTGAAGCACACCGGCGTCGTTCTTGTCCCGGAGCAGGATCTGCCAGTCTTCCGTCGGGATGTAGTGCTGGTATGGGATGCGCGCATATCCTGCACTTATGGAGAATTCCATATTCAGCCACTTGCTTATCGGCAGGGAATATCCGTAAGTCAGTCCGGCACTTATGAAGTCGAACTGGTAACAGCCGAAGGCGCGTTTCCATTGGATGTCTGATTTTCCTCCCCAGACGTTCAGGCCAAGGAAATGGCCCACCAGGGCATCACGAAGCTTGAGATCCTGTGTCTCAGGTCTGGTCTTCGGAGCGAACCACCATCTGAATTCACCGCCATAGGAAAGGAACTGGATGCAGTACTTGTTGTCACCCCAGAGCCACCATGGACAATGATGCTCGTAGAGTATGGAGAAATGCTCGTTGAAAGGCACTTCCACAGCAAAGTTCAGGACAGAGGCCGCATCATAGGCGAGGTTGGTCTTCAGACCCACTATTGTACGCTTGAGCTGAGGCGGCACCCCGGGAGCCCTTACCAGAGGCTTTTCCTGCGCCACCGGTTCATCCACGACCTCCGCCACATCCGGAAGAGGAGGCAGGACTTCAGCCCACACGCACACCCATGTGGCCGCACGGAGTTCAGGCATGTAACGGCGGATGAGGTAGGTCCAGGTGTATCCTTTGTCGAGCTGCTTGAGACGCCACTTCCTGGTCTCGTCACCGATGTTGTCGGCATAGAGGATGTCAAGCACCCTCTGGCGGTCATGCCTGAAGTAGTTTTCCTCGACTTTCTTTATCAGGCCCGGCCAGTTCTCGGCCAGAGGACTTATCTTTATCTTGTCGGCGCTCAGCTTGGACGAATCCGGTGTGTGCTGGAGAAGGAAGCGTCTTGCGGCCTTGGCACGTTCCTGCGAGAGCCAGACGTTGTGGCTGTATCCTCCTTCCGGAGATGCCCATGCATAAATGGTAATGCTGTCTATTCTCGGAGAATCCTTGAGATAGGTTATGATGCGGTCTATCTGTCTTCTGTTCTGAAGATAAGTCGGGTTGATGGTGATGCTGTCGTGCTTGTAATAGATGGCAAATTCCTCCCGTACCGATGAGTCTGAAGCGTGCCCGAAGACAACCGGCTCACTCTCAGATGCATACAGCAACTGAGCAAGACAGGTCATGACGGCCATTATAAAAATTACTCGGGTCTTCATATCAGCAGGCACAAAGGAAGAATAAACCAATTTACAAATATATGGCTTTTTATGTATAAAATCCCCCCCCCCGCAAGGAGAAAATGAGACAAGGTTTCAAAAAAAATATTACCTTTGCCGACGTTATAACACTTTTTTAATACGTATTGATTATGAATCTTAGAGTTTTCAAGAAAGACATCGAGTATTTCGTTGCAGAGTTCATTGATGACTGCGCTCTTTTCGTAGCGCTCAATCCTCACAAGGATGCTGACGAAATAGCAGAGATAATCGACGAGGCTGTAGAGCTTTACAATGACCTCAAGCATAGGGCGAATCACCCTGAGGGCAAGAAGAGAGCATTCTACATGGGTCTCACCAAGGAAATGTTCGAAAAGCTCGACGAGCTCTGCGAGAAGCTCAGCGCCGTGGTTTCAAAGCAGGCATAAGCAGACAGACCAGAAGCGACAGCACAAAGATATAGCCATTCTTTTGACAGTCAAAGGAATGGCTATATCTTTAATGTTATGCTTATCTCCCACCCTCAAACAGGTATAATTCAGGAGGGTTGATGGTAGGGATTGAGGAGGCGTGTCCACCCGCGGACACGGGTATTCTAAGACTTTTCCAAGAGATTTCTTAACTTTTTTGGATTTTTGCGGATTGTTTTAGTGGCTATAGTTTAGAGCATGCTGCAGCATCAGTCGGGAATAAGGATAATGCGACACATCGAGTTCCCTATTCCCGAT
>JAZSEQ010000075.1:0-11962 GCA_045531765.1 Candidatus Cryptobacteroides sp. | reverse complement strand
CAGGGGCCTCAGGTGGTTATTCCTGCACCTGCGGAAGTCATGACAAGCCAAGGAACATATAGATACATGAAAAATCCTAAGGTGCGCATGCTTAGAGATGATGCCTTGCCTTCAGAAGCGTACAGGCTTGCCATACACCAGAGAAGGGGAGTAACCATATCATTCTCTGACGAAGCAGGTCGCGACTATGCTCTTCATACACTGAATCAGATGACTGCTGAGGGGACGGTCCATGAGCTCCAGTGCTGCGAGATATATGACTATCCGCGTTTCCCATACAGAGGCCTCCATGTCGACGTTTCCAGACATTTCCGCAACGTGGACTTCCTGAAGAAACAGATAGATGCGATGGCGATGTTCAAGATGAACAGGATGCATATCCATCTGACAGACGCAGCCGGCTGGCGCCTGCAGATCGACGCGTACCCGCGTCTGACGCAGTTCGCCGCCTGGCGTCCCCAGCACACCTGGAAAGAATGGTGGGCCGGTGACAGACATTATGCAGAAGAAGGCTCCAAGGGTGCCTATGGTGGATATTACACCAAGGAAGAGATCTGTGATCTGGTGAGTTATGCTCGTGCCAGACACATAGAGGTGATCCCGGAAATCGAGATGCCGAGCCATAGTGAGGAGGTGCTGGCGGCATATCCGGAACTCGGCTGCAGCGGCGAGGCATACAAGGACAGCGACTTCTGCGTGGGCAATGAGGAGGTATTCAGGTTTCTGGAGACTGTTCTGGACGAAGTGATGGAGGTCTTCCCGTCGGAATACATCCACATAGGTGGCGACGAGGCGGGTAAGCAACATTGGAAGACATGTCCGAAGTGCCGGAAGAGGATGCAGGAGGAAGAACTGAAGGGCGTGGATGAACTCCAGAGCTATATGATAAAGCGCGTGGCCCGCTATGTCGAGTCGAAGGGCAGGAAGGTGATCGGATGGGACGAGATCCTGGACGGAGGCCTGGCCGAAGGCGCAGCGGTGATGTCATGGAGAGGCACTGAAGGCGGAATCGCCGCCATGAACATGGGGCACGACGTGGTCATGTCGCCCGGCCGCTACTGCTACCTGGACCACACCCAGGATGCTCCGTTCAAGGAGCCGCAGTCCATCGGAGGCTATCTCCCGCTGGATTCCGTATATGTATATGAGCCGCTGGAACCGTCTATGCCGGCAGACAAGATTCATCACCTGAAGGGAGTGCAGGCGAACCTCTGGTCGGAGTATATCGTCACAGATGAGCATGCCGAATATATGTATTGGCCACGTGCCATAGCCATAGCTGAAACCGGCTGGAGCCTGCCGGAGAACAAAGACCTCAAGGGCTTCAGACAGAGGGTGTTGCGAATGCTTGAAATCATGCGTGCCAAAGGCTACACGACCTTTGACCTCGAGAATGAATATGGTGAGAGGAAAGGTTTCCTGACCGGTGTGGACCATAAAGCCAAGGGCTGCAAGGTCATATACAGCAAGCCGATCCAGGACTGGTATCAGGCTGCGGGCGAAGAGACATTCACTGATGGTGTCATAGGGGGATGGACATACAGCGACAACCGCTGGCAAGGCTTCCTCTCCGACATCGACGTGACCATAGACATGGGCTCGGTGCAGCCTGTCAGCTATGTGGGCGGCACATTCATGCAGATCATAGGACCGGGCGTCTTCATGCCTCGCAAGGTGGAGATCCTCGTGTCGGAAGATGGAGAGGATTTCACCCTTGTGGCGACCATAGAAAACGATGTCCCGACATCGGAGGAAGCCTTGACGTTCCGTACATTCGAAACATCATGTGACTTAAATGCACGTTATGTCCGCTACCACGCGTACAGAAGCACGATGCGAGGCTTCCTTTTCCTGGATGAGGTTGTCGTGAATTGATATTCATCGTATTGTATTTTTAATTATATTTGCAAAGAATGCGTTATTGCGTGTTCTTTGCTTTTTTGTTTATATGGACCTTGAGTTTTTTCATAAGATATTGAGTGTGGACTCCACT
Organism: Candidatus Cryptobacteroides sp.; assembly: GCA_045531765.1. Lineage (GTDB taxonomy): Bacteria > Bacteroidota > Bacteroidia > Bacteroidales > UBA932 > Cryptobacteroides. The sequence goes on along the minus strand of JAZSEQ010000075.1, from coordinate 9,969 downwards.
TCGGGAAGGGAAGCGCAACTTGCTGATATGTTGGCGGTTGAGCTTGCTGCTCCGGGACGTAAGGTGGAGACATTCGAAGTGGGTGACGGGACAAGGAACATCCTCGTGTCCTGGGGATCCCCGAAGGTAGTCTTCTGCACACATCTCGATACAGTCCCCCCATACGTCCCCCCGACATCTGACGATGCCGGATTCTACGGCAGAGGAACATGTGATGCCAAGGGACAAGTCTTTGCCATGTATGAAGCTTGCAAGGTTCTTGAGAGCAAGGGATATGACGGCTTCGGCCTGCTGCTTCTTGCTGGAGAGGAAACCGGGTCATTCGGAGCGAAGGCTTTCAACAGATTGGCGCTGTCGGAAGGCTTTGGCAGGGTTGCAGAGGATGCATGGGTGATAGTCGGCGAGCCGACTGACAACTGCATGGCCTCTGCTGCAAAGGGCACCAAGGCATTCGAGGTGAAGTTCACCGGCAAGGCCTTCCATTCGGGATATCCGGAGAACGGAGTGAGCGCAGTCCTTATGTTCAATGACTTTGTGAACGCTCTCAGGACCATAGTCTTTCCGAAAGATGATATTCTTGGAGAGACGACCTGGAACATAGGAAGGCTCGTGAGCGACAATCCTCAGAACATCCTCAGCGACAGCCTGACCTGCAGACTGTACTTCAGGACCACGTTCGAGTCTGACGGGATGGTCTGTAATCTGATGAAGAACATGGCAGGGACGGATGCAAAGTTGAGATTCGGGAAGCCTAAGGCCCAGGACGGATCGGATATTGTGGCGAAGGAAGCAGCCCTGTGGCAGAAGAATATGAAGGTCACAGCCTTGGGAGGCGACGCGCCTACGATGTATGAAACATTCGAAGGGTTTGATGTGAAGCCGGTTTCATTCGGCAGCGATGCTCCTCACCTGACGGTATTCGGGCACAAGATACTGTGCGGCCCGGGTTCGATCCTGACAGCTCACCGTCCGGAGGAATTCATCTGTCTTGAGGATTTGGAGAAGGCGATGCGGTCCTATGTGAAAATGTATGAGATAATAATTGATAAGTAAGTGTAGTTTTTATGATCGTAATGAAATTTGGTGGTACTTCGGTAGCGAATTTCGAGGCCATCACAAGAACGATTTTCATCATCGGCAGCAAGCTTGACCAGAAGCCTGTCGTAGTGGTTTCGGCTCTTTCAAAGGTTACAGACCTTCTTTATAAAATATCAGATGCAGCAGCATCAAAGGATATGGCCCAGACCAAAGAGCTTCTTGCACAGCTTCGTGAACGCCATGTCGATCTCACTAAGGAACTTCTTGAGCAGAGCCCGGCACTTATGGAAAATGCCTTAAGCCGTGTGAACGAGATATGCGACGGACTTGACAGACTTGCCTTTGCGATTTGTGCGGTGGGGGAATTGTCGGACCGCAACAAGGCCATCATCATATCCAACGGAGAGCTTCTGTCTTCTACCATCATATGCCATACGATGAATGCCAAAGGCATAAAGACTGGTTTTATCGATGCACGCACCATGATGGTGACCAATGATTCTTATATGAAGGGAGAACCTATCACCGATGAGATTGCGTCAAGGGTCCCCGCCATTGTCGCTCAGGCTTATGAAGGAATGCATGCTGTAATAACCCAGGGCTTCATCGCTTCCAATCTTGCGGGTGAGCAGACTGTCCTCGGCAGGGGAGGCTCCGATTATTCGGCTTCGCTGATAGGTATGGCTGTGGATGCGGAGAGGATAGAGATATGGACAGATGTGGACGGAGTCCGTACTGCAGACCCTCGCAAGGTCAAGAATACCAAATATCTGGAGAAGATTTCGTTCGAGGAAGCAGCTGAGATGGCTCATTTCGGAGCCAAGGTACTTCATCCTCTGACCATTGAGCCGGCTGTGAAGAAGAATATCCCTCTTTATGTGCTTAATTCCATGAATCCTTCAGGAAAAGGAACGGCGATACTGAGGAACGAACTCATCGAGGATGGTGTGAAGTCTGTGTCTTTCAAGGAGAACATCAAGGTGATCAACATTTTCTCCATGAAGATGATCAATACCTCCGGCTTCCTTCGCAGGGTGTTTGAAATTTTCAGCGAGAGCAAGGTGTCCGTGGACCTTATCAGTACTTCCGAGGCCAATATCTCGGTGACTGTGGATGCGTCGGAAAAGATAGATAAGGTGGTGGAGGAACTTTCGGAGTTTGCGGATGTGATTGTGGATGACGACAAGGCGCAGGTGTCTGTAATAGGAAAGAATATCGTACGTCTGAATGGAATACTGAAGAAGACTTTCGCTCCTTTGAAGAGGACGAATGTCTACATGATTTCTCAAGGTGCTTCATTTGTGAATATCAGCTTTGTGGTGGACCGTGAGGAACTGACGGAAGTGGTTCAGGACCTTCATGACCACCTTTTTGACAATCCTGAAGAGCTGGAAGTATTTTAACCTTTCCCCTTGTCTTTCCAGGCCAGCGTAGCAATTTTGTCTTTCCAGACAAGCGGAGTGTTTTGGTTATTCCAGACAAGCGGAGTGTTTTTGTCATTCCGAGCGAGCGGAGCGAGTCGAGGAATCTAAACAAATGAAAATGAAAACAAAACTATACATAAGCGGCTACGGCAAGATGGGCAGGATGATCGAAAGCATCATCCTCTCCCGTGGTCTCGAATATGTCGGCTGGACCGAGGCCGTTACCGAGACGGATCCGGTGCTGGCCAAGGAGTGCGTGTGCATAGACTTCACCACTCCTGATGCCTTCAGGGCAAACTATAAGTTCCTTGCAGAGAATTTCAAGGCTGTGGTTGTCGGCACCACAGGATGGGCTGACATCAGGGAAGAGGTCGTGGCATATTTCGAGAAATGCGGCACGACCATGATCTGGGCGACTAATTTCTCTGTGGGAGTGAATGTTCTCTTTGCTGTTACGGACTATATTTCCAAGCTGCTGGCAGACTTCGGGGGTTACAGCCCGTATATGATTGAGATGCATCATTGTCACAAGCTTGACGCTCCGAGCGGCACGGCGAAGACTCTGGCAGACATCGTGGATGCAAACATGGATGTGCATACGGACATCCAGTCTGTGCGCTGCGGAGAGATTCCTGGCATCCATACAATAGGCTTCGAGGGTCTCAACGACCGTATCACCCTCTCGCACGAGGCGTTCTCCCGCCAGGGATTCGCCGCAGGAGCGGTAGAGGCGGCTCTCAGGACAGAAGGCCTCATAGGTGTACATGAATTTAAGGAGTTGTTTCTCGAGTAGTTCACTGTCATGTCGAACGAATTCGGGACATCTATAGAATTGGAATTATGAACAGAATTAATCTTACAGGCTGCGGAACCGCTCTCATCACCCCGTTCAAGGACGGTGAGGTGGACTATGAGGCGTTTGCAGCATTGGTAGACCGTCAGGTTGAGGCGGGAATAGATTTCCTCGTTCCTCTCGGAACAACAGGCGAGACTCCTTGCCTTGAGGATGACGAGCGCATCAAGGTGCTCCAGGTCGCAAAGGAGCATTCGGGCGGACTGCCGGTAGTAGTCGGTGGAGGCACAAACTCGTTGCAGCATACAATAAGGAGCATGAAGATGCTTGAGCCTTATGGCGTGGATGCGTTCCTGATAGTGGTTCCATATTATAACAAGCCTACTCAGGAGGGTCAGTATCAATACTTCAAGGCGGTAGCGGAGTCTACGGATAAGCCTATAGTCCTTTATAATGTACCGGGAAGGACAGGTGCCAATATGTCGGCGGAGACTGCATTGAGGCTTGCTGAGATAGACAATATCATGGCGATAAAGGAGGCTTCCGGCAACAGGGAGCAGATCATGCGGATCCTCAAGGACGCTCCGGAGGGATTCCAGGTGCTGAGCGGCAATGACGACGACACTCTCTGGATGATGCAGAACGGCGGAGCCGGCGTCATCAGCGTGGCATCGAATGTGGCTCCGGCGCTTCTCGCAGAGTTTACTGATGCGATTAAGAAGGGCCAGACGGACAAGGCTGAGGAGCTGAACGCCCGCCTGACCCCGCTCTTCAACAACTGCTTTGTGGAGAGCAATCCGATCCCGGCGAAGGCTGCCCTTGCGGCAATGGGACTCATCCGCAACGAGCTGCGCCTCCCGCTGGTCCCATCCCGGCAGAGTACATACGACCTGATGGTGGAAACGGTAAAATTATTAGGTATTTTATAATATGACAGATATAGAGAGATTTTATCAGACCATTGCCGATCTTGAGAGCGGCAAGGTCAGAGTTGCTGAGAAGATTGACGGGGAGTGGAAGGTAAACTCCTGGGTCAAGGAGGTGATTCTGAGCGGCTTCCGTCTTGGAAAACTTTCGGATATGACTCAGGGACAGTTCTCCTTCTTTGATAAGGACACCATTCCGGCAAGGCGTTTCACGGCAGAGAACGGTGTCAGGATCGTTCCCGGAGGAAGCAGTGTGCGCGCAGGTGCATATCTCGCTCCGTCAGTGATCATGATGCCGCCTGCATATGTGAACATCGGAGCATATGTGGATGAGGGTACCATGATAGACTCCCATGCACTTGTGGGCTCTTGCGCCCAGGTCGGAAAGCACGTACACCTTTCGGCTGCGTCGCAGCTGGGCGGAGTGCTCGAGCCTGTGGGGGCTCTTCCCGTGATTATCGAGGATAACGTGTTCATCGGAGGAAACTGCGGCATCTATGAGGGTACTATAGTCAAGGAAAATGCAGTGATAGGCACAGGCGTGATCATCAATGCGTCCACTGCGATATTCGATGCTACTACGGGAGAATACATCAGGGCCAATGAAAACGGCCAGATGGTGGTTCCGGCAGGTGCTGTAGTCGTGGCGGGAAGCCGCCCGGTCAGTAAGGGACCGGGAGCAGAGCAGGGAATACACCTGTACTGCCCTGTAATCGTGAAATACCGCGACGCAAAGACTGCAGGTTCCATCACGCTGGAGGACATGCTTCGATAACGGATTTCTCCACGCGCTGTCGCTTGGTCGAAATGACAAGTTGACTGTCAGGTGATCCTTTACTGTCATGTCGAGCGAAGTCGAGACATCTATACAATGAGTATGTACAAAGAAAAGTTTTCAGAGGATGTAGGTTCCTTCTTCAGGTCTCCGGTCAGGGAAATCTTCAAGAAGGTGGACCTTGGCGCCATATACTCCTTTGCCGGAGGCTATCCCTCGGCGGAGACCTTCCCTTTGGAAGATATCCGCAGGACCATGTCCGAGGTGATAGACAAATATGCCGGCAAAGCGTTCCAGTATGGGGCGACGCAGGGCGTGCCGGAACTTCGCGAGGCTGTGGCCGGGCGATGCGGCGTGCCTGTGGAGCGCGTGCAGATCACCTCGTCATCCCAGCAGGGTATCGATGTGTGCACCAGAGTGCTCGTGGATCCGGGTGATGTGATCCTTACATCCAGCCCGTCATATCTGGGTGCTCTCCAGTCTTTCCGTTCATATCGTGCGGATATCAGGGGAGTCGCCCACAATGCAGATATAGATGCATTCAGGGCGGAATATGAGAAGGTGATAGCACAGGTCGAGGCAGAAGGAAAGAAGATAAAGTTCCTGTATATGATTCCGGATTTCCAGAATCCTTCAGGCGAATCTCTCACGCTTGGGGAGCGTGAAATGCTTGTCTCACTGGCTCAGGAGCACGATTTCCTTATAGTTGAGGACAGCCCGTACAGGGAACTGAGATATGAGGGTGAACATATCCCGACAATGTACTCGCTGGATCCGGACAGAGTGGTCCACCTGGGCTCATTCTCCAAGATATTCGCCCCGGGCTTCCGCCTTGGCTGGGCCATAGCCCATCCGGACATCCTGGACAAGATTTATGTATGCAAGCAGTCACTGGACCTCTGTCCGCCGATATTCGACCAGTATGTGGCGGCTGAATTCCTCAGAAGCGGACGTCTCGATGCTAATCTACAGAAGAGCATCGCCCTGTATAAACGCAAGCGGGACCTGCTGCTCAGCCAGCTGGAGGAACATATGCCGGAAGGAGTCTCATGGACACATCCCGAAGGCGGCCTCTTCCTCTTCCTGACGATGCCGGAGGGCTTCGACGCGGTCAAGTTCTATGACAGGTCGCTTGATGCGGGTGTGGCATATGTGGCTGGAGAGTTCTTCCATCCCGACGGAAGCGGCAGGAACACTATGCGCATGAACTTCTCCTTCATGTCGGAACAGAAAATCTGCGAAGGAGTGGAGCTCCTGTCAAGATTATTGAGAGAAACACTATGATGCTGACATTCTATAAATACCAGGGTGCAGGGAACGATTTCCTGATAGCTGACAACAGAGATGGGGCAATCTGTCTTTCTAAGGAGCAGATAGCCATGTTGTGCGACCGCCGATATGGAGTCGGTGCAGATGGACTGATGCTTCTTGATTCTTCCGAAACGAATGATGCGGATTTCTGCATGACATACTATAACTCAGACGGATCAGGTGGCATGATGTGCGGCAATGGTGGCCGCTGCATCGTGGCTTTTGCCTCTGATATGGGAATTGAAGATTTTTTCTTCAATGCGGCAGACGGATACCATTCTGGTGAGATTCTTGCAGCGGAAGGCCGCTCGAAGACGGTAAGCATAAAGATGAAGGACGTGGGGTGCTGTGATTTTCATGAGCGTCTGTCCGGGACAGTTGTGCCTTCAGACGGATATTTCCTGGATACAGGCACACGTCATTTTGTCCGCTTTGTGGATGGATTGGTGTCGTATGATGTGGTAACGGAGGGAAGAGACATACGATATAATGCCATGGAGTTGCAGCCTGTCGGAGCTAATGTGAATTTCGTGGAGGCTCCGGGTGACGGGTTTCTGCATGTGCGCACATACGAGAAGGGAGTCGAGGATGAGACGTTCGCATGCGGCACGGGCATAGTGGCCTCATGTATAGCAGCATATAGGAAGGGGATACCGCCTCATGAAATTCTGTCTCAGGGGGCTGTAAGATATGATGTCAAGGCTTTACGGGACAGCCTCAGTGTGGAGTTCCGTCCTGTTGATCATGGCGATGTGTTGGCAGAGGAAGTATTTCTTATAGGACCGGCGGCCTTTGTCGCCAGGATAGATGTGGAAGTTTAATAATGAATTATTTATAGATTATGAAGCGTTTTATATTTGTTTTTGCAGTAATGCTTTTGTCAGTATCCTGTTTTGAAGATAGCGGAACGACTATGAGCAATACTCTGTATGCCACGTTTGATTATTCGTACGTGAGTGACTCTTTCGATAAGGACAGCATATATGTTGATGGACCGTTCGCATGGTCCGGACTTATTGCGTTCAACAACAAGGTGGAGCGTGAAGGTGAGATATTCAAGGCATTCAAAGGCGGTTTTGCCCTCTCATGCCTGAAGGGAGATGTTGTCTTGCCGGAAAAGGATGATGAGGAAGAATCTGCTTCCGAGGCGGCAGATGAAGGGACTGACGGCGGATCAGAAGAACAGCAGCCGTATGTGATCAATCCATACAGAGTATATGCTCCTATGGGAACGGCGAACAATTATGCAGTGTTCTTTCAGACAGATGATATGCCGGAGCATGATTTCTTATTTAAAGCCTCCGATGTCGGTACATGCGTAATGAAGGGATGCTATGTTAATAATACGGTGGAGGTTGTGGATTACGTGAGGAAAAACTTTGTTCCTGGCGACAGGATAACTCTTAAGGCAACAGGCTATCTTGACGGCAAGATGACTGGATCTGATGAGATCAATCTTGCAGACTATTCTGCACAGAAGGATTCTGTCATGACTAACTGGTCTGCCTTCAATCTTACGAAGCTTGGCTCGGTTGATGCCGTGGATTTCGAGATTACGTCCAATAAAGAAGTTCCGAAGAGCTTCTGTATGGATGTCATGACAGTGAATGTGACCTTATCTTATTGATCATGAAATCGAATCAGGAATATAAGAATGCAGCATTGGCAGCGTTGAAAGGAAACTGGCCATCTGCGATAATAGCCACTATAATAATAGTGTTCATTTCGGTGGTCCTTTCCCTTCCGTCCACACTTTTGAGTATGTCTCTTGCGGACCGTTCCATGGCCGTGGCCCTTCAGGGGACAGATGTTATGACTCTGAATTATGTGGGGATGGCATTGATAATACTGATTGTATGCCCGTTGGCAGTGGGTGCCGCCAATGCGTTCAGGCGTCTGCTTGCGGATGGAGACGGAAATGTGACGTCGAATATGCTGGGTGACTCTCTGTCAGGCTATGGACATAACCTTTGGGGAATGCTCCTGATGTGCATATATGTGGGATTGTGGTCTCTTCTGCTCGTAGTTCCAGGTATAATAAAGTCTTTGTCATATGCAATGACTCCTTATATACTCAAGGACTATCCTGAACTTTCTGCAAATCAGGCTATAAATCTCAGTATGAAGATGATGAAGGGTCGCAAACTGGACCTGTTCTGTCTTTATCTGAGTTTCCTGGGATGGATAATACTTTCCGTACTTACATTGGGAATCGGTTATTTCTGGGTCATACCATATATGTATACAGCCCAGTCTGCCTTTTATCAGGAAGTAAAAACGGATTATTTGAATAACAACTATTAAACAATTAAATTATGATCGCATTTCTTTTGTGGCTCGTAGGAGTCATCTGCTGCTTTTGGTGCATCAAGGATGTATGGACCAATAAACCCAAACTTGACAATGTTGTAAAGATTCTGCTTACAATAGCACTTCTTGCATTCAGCTGGGTGGGACTCGCTGTATATTATTTCATCCTGAAAGACAGACTCTAAAGGAGGCCTTCAGGAATTTTCATTATGAGTTCCTGATATTCAGGATCGACAGAAATTATCAGATCTTCATGGAGCGGTATCATTACTGCTCCATTTTCTGTTGCCACCTCTATGCAAGGATTGTTCGGGATGTCGATGAAGTCTGTGATTTCGCCGACTTCGTATAGATTGCCGGTCAAAGCCGGCAATGACGCATCCTTCATGTCATTCTTGACTGTTTTCACATCATCCCCGACCGTTTCCACGTCATCCTCGACAGTTTCCACGTCATCCTCGACCGTTTCCACGTCATCCCCGACTTGATCGGGGATCTCCGGCGTCAGCAGTGTCCATCCCACAAGGGCGGCGAATCCGTCCTCTTCCAAAGACATTTCAGGAAGACTTTCTTCCTCCACGTATATGGCCTTGCCGATGATTTCCTCCACATCTTCCTGACTGCAGATATCGGTCATGTGTACAAGGGCCTTTGTATTTCCCCTTTTTGTGAGTGATTCAATATAAAAAGGAACCGGAAGTCCATCGAATATGATGAACACCGGTTCCTGTAGGTTGATATCTTCAGGAGCGATTTCGCGGAAACCTAATACAAGTTCCCCATCGGTACCGTTAGATTTCAAGACCTGAGCTACCTGCTGCATGGCAGAATTACTCAGCGCTCTCAGCTGTTGCTTCCTCAGCTGCAGCAGCTTCCTGCGCAGCCTTCTCAGCAGCGGCAGCCTCAGCAGCTGCGCGAGCAGCCTCTTCTGCCTCAGCCTTTCTCTTGGCGATAGCCTCAGCTCTCTCCTGATTTACCTTAGCCTCAGCCTCTACAGCAGCCTTGTAAGCAGCAGCAGCGTCCTTGCTAAGTCCCTCTTTCTTAGCGTTTACCTTGGCAGCCTTCTCAGACTTCCATGCAGCGAGCTTTGCATCAGCCTGCTCCTGAGTAAGAGCACCCTTCTTTACACCTTCCTGGAGATGCTTTGCAAGGAGAACACCCTCATAAGAGAGAATGCGCTTTGCAGTAAGGGTAGGCTGAGCACCTACGTTAAGCCATGCAAGTGCACGCTCATCATTGAGAATGATAGTTGCAGGGTTTGTGTTAGGGTTGTAAGAGCCGAGCTGCTCGATGAAACGACCATCGCGAGGTGCGCGTGAATCAGCCACAACAATGTGGAAGAATGCGAAATTCTTCTTTCCGTGGCGCTGGAGACGAATTTTAACAGCCATT
>JAZSEQ010000074.1:0-9129 GCA_045531765.1 Candidatus Cryptobacteroides sp. | reverse complement strand
ACAAAAAAAGCAGAGCCGGTGGTGAGAATTGAACTCACGACCTCTTCCTTACCAAGGAAGCGCTCTACCCCTGAGCTACACTGGCGTAGTTGGAGCGGAAGACGAGGTTCGAACCCGCGACCCTCAGCTTGGAAGGCTGATGCTCTACCGACTGAGCTACTTCCGCATTTTTCAAAGTAAAAGCCCGATCGTTTCGGTGCGGGCTTTTTGTGGGAGAAGATGGATTCGAACCACCGAAGGTATAAACCAGCAGATTTACAGTCTGCCCCATTTGGCCACTCTGGTATTCTCCCTTTTTCTCGTTTCTTTTTGGTGATTTCTTCGTTGGACTTCGCATCGTCAGTCGGTCATTACCAAGAGGTAACTCCCTCCATCCTCACTCGTCCGCCTCGAAATCCCTCAAAAACAAACTTCGAAAAACTCCTGAGAGTTTTGAGCCGATGGAGGGAATCGAACCCACGACCCCGAGATTACAAATCACGTGCTCTGGCCAACTGAGCTACATCGGCATTGTTTTTCCTCATCTCGAGAATGTCTCTCTTGATTTGGGATTGCAAAGATAGATATTAATTTTTTATCTCCAAAACTTTTTAATCTTTTTTGATGAAAAATTGTTTTTCATCGAGCATGACCTCAAATATTCTATCGACCGTAAGGCCGCATTCTTCCCTAAGTTCATTCTGCGTACCCTGGCTGATATACATGTCAGGTATGCCGACCGGCCTTACCGGAAGAGGGGTCTCCGATCCGGACATGAATTCCGACACTGCTCCATACAAGCCTCCCACGACACATCCATCCTCTATCGTAACGACCCGGGTACAGGTCTGCCCGACACGGGTCAGAAGTTCTTCATCGATCGGCTTCACATACCTTATATTATATATATACGGATTCCATCCGGTCTGCTCACGCATCCTCATCGCCGCTTCAACCGCCCGATTGGCAACAGGTCCTGCACATATCACTGCCAGACCGCTGCCTTCAAGAAGCATTTCGCCCTTACCTGGCCCGATATAAGAGTATTCCGCTTCGCGCCATGCAGTTCCCTCGCCGTATCCGCGGGGATACCTTATTATATAGGGGCCGGTTTCTGACCTGAGAGCCGAGTACATCATATTCTTGAGTTCCGTCTCATTTGCCGGAGCCGCTATCACAGCCCCCGGAAGCGTACGGTATATGGCCATGTCATAACATCCGTGATGAGTGGCTCCGTCCTCCCCTACCAGACCGGCACGGTCAAGACACAACACCACCGGAAGGCTCTGGAGAGCCACATCGTGCATCACCTGATCGAAGGCTCTCTGGGAGAATGACGAGTAAATGTTGCAGAACGGCCTCATGCCTCCGGCTGCAAGACCGGCGGAAAAGGTCACCGCATGTTCCTCTTCAATACCGACATCGTAAAAGCGCTCAGGCATCTCTCCTGCCAGGATATTCATTCCGCAGCCTGAGGCCATTGCCGGAGTCACACCCACAACCCTGCCATCAGAACGGGCAAGGTCAAGAAGGACCTCTCCGAACACATCCTGATACCTGCTGTATCCCTTCGGACTCCTGATACGCTCCCCTGTCTCGGGATCAAACTGTCCCGGAGCATGCCAAACGGTCTGATTGTTCTCAGCAGGAGCATATCCCTTCCCTTTCTTGGTCAATGTATGCAGCAGAATCGGCCCGCCAAGATCGCGCAGTTTCTTAAGCGTATCCACCACCTGTCCTATGTCGTTCCCATCAATAGGTCCGAAATATCTGAACCCTATGGCCTGAAAAAGATGTCCGCCGCTTTCCCTCACCATATGGGATTTTGTGGTTGCGACGAATTTCTGAAGGAACTTCCTGAACTTTCCTTCTCCGAGTCTGTCCCATACACGCTTCTTTGCCTTGTTATACCGCGGGTCTGTCGTAATCTTAAGCAGATACTCATGCAAGGCTCCGATGTTACGGTCTATGGAAATATTGTTATCATTCAGGATGACAAGAAGATCCGCCTTGCTTGCACCTGCATTGTTCATACCCTCGAATGCGAGGCCTCCTGTGAGCGATCCGTCGCCTATCAAGGCAACAGACTTGTGGGAAGTTCCCTGCATCTTGGCAGCTTCCGCAAAGCCAAGGGCTGCCGATATGGATGTGGAGGAGTGGCCGACTCCAAAGGAATCATATTCGCTCTCGGAACGTTTCGGAAATCCGCTGATGCCATCCTTCATCCTGTTCTTGCGGAATGCCTCTCTCCTGCCTGTCAATATCTTATGGGCATAAGCCTGATGTCCGACATCGAACACTATCTTATCTTCCGGAGCATCATACACATAATGGAGCCCGACGACAAGTTCCACGGCACCAAGGCTTGACCCGAGATGCCCCGGATTTACCGCACAGCACTCCACCATATAGTGCCGGATCTCCGAGCAAAGGTCCTTCAGCTCCTCCATACTGAATGACTTTATGTCCTTAGGTGATTCGATCCTGTCAAGATATTTATATGTGTTGTTCATTTCGGCCATATCCTTTGAATTTGCGAAGGTACTAAAAAACGCTATCTTTGCAAAGATTTCGCCGCTTGCTTCTCCCCGTCCGGATAAAGACATGACCAGGAAAAGTCATCACGGGAAGGGGCGTAGCGACAATCCTTATACGATTTCCAAAATACAAACAATATGACACAGACAATCAAAAAGTACCTTAACGACAGCTTTGCTGCACGGTGGGCAGCACTGATCCTCATTGCACTTGCAATGTTCTTTGCGTACATGTTCGTGGACGTGATGTCTCCTCTGCAGTCACTCATCGAGAGCTCAAGAGGATGGAACAGTTCCGTATTCGGCACATATGCAGCATCGGAGTACATGCTCAACGTCTTCGGATTCCTCATCCTGGCAGGTATCATCCTTGACAAGATGGGTGTGCGATTCACCGGCATCCTTTCCACATCACTCATGGTGATAGGAGCAGGAATCAAGTATATCGGAATCACCGACTGGTTCCAGACGACAGAATTCTGCAACTGGCTCAACTCCTGGTGGGTTGCCATGCCTGGCAGCGCAAAGCTCGCTTCCCTCGGATTCATGATCTTCGGATGCGGCTGCGAAATGGCGGGCATCACAGTTTCCAAAGCCATCGCCAAGTGGTTCGAAGGCAAGGAAATGGCTCTGGCAATGGGACTTGAGATGGCCATTGCACGTCTGGGAGTCTTTGCCGTGCTTTCAGCATCACCACGTCTGGCCGAGAGTTTCGGCAACATCGAGGCACCGATACTATTCTGCGTCATCCTTCTTCTGATCGGACTCATCAATTTCATCGCGTTCTCGGTAATGGACGCCAAACTTGACAGGCAGAAGGGAATCGTCGATGGAGGCGAAGCCGGAGAGGAATTCAAGGTAAGCGACCTGGGCAAGATATTCAGGAGCAAGATGTTCTGGATCGTAGCCCTGCTCTGCGTACTATACTATTCGGCGATCTTCCCATTCCAGAGATATGCGACAAACTTCCTTGAGGTGACACTGAACATCCCGGCTTCAGAAGCCGCTGACCTGTTCAGGTGGTTCCCTATACTTGCAATGGTACTCACACCATTCCTGGGAGCATTCCTTGACAACAAAGGCAAGGGAGCGACCATGCTCATGCTCGGCGCCATCATCATGATCGTATGCCACCTGAGCTTCGCCTTCCTGCTTCCGGTCTTCCCGCAGAAGTGGTTTGCCCTCCTTCTGATCGTAGTGCTCGGAGTTTCATTCTCTCTCGTACCGGCAGCGCTCTGGCCTTCAGTTCCTAAGATCATCGACCCAGTAATCCTCGGCAGCGCCTACTCGCTCATCTTCTGGATACAGAACATCGGTCTCTGCCTTGTGCCTCTGCTTATCGGTGTCGTCCTGGAATCCACAGGCGGATATGTCGCTCCTATGTGCATATTCTCCTCTTTCGGCATCCTCGCCTTCATCATGTCATTCTTCCTCAAGGTTGAAGACAAGAGGAAAGGATACGGTCTGGAACTTCCTAACATCAAGAAATAATGTCATCCCTCGGAAACACCTTGAGGGACAACAGATGGGCATGCTGGCTGGCGCTGGCATGCCTTGTTGTTCCTATGTTCGCGTCATATTTCTTTGACGACATGTTCTCGTCCCTCTCCGAACTCTTCAAGAACCCCGAGTATCTCGAACTGGGATGGGACATGGCGGATTACGGTTTCTATGCCAGCGGATATTCATTCCTTTGCATATGGGGAGGTCTGATCGTCTGCGGAGCATTGCTGGACAAGTTCGGCGTACGTCTTGTCGGCTCCATCTTCGTAGGCATGATGGTACTCGGTGCCGCCCTCGTGACCTTTGCCATCTCATACGGCTTTGAGCCCGAGACATCCCTGGGCATAGCCTACGCCGGATGCATGCTGTTCGGACTCGGCAGCGAGATTGCAGGAGTATCAGTCACCCGTTCAATAGCCAAATGGTTCAAGGGACGCAACATGGCCCTGGCAATGGGACTACAGCTCGCAATCGCCCGTTTCGGAACCGCCACGGCTATCCTGATAGCCCCTATGATAGTGAAGCAGAAGGCGATGGGAGAAATTTACACTCTTGCAGAGACCAACAGGCCTGCCTTGATAGGGCTTGCTGTTTTAGCAGCTGGAGCAGTCCTGTGGGCGATATTCGTGGCCATGGACGCACGATTCGACAAGGAAGCCGGCACGACAGACAAAGTAGCCACGGCAGAAGAAGACAAGTTCAGGTTCTCGGACATCTGGAAGGTGCTGAGCAATCCGCGCTTCCTGATGATCGCCATACTCTGCGTAACTTTCTACTGCTGTGTGATCAGATTCAAGAAATTCGGCGTTTCAATCCTTCTTCCGCTGTTCGGAGTAAACCTTGACATCGCCACATTGCTTCTGGCCATGATTCCATTCTTCACCATCCTGTTCACACCTCTTTTCGGAGCTCTTGTGGACAAGGTCGGGAAAGCCACCAGATGGATGGTAGTGGGAGCCGGACTTGTCCTGCTTTCCCACCTTATCATCACCTTTGCCCCTCAGGGAGTACCGGTCTATGCGTACATCGCCATAGCCCTTCTCGGCATAGGATACTCACTGGTTCCATCAGCCATGTGGCCGTCCGTGCCTAAAATCATCCCTGAAAAGAACCTGGGTACCGCATATTCGCTGATATACTGGGTGCAGAACATGGGAATGTGGGCTGTACCTATATACATAGGCCGCATCTTCACTTCTGAAATAACTGAAGCCGGAAACAAGGCACAGGAGATATCTGCCGCGATTCATGCCGAATACATCTTCATCCTGCTCGGAGTCATCGCCTTAGGAGTGGCTATCATGCTGCTTCACTCCTCAAAGAGTCACCCCGAACTCAGATTGGACGAGCCAGCAAGGTAATATTGCACGGATATTGATTAGGTCAGTCACAAAAAACTGACATGAAAGATATCGTAAAACAGATGAATGACCTGCTGGTCAATAGCATAGGAGTATCCTCCGCTACTGCCGACACTTTGGATGCAGTCATTGCTGCCATAATAGTAATCAGCATAGGTATAGGCATCAATATGTCATGTCAGGCCCTGTTCAGATGGGTATCGACACACAACAGACGCATCAGGAACTCTAAATGGCACTCTTTAATTGCCAGACACAGTCTCGGACATCACATTATTATGATGATTCCGGGACTGGTTGTGTATTGGTTGCTTCCCATCGCATTCAGAGAAGCAGACAACATCCTGCCGGCAATGCAGAAAATTACATTCATTTATATGGCAGTAGTGGTGATAATGGTGGCAAATGCCGCTCTGCTGTCATTTCAGGACTTTTACGCGGCAACAGGAAAGAACCGGAACCGACCGCTGAAAGGGCTTATTCAGGCTGCACAGGTCACGCTTCTCTTCATAGGCGCCATAGTCGTCATATCCATAGTGATCGGCAAATCTCCTGCTGTGCTGCTCACCGGCCTGGGAGCATCAGCCGCTGTACTGATGCTGGTTTTCAAGGATAGCATCCTCGGACTTGTAGCCGGAGTACAGCTGACTCAGAACAACATGGTCAGGATCGGAGACTGGATAGAGATGCCGGACGGAAGCACCAACGGCATCGTCGAGGAAATCACCCTAAACACCGTAAAGGTCCGCAACTGGGACAACACCATGAGCATGATTCCTCCGTACACACTGACCAGCACCACCTTCAAGAATTGGCGAGGCATGCTTGAAAGCGGGGGCAGGAGAACAGACAAACGCATATTCATAGACATCAACAGTCTCGAGATGTGCTCCGAAGAAATGACAGCATCCATCGTAAAGACATTCCCCATTCTGACAGGTCCTCTTGAGAGGATGCTCAGCGCAGGCAACGACAATATCACAAACATACAGCTGTACAGGACATATATTGAAACTTACCTTGCTTCACATCCATATGTAAACGCAGAACTTGACCTGATTGTCACTCAGAAGGAACAGACGGCATACGGATTGCCGATAGAAGTCTACTTCTTTACAAAGGAAAAGGCCTGGAACCTGCATGAGCAGCAACAATCCGAAATCATGGGACATCTCATGACAGTCGCTCCCGAATTCGGGCTTCACCTGTATCAGAGACCATGATGGTGAAAAATCAAGGGTCACAACAGCAACACTGCCGGCTATCGGTTTCAAAAAATGCAAACAGTTTCTTATATTTGCATGTTTTATCAGAAAATATAAGAAAATGGCACAGAAACCTTCAATACCAAAGGGAACCAGAGACTTCGGACCAGCCGAAATGGCAGGACGCAACTACATATTCGACACAATCCGCTCTGTGTTCAAGACATACGGATACGCACCTATAGAGACTCCTTCCATGGAGAATCTGAGCACACTTCTCGGGAAGTACGGTGAAGAAGGCGACAAGCTCCTGTTCCGCATACTTAACTCAGGCGATGCGTTCTCCAGAATAAACTACGACGAGTATCGGGTTGAAGGCACAGAAGACGGCTACAACAGCAAGGCGCTCTCCCTCAAAGTCTGCGAGAAGGGTCTTCGCTATGACCTTACAGTGCCTTTTGCACGCTTTGTCGTGCAGCATCAGAACGACATCACATTTCCGTTCAAGCGCTTCCAGATACAGCCGGTATGGCGTGCCGACCGTCCTCAGAAAGGACGCTACAGAGAATTCTATCAGTGCGATGTGGACGTGATCGGATCCACTTCCCAGCTCAATGAACTGGAACTCGTGCAGATTGTGGACAGGGTTTTCACACTGTTTGATGTCAATGTATGCATAAAGATAAACAACCGCAAGGTACTTACGGGAATGGCAGAAATCTGCGGCTTTCCGGACAAGGTGGTGGACATCACGGTTGCCATTGACAAGATCGACAAGATCGGTCTTGAGGCAGTGGAAGCGGAAATGGCAGAAAAAGGACTGACCCCAGAGGCGATAAAGGTAATACGTCCTGTGCTGACACTTTCAGGGAGTACGGCTGAAAAGCTTGGGGTGATGCGCGAGCTGATGAGCGGAAAGTCTGAGTCAGGGATCGTTTCCGAGGCTGGTCTCAAAGGTCTTGATGAGCTTGAGGAACTTTTCGGATTCATCGAGGCGGCAGGCATCACACACGAAGTGGAGATCGACCTTTCTCTTGCACGCGGTCTCAACTACTACACAGGAGCCATCTTTGAAGTGAAGGCCAAGGACTTTGCCATCGGAAGCATCTGCGGAGGGGGACGTTATGACAACCTTACAGGCATCTTCGGACTTCCAAACATGTCGGGAGTGGGAATCTCATTCGGAGCAGACCGCATATACGATGTGCTGAAAGGCCTTGACAAATTCCCTTCCGAAGTCACTTCAACCACAAAGGTATTGTTCGCCAACATGGGTGCGGAAGAACTCAAGTACCTCATTCCTGTCATAAAGTCACTCCGTGAAGCCGGAGTTCCATGTGAGATATATCCTGAACAGACAAAACTGAAGAAACAGTTCGACTACGCCGACAAAAAAGCCATACCGTTCCTCTCGATTGTAGGAGGGAACGAGATGTCGGAAGGAGTAATCAATATAAAGAACCTGTCTTCAGGCGAACAGAAGTCATTTGCAAATACAGACATTGAAGGAATGATTGCCTTTATGGCATAAGCGGCCTTCCTCTTCTGCAATGCGCTTTTCTTTATAGGACTTTTGCCGGTATCCGTGGCATCACATTCAATTTAAGGCATATTTTCCTGTCCACGAAAACCCACATTTTCATGGATGGATACTGCGCGTTTTTTCCTTGATTCATAAAACGTAATGATGCCTCGCACAGCTTGTGCGACTTTTGGCCAAAACTCGCATGAGCCATACTGGTTTTCACATCAAAAGACTGGTTTTGATCACCGCTTGTGCAGAAATCGTTCAAAAGACGCATAAGCGGTGTGTCACCGGCACAAAGCAGGCATAGGGAGCGATAAGCAAATGTTCTGACAGGCCTTTGCGATAAGCCTGCTCAGCCTGCATTGGACAGCCGGCTGGTATATTTCCGATTCCCCCTTGCCTTTCCGGATGAGTCTGGGGGGGAGGGCAGATGTGGCAAGAGACAAGCCGAACCTACTGTAACAAAGAGAATCAGCAGATGACGTCAATGGAATGGCTGTTTCATTGACGTCGAGAGCAGAAAACTATCATTTTGATGGAAAAACGGCACCTGTCGTCAATATAATCCCGTTTTTTTTGACTTCGTGATTTGTCAGATAATATATCTGTTGTGATGCATACATCGTAGTTCTGCATGGCTTTCCCCTTGATCCATAAAACGCAAGATGGATAGAATGATACAATAGGGTTCCAGAAAAGCTAAAATCTGCAATAAAAATTTGCAGTTTCAAAAAATGTCCGTATATTTGCAGTCCAATATCGCGGGGTAGAGCAGTTGGTAGCTCGTCGGGCTCATAACCCGGAGGCCGGAGGTTCGAGTCCTCCCCCCGCTACCAAGTAAAGAAAGTCTCTGACTTTCTTTTATTTTACAAGGTTGTCGCGGGCGTGTTGAAATTGGTAGACAAGCCAGACTTAGGATCTGGTGCCGAGAGGCGTATGGGTTCGATTCCCTTCGCCCGCACAAAAAGAGCTTTAATTCTTAACTGATTAAAAGTCAAAGAGTTAGGGCTCTTTTA
>JAZSEQ010000012.1:0-19837 GCA_045531765.1 Candidatus Cryptobacteroides sp. | reverse complement strand
CTCTTCCTTAGTAAGAGTATCGTCAGTTGTCATGTAATATGACACAAGTCTGTCCTTGAGAGAGAGTTCATCGTTTCCATGTGAATGGATGGCATTGAGACGGTTGGCGATGGCGTTAAGCTCAGCTTTTGTAAATTTTGTCGTTTCCATAATCCTGTTGTTTTTGTTGTTTATCTCTATGGATTGAAACATCAAGATTTTCGTGCACATTTTCTGAGAAATTTCTGCACTTTCTGAAAAATTAGGTATTAAGTTCTTAAAATAAACAAATCTCGCGATTAGAGCAAAACACTCTTGCAATTCATCTTATTTTTAGTATATTTACAAAAAAATGCTTAGTAACTATTAAGAATTATGAATCACTATTGTGTTGAAATTAAAGAAAAAGAGTTTATATGTCATTTATATAGAGTGGAAGAACTATCCGAGGATGATATTATAAATATTTATGGATTGAATGATCCTGATGTAGAATGGTATTCTATTCATAAATTAAGGGATTGAAAAAATCTCAACTTTTTACCAACCTAGTGTGTCAATTGACAATTGGCACACTAGGTTGGTAATTGATTATAGGAGAGATAGTTCGAATTTTCTTCCATTAAGATTTAACGCAACACTCTCAACATTCTCAATCCCCAGTGAAGCTGTGATCATATCTTTAGATATCATCTCAATCCTGTCATAAATCGCAGGGATAACGATCTTTCCTGTTCGAGTATCAAGGACCCCATGATAGTCATCAACGCAATAGTCCACAAGGTATGGATGGGTCACATATTCGCTTTCAGAATCCGGGTTATATCCGACAATGTACCTTAGAGGACGTGTAGAGTCAACTATGAACGGTTCGATAACTTCGCCTGAGACACTAAGAAGCTGCTTGACACCATCTTTGAGCGCAAACACACCTTCTTGCGCTAAGTCATAGTAGATCTCATCATATTCGATAGGGAAGACTTCGTTGCCGTTGGAGTCATACAATCCCCAATGATAGTCGTCATAGACCTTAATGAAGCCGCAGTCATCCGGGTAGAATACATTCTTGTATTTCATCGGGATAACCCATTCTCCTTCCTTGTTTATGGCTCCTTTCAGGCCTGTTGTCGGTGCTTCCATAATGGCAATTCCATTATCGAATGAATAGTATCCAGGTTTGTGGTCTACATCCTGCATCGGTATGACTAGCTCTCCGTCTCTATTGATGAAACCAACTCTGTTGGACTCGTCCGCAACTGCAGCCAATCCTTCGCAGAAGTCCCAGACTTTCGTGTATGCCGCGGGGATAGCAATCTTTCCGGATTCCATGCTGATGAAACCCCATTGATCGTCAAGATCTTTATAGGAAGTAAGAGTATCATCTGTCATCGGACAGTAATCCACATACTTGAGTATCTTGCTCAGCTTCTTATCGCTATAGCGATTATACAGACGACAAGTGCCGTCTCTGTAGTACCTCGCCTCGACCTGATCAGAGATATTCTCCGTTATGTACGAATCTCCATCGAACAAATCCCATACCCACTCTCCAACCTCACATATCATCCCATAAGCCATGCCAATACCAATGACGATAACTCCTGCACGCCAAGCGAAGTTGAACGGTTTCTTCATCTTATCCCATATCTGGGTAAGCGTCATGTCTTTTAATTCCTTAAGTTTCATATGTTTTGTTGTTTATAAATTTGATCATCAAGCTATCCACATCTGTATCGTTCCGGTAGTACTCATTGTTTCATCTTCATCATTGTCATAAGATATATTGACATCCAGATATTTGACTCCGTAAGACATGTAGATATAACATTTGAGATGAGCATACTGAAGCATCTGAATCTTCTGCCCCTTGCCGAATCTGATGTATACTATCATTACGGTGGGTTGCTTTCCGAAGTTGTCACATGCCTTGTAGCATTCCTCAATTATCTGACGATAGGGATATTCCGATGATAATTTTCCTTCATAGCAAGACACCTTTCCAATCTTGGCGATATTCCAAAGGTTCCTGTTAAAGGATTCGAATTCCACATCCGGATGAGTCGCCAGATAAGGAAGCATAGTCGTACCCATTTCCCTGGCCAACTGGTTCAAAGTAACACTACGTTTGTCAGAATCCTCATTTACCGATATGGTCATATCTCCCTTGTCTGAGGAGTAGAGTCCTTCTTCGAGTCTCCACTTTACATACATTTCCCCGAACATCTTGGCAGTCAATTCGTCCTTATTCTTTTCCATATCATTGACTGCTAGTTCATTATCTGACACCAGAACCCATGCTGCGTCTTGCAGTTCGGGCAATAGGTCAGCCTTCCAGCGCGTCCGCAGAGATGCTTCCAGGTCCAGGCAGGAGATGAGACGAAGAAGTTTATCATCTCGTGCCCACAGTTCGGGCATGACCTGTCAGACAGTTCGACAGTATCCTTGTACTTCTTCAGATTTTCAAGGATATCGCACTGCGGATCAAAATCCTCCGGGGACTGTTCGGTAGGGGAGAGCGCCATCTCAACAAGATTGTCAAGATGATCAGTAATACTGCTCGCCGCAGACCTCAATGATTCTACGATTGGTACCAGGTGGTTTTCAAGAAACTCCTTATCAATCTCATCCGAAGGTGACTCGGTGCGAAGGATTATGACGCGAGCATTGTCACGCAATGACTCCACTTCTTCCTGAGATATGGAAGGGTTGATGAGAATACAGAATCGATGAGCATTCCTGAGAATCACTTCCGCTGTATCCCTACAACCGATAAACAGGTCCGGTCTGCATGAGTGCATGGAAAACTCTATCTTACGTTCTCCGAAGAAGGCCATGTGTTCTGGGACTTCTGCGCAGTTCACCTTGTCGTTAGGGAGGATCTCCCTAAGAGCATAAAGAATAGGATCCTTTACGCTCTCTCGTCCATGACGAATCTTTATGTAGGTTATGTTCATATTATATCGTACTATGTCTTGATTCTACTGCTGTACTGTGACCTCATCAACACCCTTGATCTCGTTGATGTTCTTGATGACGAAACGGAGCTCACCTGCAGAGTGGATTCCGAAGTCGATGGTGCAGGTGCCGATATTGTCTACACTCTCTGAGGAGAGGGCAGTCATAGAGAGTTTGAGCTTCTCAGTGATGCACTCGATGAGGTCGCTGATAAGATGATAGCGGTCTACGGCTCTCACCATGATTCTGACAGGGTAGAGGTAGTCCGGGCATTCCGGGAGTTCTGCCTCATGGATATGATTGCCATGCTGTGAAGCAAGACGGATCGCCTCCGGACATGCGCGTTTGTGAAGCGTCAGATGCTCTTCATCCTGACCGAATCCGATGACCTCATCTCCAGGAAGTGGATTGCAGTGAGGACAGCGTGTGTACTTTGGCTTCTCCTGCTTGCCGAGATATGAGTTCACTGCCTTCTGAGCTTTGTATGTGGACGTGTGGCCCAGCCAGTCAGGACGGATCTGAATCTCGTCGCTCAGCCCGATCTCAACGCAGTCACCCCTGTGAAGGACCGTCTTGACGGAGGCGAGCTTGCCGTTGATCCTTGCATAGCGGGCGTGCTCACCAATCTTGCTATGGATCATAAATGCAAAGTCAATTGCTGTCGCTCCCTTTGGCAGAATGATATAGTCTCCCTTGGGAGTGAACACCATTATGTCGTCGTTATACTCAAAGAGCATGCGGACGTCGTCGATGAGGTAATTGTTACTGGTTGAGTCCTCGGCTACCTTCCTCAGGACCGAGCGGAAGTTCTCAAGCCATAGGCGCAGGTTCCCGCTGGTCTGGTCCGCAGCACATCCAAGTCTTGACTTACGGACCATCCTCTCGGATGCGATGTGGATCTCCTCCCATCCGGCCTTCGCATTGAGAATCTTAACGTGAAGGCTTTCGTAGCCGTTTTCCTTTGGCGCGTCGATATAGTTCGAGAAGCTGCCTGGCTTTTCCCTGAAATGGTCGGTCAGGACAGAATAGATCCTGAGGCTCATGTTCTTCTCCGACATACCGCAGTTGTCAGGGAAGATGATGCGGATATAGTGCTTATCCTCGACCTGAGCGAATTCACAGCCCTTGGTCTTCATCTTCCTCCAGACACTGTATGGCATCCTGTAACGGACCTCGATTCTTGCATCAATACCCTCCGCCGTGAGATGCTCAAGGATACCGTTGGTGAAGCGTTCGATTGCAGACCTGTCTGCCTCTTTCACCTTAGCAAGCATCTCCTCGATTTCCGAGTACTCCATAGGGCAGCGGAATCGGAATGAGAGTGTCTCAAGCTCCGACTTGATATGGTATAGTCCGAGCCTGTTTGCAAGAGGAGCATAGAAGTAGTCCGTCTCACCTGCAATCTTCATCTGCTTTGCCGGTCTCATGCTCTCCAGAGTCCTCATGTTGTGAAGACGGTCAGCGAGCTTGATGAGAACGGCACGTACGTCGAACTGCATGGATTCGAGGAGCTGGCGGAAATTCTCCACCTGCTTGGAATTGACCTGCCTCTCAATCTTGCGCTTAGTCACGATGTCAACCAGATGGGCGACATCGTCACCGAAACGCTCCTTGATATAATCCAGCGTATAGTCAGTGTCTTCCACCACATCGTGCAGGAGGGCAGCAATGACAGGGTTTGCTCCCAGTTCGAGTTCGCTTGCCACTATCTGCGCGACAGCAATGGGATGTACGATATAAGGGAGTCCGGAGCGGCGACGCTGCTTCTTGTGAGCTTCGTTTGCAAGTTCAAAAGCATCCTTCACCCTTTCCATATCGTAAGGAGAAAGGGTAGGTTCGAGTGACTTATAGAGGCAACTGATGCCATCATTGATGAGGTTTGTGTAGTCGTTCATAATGCGGTTGTTCTTTTGTTCACATAGACATAGATAGAGGATACCCTATAATTCTTTCAAGAAATCTTCAAGAATCTGCATCCCTTTGGTCGCTGGCATCTTGAGATGCGAAAACAGATGACTGATTTCAAGAGGAGGCTCACCTGGGTCAATCACGATAAGCGATGCCTCTTCCCTCAGTTGTCTTATCATTCCGGCAGCAGGAAATACCTTCAGAGAACATCCTATGACAATCATTACATCCGCTTCCCTTATGGCCGTGATCGCAGCCTTGCACAGACAGTAGTCAAGGTTCTCGTTGAAGAATATGACATACGGTCTTATCTGTGAACCATCAGGAGCCTTGTCTCCTATCTTGATATCGGGATCGTCGGGGTCGATATCGAAAGGTACGTACGGATTGAGCGTCGAGGTGTTCATCAGCGCTTCACCATGAAGATGTATGACCTTGGTGGATCCGGCCCTTTCGTGAAAGTCATCCCCATTCTGCGTGATGACCTTCACATCATACTTCTCTTCCAGACGTGCGACGGCATAGTGAGCTTCGTTAGGTTCACTCTCAAGAATCATTCGGCGGATCGGGTTGAAGAAGTCAAGCACTGCCTGTCTTCTTTGCTTGCAGTCTGACCTTCTGCCGCAATACCATGACCTGTAATCAGCGACCTTCTCTGCATCGATGCTCTCCCAGATGCCTCCTTCTCCACGAAATGTCGGCAGCCCGCTTTCCTGCGAGATACCGGCTCCTGTAAATATGACAATCTTCTTCATTTCTGATATCCGTTTCATTAAATGAGTATTTTGATGTGTGATTCTTTCGCTCTTAGGTGATCAGCATGTCGTTTTTCTTGAAAAAAGTGAGATTTTACCAGGAGCGAACTCGAAAGAATTATATGCAGAAACTCTCTATTAGTTATGTAAAACTAATTCACACTACTATGGTAAGAGAAATCAAAGGGCTAAAATGCCCGAGCCACGACAGAATTCGTGACAATCACCACTTCATGTATGACGCTATCCCAGGCTGCCAGCCGACTGCGTTCACAAGATGTCTACGCTGTGGAAAGACAAAGGCACTTCACAAACCTCAAAAGTGAGATCCATATGAAACTTCTCAGAAAAATTAGATACATGCGGGCCAGACTGATAAGAATCATCGAGCGTTACCTTGACGAGATATACGAAGAATATGGAAAATAGATTCATATTGACTGAAGCAACTCGCCGTGCATTGGAGATATTGGATACTTGCGGAATCGAGTACCGATACGATATAAAAAGCGGCTCCTATTCCTTCGCATATTATGGGGAAACTGTTTGTCTTGAAACACAGACCGGAGAATGGGGTATATGTCTTTCTACAGAGTTCCATTTCTGGCAAGCCAACTCATACGACTTGATGAAATGTCTGCAAGAGATTGTAGATAGAGTAGGTGAGGGTTTTGTAGTGAAGGAGATCGCGCAACGAACCGGGAAAGTTGCGAAGGAGTGGCTGGTTGACTATAAGCAGGACCTTTCAGAAGATGCGATGATAGAAATGCTAGACGAACTGTATCAAGCATGGCATAGTATCTCGTTCAATCTGTACTTGACTAGAGAACGTGATGTGGAAGAATGCTTGTATCTCGGAGAATAATATCTAATTTTGAAACTAATATATCAACAAAGCAGGAGAAGATATGAAAACGATTAGACATATAAGGAGAAGCTGCATTGAAATCGATCCGAATGATGTGCGCGTAAGACTTGTCGGTTATCCTGATTGCGAAAACGTCAAAGGACGCCTCCTTGGTGATGGAATTGCAATACTACGGGGAGACAACCATGAGACCTTCTTGCTGAACACCGCAACATGTATCATGAGGCAGTTCGTGGACAAGGATGAAAGGCTTCTTGTAGAGGATACTGAAGTCAATGACCGGCAGATATCCAGTCACCTTTCAAATGGACACAATTACCTCCGTAACAGGATAGCAAGCTTCGGAGGGCTGCATACATGGGACGGGTTCAAGGATGGATTCTGTGCATTGGACTGGACGATATATCCTGATGGAAGATACTTCGCTGATGAGGACGGCTTCGGCATGGAGTCTAACGACGAGGAGGTGGCGTACTGTGTCGTCAACAAGAATCTTGATGTCGTTGTCCCGTTCTTCTATGCAGAAGATCCGAAGGATGTTCTGGATGCTGTACGTGCAGGCACATACAAGCAAGAACCTTTAGAGCCGATAAACAGGCAAGAGGTCATTGTAGATGTATTCCCGATACCGACAACATGGGACAAAATAACTATAAGGTTCCGGATGATATACTACTCAATCAAGGAAAAATTCACACGAAAAAACTGAACTATATAACCATGATCTGTTACGAACTGTGGGGTAACGACACCTACTCCAACGAAACATACCTTTGCGGTGTCTACAAGCATTATTCTTCAGCGAAGCGTGCAATGAAGAAACAGGAACAAGAATGTCTTGAATCTCAGAGCGAAGGACTTCGTGACACGTTCTGGATCAACAAGACTAGCACAGAAGAACATGATGAGCAGGCGGACAAAAGGAGCAAACATATCAGCTCGATTCACAGAAGACTCAAGGCTGACAAGAACCTCGTGCTCGCACATATCAATAATATCTATGTATTCGCCAAAGAGAATATAGACGAGCCTGGAGAATACCTTTACCCGTTGACAGATGAATTCGAAGGCTCAAATATCCTTGAGATCCGCTTTTCCGTAAGACGTAAGTATAGGGCAAAGACGAAATTCGAATTTATGCTGGGCATAAGATACAGCGATTACTACGAATGCGGTGGTATCACCTCTTATATGGAACAAGGGACAATCGAGGAAATATGCGAGGCAATAGACAAACCGGATATTGCCATCAGGTATGCTCAAGTCCTTTTCAGCGGTATCCAGGACCATTACTATTCCGCTCTGTAGCGTTGAGCTGGGTTTAAATCAAAGATTAGCGCCGTCAGATTCACTGAGGATTCTGACGGCTCTTCTTCGATAATCACGCTTATCAAACTTATCGAAGATTTGGCATGTTTTCTACGAAACTCATTACGGTCTCTGTCGGAAGCTGACAGCCATAAAGCGGCTTATGTGTAGGCTTTGTGAACAGCACGCAGATGATGCTGTACCTGGGATTATCCGCTGGAAAGAATCCTGCAAATGTACTTGAGTACTGTCTGCGTCCTTCGCCGTCCTGATATGGATCAAGGCTTCCTTCGCGTATCGTTGGATCGATAACCTGTCGTGACGTTCCTGTCTTGCCGATGATATTTTGTGGCAATCCATTGAGGAACTTACTTGTGCCATGCTCGGTGCAAACAGTCAAAGCCTTCTTGAGAGAATCTGCAACCTCCTTTCTGAATACGATCTCATTAATTTCGCGAGGCATCATATACTGACTTCCATACTTGTCGCTTGTCATCTTCTTGATCAGCATCGGATGCATCATCTTGCCTTTGTTAGCGATGGTGTTATAGAATGCCAGAATCTGCATCGGGCAGACAGTGAAGCCGTATCCTGCCCCGGCAGAGGTGAGAGTGTTGATGTCTCGCCCGATAGGATCAACCAGGTCAAGTTCCCTCATTCCGTCAAGATCGAAGTTGTAATCATCGATGCAGAATGTCTCATACCATTTGTAGAAATAGTCCTGTGACCGAGCATAATTCAGTGCCAGTGATGATGCAACAAATCTAGAAGACTGTGCAAATCCGTCAATGACAGAAATGCTGTCAGTCTGATTCTTTCTTTCATATTGAATGATATAATTGTCTCGGAACACACATGTATCCGTCAGTCTGCCATGGTTTGTCGGAAGCTTCTCGTCAAGCGACTTGATCATTCCGTCAGAAAGGGATGCGGCAAGTGTCATTGCCTGTACGACCGCTCCTGGTTCATAGCTATGGCTGATTGCATAGTTATAGTATTCACCTATCCGTCCGTTATCCATACGATGGCAATTGGCGAGGGCAGTTATGGCTCCTGTCTTAACCTCCATCAAGGCAAGGCATCCTCCTGCAATATCCTCATCACTTTCTATTGCTACGCGGAGTACAGAATCAGCGACAGCCTGATGCTTCATATAGATTGTGGTATAGACATCCCATCCGTCAATCTTCTCTTCCCGTTCAACCTCCCACTGATGTGGTTTCCTACCCCTATATCCGACCTTCACCTTGCTGATGCCATCATCACCATTAAGGTCACCATTGAACTGACGTTCAATGCCGAATAGGGGATCATCATAACTGTTTCTAAGCGCTCCTATGGTTCTACGAGCCAGATTACCATATGGATACTCCCTGACAATTTTTGATGTGTATATGCATCCGCCTTTATGAGCTCTTTCATTCAATAGCGGCAGGGTGCGAAGAGTATCAACCATAGACCGATCGACGTTCTTGGCTATCGGCAGATAGCGCTTCTTGTTCTTACGGGCATTCTGGAAGTAATCCCACCACTCCGGTGCAGTCTTGTCAGGTAGTATTAGAGCGATGCATTGGGCCAGCCTTCGCGACTTCTCCTCCCAGGTCTTCTGGTCTTCCACGACACAGCAGTCCAGATGAACATCATATACCGTCCTGTTTGTGGCGATCAGATTATCCCTGCAGTCGAATATCTCTCCGCGTTCTGCATCTTCGGTATAAGTCCTTATCTGGTCAGTCGGTCTTGTGATGAAACGCCAGAACAGCGGACGGATAGCGAAGTATGTGGCAATGCACAACATCGCGATGAAGACTAACTTCTTGTAGCTCTTGCACCATCTTTTTCTTCCGAATGTCATCTTACTTACCTTCCCGTGATTCTTGATGAAACTGATGACATTGAGAAGCTCGTCCTCTCTCTCAAGATTGACCGAGCATAAGGAAGTCCTTTTGTGAGCGCAATCAAGCGCTGAGATCTCAGCCTGGAAAGGATAATCGTCAAGCCATATGAAGTCGCTGTTAAAGTCGATTGCTTCGGTCTTCAAGGTCTCCCAGTCAGTCGCCTTGATACCTGAGAGTCTTTTCATCACCTTATCGGAGAAATGCCCTGACAGATACTGCAATGTAGGAGCAGTGTCTCCCTTGCAGTGGGTCGTAAGCCAGTAGCAGTCATATCTGCCTGATGTGAGGAACAGGATAAGTTCTTCAGCATGTCTTGCGGGTTGTCCTGTCTTGTAGTCAAGCAGCACCCCGTCTATGTCTATGTAAATCTTCTTTTTCATAGGTCTATACTTTACATTCCATTAATCTTTGCAACGATTGCATCACAGGCTTTCTCTATTGTGTCAAGCACGCTATGATAGAAGTCCTTCGGACGGCCGGTTGGGTCATATATGACTCCGGATGAATCAAGGGCGTACTTCAACATCAGATGTATCCTTGAATGGAAGTATGACGGGAGTATCCCTTTCATGTAATCCACGTGATGTGGCTCCATGCAGAGAATCAGATCCGCCTCTATTCCTGAGAAGTAATCGACTCTCTTGGTTTTTCCCGGCACATCATATCCTCTTTCAGCTGCGACCTCAAGCATCACTGAGTCGCGGTCAAGACCGTCAGTCGCTCCAGTTCCGGCTGATGTGACATCTATGCCCTTCAATCCCGCATTCGTCAGTTTCTTCTTGAGCACGCCCTCCGCAAGAGGGGAGCGGGTCATATTTCCTGTACATATGAACAATATCATCATATCAGTCAATCTTTACGAGAATTGCACTGTAGTTATCGTCCGAGAACTTCTCGCACATGAACTTGAACGTATCCATTATATCTTCAATCGGCTTGTCGTCCATCATACGGTCGCGGAGTATGTCCGGTGCCATACACGGATATACACCATCCGAGCAGAGCAGAATCCTGTCACCAGATGAGACCTTAAAGGTCCTCACGTCAGGCTCGGCCTTTTCTGGATGTCCTGCGAAGAAACATCGGGTAATCGGGGCACCCATGTAGTCTCCGGAGTTGTGGTCCTCGGTCACATACTTGGCGTTCTTGTCCTTGTCATATACATAGCACCTGCTGTCTCCGCAGTGGATGACAGTAATCGTGTCGCCATCGACATATGCCATGACCATAGTCGTTCCCATCTTCGCTCCTCCATAGATTTCGGCCATCGTGTCGAGAGTCCATGATGCGTGAGAAATCATCGCTTTGACTGCATCATCATCTGTCGGAGGATTCTGCTTGATGTCCCTGACAATGGATGTGGCCACTATCCTTGCAGCGAGGCCTCCGTGAGCATGCCCGCCCATGCCATCGCAGAGAATAAAGGCTGCTCTGTCCTTATCCATGTCAACAAAGACCTGAATATGATCCTGGTTCTCACGTCTGCGACCTGTCTCGCTGAATGTGCTGTACTCTATTTTCATGACTAGTTTCCTGCTACAAATACCATTATGTCCTTATGATTGTTCGGGAGAGAATCATCCGATGCCAAGCCGACCTTGAGCCGTATCTCATCACCGAACAGTTCCTGCATTGTCCTTCCAAGTGCAGAGTAGTTATTCATCGTCACATCCGCTTCAGGATGTGCGAGCAGATGCACCAGCAACTCAGCCGGTTCGTCTACAGCTGACTGCGCGTTGTAAAGTTCCGTTTTCAGTTGCAACAAGAATCCCGAAAACTCCATTTCTGACCTGACCCTGACTGCACAGATCACCTCCCGTTCCGATGCGAACATACGGTAGTCGTTCATGTCAAGGTTTATCAGCTGTCCACGACGCGAGAGCCTCTCTCGTGCCATGGTCTCTATAAGGGTGGAATCAAAGTAAAACATGACTACGCCTTTGCATCTGATACTGAATACTCCGGACCGAACCAGTAGTCGAGAACGAACCAAAGTTGCAGAAGAGGAGTGCAGGCAAGGCGTCCCGCCTTCTTGGCATACTTTTTAATCGCATCCAATGCTTTGAGCCAAAGGGCAGTCCAGTTGACACCCTTCAGTCTGTCAAGCAATGGCTTGACATCTTTACCGAGAATAGTGTAAACCAGAATAAGTAAGCAGATTGTAATAATCATAATAAGTTGTTTTAAGTTGTTTTCAATGTTAAAGCGTGAACACTTTCCGTGTCTCTGTAAATATAGAGGGAATATCTCCGAATTTCTTTCTCACAGTGCCAAAATATTCCTGATCAAATCATAACTCTTCTAGAAAAATCTCAGAGCAGTCCCTTCTGAAATACCTGAAATTCAGCCCGGCCTCAATCAATGGAATGGCAAATTCTCTGACAGATTTGAATTCAACTTCAAAGCCGAGAAGCCTAAGTGACTTGGCGCACTTATAGAGTCTGATAGGCCAGTTTTGCCAGCATTGATCGGGATCAGGGTTTTGAATATGACATCTTCCGTTCAGGTCCCATCCCCACGACAGCATGAGCAGTTCTACTCCTCTGAGGTATAGTCTTATGAATTCTTTATCCTGCTTGAGAAGTTCCGCCTCATGCTCATATATTGCATACGCTGCTCCGTATGAACTGGTGTTACATCCGTATGGGAATGTCCACCAGTCATAATGAGAGTTGTGAAATGCCATCCAGTCTCTTTCCGAAGCCCATTGTTCAAATTCCGCAATCTGTGCAGCATGCTTCTTCTTTAAATATTCCAGACCGACAAATTCAGGTGTTTCGTTTCTTCTCATATCAATTCGTTTGTTACTTTATATTCACGTATTGCACTTGTAGCTATTGCGAGTGCCTTCTCATTAAGCTTGCACTGACGAACGAGTCTCCGGGTCAGCGGCATGAAATAGGTAGACCAGATGGTCGGAACGTCTTTTTTGTCATACAGACCGACCGACGTCTTGAGGAGGATTCTTCTTTCGTCGGGAATCAGCCAGATTTTGAAGGCAGTCATATTCCCAAAGAGCCTTCTGAACTCACCGTATCTTGTTATGGATATTTCCTTGCCGATTCTGCCATATGGACTGACGCATATGTCGTAACCCTTCAGGAAGAATTCGCTTTCGATTTCAGAACAGACCAGAGGGATCAGCTTCGGATTCGCGTCCAAAAGTTTGCTTGTTTCAATCCCATCCATAAGCTTACCTTTTCGACGCGTAAACAATTCTCTCGGCAATCTCAAGAGCCTTATCGTCAAGTTTCGACTGACGAATCAATCCCCAAATCTGTGGAATAAGAACAATCCATAATCCGCTTGCTACAAGAATGACAGGAATGACTTGATTCCCGAAGATGCCGGGCTCAGTCTCGAACTTGATATTGCCATTATAAGGATAAAGAATAACCTTCATGGCAGTCCTCATTCCAAGACACCTCTTGAAGAGTCCTCCCTTGGTTATAGTTATCTCCCTCCATCCGTTTGAACTGATTACTGAATCCACATCATATCCATCCAAACGGAACACACATGCAATCTCGTGCGAGATCGTTGATATGAGGTCACTGTTTCCATACAGAACTTTGCTGCTTTTAAAGATTCCCATGATATTGCGATAATTAATAGGTTACACACTTCGGTCCGAAGACCCTTACACAAATATCTGATAATTATTATCTGAGATTCTTTCACGTTTTGGGCGGGATAAATCGAAAAAATCACATATCAAGATAAAATGGAGAAGGTGAATGAAGTAAAAGCAGGGTAAAATCACGGTTAATATGCGAATCCGTGAAAGAATTAAACTGCTTCCGAATCTATGTAGACGTACAGATAACCTTAATGATATGGAAAAAGATAAAAACCTTTACATCGGATACAGATGGATCGAAGATTCTATGAAGAGAATCATCGCGCTGCCGCTTGCGCTTAAATTCATGATGCCTGACGGTAGGAAGTATGACCTTGAGATGCTTGCTGATGCACACGTAGCTTTCAGATTCGGAGAGCATAGCCGCATCCTGAAAGACGAATATGGGCAGCACTGGTATCATCGTCAGATAAGAATGGGGGAGATGGAGGCGTATGACATATATGAACCACTGCCTGATTACATAGTGTCTGAAGAGTATGAAGCAAAAAGGATTACCGGAATGATGATTTACCCGCACATAAGGGTAGACTTCGCTAGAGGAATGCTAGAGGTCTTCGAGAACTGCTACTTCCCGAGAAGGGATGACGAGTACAGAAAGGAGTTCTGGGAACTGAACGATTAGAGGGGGTGAAAGTCTGTTGGCAATATAATGATAATATAAAAATGGGAACATTAGAAACATATGAAGCCTGTTGGCGCAATATCCTTCCATATACAACAGGTGATTCGGCTGATGATAGGATACTGAATGTAATAAACATTCTTAAGGAACATTACGGTCTATTCGCGTACAAGGTGGAGGACGGTATGTATAAAGACTATTATGCTGTAAAGTATAAAGGTCTGGAGATTCACATAGATATAATTGAGTATGAGGTAATTGGGTTTGATCTAATAGCCGAATACTTGAACGAAGAAAATGTTCTCGATATGTATAAGGTTTTGGACCTAGTGAACTCTATCAACTGCGGTGCGTCGTTGGTAAATGCATATTACTATGAGGAATATGACAGCTTTATTATAGCAACATCACAATATGTAGGTAACAAGGAAATAGATCCGGAGTCCCTGTCGTTCATGCTAAAAAATATAGCTGATTATTACTACAGATATCGCAACATGATAACATCAATATTACTTTCATAATATGTCAATGGTATATTTATATGACAGTATACGGCCCCTTGGTTATAAGCCGTTTGAAGTCAATCGCGAAGAAAAGTACCTAAGGTTCTTTTTCAATAATGAACTTGCCACATGCAAAGTGTGCTCGGAAAGCAAGTGCGTACTGATTACGCTTAGTAATATCTACAAATGCGAATATAACAAAGGGGCTATCGGGGATATATTGCAGTCAATCAACTCGAAGAACTATGTAAGTCGTATAACTCAAAATGAAGATGGCTTCATTAATATTATTCATGGATATCATTTCTTTAATGAAGAAAGTATGAAAGAAAATATGAGATATGCACTTTGGGAGATTGAGAAAATGGCCGATGAATTCTTCCGCGACGTGAGACTGCCTACGACGACTACAATCGGATATATCTACAAATAATCTTAATTATCTTTTTACCCCTGTCGGAATCCTGGTACTCTTTGAGTTAACCAGTTCCTGAAGCCTCGAATCCTTTGAATGTGCCACGTCGTTATTGGCCGTCTGAAGGTTCGAGGTTCAGTTTTTATCAAAGATTCCAATGCCTTCGTCAAGGCAGTAGCGTCCCATGGTCTCCTTTATGCTGTCAAGCGATACGCTGTTAAATACGGACTCCGTGCGTTCCTGGAACCATTCCATGGGGCCGAAGTTACCTCCTGCATTGATCTTCAGAAGACCAGATACGGGATCTATGCCGACGCTTCCTGCAAAGGCATCACCCTTCCATATCTCCACACGGTCATGGAAGATTACGGGGTAGTAGGCGCTTGCAAAATGGATGCTTCCGTCATATCCGTATCCTACAGTATCCTAAGGGTACGTTTGATAAATTAAGCGTGTGCCTTTATCTCACAGAAGTCCTGACGCGAGGTCATGCGGGACTTCTTCCTTGCCAGGCCTTTGCCTTCCACTATAGCAGACGTTCGGAACTCTCCGTCCTGGAAATATATAGTCCTGACATCAGGACGAGGACGCTCCAGATACGTGCCGTCCATTGGCTGCCTCGACATCTCCTCCACTCTTGCAGAAGCTGCTCGAGGAGGAATAATCTCTGCGTCGGCACCGAACTTATCCATGATTGCCGATATCAGGTCCTTGCGGTATGAGTCAACGACAAAGACTCTCAGGTCTCCGCACTTTATGATGCGAAGAGAGTCATACGAGCGTTTCTCGAGCTTGCCTGTCTGGGGGAGTTTCATGAGGAATAGGTACTGCTGACTCAACACGTTTCCTTACTGATGTTGTCGAGCACCATAAGATTGCCAAAGCTGAAGACGGACAGATATATGGAGAAAACAACGTTACAGGGGAGACTGTAGAGCTTGCACCGAAGGCACTCTGTTCAATGAACATGTGGGGATTCACTCATGACTACTTCGAGAAGAGTGAAGATATCTTCACGCACTTTCTGGAGAAGAACATCGGCGAACTCAAGGCAGAGTTCTATATTCCTTACGCAATCGACTGCATCATAAAGGAAGGAACCGGCAGATGCGAACTTCTCTCAACCCCTTCCCGCTGGTTCGGAGTGACTTTCAAGGAAGACCGTCCCGGAGTTGTTGCGAAGTAACAGGAATTGGCCGACAAGGGTGTATATCCTTCACCGCTATACTGATTTTCATCTATTAAGATTAATTACTATATTTGCCTTTGGCTAACAGGTCATATAACCCGACACCTGCTTTTAGGTTACTTTATGTAATTATTCAAATCAAATGCTTTCTGATTTTGATTTGACAACACACTGATTATCAAGAGATTACAGATTCTGGAGTGGTAACAACTTTTGTGTGAGGTCTCTTGTGGAAGCCTTCCACGGAAAACCATAAAAAGTGTGGCAGATACCCATATCAAAGGCGGTATCTGCCACACTTTCCTTATGTAAACGTGGAAGGTGTTATGTCGACTACAATTTTACTCTCCGTACGCGGCAAGCATTGTAGGTGACACTTTCTTCAGAAGAAATTTTGAAACAGGAATACTGATTGCATACAGAGCCGCTGCCAGCACTGCGTGAAATATGGCTTTATGAGTATTACAGGACATGTCGGTTGATTATTATGAGCAACCGGCAGAGTTACAATACAGGTTGCTCAAATTAAAGTATTACAGTTCGTACGCAGTCTTTATGGGGTCAGGCATGTCGAAAGTGCCATATAACTGTTCGGAAGCAGCGCGGCAGCCGCCTCGGCAGCGGGACCACAGCTTGCATGTGTCACACGGAGCAGGGATTTTATCGAAGTATCCGTCGTTCTGACTCTCTGTGATGATTTGTCCAATGGACTTGTCGTAAATGTTTCCGAGAACGCGTGGCGAATGGTTGCAGAAACGCACTTCTCCCTTATAATTGATGGTCAGTGGACGATTGGACAGGTCGGTAGAGCAATGCGAGAACATGATGTTCGGATAGTCATCCGGATTGAGTACACACATAGGTGTACATACTCCGCTCTGGATTGTCATGCCTAATTCGCCAGCTACCTTGTCGACTCTTGCAAAGGCATCTTTCAACTCAGCAATCGTGAGGTTCAGTTCCGAGGCATTGATTTTTCCAAGACCACCGATGTTGAATCTGTTTACCATTGCCCTTACAGCACCGAATTCCGAATTGTAGAAACGAAGGATATCTTCTACGCAATGATTATTTAACTTGCTTACAATCAGTACCGGGAGCAGCCATCCTGACTTTGCTGCGCTTATCTTTCGGGCGTTATCCACGGCTTTCTGCCACGAGCCTTTGAGCCCGGTTGTGTAGTCATGCAAAGATGGCTCTGCAGCAAGGATCGGGACCTGTATTGTTCCTACACCGAGTTGGTTCATGATCTCGATGTCCATATCCTTGATAAGAGTACCGTTGGACAGGAGATTTACATTCGCTCCAGCAAATTTGGCTTTAAGCGTGAGTTCATGTATGCGTGGCATCAGCGTTGGCTCTCCGCCGGAAAGCGAGATGCTGCCGACATTTGCCTGACGCAGCAGCCTGCGTAAAGTTCGGCGTGCAAGACGGAAATCAGGTGACGGCACACTTGATGTGTTTCCGTCACCTTTCCAATAGTTATAACAGAATTTACATTTCTGATTGCAGGCGTCGGTCAGTTCGAAGACTACAAATGGAATATTGTGCTTACTCGATAACATTCAGGAACAGATATCCGCTTTCGTACTCGTTTCCCTCAGAGATTATCACATACACTCTAAGATGAGCTTCGCCAACATGGTCTCCTACGTCAATGGTATGGAATACATTTGTGTCAGACTCCGTGATCTGGTACACGTCACTCTGAAGTACTTCACGATTGTTAACTCCTTTTTCAATGGTAACCTTGATTCCATAGGCGCTGAAATATGTGAGCTCTATCTTGATCTGATCACCATTTCTTACATTCTGCGCAGTGTTATATGCTACTTCACGCTCAATATATACAGCGTTAACAGGAGCAGGATCATAACAGGTGGTCAGGGTATTACAACTTCCGACCGTCATCATGCCTGTAAGTGTAAGCAATGCTCCTCCAATGCGGAATTTTGCTTTCACAGCTCTTGCGCTCTTTCCGTTCGAGATCCATACCCAAAGAGAAACAGCCAGGAAGGCTGTTCCAAGTCCGATAATCAGCAATGTCTTTTTCATAGTCTGAATCTTTATTTCTTTATCATGGTCACATCTGCGCTGGCTTCGAATGTTCCTGAATACCAGTCCCTGCCATCCTCTATCTGTACTATTCGTGCGTCAACCTCCACGGTTTCGAACTCGCCGCCGTTTTCCGGTCCGTCGATATCCTCGAATTTCAGATGAACCTTGTCAAAGTTATATAAATAATCGTTCACGAGGATGTACTGGCCTTTCTCATTTGTGTAGACAGTGTCTTTCGGTCCTTTGATGTCTGGATTTGGGTAGCTGGCGCTTACTGCTATTCTGATTCCTTTGATTGGGGCATCATTCTCATCGGTGACATTGCCTTTTAACTGAAAATCTCCATACGGACATCCGTACTCGACTCTGCATGATGTAATTGTCGATGCAAAGCCAAGAACGGCAAGCAAGATCTTAAACAATTTGATAAGGTTATTCTTCATGTCGAATATATAACGATAAATTTTCTCTCATACTTCCGTATAGATGCGAAAAAAGTCTCTATTGTGTCACCTCGGCATGCTTATTACGGTTACCGGTACTCTTTTGTGCAATAAGTTTACTTGACAGGGAGCTGTGACACTATTTGCCCCAAAACCGTCACAGCTCCCGAAACATTAACCCTTAGATAAATAGGAATTTAGTTACCCTCTTGAATACCACTTAGTATGGTTATCCATTCACCCCAATCGTGTTCATCTTCTTCCTCTATACCGAAACTATCATTCCAATTATTATCAATGCTTATCTGAGCAGATATCGTTCTTGACTCTGTCGTTTCATTCTCAGGCACATTAACAACAAAGAATGCCTTTATTGCACCATTCTGAACTTCACCATCAGGATGCCAATACCATCTTATAGGGACATTGTTGCTTGATGCATCGCAGATTTCGCTTGCAATATCATTTATAATCATCCTGCACCTTATTGCCTTACTCTTCATTGGAACTGAAGTCTTAGTGACTGTGAACTTAAACTCGAATGGAACATCATATCGTTCTCCATTAGAAGGGATTGTCAAATGTTGATATTCCTCTTGAATTTCAACATTAGGCTCATACCATTCTGTATTGAAACACGATGACAGCATAGAACAAAGTGCTATGCAGAAAACGGCAAGTTTAATGAGTTTCATATAAGCTATTTAGTGATTTTGGAATATAGATGCATCAAATATGTGTTATGTGACATACAAATTGGAATTTGGCGTGAGAAAAATATAACATTTTTCATTTACCTCTTGACTCGTACCTTAGGGCATGTTTTATATTTGCAGGCAAATAACGCGTTATGAATAGAAATGGATTAAAAATCGGGGAGTTTTCACGTCTTTGCCGTGTCACTGTGAGGGCTCTGAGGCATTATGAGAAAATCAGACTGCTTGTGCCGGAGATCATCGACTATAGTACCGGATATCGGTATTATTCTGTCGGGCAGATGCAGAAGGCTTTGAATATCGTGCGCTTGAAGGGACTGGGATTCAGCCTGGAGGAGATTCGTACTATGTATGATTCCGAGACTCAACGTCCTTCAATCGATATGCTTGAAGAGAAGATTCGCAGTTGCCAGGAACAGTTGCAGCTGCTGGTCGAGTGCAGGGACCGGCTGTCGGCGATGATTACTTTCCAAAAGAAACTTAATGAAATGGAAAAGATCTACATTGATTCATTACCTGCGATTATTGTCGCATCGCATCGTGCCGAAATTCCGTCGTACGATGAACTTGGAAA
>JAZSEQ010000053.1:0-6047 GCA_045531765.1 Candidatus Cryptobacteroides sp. | reverse complement strand
TTTGCACATGAAGCAAGAGCCGCAGCCACTGTCGCGAGGACAGCCATAAATCTAAAAATCTTCTTCATTGTCTGTTCCTCCTTTTACCAATCGAGATCTCTGATAATAACATCCTCCGCAGAGGCTCCGAATCCGCCGTCGGACTCACCGCTGGTGCATAATACACCTTCTGAGAACACACCTAGCACATTGCTCTGAGGTGGTTCATAGTTCTTGAAACAAAGATTTGATTTATTCATAAGAATATAATTTAGTTGTTAATGATTCTGCATATTACTGAGGCTGTACCTTTGATTTTCAAAGTCATTATTCCGCCACGTCTTGCCACCTTAAGATCTCCAGTATCTCCCCATACCACTTCAAGAGACACATATTCTCCCACCTTAACCTCCGCCGGCTTTTCGCGTGGATTGAGGACCACAAGGTAACGGTCTTCTCCATCAAAACGCTCATACACCACCGGATATGGCTTATATGGATCGCTGACCATCTTCCAGTCTCCTGTATTTCCCAGAGCCGGAGTCTTTGCGCGAAGTTCCAGCAGTCCTTTGGTCCAGTTGAGCATTGACTCGGGATCATTTATCTGAGCCTCTACCTCTGGACGTCCCTGGGACGTATCTACAGGAAGGTAGAGCTGCGAAGGATCGCATGTAGAGAAGCCTGCAGTTTGCCCAGGTCCCCACTGCATAGGCGTTCTTTCCGCCGAACGGTCACGGCTGCCTTCTATCATCGGAACTCCATCCATGGAGCGCATACCTATTTCCTCACCATAATAGACTATGGGCACCCAAGGCATGGTAAGGAAGAACGTCATAGCTGTCTTGAGTTCATCGGATGAGCAACGCTGGTTCCTGTTAATCCTCCATGTATCATGACTACAGACAGGCATACACGGGAACCCGTGTCCCCTCGTGATCCTGTACATCTCTTCAAAAGGCACTGCAAATGTATCGAATCGCCCCTTTCCAGACTTATCCAGCCAGCAATCCTTAGGTGGATATTTTCCAGTTACAGGATCAACATTTCTTTCCGTATTATACACTAGATCTCGATACATGGTCTTTCCACAGCCATTGTGACGGATGATGTCAATGTCAAATCCACAGGATATCGCCTCGACCGGGCTTGACCATTCGGAAAGAAAAATCGTTTCTGGATAATTGGCCTGCTGCCAGTCGAACATTTCCTGCCATAGTCTGCGGACTCCATTGAACTCCTTATCATCCCCTTTTACCAGCGACCAGGCCAGATCGCATCTGAATCCGTCGACTCCTTTGTCAAACCAGAACGAAAGTATGTTCTTTATTTCCTGACGGACAGCCCTCGGCCCTGGAGCATCATAGGACTGTTCCCACGGACGAGACGGATCAGGCTGGTAAAAGCCATAGTTCAGGGCCGGCTGGATGTCATAGTAATTCATCAGATAGTATCCGTCACGAGGATACTGATTGTCCACCCAGTCACCCCTGTCCTTCGGATTAGGCTTCTGTGGTTTCACACCCTTTCCGCGAGTCCATATATAATAATCCGCATAATGGCCATTGACATCTCCATTTGCAGATTCCTTAAACCACGGATGCTTGTCGGAAGTATGGCCTGCAACAAGGTCAAGGCATATCTTCAATCCCCTGGAATGGGCATCGCCAACAAGATTGACAAGGTCGGTATTGGTACCGAAACGAGGATCTATCTTATAGTAATCCGTAATGTCATATCCACCGTCTTCAAACTCGCTGCAAAAGACAGGACTTATCCATATAGTATTGAAGCCTACTCCCTTGATATAATCCAGCTTCGAGCGTATGCCCTCAAGGTCCCCATATCCGTCACCGTTGCTGTCCATGAATGAAGAAGGATACACATGATATATTACAGCAGACTCCAGCCACCTTGGGTAGCTGTGCTCGGGGAATGTCACGGCAGAGGCGCTCAAGACCGTGAAACTTAAGATCAAAGTCAAATATCTCTTCATATCATTTTAATTTGCTATCAGCACATCAGCCATTATCGGCAGGTGATCAGAGCCGAATTTACCGTCGTAGCTGTCCGTAATCAGTTTCCATGAGAGGACTTTAACCGAATTTGGAGTGTAGAACACATGGTCTATATGTCTGCCACTCTTCTTTACGGTATCCATGGACTTATACCGGCTCATGGAGAAATACTCCGCATTTTCAGGATTCTGCACCGCATTCATGGTGTCACCGATGAATCCGCTCTTGAGGATGATCTTATATGGAACAGTATCTTCATCGCTATTGAAGTCTCCTGTCATGAATGCCGGAAACCCTGCAGCAATCCTGCGCACCGCACTCACAAGTATTTCAGCACTGACTTCGCGGGCCTCAACGCCCTGATGGTCAAAATGGGAATTGAAGAAGTAGAATATCTTTCCGGTCTTCCTGTCCATGAACTTAGCCCAGGTGCAGGCCCTTGCATACATAGCCCCGAATCCTATGGTTCCCTTTGTCTCAGAATATGGGACAGTACCGGTTTCAAGAAGTTCAAGA
This sequence comes from Candidatus Cryptobacteroides sp., assembly GCA_045531765.1. Lineage (GTDB taxonomy): Bacteria > Bacteroidota > Bacteroidia > Bacteroidales > UBA932 > Cryptobacteroides. Next base: position 3,537 of record JAZSEQ010000053.1, on the reverse strand, counting down.
CGGTCTTTCCTGTAGAATATAGGATTGTAGTGAGTTTTTCTGGACTCTTTGTCACCAGTACATTCCCCCACCCATGCATACTTGTCTGACACGCCTTCCATAATATCCTCGATCTGAGGCAGATATGGCTCCTGCGATCCGAATATGTCAAATTCGAAATCATTCAGAAGGGCATATATAGCAGGCAGCCTGAACTCTTTCCAGGACGGTTTCTTTGCCAGATACTGGATATTCCATGTAGCCACTTTGAAAGGTTCTTCTGCCCAATCCGTCCTTGGTGCAGTCAGGGCCTTTCCTGCCTCTACAGCCTTTTGAGCCACATCAACAGTCCTGTTATCCTTCTCCCATACTTCCTTCCAGACAGTTCCCTTCTCTATCTTTGCTGCAGAGGTTCTGCATAATCTTGTCTGAGATTCACCCTCTGCATCAAACGTATAGTATATATAGATCCTGCCATCTTTACCAAGAACAGTTTTAGGATCCGTAGCCTTTCTTCCACCTGCAGCAACGAGTCCGCCATACCATGTCTGTCCGTCATCATCCGACAGATAGGCATTCAGTCTCTGGGATGCCACATGTACATTATGGTCCATACGGGAACATTTCACCATCAGAAGCCGGCCGTCAGGAAGCCTTTCGAAACATATATCCCTGTCAGGATTAGGCATATAGGCCACCGGAGCATTCCAGGTCTGTCCGTTATCGAAAGACTGCGCCCTGTAGCAATGGGTCGTGCCGGTGGTGCGCATATATATACTCAAGACCTTCCCATCGGCAGTCAACACAGGATTGTTGTCTCCTGACACCTTGTCAGGCACCCTGAGGAAGGTCTTGCTGCGTGTCCAGCTATGACCGTTGTCTGATGATACAAGAGTAAACACTCCCTTCTGAAAAGCCACAGGAAGTATCCATGAACCCTGCGAAGCCACAGGAGGGGCAGTGCATTTCCATGGTCCGCGTCCCACATCTGCTCCATCTGTCCAAGCCAGTTGTTCTGCCTGAGTGTCCGGGCAAATCTTTGTTCGGATATTGCCGTCAGTGGTGGAACAGAACATCATCATCTTTCCGGAAGGTTCTGCCCAAAGGACAGCTTCGATGCAGTCATCAAGCTGGAGCGTATCGCGTTTCCACTCCTTCAGATCATCTGAACGGGAAAGAAGCACCGATCCTTTGCCATCCTCCCTTCTGGCTATTGATGTCGTCCAGACTGTCCCGTCTGCCGTAAGAGCAACTCCAGAGGCCTTGACAGATACATATTCCTCAGCAACTGCCGAAAATCCGCAGGCAAAAATCAACAAAAGCAATGCATATATCTTTTTCATAAGCTCTATCTGTTATATCTCACTGCTATAGAACCAAAACTTACATTTGTAAGCACATCAAGTTCAGGGCGCATAGCCACCCTGTCGCGGTCTGTAAAAGCCATCGAGCCGACCTTCTTCTGTGAAGGACATATCCTTAGGAAAACCTCTTTCTTGCCGAAAAGGGCCTCAGGAAGCCTCACAAGATGTTCTGTAAAGCCCATTCCGCACTCAAGAGAAGTCGGATACGAGACTCCGTAAACATCGTCCTCCCTCCAATACGGCAAAGTATTCAGCACATAATCGGTATCATTTACACGAGTATAGTTGACCCCATCAGTAGAATATTCCACGCACCAATACACCGGGTAGCCAAGGCAACGCTCAGACTTTCCGTTACCGGCGGCAAATGAGAAAGCCAGGATAAGATTGGTACCCTTTATTCCTTTTGTCGAGAAATTCAGCACAAGACCAAGCCCCCTGTCGTTGGACCAATCCCAGAAGTTGCAGCTTGAAGCAGAAACATTAAGTGCGCCATAATCATAAAAGCCTCCTTCTTCATGCTTCTTTTTCGAGTTGAGCGAAGGATTGTTCGGTTCCTTTCTTCTGGTCACGCTGCCATCAACCTCCATTGTAAGACCACCTTTGCCATGATCTGCCAGAACAGTTTCCTTACCGACCTTTTCCATGTCGCCTGATGCTGTACGGATAGTCTTGACATTGTCAGACCAGTTCCATTCGCATATGCTCCTCCAGTTGGATTCGCCTTCCATTGCAAAATCCTTCCTATTCATAGGACGTATCTGAAGTGCCCTCTCAACATCTTCGCCATAATACCTTGTAACAGGAGTATCCGTTATTATGCCGGACAAGGTACCTGCCCCCTGAGGAACTCCTTTGCCGTCCCGGCGCCAGAGACAGCTTGAATTGAGCATCATATAGACCGGATATCCCGCCTTATCATATATGAGACTTCCCCAGCCGTCCATCATGCCATTGGCGCGGCAGTGGGCATTCTTCTCCGTCTTGATCGTATAGGTTTCATGTACATTGACATAAGCGCCGTCCTTGAACACGAACTCGCAGTCTGTCAAGGTGACATAGGTGAAGATGTCGTCAGAAGTAACTTCTGAAATAGTCCTGTATTTGCGTGGAAACGATTCTGCTGTCCCCTCTTTCTGGTCTATGACATTATCTTTCGTCAGACCTGAAATGACAAAACCGCCATACTCTTTTCTTATCATTGTACCATTGAGACTGATGGTTGCAAGACTATAACGCTTCAATGTCCCAGCATCCTTGTTGGTCTCGAACTCCAGTCTGAAACCATAGCGCGCGTCAGAACTTTCCAGATACATGACCTTGCGGATATCCTTGAGGTTGACTTCCGTATAGCGTGTAGCATGCTGAGGGTTGTGCAGGACATTGGAGTTGCCCTGGGCATTGATCACATAGCCCATGATCCTTATGTCACTGTCGATTCTTGCCTGTTCCTTACCGTCAAGTGCCGTGCGTACAGCCTCGAACGGCACTATCTGAGCCATAAGCACAGACGGAGCCATCAGCATAAGAAGCAATATTGTCTTTATTCTTTTCATAATCTGAAATATGTCATTATCGGATAATGGTCAGAAATGAAACGCACACCGTAATCAGGGCTGTCTATTACATCGAACTTGTCCGCTTCGGCATTTCGATAGAAGATATAATCCAACAGACTATGGGTGCTGCTGTCCTCATTATATCCGTTGAAGGTCTTCGCCCTGTCGATTTCCAGAGCTGTATCCCCAGCCGACTGCATATAATCGTAGAACGGATCCAGGAACAGGCCTTGCTGGCCGCTACGAACTATGTTCATATCTCCCATAAGAATGACAGACGAGCGTTTCCCCGCAATCTTCCGTACCATTTCGACATTCGCGAGCACACCTTTTTCCTTGGCAAGAGGTCCGCGATGGTCAAGATGAGTGTCGAAACAATAGAACTTCCTGCCTGTCTGCCTGTCCTTGAGAAGCACCCATGCAGTGTTCCTGTAATGGTTCGAATCCCAGCCCTTGGAGACTTTGTCAGGAGTATCACTCAAGAAGAATCTTCCGCAGTCCTTCACCTCGAACCGGTCCTTCTTCCACAGAATCACCATCGAGAAGCCCTTTGGTAGTGCAATACCTTCCTCATAATCAGGAACATAGAATTCATAATCGGGAAGATTTTCCATAAGCCAGTCAACAGACTCCTT
>JAZSEQ010000038.1:0-16724 GCA_045531765.1 Candidatus Cryptobacteroides sp. | reverse complement strand
CAGTGGCTCAAAAAAAGCCACGAATTTGGCACGATTGAAATTCCTAAATCTGCATGTTTTGCACAGTTGAAACAAAAAGAAAACCTCTGAATTCGTTGAAATTCAGAGGTTTTCATCTTTTTGCTGTGATTCTTCGTGGTGTCACCGGGAATCGAACCAGGGACACAAGGATTTTCAGTCCTTTGCTCTACCAACTGAGCTATGACACCAGTTTTGTTTTAAGAACTCCCATTCTTTTCGTTTGGGATTGCAAAGGTAGGCATTTTTTCTTAACCTGCAAATTTTTGATTGATTTTTTTATACTTTTTTATTCAATTTGCTCAAAAGACTGCTGCTGGAGGTATGAACAGGTCTATTGAAGCCTGCACAGACATACCCGAATATTGAGGGATTAAGTATGGGATTTTCGTAAAGACATCTCGTAAATATTTCGTAACTTCGCGGTGCATCATGGATCAAAGGACATTCATATCAGTTATTCTTCCACTCAAGCTTGAGTGGGAGGCTTCTTATCGGGTGGAGGTGGAGGCGGATGAGACTGTCTGCATCGGTGACAGAGTGAGGGTCATGTTTGCAAACAGGAAGTACATGGGAGTGGTCAGCGGTATCGGGATAAAACCGGACATAGAGGCGTCCAAGGTACTCCCGGTCATAAGCATCGAAAGGGAGATGGAGAGAATCCTGCCGGAGGAGATAGCCTTATGGAGACAAGTGGCGGATTATTATCTATGCACTGTAGGAGAAGTCTATAAAGCTGCATATCCCACAGAGAAAGTCAGCAATGAAGAAGCCAGAGCTGGTGCTGTTGCGAGAGCGGAGCAAAGAAGGGAAAGGCTTGCTGAAGGCATCAGGGGAAAGATTGCCAGGCTGGAGCTAAGATTGGAGAAGAAGACGGAACAGGCTGCAAGGGCAAAGGACGGAACGAAGGCCAAGACATCATACCTGACTGATATCGAAAAGATCAATAAGGACCTTGTCTCATGCCGCTCAGCTCTTGAAACAGCCTTAAAGAGCATTGAATCTGTAAGAAGGACTGAAGTTTGTACAGAGCTGCCTGAAAAGGAGTTACGTCTGACAGATGCACAGGAGAATGCATACATCAGTATCAAGAAAGGGTTTGCATCCTCAAAACCCGTCCTGCTGCACGGAGTGACCGGCTCCGGCAAGACGGAAATCTATATAAGGCTTGCCAAGGAGGCCTTGAGAGAAGGCAGGAATGTTCTATACCTTGTCCCTGAGATTGCATTAAGCAGACAACTTGAAAGCAGATTAAAGGAGCACTTCGGTGATATGATGATGGTTTTCCATTCAGGCGAGAGCAGCGTCTCGCGCAGAGACACTGCTGACCGGCTTCGACACTTAAGAGATAAGGGGAACTATCTCGTGCTCGGCACACGCTCCTCCCTGTTTCTCCCACACAACAGCCTCGGATTGATCATTGTGGATGAGGAACACGACACGTCATATAAGCAGGACTCCCCTGCTCCCAGATATCACGGACGTGACACAGCGCTAATGATGGCCCTCCTGCAGAAGGCGGATATAATCATGGGCTCCGCCACCCCGTCACTTGAGGAAACATACAATTGTCTGATAAACAAGCATATCAAAGTCGAATTACATGAGCGTTACCATGGTTCCATGCCTGCTGATGTGCAGATTATCGACACACGTGCGGAAAGACGCAAGAACGGAATGAAGGGAAGCATATCACGCAAGCTGGCAGATCTGATAAACGGGACTCTTGAGGAAAAGGGACAGATACTTGTCCTACGTTCAAGACGGGCATGGGCCACAGCCCTGCAATGCCAGACATGCGGAGAAATTCAGAAATGCCCCCATTGCAATGTGAGTCTGAGTTATCATAAGGAAAGCGACTCCACATCATGTCACTACTGCGGATACAGTTCACATTATGACGGGAAATGCGGCAAATGCGGAGGCAGGCTGGACATGCTTGGAGCAGGAACTCAAAAGATCGAGGAAGAAATAGCCGCCATGTTTCCCCATGCCAGGGTCGCAAGACTTGACAGCGATACAAGTCAGAACAGCAGAGTGGCAAAGGGAATAATACGCGGATTCGAGAATGGAGATACAGACATTCTCGTGGGCACTCAGATTCTTGCAAAGGGATTTGATTTCAGCAGACTAAGTCTGGTTGCAGTCATCGCCGCCGATTCACTTCTCGGAATACAGGATTTCAGAGCGGATGAGAAGGCATTCAATCTACTGGAACAATTCCGAGGAAGGTGCGGCAGGAGGGAAAAGAGAGGTCTGTTCGTGATACAGACATCTCAGCCGGACCATCCTATCTACAGACGCATCGTGGAAAACGACTCCAATGCATTGTATTCGGGACTCATGGAGGAACGCAAGGATTTCAATTTTCCGCCGTTCTCAAGGATTGTGGAAATCACACTCCGTGACACAAACGAATCCAGACTGGAGATCATGGCAGCCAGACTTTCCAATACGTTGAGAAACGAAACCGGAAGCGTAATCACAGGTCCTTACACCCCTGCCGTAAGCAGGATTGCAGACAACCATATAAGGAAGATACGCATCAATCTCAAGAAAGACAGACAGTTGAAATTCCTTAAATCCAGAATAAGGAAGAGTGTCAGGGAAATGGAAAAGTCGTCAGGATACGACGGGCACATCATAATAGATGTGGATCCGTCATGATCTGCAGACAAGGACGTTTATCTGCTCATCCAGAACTTCAAATACGGCCGGAGCCTTTCCGATGACTTCCCCATCCACTTCAACAGGCTCTGCGCCGTCTTCACCCATAGGGAGAACCGTGATCGTCCTTGCTTTGGCGACAACCAGTTCCGGTACCTTCAAAAACGTACCTGTGAACAGTCGCGGCACTTCACGTGCTATCCTCAAGAGAGGAAGGTCCGGAATGATGGTGATGTCGAGAAGTCCATCATCAAGAACAGCTGCAGGGGTCTGACGCATTCCACCACCTGAATACTTTCCGATGCCGAATGCCATGGAGAGATATTTGCCTTCGAATATGACTTCACCGTCGCACATGACTTTTGCAACAGTCGGTTTACGGTTGCGGATGGCATGCAGAAGCGATGTGACATAGAGGATCTTTCCACGTTTTCCCTGACGTTTCTTTGCATTGACCCTCTCGCAGACACGCGCATCTATACCGATACCCCCTATATTGGCCATAAAGGAATCAGCTATGCGGGTCCCTGAGGATTCAGGATCAAGGATACCGACGCTTGCTACATCCTGACGGGAGATGCAACCTGCAGTTATGACATCTACCGCCCCGGCTATATCATTGGGGATATTCAAGGTCTTGATCCAGTCATTTCCGGATCCTACAGGTATCACACCCAGGGTAAAATCAGCAAGGGAATACTTTCCTCCGCTCCAACGGACAAAAGCAGCTATTCCGTTAAGCACATCATGAACAGTACCGTCTCCGCCAACCGCAAGGAACTTCCTGTATCCGGCAGAACATGCATCAAAGGTGATCTCCTCCGCATTACCGCCTTTACCGGTCCGGCAGCTATGAAACGCCACATCGCGGTCCTTAAGGATCTCAGATGCAGTTTTCCACTTAGCCTCAGCCTTTTTGGATGCCGCATATACGTTCACGACTGCAAACCATATGCTCTCTCGTCCATTCATACTCGTCAAGCTTTATAAAATTAAAGTACACGGTCACTCACGACATCAGCAGGACGGGACTCCGTCACTGAAGATGAATGAAAATAAAATTAGGACAAAAGTAAGAAATAAAGCTAATGAATGAAATATATTTTGTAATTTTGCAGGGATTATGTCCTTAGAAAAACGCATATGGGGAAAGTAATAGCAATAGCCAACCAGAAAGGCGGTGTGGGCAAGACCACAACTGCCATAAACCTTGCAGCTTCACTGGCTGTCCTTGAGAAAAAGGTACTCATCATTGATGCTGACCCTCAGGCCAATACCACTTCAGGCCTGAACTTCTCACCCGACAATGACCAGAAGAGGACGCTTTATGAGGTCATGATCGGCAAGATTGACGTGCAGGATGCCCTCATCCAGACAGAGATATCCAATCTCCACATGATTCCGTCCCATATCAATCTTGTGGGTGCCGAGCTTGAGCTTGTCGAGGCAGCCGACAGGGAATCAAGGATAAAGAACGCCCTGGCCCCTATAAAGAACAACTATGACTATATCATCATAGACTGTTCTCCATCATTAGGATTGATAACCATCAATTCCCTGACTGCAGCTGACTCTGTCATGATTCCGGTACAGCCTGAATTCTTCGCTTTGGAAGGTCTGGGGAAACTCCTTCAGACTATCCGTCTTGTGCAGGCAGGTCCCAACCAGAGCCTCACGATAGAAGGTTTTGTGGTGACCATGTTCGATGGCAGGACAAAGGTACACAACCAGGTACTCGGGGAATTGAGGGAACATTTCAACGAAATGGTATTCAACACCATAATCCAGAGAAACATACGACTCAGCGAAGCACCTTCGCACGGAAAGCCCATCATCCTGTATGATGTGATCTGCAACGGTACCACGAATTATCTGAACCTTGCCAAGGAAGTGCTTGAAAAGAACAGTTAAAGAAGAAACAATGAGCAAACCGCAGAGAGGATTAGGAAAAGGTCTGGGCGCTCTTCTGGGAGGAGATGCGGACCTCAGCAACATAAGGAAACCGGTCGGATACGTCAATAAGGAAATCGTCAGCAGCACTCCTGAACAGCCTCAGAAGGTGACGGCGGACATACTGCGCATTCCTGTGGACATGATCGAGCCCAACCCTTACCAGCCGCGAATGAACTTTGATCAGGAAGCGCTTGAGGAATTGTCGTCCTCCATCAGGACACTTGGTCTGATCCAGCCTATTACAGTCCGCAGAAAAGACGACAGCACCTACCAGATCATAAGCGGTGAAAGGCGCTTCAGGGCATGCCGTATGGCAGGAATGGATATGATTCCTGCATACATCCGCGACGCCAACGACCAGGGGATGCTGGAGATGGCTATCGTGGAAAACATCCAGAGGGAGAATCTTGACCCGATTGAAGTGGCAATGAGCTACCAGCGGCTGATCGAGGAGTGCAGCCTCACCCAGGAACAGATGGCTGTGAGAGTAGGAAAGAAAAGGACTTCTGTGACCAATTCGCTGCGATTGCTCAAGCTTCCGGCAAAGATTCAGCATGACCTGAAGGTCGGACTGCTCAGCATCGGGCATGCAAAGGTACTTCTCGGACTTGATGACGTCATGATGCAGGAGTATCTCTGCGATCTTGTGATAAAGGACGGATTGTCAGTGCGTCAGCTTGAAGACAAGTTACGGAAGCTTTCCGAACCTAAGAAAAAGCCGGAGCAGGTGGAGCAGGACCTTCCTGAGGAATATTTCAAAGTTCTTGAAATCGTAGGCAAGTATTTTGAAAACAACATCAGCCTGAAGCGTACAGATGCCGGCAAAGGCTCGATGACTATACACTTCAACTCCGATGATGAAGTAAAACGATTCCTCAAGGCGCTTGAAGAATCCAAATTCTGACTCCCGAATTAAAGATGCACGGTAATTTATTAAAATACACATTGATTCTGGTCTTCTGCCTGACCTTCTTTGCCCAGCGCAGTGATGCGCAGTTCAAGGAAGAGGCATTCCAGCAGAACTACAACGAAAGGGTGGATTCCACAGCAACCGCCGATACAGCCAACCAGTTCACGTTCAAGAAATATTTCGGCGGACTGGCTCATAAGAACACGCTTGGCATATCCACCGTATTCGGAGGATCCATAATCCTGCCCGGAACAGCACAGATATACAACAGGGACTACTGGAAACTTCCGATAGTATACGGAGGTATAGGAGCGCTTGCCGGCACAGGAGGCTATTACCTCAACAGGTATAGTCGGAGCGGCGACATAGATGACAAGTCTCTTGGCACCTGGCTCATGGTAGGTGCCGGCGCAGTATATTGGGGCTCTCTCCTTGACGGAGTGGCATGCTATGAAAGCGAGCAGGAGCCTGACCCGGGCAGAGCCACCTTATATTCCATACTCCTCCCAGGACTGGGCCAGATCTATAACGGCGAACTTTTCAAGGTCCCGATATACTGGGGACTTCTTATCGGAGGAGTTCACTTCTGGATGACAAACGACGTGAACTACAAAAGATTCAAGTGGATACACAACCAGGCGACAATGGAAGGAGTTGAAGAGAGACCGCCAATAAGCGGAGAGACTGCAAAATGGTATAGGGACGTCTACCGAAGGTACAGGGACTATTCCATCGTAGCTACCATAGCATTTTATCTTCTGCAGGTCATTGACGCCAATGTATTTGCGTACATGCATGATTTTCAGGTGGATGACAACATAACAATGGACATATCTCCGACAGTGATCGCTCCGGACAATGCCTACGCATTGCAGAGCAATCCGGCTGATAACGCCATCGGGCTGAGACTTGGATTAAGATTCTAAATTGTAACTTATTGAAAATGAATATATACAGAGCTATCGCAGTCGCATCAGCGGCTGCTTTTATTGCGGTTGCAGGAGTATTTGAAGCTGATGCCAAAACAAAGAGAGATAAAAGGACTAAGACTGAAATAAAGGCAGAAAATGCCAGACTGATTACTGAGCTGGACTCATTGAAGGCAGAGCTCGAGCGTTATAAGGCAGAACTTCAGCGGACTGACAGTCTCACGAATGAGATTCTGGACTACTATGAAGTGGAGAGCGACAACGATACCCTATATGTTGAGAATTATACAGCTGAAGTTTCCGATTCTCTTCTCAACATCTGGTATGCACACAGGATGGCAAGCGCAGAAGACGAGGGAGTTGATATCGACTCCGTCGTGTTCCTGTCAAATGTACCGGATTCCGTATATATAAAGAGAATCAGCCAGATGAATTCATTCATCACACTTCCATACAACGATATCGTCAAGAACCACATCATACGCTATTCCGACAAGATGCCGGTCAAAATGAGCCATATGCTTGGGCTCTGCGAATATTACATGCCTATCTTTGAAGAGACTTTCGACAGATATGACATGCCGGAGGAACTCAAGGCAATGGCTATCATCGAGTCTGCACTCAACCCACTTGCCGTCTCAAGGGTAGGAGCCAAGGGAATGTGGCAGTTCATGTATCACACGGCAAAGATATACGGACTTCACATAGACTCGTTCGTGGACGAAAGACTGGACCCTGTGAAATCTGCTGACGCAGCCGCACGATACCTTAAAGACGCATATGAGATATTCGGAGACTGGAACCTCGCTATCGCATCATACAACTGCGGAGCTGGAAACGTGAACAAGGCAATCAGAAGAAGCGGAGGCAAGAGGGCATTCTGGGACATATGGCCATATCTGCCAAGGGAGACACGCGGATATGTTCCTGCATTTGTGGGGGCACTCTACACGATGAAGTACCATAGGGAGCACGGTATACGCCCGGAGGCCATACAGATGCCTGTTCATGTGGATACGTTCAAAATTAGAAAGATGCTCCACCTCAAGCAGGTAAGTGAACTTACCGGGGCACCTTTGGATGAACTGAAGAATCTGAATCCGCAATACAAGCATGAGATAATCCCCGGTAATGAAAGGGAATATATCCTGAGACTTCCATATATATACTCAAATGCATACATAGAACATGAGGATTCAATCCATCTCCACAAGGCAGACATATACTTCAACCCAGTAACTATCAAGAAGATAAAGGATGGTGGAGATGGTGAAAGGATAGTCTATCGCGTGAAGAAAGGGGATGTTCTCGGAAAGATAGCCGGAAGATACCGGGTCAGTGTGGCACAGATAAAGCGTTGGAACAACCTCAAAAGCAACAACATTCGGATAGGCCAGAGACTTATAATATACAGAGGAGGCAAAGCTCCTGCGTCATCATCCAGGAAGGGAAATTCATCAAAGCAGGCCACATCCAGGATAATCCAGGGAGAAAACGGAAGCTATGTGGAATACATCGTTCAAAAAGATGATTCGTTTTATCTCATTGCCAAGAAGTATCCGGGAGTGAGCGACAAGGATATAATGAAATTCAACGGCTTCACATCCACGAAGATACGACCAGGAATGAAGATCAGGATTCCTGTAAAGAAATAGCTACAATGAGAATCTGAACTGTATACGAAGCTCGGCCTTGCCGGGCTTCGCCGCTTCATCATGCATGAACGGATATGCCACACAGAAAAGGCGCAGATACATACTGCAATGAGCGGATAGACGCCAGGTTGAATAAAGGGAAGCCCACACTCCCCTGCCGTAAAAAGCCGGAACATTGAAACTTCCCGGTGCATCACGTTCATAGACATATATCCGGTCATCCCATTCATCCACCTTGAAGGCTCCCTGACGGAAATGAACCGCCAGGGCATCTGCTTGATATGATTCTTCCAGATAGGCCAGCAGCCCATATCCACTACATTTCAAGACATCTGTTCTAAAAGTGAATGACCATTCATCAAGACACAGGGAAATATCTGTCCTGAAGGCTGTCCTGAAGGCTTGGCCCCAGTCTCTCCAGCGCTCAGTGAAGCGGATATCAAAACTCAGGTGATCCCCTGCCGAGGGTCTCCATCTCAAGGTGGACTTCAGCTGAACCCTTTTATCCGCCTTGTCCGAAACCGGATAATACGCTGCATCAAAAGAAGCCTGCCCTTTATCGGACTCACCGGAGAATGCGATCCCGTACTCATTTGAACATTTCGACGAACTTCTGACAGCAGATGACCATGTTGATGCATAGGCGGGAGGATAGTATCTCAGATGTATGCCCAGGCGTCCGGAATCCCCCGCCCCCCAATCACACCCGCCTAATGCGGCAATAGTCCTGTTTACCCAGTCATATGCAGCTTCCGAATAGACATTCACTCCCCCTGGACACATCTGCAGATCGACTGATGTCTTCATATCTGCCATACGGGAATATCCTGTGAACAGGCCATCAATCCGGGAAAGATGGGTCAGCGAAATCTGTCCATAGTCTCCATACCATGCAAGATTTACAACAGGAAGACAGCTTTCTGTGAAACTGTCCACGCCCATGTCCTTCATCTCTGGCAACCCGAATGCTGCAGATAGCACAAAGTGTTTCCTGTTCCACCTGAACGCAGCTCCCGTCAGTGAAGAAGATGCTGAGAAGGACCACGTCGAGGAAAGTCCTGCCGCATTTTTTCTGAATGAAGACGGAGAATCCGCAGCGCCTGCCGTCATTCCTGTCCACAACACCAGCCCCTGACCAAACCTGGCATTGAAATCCCCTATAAGAAAGGCAAGACCGGCGTGTGGAAATTTCGCAGAAATATTGAATGACCCCATTTGAGGAGTATTTACAGATGAATCATAAGACCTTAAAGCCGAAATATTTGCAGACAAGACGTCACCATAGCTGACCTTATACTTTCCAGAGTACCCATATTCCGTAATCCCGTTCACGATACGCGACGATGCCCGTGTAACCGTTTCAATTCCCAGACGACAGGCATCATATGATGAGCCGATTCTGGCCAGCTCCAGAGAAACGAATGGGGAAAGCATCTTGACCAGATCCGGACCGAAGCCGTCTATCAAGGAAAATTCAGTCAGGGAGACAAGGTCTCCATGACGCAAAAGGTAATCGGAAAGCGATGCCGCCTGATACCCGCTAAGCACTCCTGCCGAAACAAGTCTGTCCGGAGATTCCACATTGATCTTAAGTGGATCTGCCAAAAGTTCGGAAAGTATCTCCACAACATCACTGTCCAGCTCCTCAGCCACCGACACTCCTGTAATTCTCAGAATCGATTGCATATCCTCGTCACTCTGCGCCATACAAGGACACAGGACCGACATAAACGCAATCTGCAGGAAAGCAACACGTTTCATACCCCCCAGTTTTTCAATTCGCGGCGAATCTATGGGAATAGCGGCAAAAAGTTGTTGTTTTAATGAAAAACAACACAAGATTTTTCTTTTTTTTAATGCTTTATGTTACTTTTGTAGGATATATCACGAAAGACCTGATGAAAAGAATTACTTTAAAAGACAAGACCTTCAGACTCTTCATACCTTATGATGATATTTCCGCATCCATAGACAAGGTTGCTGAGGAAATCAATGCTGATTTTGAAGGATGCACTGACTTTCCCATACTTCTCTGCGTTCTTAACGGCTCCATCATGTTCATGGGAGAACTTATGAAAAGGCTTCGGTTCGATTGCCAGATTGTCTCTACTAAACTGACATCGTATGACGGGACCAGCTCTACCGGACAGGTCAGACAGGCGATGGGGCTTACTGCTGACATCAAGGGCAGACGCGTCATCGTAATTGAGGATATCGTGGACACCGGGAATACGATAGTCGAACTGAAGGAAATACTCCGAAGTAATGGAGCGCTGGAATCACGCATATGCACACTGCTTCTGAAGCCTGAAGCATACGACAAGGATGTCAGGCTTGACTATGTGGCGATGGAGATTCCTAATGATTTCATCGTGGGGTTCGGTCTGGATTATGACGAATATGGAAGAAACTACAAGGACATCTATGTCCTTGACGAATAATAAGCTTGCATTGTAATGAAATATTATGTTCTATTCGGCCCTCCAGGTGCAGGAAAAGGCACACAGGCCGCAGAAATGGTGGGAAAATACAGGCTGCATCACATTTCTACAGGAGCATTGCTGCGTAAGGAGATTGCAGCAGGTACTGAACTGGGCACTTTGGCAAAGGGACTGATTGAGAAAGGGTGTCTCGTACCTGACGAAGTCGTGGAAGGAATGATAGAGAACGAATTCCGGACCATAACAGGAGTCGAAGGATTCCTTCTTGACGGTTTCCCACGGACTCTGGCGCAGGCGGAAGCTCTTGACACAATCCTTGAGAAGACCGGAGAGTCTGTAACAGCCACTGTTTCAATCATGATTCCTGACTCAATGATCATGGAAAGGATCAAGGGACGGGCCCTCAAGGAAGGTAGAGCCGATGACGCCAGCGAAGATATAATCAACAATCGTATCGCCACATATCACAGTCAGACTGAGCCGCTTATAGAATACTATAAATCCAAAGGCAAGTATCACGAAATAGACGGCAAAGGCACCATCGAAGAAGTCCGCGGGCGCATCTTCACCATCATGGACAGATTCTGATGAACGTCTGGTTGAAAACAGCGGTTGTCATCGGAAAGGCAATCGTTTCGGTCCTGCTTATCGCATTGTTTGCAGTGACTGTTACAGGCGTAAGCCCGATATACAGATTCAAGGCCCCTGAACCGTTCAGCGGGCCTGATGTTTTCAATCCGTACAGGAATCTGGACACATCCGGATGCTGGAAACGGGCCAATTTCCACACCCACACCCGGGTAGAAGGATTTCTGAACGAATGTCAGTACAATCCTCAGGAGACTTACGATGCTTATAAGAAATTGGGCTATGACATAGTGACCTTCTCAAACCATAATGAGCTTACGGCACATCCTTTCGACCAGTCACTTCAAGTCAATGTCTACGAACATGGATATAATCTGCTCAAATACCACAAGCTCGTGTTCGGATGTCATGATGAACACATGTTTGATCACCTCGTACCTGCCCTGGCATCACAGAAGCAGTTCCAGATAGATTTTCTGAAGAAAGAATCTGACTTCATACAGATGAATCACCCTCTGAGGACCATAGGGACGTCAAAAAGCCATATGGAGAAGATCGGAGGATATCAGATAATGGAGCTCGATAGCGGAAAGAGCACGGAGAATGAATATTGGGATTGGGCGCTCAGCGCCGGGCATTACAGTTTCGCTCTTGCCAACGATGACCTTCATTATCCAGACAGAAGCAGATGCATTGCAGTAAGGTGCAACTTCCTCTGCTGCGATTCTGCCTCTTATGAAGATATAAGACAGACTCTGCTTGACGGATGCTTTTACTCGATGAGGATCCCCGACTATGGAAGAGGCGATTGGGAAATAAAATACTCGGAAAACAGGAAACTTCCTTACATAAAGGATATCGGGGCAGACGGTGACAGCATCTACATAAGATTGTCGGCAGCAGCAGACAGCATCAAGGTCACCGGCCAGGACCACAAGACACTTGCAATAGAGATGCAGACAGACAGACTTGGCTACAGGATAAAAGAGACTGATTCATACGGACGCTTCACAGCCTATTTTCCTGAAGGAGAAGTCATATGGTCAAATCCCTTTGCAAGATATGACGCCTCATCAACGGAGAATCCCGTGCTCACTGCTGACACCCACACGGTGGATATTGTCCAGACTATATTGTTCAACCTCCTTCTGATGGCGGTTGCATCAGGATTGGTCATATGCATATATAAACTTTGGAAAAGAAAATGAAATTCTGGAAGAATAAAGCAAATCTGACAACAGTATGTCTGATTCTCAGCATTTTTACGGTGGTGGCTTATCACATTCCTTTCTTCAGGCTCGTGCTTGATAAGATTGAGGGTGGCTTCAACGGAGTGATGATCACAGCCGGGTTGGCGATTCTCATGCTTGCCTTGGACTTCTTTTTCTACTACCTGATCCTGTACTCAGGTAGACTTATAGGAAAGTGCATACTGGCTTTCACGTTCATTGCTGATGCCGTCACATTATATTTTATAAATTCATATGAAGTGCTGATCACGGACAAGATGATGGGCAACGTGTTCAACACCCAGTTTTCCGAGGCATCAGGGTTCTTTTCACTGTCGGCGGTCATGTATATCATATTCCTGGGTGTAGTGCCGTGCATCTATCTGTTTGCGCAGAAGATGGACTTCGGCTCATTCAGACGTTTTCTTGCAAACATAGGCATAGGACTGGCCACTGTACTTGCCGTAGCATTCGCAAACATGCAGAACTGGCCATGGATAGACCGCAATGCGACCGAACTCGGCAGTCTTCTGATGCCGTGGTCATATACGGTGAACTCCGTCAGATATTACGATTCAGTACGTAAGATGAATCAGAAGGAAATCATGCTTCCTGATGCAGAAATAGCCAGTCAGAGCAGAGATGTGTGTGTCCTGATAATCGGAGAATCCGCACGTAGGGATCATTTTTCCCTCTACGGCTATGAAAAGGAGACGAATCCCCTTCTCGCAGGAGACGGAGTCACTGCGCTGGTTGCAGAAGCTGCCGCGACTTACACAACTGCAGGAGTGAAAGCTATCCTTGACCACCAGCCAAGCGGAAAGCTATATGAGATCCTTCCGAACTACCTCTACAGGACCGGAGTGGATGTGATATGGAGGACCAGCAATTGGGGCGAACCTCCTGTACACGTAGAAAAGTATCATAAGGCGGGTGACCTCAAGAGAATGTATCCGGAAGCTGATGAAAGATACGACGGGATCCTCCTTGAAGGTCTCAAGGATGAGATACTTGCTTCAGACAAGGCCAAGACATTAGTAGTCATACACACTAATACCAGCCACGGCCCGACCTACAACAAGAAATACCCGCCAGAATTTGAAAGATTCACTCCCGTATGCACGACTGTAGAAATGTCAAAGGCAGATCCGGCGGAGCTTATGAATGCGTATGACAATTCCATTCTTTATACTGATTATCTGATCCATTCTGCGATAGAAATGCTGAAGGGAATGAATCAGGTCAGGGGTTGCATGATGTATGTATCCGACCACGGGGAATCGCTTGGAGAGAACAACCTCTACATGCACGGCGTGCCTATGTCAATCGCACCAAGGGAACAGATAGAGATACCTTTCATAGTGTGGACATCTGACAAAGATCTGGAGATAAAGAATGAGGAAGTGGGACAATATCATGTATTTCACAGCATATTGCATTTCCTTGGAATAAACAGTCCTGTATTTGACGAATCAAAAAACATCTTCAAATGATTGTCTTCATAGTGAATCCTATTTCCGGAAGCGGAAAGAAGAAGGAGATCATCTCCTTCCTGGAAAACAACGGACACAAGGTAGTATGCACTGAGTATGCCGGACATGCCGAGGTGATCGCCAGAGAGACTGACGCTGAAGTAGTTGTTGCAGTTGGAGGCGACGGAACTGTGAACGAAGTTGCGAGAGGCATTATCGGAACGTCAAAGACATTGGGCATCATTCCGTGTGGCAGCGGAGACGGTCTTGCACTCCATCTGGGTATAAGCAGAAACTACAGAAAGGCTCTGAAGACGATACTTGAAGGAAAAGTCATAAAGATGGACTCTGCCACAATAAACGGCAGGCCTTTCTTCTCTGTCTGCGGAATAGGCTTCGATGCAGAAGTGAGCGAAAGGTTTGCGGAATCCGGAAAGAGAGGAATGCTGAATTACGTGGATCAGGGGCTCAAGACATGGAGGAACTACACGCCTGACAAATACAGGATCAGGATTGACGACAACGAATGGGAGAACTCAGCTGCTCTGATAACGATCGGGAACTCCAACCAATGGGGAAACGGCGCCAAGATAACTCCGCATGCAGACATAAGTGACGGATTGCTTGACATAACTGTCGTAGACATGTTCAGCACGATAGAAATGCCTGCTCTGGCCCACCTTCTGATGACCGGCCACCTTGACCACAACTCCAAGGTTCACTGCTACAAAGGAAGAAACATCAGCATCACCAGGTCAGTAACCGGCCCCGCACATGCAGACGGAGATTGGTTCATTACAGGAGAATCAATAGATGTCAGCATCCTCCCTGGGTCGTTGAACATAATTGTGCCGTAAATCGTGTCATTCAATTGACACAGTAAGCACAACAGGGAGATGGTCGGAGGCAGTAGCAAGGTCGGAAGTCTCGAGATGCCGTGGAATGGCAGTCTTCCTTACAGTGACTTTATGACCGTTAGGACGAACAAAGATGTAATCGATGCACCTGTCTGGGTCATGTGAAGGGAAAGTATCTGATACAGGAGTAAGCAGTGTCCAGGACTCTTTAAGATGAGCTATCGGTTCACTGTCAGGGAAACAGTTGAAATCCCCTCCTATGAATATCGGCTTCCCTCCTCCGGCATAGAGACTGTCGATATAATGGTTTATCACATTTACCTGTTCAAGTTGGGCCTCAAGAGTAAGATCAAGATGAGTCGAGCATAGTACAAAATCCTCATATTCCACTATAGCCACTGCCCGGGGCTCATGGCCGTTCATTTTTGGAAGGGCGATTTTACCGGTGCTGATCACCTTAAGTCCGGGAGCAGAAGCGACTCCGACTCCATATGCGCCCCCCTTGTACGGCATTGCTGCTGCAAAGTGCTGATTCCATCCCTCCATTTCACGCGCAAAGGCTGCGAGCTGATCCACTCGTCCGGTACGGGTAGTGCAGCTATCCAACTCATTGAGCGTCACAGCATCTGCATTGATTTCCCTGATAGCGTCCGCAATAGCTTCCACCCCGCTCGAGTCATACTTGCTGAAGGCACCTACATTATACTGGACAAAAGTATAGACCTTGGGCTGCTGGCATGCTGTCAGAGTAATTGCAAGGACTGCTGACGAAAATAGTATTGAAAATTTCATTTCAGAATCTGTTATTAATAAACGTAAAAAGAATGTCATAATGACCGACTCGACCATTATAAATCAAATATACGAAACTTTCATTAAAACATGTAGCATCTTGCAGATTATTTAGTTTGAGCATAGTTCTGACAATGACGTAAAGTCTGCATTTCTGTTCTCTTGTTTCAGTGGTTTGAGGTTTTCTGATGTACAGAAGATGACATGGGGTGAGATCACGGTAACTAATGACGGACAGGCTCAAGACTTTGGTCAGGAAGACTGGCATCACGAAAAATGTGACATTCCATGTTGCTCGCCACACGTTTGCAACCTTGACTCTGACATACGGAGCTGATTTATATACCGTGTCGAAGTTGCTCGGTCATAGCAATATCCGCACAACGCAGATTTATGCGAAGATCGTGGATGAGAGCAAGAGACGAGCGGTGGATCTGATTCCCAACCTCTAATTACTTCAAAAATCAAAACGAATCCGTTTTAATTTTCATTAAAATATTTGTTTGTTTGTTTGTTTGTTCATACCTTTGCAAAGAAATTAAAACTATGGGAGCAGATAATAAAGCGACATTAGAGGAGATTGAAGCCTTCCTAACCGAGTTTAAAGAGACATCTAAGATATTCGGCATAAAATATGACATTGATAAAGAAGAGAATCTTCGAACTCTTCTTGAGTTGGAAATGCCGGGCGCTAGACGTGATGAGTACATATACAACCTTAAACCGGAAGATTACTACCAAGGCCCAGGCATAAATGATTACGACCCCAAAGAGGGAATGGTCTGGATGTTCGGCATAGGAATAAAGAAACGAGGGAAAAAGAAAAAGATACCTATATATATTAAGATTTACATTACAAAAGTAAATGGTGCGTCCAACTTTTGTATATCATTCCACGAAGCCAAGTTTGACATGGTTTTCCCTTATAAACAAGAATTATGATAAGTCCATTTACAGGCGGTAACGTCACTAAAACGTATAAGTTTGAAACTTTCACATTTAGAAATGAAAAGTTTAATGTTAAACGCTACTACTATGTATGCAATGACACAGGCAGATCATTCTCTGATTCTGAAGTTGACGACCTCGTATTTTACGAAATATACGACCAATATAGAAAGCGTCATAACATACCATCGCCACAAATGCTTAGAGATCTCAGAAACAAATACAATCTCTCTGCGCACACCATGTCTAAAATTGCTGGTATAGG
>JAZSEQ010000070.1:0-13586 GCA_045531765.1 Candidatus Cryptobacteroides sp. | reverse complement strand
ATCGGTAAAATTGGCTATCTCGCCAAAAAGTCGCCAGAAATAAAAAAGAGAGTTATTAAATTTGATGATGCCTACAATCATCTAGAAAATGGAATCTCGTTGTTACAGTAATTGAGAATCAAGGTGGTTTTTGGAGCAAATCAATAAAAATAGCCCTCCTAGTTACCTAGAAGGGCTATTTATGTGCTCCGGACGGGAATCGAACCCGTACGGGCATTGCTGCCCACGGGATTTTAAGTCCCGCGTGTCTACCTATTCCACCACCAAAGCGATCCGGTTGCAAAGATAATTCAAATTTCTTAACTTCGCACACAATGTGAAATTTTAATAACACCTTAAAGATTTTGTTATGGACGAGAAACTTATGACCAATCCTTATTATGCCAAGGCTATCGAGTATATCAAGACTCATGATCTCAATGCTTTGGAGAACGGCAAGCATCTCCTTGATGGAGAGGACCTGTTTGTGAATATTGTGGACAGCAATATGAAGACTCCTCAGCAGGCGCGCCTCGAAGTTCATGACAGATATATCGATATTCAGGTGCCTCTTTCAAAAGGAGAGACATTTGGAGTGAAGCCTCGTTCGGAGTGCACCCAGCCGGACGGTGAAATGAATGTGGAGAAGGATATCCTTTTCTATCATGACCCTGTTGAGGAAACCATCACAGCTGAAATCGGTGATGTCATCACCTTTGCACCGGATGTGGCCCATGCACCTCTCATCGGCGAGGGTACAATCCATAAGGCAATATTCAAGGTCAAGGTGGTGTAACGTTCTTTGGTAGGCACTTGATTCCAGATCGTCGGAACACCAGGTAAGAATTATGAAGAGATATGCAGATAAAACGACAGGTGAAAGGATCCTCGAGGTCTCTGACCTGTCGTTTCTGAAGGAAAGGGAACATCCTTATGGATGGTTCAGACGTCACCGTCTGCATTTCGGTCTTCATCTGGCCTTGCGCTGGGCAGACCGTATCAAGGCTTCCGACGAAGAGACCGCAGACGATCTTGTAAGATTCTATTTCATTCCCAGAGAAAAGGTGGAGGTCATGACCGGCACAGACAGTCCGGTCACCTCTCCTCCTCAACCCCAAAGTCGCCACGCTGACGCGGACCGTCGGCGATAGAACTTCGTGTAGGGCATTAATATAGGAATAGACTATTATCTGCTATATTCGACAGCTAACCATAAAGTATTCCTGACCTCGGTGACTTTCAACCACCTTTGTCCATCATAACTCCCTATTGACACAATTCCCCGTTGTATCCACAGAAATGCCGATTTTCGTGGACAGGCAGTGAGTATCCGTTCTATCTACCAAACAGGCCCTTTTCATGGATAGAAGGCACAATATCTCCCTTCACGTTCACCGAAACGCCCATTTTCATGGACCTGATGTCTGTCTGTTCTGTCCACAAGCTTTCCTGTTTCAGTGGGCGGAAGTCTAAGGAAATAGTTCTTCCAAGACAGACAGGTCGAGCCGAAGCATTCTTCTGAGCTGCTGGTTGGTGGCGTTGTAGCCAAAATGCATGTGGCGGGCGGTGTCGATCTTTTGTTGCGCGCTGAGTTGCGAGGGTGCCTTGACGGAGTACTCTTTGCTGATGTGCGAGCATATTACCGAGTAGAGTTCCTCGTCGGTGAGGAAGATTGCGTCTTTGAGTCGGGAGGCTATCTGACTGAATGCTTCGGCATTGCGTGTGAGCGAATTGAAATAACTCCGGGCATCTCTGAACATGCTTTCTCCAAGGCTGATGTCGCAGAAGGATGGGATGAGGGGCATAGAGTCGATTACTTTTAAATCAGCGAGTGGTGCGATCTTCTTTGTGTGGAGCAAGGCTCGTTGGGTCAGGACCGGCAATTCCCCTAATGGTGTTGTCGCCAGGTGTTTCAGCCAAGGGCAGAAATATGCACAGCCACCTCCCCAAGGGTAGGAGTCCGGTGTGTATGCCGGGTTAGATACAAAAGCGTTGCGATTGACGTAAATGATTTCATTACGCAGCGCCTGAAGGCTTTCGATAGGCAGAATCTCCATTTTAAACTTGCTCCAGTCAATGGCGTGTTGCCTCTTTGGAAATGCCTTTTTAAGTCTTGCTGCAAATAGATCGAATACTTTGATGCAATCTTCTTTCGCTCCAGCCAGAATAAGGTGGATGTGATTGCCCATCAGTTCAAAAGTGATGACTCGCACAGATTTGCATAGGTACTGTGCTGCAGCAAGACACCACATGCCCATTATGAAATCTTCCTTGCTGATGAAAATATTCTGCATCATTGTTCCGTCAGTATAGATATGCCAATAAGGTCCATGGCTGATAAATATACTTTCGCAAATCCTCTCTTTCTCCGAAAAATTCAGAGCGCTAAAATCCTTCTTCATAAATCATATTATTCAAATGTTCAGTCTCCATCGGCCAGAAAACCCTGCCATTTTATGGCCACAGGCCAGATTCTATCTCCATCGGCCATAAAAAAGCCTGTTTTCCTGGCCAGTTCCGCTTGCTGCCTACGCTCCTCCCACAAACCCCAGCGTCGCAACGCTGATCCTCACTTCAGGTGGGAAGACCGTCCGCAAAGCCGTAAAGCAGGCCAGGGCCGTCGAGCCCGAAGTGAAGACGTCATCGATCAGAATCACGTGCCTGATGCCGTTAAGGGTGTCGGGCTTCTTTATTCTGGCTTGAAAAGCTCCGTGGACGTTTGCTGCCTTGTCATTGATCCCGACCCGGGTCTGAGTCTTTGTCCTCCGGACTCTCCTCAGGATATCTGTCCTTGTCTGCATGCCGGCCTCCTGAGCCGCTGAACGGGCCAGGATCTCCGCCTGGTTGTAACCCCTCTTCCATTTCCTTGTCCAGTGGAGAGGAACAGGCACTATGATGTCAGCATCCCTGAAAAGTTCAGATTTACTGATCTCTCTTCCGAGTATTTTTCCGAAATGCCTTCCTATGGCTATGTCGCCATGATACTTCAATCTGTGAGGTATGTGTCTGTATTGCCCGTCCTCCTTATAGTAGAACAGGGCTGCTGCATGTGCATAAGGCTGAAATGATTCCATTCTATCCTGCAGCAGTTCATTGAATCTGTCTGCCATCGGATTGTGTCCGAGGGACCAGAACCTTGTAAGTGGAAGGTCAGCCCGGCATCGCAGGCAAATATGATTCTCGTGTACGTTGAGTCTGCGCTGACAGACTGCACATGTGCGCGGGAGAAGGATGTCCATCAAGGCTCGGAAAATAAGGCGTTTGTCCATCTTATGACTTGATATGTTCATCCGGCAATAAAGAAAATTACTGGCAAACGGATGATAAGAAAAAGAAAAACAATTATAAAAAAGAGAAAAATGTGGTGAAAATGACATGTTAAGTGTCAATTTCTCCCGAGTAGCATGTGAGTAAATGAATAACTTTGCAAAATGACTGATGTTCCGTTGCTTCGGACATATGATAGACTGCTTATGAAAAGACTTTTTGTAATCCTTGTCTTGTGCCTTCCGCTGGTCGCCGCTTCATGCGGAGAAGATCCTATTCAACCAGACAATGAAGAGGTGGAACAGCCTTCCGACAATCCTTCCGACAATCCATCCGACACTCCGACTGATGACCCGTCAGACGATCCGTCCGACACCCCGTCCGATGATCCTTCAGACGATCCGTCGGACACCCCTGTGCCCCCGGTGACAGGTACTGTGGAACTTGACAGGCTCTACGGATATGCTGAAGGAACGACAGGAGGACAGGGTGGTCAGGTCCATCATTTCAACGACGGAAAGAAGTTCTGTGAGTGGCTGAAGCTTCGTGAGAAAAACAAGAGCACGGAGCCGGCAGTCGTATGGCTCAGCGGCACATTTACAAAGGATGACGGCAGGGACGGCGGCAGTCCGTGGTTTGACATCAAGCGTACCCATAACCTTACGATAACAGGAATCGACGGATTCAAGATGCAGAATGTGGGATTTTTCCTGAATGAGGCCTCGAACATAATAATCCGTAACATCCATATTGTCCAGCCGAAGGCAGATAACGGAGCTGACGGCATTTCCATGCAGGAAAGTCATAATGTGTGGGTGGACCATTGTACTTTCGAGTCAGTGAACCAGACCAAGGATTATGAGGACGGATCCTGTGACGTGACCCATGAGACATATAATGTGACGGTGTCCTGGTGTCATTTCATCAAGACCCAGAAGTCGTGTCTTGTCGGACATTCGAACAGCGCTACGGCAGATGAAAAGATAACGGTCACTTTCCATCATAATTATTTCGACCTTTCCAACTCTCGTCATCCAAGAGTGCGTTTCGGCAGGGCGCATGTGTATAACAACTATTTCAATCAGTGCTCCACATATGGAGTCGGCAGCGCCTATGGAGCACGTGTCCTTGTGGAATGCAATCTGTTCGACGGAGTACGTCTGCCGATAGACATATGTACCTTCCCTGCAAAGAAGAGCGGCAGCAGCTGGGTCTCTAACCTGACCGGCAGCGTCGCAGGATATGTATATGAAAGAAATAATGAATTCCTGAACCGTCCGTCGGACGCGACGGATCCATATCCGTTCACAAATCTCGAGTATACGGAATATAATGGAACAAAGCTGGATACGCCTCTGACTTTTGAGGATTTTCGTCCTGTGTATGAATATGTTACAGATCCGGTGGCTGATCTTGCAGGTATTGTTTCCACGTCATCCGGAACAGGGAAGCTGGGATACAAGTCAGCTCCTGTCGAGGTGGATAACGGAGGACTCGGAACTTCCGGAGGTTCGGGCGACGGCTCAGATTCAGGAGAAACCCCAGGTGACGGAGGCTCTGATGACGGTGATACTCCGGGTTCGGGCGATAATCCGGGGGAATCACTCGGCAACGGGTGGCTGTCTGCGGCCTTGGGAGGGAAGACGTCGTCTGCAAGTGTCTCGGAAGGCAGGCTGACACTCTCGGCAAACGGAAAGTTCGAGAGCGGAGCCCAGTCCTTCGGCTATGTCTACAGGGAAGTTTCCGGCAACTTTACTGCAACTGTGAGAATCGAATCTTTTGCTCCGGAAAAGGAAAGCAACCAGGGCCTGGCTGGTATACTCATGACCCCTGACCCGTCAAAGACCGGGACAGACTTCATACATGCCATGTCAGGAAAGAGTATGTCTTCGTTCTACTATTCCTTCCGGCTGGCTGCGGGAGAAAAGGCTTCCAAGGGCACTATGCCGGAGGCTTCAGGTTCTTCAGACGTGGTCATGAAGCTACGCAGGGACGGATCGGACATCTACGTATCTTACTCTCTGGACGGAGGTGTCACATTCGGAGGCGAAAAGAAAAATACCCTATCCGGTCTTTCGGATAAGGTATATGTCGGAGTAGCCGTCAGCAGCGCAGACAATTCAATGAGCGGGACTGCGGAGTTCTCAGGCTTTGCTCTTGACGGGACTCAGATCCCTTTCTAACAGTTCATGCCTCCGCAGCAGTTGATGACCTGCCCCGTCACGTAAGACGACATGTCGCTGGCGAGGAAAAGTGCCACTCCTGCCACATCCTCCGGTGTGCCGGCGCGACGTGCAGGAATCTGCTTTTCCCATTCCTGACGGATGTTTTCCGGCAAGGCGTCTGTCATGTCGGTCGAGATGAATCCCGGTGCTATGCAGTTGGAACGTATGCCTCTTGGCCCCATTTCCTTGGCGATGGACTTGGACAGACCTATGAGTCCTGCTTTCGATGCTGAATAGTTGCACTGTCCTGCATTTCCTGACACTCCCACTACGGATGACATGCTTATGATGCTTCCGCATCTCTGTCTCGCCATCACCGGTGTGCATGCATGTATGAAATTGAAGGCTGATTTGAGGTTTGTGTCGATTACTGCATCCCATTGTGCTTCATCCATCCTCATCATAAGTCCGTCCTTTGTTATGCCGGCGTTGTTTACAAGAATGTCGATACGTCCGAACGTCGTTTTCACATCCTCTACCACTTCGTGTGCCTGTGCAAAGTCCGCTGCATCCGAGGTGTATGCCTTCGAACGTACTCCCATGGCTTCGATTTCAGCCTTCAGCGACTCTGCAGCCTCATGCCGGGACCTGTATGTGAACGCTACATCTGCTCCTTCTGATGCGAATCTGAGGGCGACCGCCCTTCCGATTCCTCTTGTCGCCCCTGTTACAAGGGCGACTTTTCCTGTCAAAATACCCATTTCCTTTAGTTTTTCTTTCTGCAAAAGTACCTATATGCTCGAAATTCGCAAAATTTTTCTATGTATGCAAGGTAAGCGGGCGTCACTCCAGGAATCCGTAAGAGCGTGTCACGGACCCTGCTGCCGCAGTGCTGGATTTGTTCTTTAAAAAGACTATCTTTGTGCCCGAAAACAGAAAAGATATGGCAAGTGAAATAAGAAATACTCAGCTCTGGCAGGAAGGCAGACTGAAAATAGATTGGGTAAGACACCATATGCCGCTTCTCAACTCTCTTGAGGAGGAGTTCAGGGAAACCCTTCCGTTCAAGGGACTCAAGGTTGCGCTCTCTGTGCATCTGGAGGCCAAGACTGCATACCTCTGCGAGGTGCTTGCTGCCGGTGGAGCGGAAATGTATGTGACAGGAAGCAACCCGCTTTCCACTCAGGATGATGTGGCAGCGGCTCTGGTGCATGCCGGGCTTAATGTGTTCGCCTGGTATGATGCCACTCCTCAGGAGTACGAGGAACATATCAGGAGAGTTCTCGAGGTGGGGCCGAATATCATAATCGATGACGGCGGAGACCTTGTGAATCTGATGCATACCGAATATACGGATCTGATTCCCAATGTTATAGGGGGATGTGAGGAGACGACAACGGGTATTCTCAGGCTTATCCGGCTGAATAAGGCCGGCGCTCTGAAGTTCCCGATGATGCTGGTCAATAATGCCGACTGCAAGCATCTTTTTGACAACCGTTACGGAACAGGCCAGTCAGTATGGGATGGAATCAACAGGACAACAAACCTGATTGTTGCCGGCAAGAACGTGGTTGTGGCAGGTTATGGCTGGTGCGGAAAGGGTGTAGCCATGCGTGCCAAGGGACTTGGAGCAGAGGTCATTATTACTGAGGTGGATCCTATCAAGGCAATGGAGGCCGTGATGGACGGATTCAAGGTGATGAGGATGGATCAGGCTGCCGGCTGCGGAGACATTTTTGTGACCGTAACAGGGTGTGACGCTGTCATTGTTAAGGAGCATTTTCTTAGGATGAAGGATGGAGCCATCTGCTGCAATGCAGGACACTTTGACTGTGAGGTGGATGTGGCAGGACTGCGGGAAATAGCAAAGGAAGTGAAGCCGGCACGAAAGAATATAACAGGATATACTCTTGAGAACGGCAACAGGATATATGTCATAGCGGAAGGCCGTCTTGTTAATCTTGCAGCCGGTGACGGACATCCTGCTGAAATCATGGATATGTCGTTTGCAATTCAGGCTCTAAGTGCAAGATACCTTGTGGACAACCGTGACAAGGTCTCACGTGAGCCGGGCAGCATGGTAAACGATGTGCCGCTTGAAATCGACCAGGAGGTTGCCCGCCGCAAACTTGCGTTCTGGGGCTGTGAGATCGACACCCTGACTCCTCAGCAGCGCAAATACCTTTACGGAGAGTAAGTTCTAAAAATACTTCTTTTCGTTGCGGTCCAAGGCAATGAATATGAACAGCATGGCGGTGAATCCCCAGAGGGATGAGCCGCCATAGCTTATGAATGGCAGAGGGATGCCGATGACGGGCATGAGTCCTATGGTCATTCCGATGTTTATGAAAAGGTGCATGAATATGCAGCATGCCACGCAGTAGCCGTATATCCGTGTGAAAGCCTCCCTGCTGCGTTCCGCATCATTGATTATCCTCCAGATGAGGAATACGTACAGAAGTATTACAAAGGCGGATCCGAGGAAACCCCATTCTTCTCCGATAGTGCAGAATATGAAGTCTGTGCTCTGCTCCGGCACGAATCCGTAAGTGGTCTGTGTCCCGTTGAGGTATCCTTTCCCTGAAAATCCTCCGGACCCGATGGCGATCATTGACTGGTTCACATTGTAACCCACTCCTGTAGGGTCATCCTTGATTCCGAGGAGCACCTCGATACGCTTTCTCTGATGTTCTTGAAGAATGTCGTTGAAGAGGAAGTTTGTAGAGAACACCAGGGCGATTCCTGCCAGAAGCGAGATGATGGAAAGGTGGGTGAATGTACTCCTTTGCCTGAATGCCTGAAAAGCTACGAAAGGCAGCGAAAGCAAAGTGGCACCAAGCAGGACATGAAGAGGCTCCACCTTCATTATCAGCGGCACTTCCACTCCTTCGGTCCCCTCTGCAATGGCGGCAAGAGTTTCGGCTTCCACCACTTCCGCCACCAGCATTTCCATAAGCTCAGGCAGGAAGGAGAACAGGATGATCAGCGGCACGCAGAGCAGCAGCCACCACTTGAATCTCCCGGAATAAAGGCAGATGCATAGCGAGGCAACGGCCACCAGCACCAGTACTGCAATATATGGTGATGCCGTGAGGGTGAGTATGAACGTGAGTATGGCCATGCCTATCATGAATATCAGCCACCCTGAGAGTCCTTCCCTGTAGAGCATGAATATGAAGCCGACATATACCAATGCTGAGCCTGTTTCACTCTGCATGACGATGATCATCATCGGCAGAAGGATGATGAATGCGGTGATGAGGAAATCCTTCATGCGTCCTATCCTGTATCCCAGCTGACTCATATATGTAGCCAGAAGCAGCGATGTCGCTATCTTGGAAATCTCTGCCGGTTGGAATCTGACCGGCCCGAAGGCAAACCACGACCGTGAGCCTTTCACTTCGATACCGAGGAATATCACCGCCACCAGCAGCCCTATCACAAATATGTAGATCGGAACAGAGAAGCCTTCGTAGACTCTGGGAGGAATAATGAACAGTATGGTCAGTGCAATGCCAAGTGCGGAGACCATCCATATGAACTGTTTTCCGCTTCTGCTTGTCCAGTCGAAGATGGATGCCGGCTCTGACGAGTGGATCGAAGCATAGATGTTCACCCAGCCGATAAGAATCATCACCAGCCAGCATATCACAAGACTCCAGTCGATGGTCTTGCCTAGTCCTCGTCTTCCAAATCCTCCAGCGTTTCTCATTTCTTTACCTTTACCCTGTCCATGAGATTTCCTTCAAGTATCCTGTCTTCAAGATACTTTCTCTCCTCACTGATTTTCCCGTTGAGGTACATTTCTGTCAGAAGAGATGCAATCGGTGCCGCCCAGGTAGCTCCGAATCCTCCATTCTCCACATAGGCGGCCACGGCAATCTTCGGATTGTCCTTGGGAGCGAAGCAGATGAATACGGAATGGTCGTTGCCGTGAGGATTCTGAGCGGTACCGGTCTTTCCGCAAATGTCAAGTCCTTTCACCGCTGCGATGCTGGCGGTTCCGCCTGAGCCGAACCCGCTGTTCACGGCTCTGTACATGCCGCCGATGACTTTCGGGAAATGCGTGGTGTCCACCATTGTGTAGTGCTTCTCCTTGTATCTGGAGTCGATGTTCACGTGCTCCGAATCCTTTATGATGTGCGGAATGTAATAGAATCCCCGGTTGGCGATAGTGGCGCAGAGATTGGCAAGATGGAGAGGTGTGCAGCCGATCTCTCCCTGACCGATGGAAAGAGAGATGACCGTGGTGGCTTTCCATCCTCCCTTGCCATAGACTTTGTTGTAATATCGGGAGTCAGGTATGAAGCCTCCGAGTTCGGACGGAAAATCGCTGCCGAGCTTCTGCCCGAATCCGAAACTTTTCACATACTCGTTCCACTTGTCCATCGCCTCTGCGATGGAACCGTATTTTCTGTCCTCCAGAAGGTCTCGAAGGATGTAGCAGTAATATGCATTGCAGGACATCATTATCGATTCCTCGAAATTGATCGGGGACTTGTGGGCATGACATCCGAGCTTGTTCTTTCCGAAATGGTAACCCATCCTGCAAGGGTAATGGGTATTTGTCTCCACGACTCCTTCCTGCAGTCCGATGAGACCGTTCACAAGTTTGAACACAGATCCAGGGGGGTAGGAGGCCTGTACCGTCCTGTTGAACATCGGCTTGTACGGGTTGGACGATATTTCCCCATAATGCTGACCTATATTGGCAAGCTTGTCCACATCGATGCCGGGACTTGAGACCATTGCAAGTATCTCGCCGGTTGCCGGTTCTATGGCCACGAGACTTCCTACCTTGTTGTTCATCAGCATCTGCCCATAGTGCTGAAGCTCAGCATCTATAGTGGTGGTTATGTTGTTGCCGGGCACAGCTTCCTTGTCCATCTCTCCGTCCTGATAGCGCGACATGATCTTGTTGCGTGAGTCACGAAGCATGATGTTGTAGCCTTTCTCTCCACGAAGTTCCTTCTCTCTGGCTGCCTCTATGCCGGTTTTTCCTGCATAGTCTCCGACCTTGTATTCCGGATTCCTTTCTATATATCTGGAGTCCACCTCCGAAACATATCCCAGAAGGTTTCCTCCGGCATTGAAGGGGTATTCCCTGATGCTTCTGGCCTGGCCACGGAATCCCGGGAACTTGTATTCCACCTCCGCGAACTTCATATAGGTCTCCTGAGGTATCTGCTTTATCATGATAACGGACTGCCATCCTATCCTGCGACGGTTCCTGTGATATTCCTGCATCTTTTCCCGTATGAAGTCAGGGGTGACATCCAGGACCTTGCTCAGTGCAAGGGTGTCGAATTCCTCCACCTCGCGTGGTGTCACCAGGAGGTCGTAGGCCACTTTGTTACCGACCAGAATTTTTTCATTTCTGTCATGGATGATGCCTCTTGTGGGATAGATTATGGAATACACCATGGAGTTGTTCTCTGCATCCATCTTGTATGTGTCGTCGATGATCTGGATGCTGAACAGCTTGATGACAAGTATTGCCGCTGCTGTACAGAGACCTATCAGAAGTTTGTTTTTCCTGTTGAACTTCATGGCTCCTGACCTCCTTTATTTCCTCTCGTCCGGTGTCAGTATGCCGGTCACCAGGAGTGCAAGAAGCCAGTTGGTCACCAATGAGGCTCCGAACCTTGACAGATTGAACCATAGAGGACGGGTGCCGGCGCCGTCGAGGAAGATATATGCACCGAGATATATGGCATACACGGCCAGTATGGTCGCGGTAATCTTTCCGACGCCGTTTTTCCTGAATGTGAACATCTCATTCCTGTTGATGAGGTCTTCTCCAAGGAAGATGCGGATGAAGGTCTTTCTTGTAAGAGCCACGGGAAGCAGGGCAGCTACATTCAGTCCAAGCATACCTTCTGACATCCAGTCTACTGCAAGTGCACTTGCGAACGCAATCAGCATGCTCACGATGCTGCTGTTTTTCAGCGGAAGGCATAGCACCATGGCCGGTAGCATGGACAGCATGATGTAAGGCCCGAGCGGAGTGTAGTTGCACAGGACTATCTGACATATGACCAGCAGGACATAAAGTATGTTGAAGTTTTGAGCTGCTTTCATCGTCTTTTCTTTTCAAGTCTGTTCATTTCATCCCTTCCCATGTTCTCCACTACAATGACATAGCGCAGTGCTCCGAAATCCTCGAAAAGCTTCACCTCTATTTCGTAAGTGGAACCGTTTACGATCCTGGATTCTCCGGTGATTCCGACAGGTATGTCAGGCGGGAATATGGAGGAGTAGCCGCTGGTGAAGACAGTGTCTCCGGGAGAGAATACGACGTGGTGGGGAATTTCCCTCAACAGGGCGCCGTCGTTTGACCGGCCGTCCCAGCTTACGGGGCCAACGGCACCGTTACGTCCCAGTCTGGCGCTTATGTTCATTCCGTGATTCTTGAATGATCTTGCAAATGCAAAATTCTCGCTCACGGCATCTATTACTCCTATCGCGCCCTTCCCTGTGATGACGCCGGACCCTTCCGTTATGCCATCCTTGGATCCTTTGCCGATTATGAGGTAGTTGTGCTGGCTGTTGTTGCTGATCTTCTCGATGGTGGCAGGTGTGTATCTGTAGCCGTCAGCCACACCGTCATCCACAAGTCTGGATACCCTGATGCTGTCACGAATGATGGCGCTGAGCTCAAGGACTTTTTCCCTAAGATGGAGATTCTCCAAAGCCAGGGCATCATTCTTTTCCTTCAAGGAAAAATAGTGGCCTATATCCTGGGTCACACCCCAGAGACTTCCCATCACCGCATGTCCTCCCTTGGCGAACCAGGACTGCTGGATGGGACTGCTGTTTCTGAGCATATTCAACGCAGCTACCTCCAGAATTATGAAGATAGCTGCTGTTATCAGATTGCTTATGATGTTGTTTTTCCTCAAGGCCTATCTCATGAGGAATGTGTAGTTCTCAGTGTTCTTCAGGGCCAGACATGTTCCTCGTGCCACTGCTCTGAGCGGGTCTTCAGCCACATAGAACGGGATGTTCACCTTTTCGCTCAGACGCTTTGCAAGACCTCTGAGGAGGGAACCGCCTCCTGCGAGGTGGATGCCGTTTTCCACTATATCCGAATAAAGCTCCGGTGGGGTCTGCTCAAGCACATGGAGGATACCGCTTTCGATGCGTGCCACCGACTTGTCCAGGCAGTGTGCGATTTCCTGATATGTGATTGTGGCATGTACAGGATGTGCGGTCATGAGGTTAGGGCCTGTGATCGAGAACGGCTCAGGTTCCTCGTCGAGGTTTGGAATGACCGCTCCTATGGCTATCTTGATCTTTTCCGCAGTGATCTGTCCGACCCTGATGTTGTGTTGCTGACGCAGATACAGCTGTATGTCGTTTGTGAAGACGTCGCCGGCTACCTTGATGCTGTCCTGCACTACGATACCGCCGAGTGAAATCACTGCTATTTCAGTGGTACCGCCTCCGATGTCCACCACCATGTTTCCCTTAGGAGCCTCTACATCCAGGCCTATACCGAGTGCTGAGGCCATAGGCTCATAGATCAGATATACGTCACGGCCTCCTGCATGTTCAGACGAGTCGCGCACCGCACGTATCTCCACCTCTGTGGATCCCGAAGGTATGCCCACCACCATCTTGATGTTGGGGGTAAAAAGAGATTTGCGCTTGCTGTTCACCTGCTTGATGAATCCGCGTATCATCATTTCTGCAGCATTGAAGTCTGCTATGACGCCGTCTTTCATAGGACGGACTGTCTTGATGCCCGGATTCTCCCTTTCCTGCATGAGCTTGGCCTTCTGTCCGAGAGCGATGGCCTTGCCGGTGCTGTTGTCTATGGCAACTATGCTCGGCTCGTCCAGCACAATCTGGTCATTCTGAAAGATGACTGTGTTGGCCGTTCCGAGGTCCATTGCTATTTCTTGTGTCAAGAAAGAAAATCCCATATCATTACGTTGTTTTATTTCATTTTTCAAATAGGCCGTAAAAATACAAAATAATAACAATTAATCGTAGAAAAATAACGACAGTTTCTTAAATTTGTCATAAAAATAGGTTTTAATATATGAGTTTACACCTGTCATGTCGAGCGCAGTCGAGACATCTTTAAAAAGATTTCTCCACTCACTTCGTTCGGTCGTAATCGACAAAGTCGCTTGAGCGATAGCGAAAGAAATGACAGTTGGTGTAAAC
>JAZSEQ010000069.1:0-72609 GCA_045531765.1 Candidatus Cryptobacteroides sp. | reverse complement strand
GCTTGTGTATTACAGACACAGGCCTGTTTCGTGTAATATGAACTCGTTCCGACGACTGGGCCGGAACTTAAAACGGACGAGGTATGATTGAGATCTTCTACAAGAAAGACGGACAGATGATGGTTTCCCAGTCGGAAGCTGACTTCGCAACAATTCCATACGATGATGTTATCTGGATTGACCTTTTCTCGCCTTCAGGCGAAGAGAAGAGGGCTGTCGAGCAGTTTCTAGGCACCACGATCCAGAACCGCGCCCAGGCGGAAGAGATCGAGATTTCATCACGATTCTCTGAGACAGAACAGGCGATCTTCGCAAACACCAGCTTCCTCATCCCGGGTCCTGAAGAGTACAATGAGGAGACTGTATCATTCATACTTACAGACAACATCCTGACGACATTGCGCGAATGTCCGCTGCGAAGCTTCACGGACCTTCAGCGCAGGCTCCTTGCCTTCCCTAAGATGTATCATTCGGGCCACATCGCCTTCCTGAGCATCCTGGAGCAGCGTATCGACCTTGATGCCGACATGGTGGAGCTCGTGTCAAAGGAGATCAATCAGTATAACAAGAAGGTAAGTCTGGGAGAAGACATCAGCGAGGAATTCCTCGTAGACCTCAACCAGCTGCAGGACAACACGATGCTCATCCGTGAGAACATCGTCGACAAGCAGAGGGTAATCTCAAGCATCCTCAAGAGCGCGAAATATCCCAAGGAATACCATCAGAGACTCAATGTCCTCCTCAAGGACATCTCGTCCCTGATCAACCACACCAACTTCAGTTTCGAGCGTCTGGAATACCTGCAGAACACAGTACTCGGTATCATCAGCCTCGACCAGAACAAGATCATGAAGGTGTTCACCCTCGTGTCTCTCATGCTCATGCCTCCGACTCTCATTGCAAGCTTCTTCGGAATGAACGTAAGGTTCGGCTGGATCGGGACATCATGCTGGTCATGGATCATAGCGCTCGCCTTGATGGCCATTTCGACACTGGTCATCTTCTGGATATTCAAGAGAAGAAACATGTTCTAACCGAAAAACTGAGACAAAATAAGATAAGGGGCTGCAAACATCACTGCTTGTCAGCCCCTTAAACGTGTACTAAAACCTAAACCTGCTACAAAGATGCAAATATGTTTTGAAACGTTGCAAGTATTTTAGAAAAAAAGTGATTTTTTCGTCTTACATAACAATTTCTACATTGTCAAGCCACACAGTATTGCCGACTCCGCCATAAAAAGCCTTGCCGCAGCTTGATATTACATGAAGGAGAAGATGAGTCGGCTCTGTCCCCGGCTCAGCCCAGCCTTCCTCCTGGATGATGACATTCTTGCCCTTGCTGTTTATGGCATGATACGCGGTTTCAGGATCGGTCTTGAGCCCCATGTATTCCTCATAGAACGGCTGATCCGTGATGTCTCCATATGAGAGGGGGATTTCATATCCGTTGATCCACTCAGGGATGTCCTGTGACAGTCTTCTTATGCCGGTCGCCACTCTTAAGGCATGTACATTTCCATCTTCATCCTCCCATCTCTTCTGAAGTATGAATGTGATCTCTGCCGAATCCGGATATCCGAGCGGCTTGAGTTTCGAGAAGCCTGTTCCGCGGATCACTTCATGGCCGACATCAGCCTTTATGTCCATCTTCACTGACTTAGGGGAACTTGTGAAAGGCACGCCATAGAGCACCTTGGCCATCGGATCCTTTGTAGTAGTTATAGGCTCCGGAAGTACTCCGACGAGCATTGCGCCCTGGCAGGTGACATCCATATTGATGACACCAAGGGCCTTCACCTCCTCTATATGAGTCTCCAGCCTGCAACAGTATCCATCGCCTCTCTTCTCAGGGAATACCGTATTGTTGGTCTTCACGACTCCAGCCACGATGGCAAGGACATTGTTTGTTCTCCAGATATATCCTTCAGGAGCAGAGAACGGAGTCTTACCTGTGAAGACAGTCTCCTGATCTCCGTAGAATTCATATAGACATTTGGTCGCACCCCCTATAAGGCCCGACTCTTTCACTTCCCTCTTGCTCCAGTTGTCAAACTTTCCGTATGAATTGATGGCATCCACTACCGACTGCTGGGCATGAACATTGCCCGCAAATGCCATTGCCGCCACGAGCGGCAGCACGATAAATCTTGTTCGTCTCATAAAAAATGGTTAAATATGCAATTCCGTTTGCAAATATAGCAAGCATTTAGCAAAGACACACCTGGAAGCGATGAAAATAAAGACCTTTTTATATATATTGCTAATCCTTTTGACAACAGCAGCGCATGCAAGGCCTGTACGCCCTGGGAAATACACATTCACACAGCCTGACGGGACGACCTTCGCAGCAGTCTGCCGTGGAGACGAATTCACAAAAATCAACACGACGTCCTCCGGCGAAGCAATTGTCCGTGACGCAGACGGATGGTGGAACTACGCACACTATGAGAGTGACGGCAGACTGGTCAGCAGCGGATGCCGCGTAGGCACGCCGGCATCGCCTGATGTCCTGGCATCAAGCCGCATGATTCCGTATGGCGTGCTGTCTGCCAGAGCACAACAGAAGCGTTCAGCGCACATGATGTGCAGCGGGACGCCGATTCTTGCCAGAACCATGACTCAGAAAGGCTCAATGACCAAGGGAGGGACATCCGAGACAGTAACAAAGCATGGCCTGGTCATCCTGGCCCAGTTCGCTGATGTGAAATTTCAGCACAGCAGAGAGGACTTCGTTGCAATGCTTACGCAGGAAGGATATTCAGAAGGCGGTGCTACAGGTTGCGCAAAGGAATACTTCGACGACCAGTTCGGCGGACTTTTCGAGTTTGATTTTCAGGTGAGCCAGATTGTCACACTACAGAAGAGCAGAGCCTACTATGGTCAGAATGACAGCTACGGAGACGATCGCAGACCTGCAGAAATGGTAAAGGAGGCCTGTGAACTTGCCCATGAGGCCGGCACGAACTTCTCGCTTTATGACGATGACAATGACGGAGAGGTTGACAATGTATTTGTAATATTCCCGGGCAAGGACGAAGCGGATGATCCGGACGAGAATGAGGAGTGCATATGGTCGCACTCATGGTACATCACAAGCGGAGCCGGCATGGAAGAGCTTGTCCTGGACGGAAAGGTTATCGACCAGTATGCCTGCACGGCTGAAATGATGCGTCTGCAGACAGGGGGATATGCCCAGGCGGGCATCGGCACATTCTGTCATGAATTCGCGCACACCCTCGGGCTTCCGGACTTCTATGACACCGACTATGACGAAAGCGGCGGATGGGCCGCAGGACTGTGGATATCGACCTCATTGATGGACGGAGGCAACAGCAACAACAACAGCAATACTCCTCCTTCCCTGAACTCGATAGAAAGGATGATCACAGGACTTGCGGAGCCTGTCACCATCTCAGGCAATGGAACATATACACTGGAACCCCTGCACAAAAGCAACAGGTTCTACAAACTTGAGACTGACAGGAAGAACGAATACTACCTGCTGGAATGCAGGGAAGAAGACGGATGGGACAGTCACATCGGCGGCAGCGGAATGCTTGTATACCATATTGACCGGACCGACCTATCTGCATGGAATTACAACGAGGTGAACTGCAGACCTGCGCATCAGAATGCCGATCTGGTCGAAGCAGACAGAAGAACTGAAATCCTGACAGACGCCAACTATTGGGACCTCGTAGAAAACATAGGCGGAATATTCTTCCCATACGGCAGCACCAACAGTCTGACTCCAGACTCGACACCGGGACTGAAATTCTGGAGCGGGAAGGCCGGCGACATCTCCATCAAGGAGATCAGTCGTGACGGCAGCAACATCACATTCAACGTCCTGGGATTCGACGGAGAGCTGCCTCCGGCCCCGACCAATCTCAAGGTAGAAGCCTTCATGGATGCAGCCATCCTCAATTTCGAAAGCGACAGGGCGTATGACGGGGAAGCCACTGTCATATGGAACAGGGCGAACCAGGAAGAAGAGACGCTCAGGCTCCAGCCATATGAGACCGGTAAATACGCCGTCATCTTCGAGGGACTTACGCCCGGCAACAAGACATACAACATAAAGGTATATTTCGAGAAGGACGGAGTGCAGGGAGAAAGCAGAAAGACAGCCTTCATGACCAGCAGAGAGGCTCCGGTGAGCTGGCCGTACATATATCTTGGCAAGAATGCTGCCGGGACCGGAACATTCAAAGCCGGGACCAAAGTGGCTCTGCGTGTCTATAATGCTGCAGATGCCGAGGCCGTAGAATGGACTTTTGACGGCAAGGCCACCGGACCGGCCGGGGACGGATATTTCGAGGTCACCCGAGGCGGCGTACTCAAAGCGCATGTCTACTGGAAAGACGGAAGCGTGGACATTCTCGAAAAGGTTATAAATGTAATGGAATAGTATGAAACGTATATATATAATATGTATAGCCGTCACCATGACTCTTCTGTCCAGTTGTGACAGATTCCAGCCGGAAGAGCTGCTGCTGCCCAAATCCGACATCTCTCTCACGATAAAGGGAGAAGACCAGATCCGGTATGACCAGAAGACATGGCAGCTGGGACATAACGCGGAGAAGAACGAGTTCCGCGCCGTCAATGACAAGCTCACAGACTGGATGATACTTCGATGCAACGCCACTCCATCAACGGTAGGACAAAGCGTCACAGCATATCTGGAATACACCACTTCCAACGACACGAAGAAGCTCAACGCTCTGACATTCACGGTCGAAAAGACCAGTCCCGAAGGCCTGATCTGGCTATGGAACGACGACAAGAAGATCGGAGTCGTCGTAAAAGACCTGAGCGACAAGCTCTGACCCGGACACTCAGCATTCTCTTGCTCCTTTTTGTGCCTGGTCGTCAATATTGTCGACGACCAAGCACGCCGAGATGGCTTTCACGCACATCTACGGCATACTGCCGTGCTTGGAGGTCCACCAAAATGAAGACCGAGCACACCTATGTCTGCTGCAGTTTCAAATGACCATAAATTGCAAAGAAAAGAGGCCGACCCATCGGTCGGCCTCTTCCACTTGTATGATAGAGAACTACATTTCAACGACAGAGTCGCTGAAAGCAATTCTGAAAAATATTGCATTACTGCTGGACAGCGCTATAATTAGTTATAGTATCAGCAGAACTTACTGCAAATGATGCAGATGACAAGGTAATCTTACCTCCAGTCTCAGAAACACTTAACTCAACACCTACGACTGAATCAAAATAAGATGCTGACAACTCATTTGTCAAAGTCAGCACTGTACCATCCTCAGAAAGCGTTGCTTCATAAGTTCCTCCAGGATTACCCATGAAACTTAGCGCCAGAAAACCTGTCAATACAAGTTTATCTCCACTGACACTCACTGTCATTGTAGTTGAATCATTCATGTTCCAAACATTACATGTCTGAGCGTAGGTTCCTTCAAATTTTGACAAAGATGCATCACCCGTTTCGTCTCCACCAACATTTTCCACTACAGGAGATGCGGTATATCCGGTAATATTGGTATATTCATAATTAAATGTAAGCGACTCACAAGACAACGCACCATTTTCACCGATAACAAGCGTATAATCTGTATCGGCAGTAGAGAACTGAGGATGGACAACTCCTTTACTATGAAGAATCAGTTCCTTTCCATCCTCACTTAAATCCGCATAGCACGTCATGGAATAGGTACCATATGATGATGGGGAATATGTCATACAGACAACTTTCAACTGGCCATACGCCGCCTCATCGCTTGCATAAATGTGCATTCCTTTTTCATTGGATACATTAGAAGGAGTACTATAAGTACTAGCATAAGTATATGTTTCGTTGTAGAATCCGCAGACAGCCTCTTCCGCCTCCGTAAGTACAGCCGGTCCCTGCGGAACCAAAGCCTTGAAATCGGTAAGAGAATTATATCCTACCTTGATGTCGGACTGGGAAGTAATGACATAATCTTCCGACACGTTCAAAGCTATATCCTTTTCAACTTTTCCATAGTATCCTGAAACCGCACCTGCTGCATAAAGAGTAAGCGTTGTTCCGGTAAAATCAGCATACATTGTATACGACTTCACTGTATTATCGTAATACAAATATGGAAGGAATCCCGAAACCTTGTAAGTACCCTTAGAGTAATCATCAGAAAGTTCTACAATCAGTTCACCGCTGTATGGCTGACCGTAACAAGCATATGTCTGCGTATACTTATTAAGAAGTCCCGGATTATAATTCTTCTGTGTAACGTCGAATGAAGCAAGGACTTTCTCACCTGCAACGAGCTTAACTGTCGCCTTGAGGTCGTTTGCACCTGTATTTTCCTCTGCGTGAAGGACGATTGTCTCCTCGCGTACAGCCTTTGTCTCAGTGTATTCAAGCCATGATCCTTCTATCTTCACCTCATAATCCTGAGCTGTAGTCACAGGAACTTCAACATCACCGCCAAGCGGAGATACTGTGAACTCTGTAGCGCCGACCTTGATACCCTCTGCTGTAAACTCGAGAGTTCTTGCTTTGAGTTCGCCTGTTGTATTGTTGAGTGCATAAAGATCTACATAGCCCTCACCTTCTGCGAGTGTAACCTTTACTGCTGAAGCCTCAACCTCTGCTGTACAGTTGCTGGCTGCAAGTATACGCACATAAACCTGCTCGCCATCCTTAACACCGGCAAGTGTATA
The DNA here is from genome assembly GCA_045531765.1 of Candidatus Cryptobacteroides sp. Classification (GTDB taxonomy): domain Bacteria; phylum Bacteroidota; class Bacteroidia; order Bacteroidales; family UBA932; genus Cryptobacteroides. Next base: position 65,923 of record JAZSEQ010000069.1, on the reverse strand, counting down.
CGGAACGGTTACCACCTCACCTGCAAGACCTTCGTAGTCAACAACGTCAAACACGATATTGAAACCACCCATAGGGAGGTTATATACAGTACCGCCAACGAGAGTAATCACGAGATATGCGCCATCCTCGCTGAGCTCTACGCTCTCGAAGAATGCATCGCCGTCCTCACCTTTCTCGCCCTGAGGACCTTGCTCACCCTGAGGACCTTGCTCGCCCTGCGGGCCCTGAGGACCTGTTGCGCCGGTTTCGCCTGTGTCACCCTTGTCACCTTTCTCGCCCTGAGGTCCCTGTGGACCTGTTGCACCGGTGTCACCCTTGTCACCTTTCTCACCCTGAGCGCCGGTGTCACCTTTGTCACCCTTGTCGCCTTTCTCACCCTGGGCTCCAGTGTCACCCTTGTCACCCTTTGCTCCGTCTGCACCATTGTACAGATAAAGCTTGGTTCCGTCTGACATAACGAGTTCGTAGCCGCCTTCGATCTGCTTGTAGTCCTCGACTGTGAGTTTATCCTCAACAGCCTTCTTGAGGGCATCAAGACCGCTCTGGAGCTGTTCTACATCTGTCTCGAGCTGATCTACTCTCTGCTCGAGGTCCTTTGTACAGCCTGCGAACAGAAGAGCCGCAGCTGCCAATCCGATTAAGATTTTTTTCATATGGTTTAATGTTTAAAGTGTTGTTTCCATGCAAAACTCCGTAAAAATAGAAAAATTCTCGTAAATTTGCATGGTTTTATGGATTTTTCATACAAAAAGCCACACAACACCACACCCGTGCGGATTTACGAACAATTTAATTATAGAAAAACAATGAGAAAACACATCGTAGCAGGCAACTGGAAGATGAACACAACAGTTGCAGAGGGCGTTGAGCTCGCAAAGGCAGTAGTAGCAGCTTCGGCTGAGGTTCCAGCTGACGTAAAGCTTATCATTGCACCTCCATTCACTCACCTTTACCCTGTAGCTGAGGTAGTAAAGGGTACTGCAGTAGGCCTTTCATCACAGAACTGCGCAGACCATGTAAAGGGCGCATACACAGGTGAGGTTGCTGTAGACATGATCGCAGGCGTAGGATGCCAGTATGTAATCCTCGGCCACTCTGAGAGAAGAGAGTACTATGGTGAGACTTCTGCAACTCTCGTTGAGAAGGTGAAGCTCGCTCTCGCTGCAGGTCTTTCTCCAATCTTCTGCATCGGTGAGAAGCTTGAGGAGCGTGAGGCAGGCCGTCACTTCGAGGTTGTGACTGAGCAGGTCAAGGACGTTCTCTTCACTCTTACAGCAGAGGAGATGGCAAAGGTTGTCGTTGCATACGAGCCAGTATGGGCTATCGGAACAGGCAAGACTGCGACTGCAGAGCAGGCACAGGAGATCCACGCTGAGATCCGCAAGGTTCTCGCTGAGAAGTTCGGTGAACTCGCTGAGGAGATTTCTATCCTCTACGGCGGTTCATGCAAGCCATCTAACGCCAAGGAGCTTTTCGCATGCCCTGACATCGACGGAGGTCTTATCGGTGGCGCAGCCCTCAAGGCAGAGGACTTCATCGGAATCGCAGTATCATTCTAATTGATTATGAAGAAGTTATATATCCTGGCAGCCGCTGCAATTGCAGTGGCTGCTTGTGGTCAGAAACCTTCTGACCTGAAGGAAAGGGTTGAGAGTTATGCTGTCGTAGAGGTGAGTTCACCTCTTTATGACGCTCTTTCCGAGAATGACAAGAAGATCGTGAGCCTGTTCCGTCAGGCAGGCGAGATCATGGACGGACTCTTCTGGAAGCAGACATTCGGCGACAAGGCCGAGATGGAAGCTCTTACAGACAAGTATGAGAAGGCATACGCCATGATCAACTACGGTCCTTGGGACCACCTCGACAACAACGCTCCGTTCATCGAGGGATATGGCGAGAAGCCTCTCGGCTGCCAGTACTATCCGCAGGACATGACCATGGAAGAGTGGGAAGCATTCAACGACCCTGACAAGCTCAGCCTCTACACAGTGATCCGCCGCGACGAGAACGGCAAGCTCAAGACCGTATGGTATCGCGACGAGTACAAGGAGGAGCTCGAGAAGGTATGCGCACTCCTCGAGGAGGCTGCGGCCCTCACCACCAATGAGGGCATGAGGACATATCTCACAGAGCGCGTAAAGGCTTTCCGTACAGACGATTATCTCGCCAGCGACATGGCATGGATGGACATGAAGGACTGCAACATGGACCTCGTGATCGGACCGATCGAGAACTATGACGACCACCTCTTCGAGGCCAAGGCCGCATATGAGTGCTTCATCCTCCTCAAGGACGAGACACGCAGCGCCAACCTCGCGAAGTACGTCGCGCTCCTCCCTACCCTTCAGACCATGCTCCCATGCGCTCCTGAATACAAGACATTCGTGCCTGGAACATCTTCTGACCTGAATGTATACGATGCCATCTACTATGCAGGAGACTGCCACGCCGGCAGCAAGACCATCGCCATAAACCTCCCTAACGACGAGAGGGTGCACGCAGCGAAGGGAGCCCGCCGCCTCCAGCTCTACAACAGCATGATGGCCAAGTTCGACAAGATCATGGCACCTATCGGAGAAGTCCTCATGGTTCCTGAGCAGTTCCAGTATCTCAGCGCAGATGCATTCTTCTGGAACGTGACTTTCCACGAAGTCGCACACGGTCTCGGAGTGAAGCAGACCGTGAACGGCAAGGGCACAGTAGACCAGGCCATGGGCGACCAGAAGACTTCATGGGAAGAGGCCAAGGCCGACATCCTCGGTCTGTTCATGGTAAGCAAGCTCATCGACATGGGCGAGATAACCGACATCACCAAGGAGGAGTCTCTCGCTACATTCATCGCCGGCATTGTGCGCTCCGTGCGCTTCGGCTTCGCGTCATCGCACGGAAAGGCCAACATGATGTGCTACAACTACATGGAAGACCACGGAGCATTCACCCGCAACGAGGATGGCAAGGGGGTGATCGACTTCGAGAAGGCAGCCGCAGCTGTAGACTCATGGGCAAGCCTCATCCTCGAGACCCAGGCAACCGGAAACTTCGAGTTCGCTCAGCAGTATGCTGCAGAGAACGCAAGCATCCGCGAGGCCCTCGCCGCCGACATCGAGAAAGTGAACGAAGCAGGCATCCCACGCGACATAGTCTTCGACTTCGTCTGGTAATCCGACCTGACATATCAGGCTATATGAAAGAGCCCTGGCAGAGAATTCTGTCAGGGCTCTTTCAAAAGCACAAAAACGGCCTTGTCTGTGCTTTTGAGCGAGAAAAACAGGGGTAAAAGCACAAAAACGGGGTTATTTGTGTTTTTGAGTGGGGCGAAGAGCACGTGTATGGGAATTTTATGTATCTTTGTGGGTTACATGGAATAAAATTAAAAAGATATATAGATATGAAGAATTTTGTAGAGGAACTCAGGTGGAGGGGCATGATCCAGGACATCATGCCGGGCACTGAGGAGAAGCTTATGGAAGGTTCGACTGCAGCATACGTCGGTATCGACCCGACAGCTGACTCGCTCCACATCGGACACATGGTCAGCATCATGATCCTGAAGCACTTCCAGAACTGCGGCCACAAGCCGATAGCTCTCGTGGGAGGCGCTACAGGTATGATCGGTGACCCTTCTATGAAGTCACAGGAGCGCAATCTTCTCGACGAGGAGACCCTCAATCACAATGTTGCATGCATCAAGGCACAGCTCAGCAAGTTCCTTGACTTTGAGTCAGATGTAGAGAACAAGGCGGAGCTCGTGAACAACTACGACTGGATGAAGAACTTCTCGTTCCTCGATTTCACACGCGACATCGGAAAGCACATCACTGTGAACTATATGATGGCGAAGGATTCTGTAAAGAAGAGACTCTCGGGAGAGGCTCGCGACGGTATGTCATTCACAGAGTTCACATACCAGCTCCTCCAGGGATATGACTTTCTCTATCTCTATGAGCACAAGGGATGTACCCTCCAGATGGGTGGCGCAGACCAGTGGGGCAACATCACCACAGGATCGGAGCTCATCCGCCGAATCCTCGGCAAAGAGGCTTTCGCCCTCACCTGCCCTCTCATCACAAAGGCAGACGGAGGAAAATTCGGAAAGACAGAAAAAGGAAACATCTGGCTCGATCCTGAACGCACTTCGCCATACCAGTTCTACCAGTTCTGGCTCAACGTGTCTGACTCAGACGCTGAGAAATACATCAAGATCTTCACCATGCTCACAAAGGAGGAGATCGATGCAGCGATAGCGCAGCACGCGGAGGCTCCTGAGCGCCGCGAACTCCAGAAGCTCCTGGCGAAAGAAGTGACCACAATGGTACACGGCGCCGCAGAGTATGAGAACGCTGTGGCGGCATCGCAGATGCTCTTCGGAAACGCCACAAAGGACGCTCTGATGAGCCTTGACGAGAAGACATTCCTCGCTGTATTTGACGGAGTGCCTACATTCGAGGTAGCTGCCGACAAGTTCCCTATCGGCATCATCGACCTTCTTGCCGCTGAGTCACAGGTGTTCCCGTCAAAGGGAGAGTGCCGCAAGATGATCCAGGCTAACGGCGTGAGCACCAACAAGGAAAAGGTTGCTGACACCAATGCTCAGACCGGATCTGAGTCTTTCATCAACGGCAAGTACATCCTCGCCCAGAAGGGAAAGAAGAACTACTTCATCATAAAGATTGCATAGTGCAATGTTATTGTTTTGAAAACTAAATCCCTCCCACTCCTGCGGAGCGGGCCCCTCCCGTTCACCAGGCCACGGGCGGCCAGGGTTTTCAAAACAACAACAATGCAACTTCATGATGAAAGAAAAAGGAAAATCGATGGAGAAGAATATTGAGAGTACAAGGCAGCTGAAGGTTGCCAAGGAGATACAGAAGGTGATGGCTGAGATCATCCGCAGCAAGGGCATGGCCGCTTTCGGCGGCGCTCTTGTGTCGGTAAGCGGAGTTAAGATCAGCCCTGACCTTTCCGTGGCGAAGATATACGTCAGCATTTTCCCATCCGACAAGGCGGAGGCAGTCATGGAGGCTCTTCAGGAAAACTGCAAGTCACTGCGCGGAGAGCTCGGCCACAAGATGGGCAAGCAGCTGCGCATCGTCCCTGAGATTGCCTTCCTGCTCGACAGTTCACTGGACTACGTAGAACACATTGAAGAGCTTCTGAAGAAATAGATTGCCACGGTCCTCCGGACCTCGCAATGACGTTGAGGAAATGAAATTGGCGCCATTCATAGCGGGCAGGTATCTTATCGCAAAGAAATCACATAATGTGATAAACATCATTTCGGCGATAAGCGCCATAGGCATGGCTATAGGTACAGCCGCTCTCATCATAATTCTTTCTGTATATAACGGGTTCGACTCGCTCATCAGGTCGATGATGAGCAATGTCGAGCCCGATCTCATGATCACCCCAGCCACTGGCAAGACCTTCATTCCCAAGGGGGATACCTACGATTGGATATACGAGGAGCCGTCTGTCAAAAGCATGTGCTGCGTGCTTGAAGAACAGGTATTCATCAATTATGACGGCAAGCAAGGCCTCGCAAAAGCCAAAGGAGTGGACTGGATATATGAGGAGGAAACACCGATAAGGGAGCACGTCAGGGAGGGTAAGTTCCAACTCCACAAAGGCGAAATCCCTATGGCGGCAGTCGGAAGCGGACTTGCTTATGAAATGGGTATAAGGCCTCATTTCCTCTCTCCCATAGAAGTATACTTTCCGTCACGTACACGAAGAATCTCGATGGCCAATCCGGCCGCATCGATAGAAAGCATCAATGTATGGCCTTCGTGCACATTCAGCGTAAACAACGACATCGACAGGGACCTGATGATACTTCCGATAGAAAAGATGAGAGAACTGCTCGAGTATACTGAGGAGGTATCTGCCGTGGAAATCCGGCTGACGGATGGAATTTCTCAGGGCGAAACAGACAGGCTTCAGGAGGAAATAGCCTCACGTCTGGGTCCTGATTTCAGGGTAAAGAACAGATTCCAGCAGAACGAGTCCCTTTATAAGATGATGAAATACGAGAAGATGGCGATTTACATGATTCTCATATTCATCATCATAATAATAGCATTCAACATCCTCAGCAGCCTCACCATGCTGATAATTGAGAAGAAGGACGACATAATGACCCTGCGAAGCATGGGAGCATCAGAAAAGCTGATAAGACGAATATTCATACTCGAGGGATGGATGATCTCTCTCTCAGGCCTCGTCGCAGGCATAATGGCCGGCGTCAGTCTTTCCCTTATCCAGCAGCACTTCGGATTAATAAAGATGCCCGGACATTTCATTGTCCAGGCATATCCTGTAATCCTGTCATTTTCTGACATCATCCTTACAGCCCTTGGCGTCGCTGCAATAGGCTATCTCATAGCTCTGATTCCCGCCTCACGCCTAAAGGGAAGATAGACATCATTTGGACTGGATGTATTCGTGAATTGCTGCAGCAGCCTTGCGTCCTGCCCCCATGGCAAGGATGACGGTGGCAGCTCCGGTCACAGCGTCTCCTCCGGCGAAGACACCAGGACGTGTCGTAACACCGTTTTCATCCGCGACAATGCATCCGCGACGATTGGTCTCAAGTCCGGCTGTAGTTCTCGCAATCAGAGGATTAGGAGATGTTCCAAGAGACATGATCACCGTCTCTGTCTCGATTTCGAATTCTGAACCAGGCACTGCTACAGGGCTGCGGCGTCCGCTCTCATCCGGTTCACCCAGTTCCATGCGGATGCACCTGATGGCACGCACCCATCCCCTTTCATCTCCGAGGATCTCGACAGGATTTGTCAGCATGGCGAACCGTATGCCCTCCTCCTTTGCATGATGCACTTCCTCACGACGGGCTGGAAGTTCATTCTCAGTACGCCGATAAACTATAGTGGTCTCGGCTCCCAGACGCAGGGCAGTACGCGCCGCATCCATCGCCACATTTCCTCCGCCGACAACAACAACCTTCTTTCCGGCATGTATAGGAGTCATGTAGTCATCCCTGTAAGCCTTCATAAGATTATTTCTTGTCAGGAACTCATTCGCAGAGAATACTCCGTTGAAGTTCTCTCCAGGTATTCCCATGAATTTCGGGAGTCCGGCGCCAGACCCCACAAATACTGCAGAAAAGCCTTCATCGTCAAGAAGTGAGTCTATTGTCACTGTCCTTCCTGCTATGACGTTGGTCTCGATCTTCACACCAAGAGCCTTGACTGACTCTATCTCAGCTGCCACGACCTTGTCCTTAGGAAGGCGGAACTCCGGGATACCGTATTCAAGGACTCCGCCAGGACGGTGAAGTGCCTCAAAAACAGTCACCTCATATCCGAGTTTAGCAAGGTCTGAAGCACACGCAAGTCCGGCAGGACCACTTCCGATGACAGCGACCTTATATCCGTTCGAAGGTGCTGTCACAGGCTTTACGCCACCGTTCTCGCGACTCCAGTCAGCCACGAACCTTTCAAGCTTTCCGATAGCCACCGGCTCGCTCTTGATTCCGAGGATACAGCTGCCCTCACACTGTGTCTCCTGAGGACAGACACGTCCACAGACTGCAGGAAGCGACGAATCCTGAGCTATCACAGACGCAGCGGCAGCGAAATCCCCAACAGCCACCTTGGCTATGAATTCAGGAATCTTCACATTTACCGGGCAGGCAGCCACACAGCGTGGATTCCTGCAGTTAAGACATCTCGAAGCCTCAAGCATGGCCTCCTCAACATTATAGCCGTAGCAGACTTCCTCGAAATTGGTCGCACGGACTTTCGGGTCCTGTTCTCTGACAGGAACTCTTGGAATCCTGTTTGCCATTATTTGCCCCTCCCTATTCTACAAGTGTGATGATCATTTGCCTCCATTTCTTCTGACTTATACATGCCCTGACGACGCATAGCCTCATCGAAATCCACGTCATATCCGTTGAATTCAGGGCCTTCGACGCAGGCAAACCTGGTCTTTCCGGCAACAGTCACGCGGCACGCTCCGCACATTCCTGTTCCGTCCACCATCAGAGTATTCAGGCTGACTATTACAGGAAGTTCAAGCTTGCGGCATGTGAGGGTGGCGAACTTCATCATTATCATAGGTCCTATCGCCACAGCCTGGTCATATTTCCTACCATCTTCAAGGACAAGTTTCTCCAGCATGGCGGTGACAAGTCCCTTGAAACCGGCAGAGCCGTCATCGGTACACAGGTACAGATTGTCACATACGGCCTCCATTTCCTCCCTGTAGATTACAAGATCCTTCGTTTTGGCTCCGACTATCACATCCACAGCCGCTCCATGTTCATTAAGCCATTTCACCTGCGGATACACAGGGGCTGTCCCGACACCTCCTGCTATAAATATATACCTCTTTCCCTTGAGTTCTTCTTCAGGCATCTCCGTAAAGTCGGAAGGTATGCCAAGAGGGCCTACCACATCTGCAAAAGCCTCCCCTTCCTCAAAGGAGATGATTTCCGATGATGATGCGCCGATCTGCTGGGTAACGATTGTAACAGTTCCTTCTTTTCTATCGTAATCACTGACAGTCAGAGGAATGCGTTCTCCGTTTTCGGTAGCTCTCACTATCAGGAACTGACCGGGAAGAGCAGAGGCCGCCAGGCGCGGGGCGTGCACTTTCATCCGGCAGATTGTCGGTGTGAGCATTTCCTTGGTTATGATTCTGTACATGTTATAATAGGTTTAGAAAATCCTAATGCTTGTGCTGGTGGCCGTGGTGATGGTGGTTGCACTCCTCTCCAGGAGCGACAACGCCTTCCACAGGATATCCGAGTTCTTCAATAGCTTTCTTCAATTTGTCCTCAGAGGTCTTGGACGCATCATACTTAAGGTATACAGTCTGATGGTCAAGAGACACCTTCATATCCTTCACGCCTTTTTCAAACGCAATATTCTCCTCCACCTTCTTCACACAGTTAGCACAATGGAGATGAACCCTGAAAGTCACCTCATTGATATTCTTCTTTTTCTTCTGTTCATGCTGAATATGCTTGCGAGAGACAGAAAACGTGGCTGCAGACTGCGTTGCATTGCCTGAAGTGAAGGACTGTGCAGCTTCTGCGGAAAAGGCAGTCATAGCTGCAATTACAATAGCGATTATCTTTTTCATATTATGCAAAGTTAATGATTATATGATTAGAAAAATGTGATTCCCTCCTTTATATATAGATTCCATCAGACCTATGCCTTTTTCCAGAGAGTGAAACGGAAGCCGACATGAGCCTTTATGCCCATCAGAGGTCCCCACACGCAGCTTGCGTCAAATGAAGGCTGGCGCGGATTGGCAGCCCCGATGATCGCATCCTGCTGGCGGAAGTTTGTAAGGTTCTCTGCTCCGATGTACACATCCCAGCCCTTGAACCTGCGTGTGACCTGAGCATATAGAAGAGGATATACAGGGGTACGGCCATCCTCATACAGCAGGTTGCCGTCAGCATCCTTCATGTCTCTCATGAAATCATATACACGGCAGGATCCGTTCAAGGATGCCGTGAAATCAAATATCCATTTATTGAGGTTGGTAGCATACTGAAGATTCAGCACTCCCTTGAAACGGCTTGTCATCGGCTTTTCCACAAGCCCCTTCCCGGCGAGCTCTATCCTCGCATCAGTATACCTGAAGGTTGCGGTTATGTTGAATCTCTCGACAGGATCCACAGAGAAGTCCACCTGGTAGTTATCAGTAAAGGAACGTCCGTCGCCAAGAGCATAGAAGTCTATATGGTTGAGGTATCTTTCATAATCAACCACCATCTGCTGGTCAAACTGAGTACGGAAATAATCTACGCTGAGATAGGTGTTGGATGAAGTCCCGAACGGCAGATAGTATGTGATGTTTCCTCCGAAAGTCCATGCATCCTCGAGAATATGCCGGTCATATGCTCCGCTGAACTTCTTTCCGGTCGAGAAGACTCCGATATTGTCCACAAGAGGGGTAGAATACCTCAATCCACGTCCTCCGTTAGCCCTGATGACGATTTCCTCCACAGGCATATACTTGAGAGTGACACGAGGTGAAACGCGGAACTTTGAGCCGCCGTCTGACACATGGTTGAACCAGTCGCCTCTCAATCCGGCAATGGCAGAGAAGGTGTCACCTGCATGATAGGTATATTCACCGAACACTCCTGCATTCGCCAGGCTGGTCAGGACAGGCGTTCCGCTTCCGGTCACATCCTTCCTTGCATCGAAGAATATTGTCCTCTGGAATATCTCGTCATATCTGTCAAAAGTCCCGTTCAACCCCAATGTAAACTTATGGGAATCATTGATGACGTTCTGATAAAGGAGGTTTGCGTATGCAGAATGCTGGCCGGCAAGATACTTTGTCGCACCGAAATACGAATCCATGTCCTGATAGCTATAGTCCGCAATGAGAGCTATGTTCCGGGAATTTTCCTCATTCAGCGGGACACCCACTTTGAGATATCCGTTGATGGAACGGTTAAGGATGTCAGATCCCCATGGGTTCACTTCCCCTTCCTTAAGAGAGTGTGGATCCCACTGATAGGCCTCCCTATCATAATAGACATGTTTTCCATCTTCGGAAAGCATCTGTCCTCCAAGTCTGTCATCCTGGATGGCACGCACACCGAAACGCACCTGCACTCCGTTGTCCGACTGATAGAGCCAGCGGTTGGCGAGATTCAGCTGAAGCATCTTCGGCTCATCCATGAATCCGTCATTATCCATGTCGTGGGCAACGGCATTCCCGGATATATGACCAAGGATTACTGTGCTCCAGTTGTATCCCATCTGAAGCGATGAGGCTATGTTGAGATCCATCTTGGTGTCGCTCATGACAGCGGCATTGATGAAGAGCGGCTTTTCATCGGTCGGTTTTCTATGTTCCATGTTTATCTGACCGGTCATGCACTCCACACCATTTATTACCGAAGAAGAACCCTTTGCAATCTGGATGCTTTCAAGCCACTGGCCAGGTACATATGAAAGACCGAATGGTGCAGAAAGCCCGCGCATTACCGGGCGTGTCTCATCAAGCATCTGGGTATAGATTCCGGAAAGTCCGAGAAGCCGGATCTGACGTGCTCCGGTCACCGCATCCGAATAACCTACAGTGACACTCGCCGAGTTCTCGAAACTCTCTGCGAGGTTACAGCATGCCATCTTGCAGAGTCCGGCAGCGGAGATCACCTCCGTCCTCAGCTCCTTACCTTTCGAAAGGAAGTTTCCTGCCTGCCTTGCAGTGAACACCGCCGCCTCAAGGCTGTCCGTTCGTTCACCGTAGATTCCTGTGGTGTCTATCTGAAGATCCTGCGCATTTGCATTATGAAGCAGGAGCGACATCGCACATATAATAATTGATAAGCGTTTCATGATAATTTCAATAATCTGATTAAAGTCAATAAAACAAAAGGTCAGGCGGTCAGGATACACCTGCCGCACAGCTTATATGACACCTCCGGCTTGAATCAGATACGCCAGACAGAATAGAAAGATTGAAAGTCCCATATGGCGCAAGAGATAACTGTCCGGTATCGGGACTTTAAAAAGAGATGGTCTGCAGGGGAAGGAATCTGACAGGACGTCAGGTCGGCACCCACGACATCGCAGTCGAAAAGAAGGTCTGATCCCCGCGAAGAATCTGCAACAGCACCTGTGATGGAAAGCATCCTGTAATCATCCGTACAGCAATGGTCCTGACTGTCTATCTGCTGGTCCTCGGAATGATGGCTGCATCCGCATCCGCGATGTTCACATGAGCAGTCATGTTCCGGATGTATGTCCTGACAGCTCAGTTCATCCACGAACATTGCTATGAAGGAACGTCCTGAAGAATTGCAGGTATGCACGTCAAAGCCTATGATACCCAACGCGTACCAGACAAGCACGAAAACTGCTGCAATCTTTATGAAAATTCCCTTCATCATGACCTGCAAAGTTAGAAAAATTATGCCTACTTTGCAAAAGAGCACCTTTTTTGTAAATATTTTTCAGTAACTTTGGGATATTATTGAATAGAGAGATCCCCATATGACGCCGCAATGCATGCTTCTTTCATACCGGAAACGGTAAAATCCGACTTGGGAATCTCGTCTGATTACGGAAAAAGGAATAAACAGTAACATATCATGAAGAATTTTGTAAAGATGACCCTGGCCACAATCACAGGACTGCTGGTGTTCAGCTTCGTGGCCTTCTTCCTTTTGTTTGGGACCATCGGTGCCCTGGCATCACTTGGCGAGAGCCAGCCTGTAATGCCGGCTCAGGCCATACTCAAGATTGACATGTCATCCATGACATTGGCAGAGCAGACCACAGAGGCAGACCCACTTGCCATGCTGCAAGGCACACAGGTGACTACACCTGTCGGCATATATAGTGCCGTTAATGCCATAAAGGCAGCGGCCTCGGATCCTGCGGTGAAGTTCATATACATGAAGCCTGATGGCGTCATGGGAGGATTCGCCCAGATCGAGGAATTCCGCAAGGCTCTGTCTGACTTCCGGAAGAGCGGCAAGGCAATCGTGTCATACATAGAGAATCCCGGCAACGGAAGCTATTATCTTGCATCTGTTTCAGACAAAGTATACATGACAAGCCATGACGGAGGAATGAACATGTTCACGGGCATATCATCACAGATGATCTTCCTCAAGGACATTCTTGACAGGTTAGGCATCAACGTCCAGCTGATAAGACACGGCAAATACAAATCAGCCGGAGAAATGTTCGTAAGAAATTCGTCCAGCAAGGAGAACATGGAACAGAACGAGGCTATGATCGGTTCAATATGGAACTGCTGGGCAGGTGACATCGCTTCATCAAGAGGCCTGTCGGTAGCCGACCTCAACGCCATGCTTGATAATCTGGAGCTGAATTTCCCTTCGGATTTCCTGGAGAAAGGCCTTGTTGATGAACTTGTGACACGCGAACAGTTGGAAAACAAGCTATGCGACCTGTTTGTGGCTGAACGTCCTGAGGATGTAAAGTCCATTTCCCTTGAAGACTATGCCAAGCTTCAGACTCCTCTGAACTTCCATTCAAAGGGAAAAGTTGCGGTCATCTATGCCAACGGTGACATCATGGACGGCAACGAGAAGAATATGGTTGCCGGAGACAGATATGCCGGCATCATTGCGGATGTAAGAAAAGACAGCACTATCAAGGCAGTAGTCCTCAGAGTGAACTCTCCAGGCGGAAGCGTTCTTGCTTCAGAGAAGATCAGGTCTGAAATAGAACTCCTCAGGCAAAGGGTTCCTGTCGTAGCTTCCTATGGCGACTATGCCGCATCGGGAGGATACTGGATATCTGCTGAATGTGACAAGATCTTTTCAGATGCAACGACCCTCACCGGAAGCATCGGGGTATTCAGCATGATTCCGGACTTCAGCAGGACACTCAGCGAAAAGATCCATGTGAACATCACACCGGTCAATTCCAACCGTCATGCAGACATGTACAACCTCATGAGGCCTCTCGATGCCAAGGAGACCGCATACATGCAGGCAAGTGTCGAAAGGATCTATGACAGGTTCACAGCTATCGTGGCCGAAGGAAGAGATATGACGGTAGCGCAGGTGGACAACATCGCGCAGGGAAGAGTATGGACGGGAGCTGAAGCTCTTGAGATAGGTCTGGTAGACGAGATCGGTACACTTGAGGATGCGGTCACATGGGCGGCGCTTTCACTGGAAGGCGTATCTGATGTGAGCGAAGTAAGCATAGTGGAGTACCCTAAGCCGATGAGCAGCCTGGACATTCTGCTCGAATCGCTCGGAATGGGAGAAGATGCTGTTCTCTCCGGAACTCCGTTTGACGACGTAGAGGCTGCATTCAGGCATATGAATGACAGCAAGTCAGGAAAGATGTTTGCAAGGATGCCTTACGAGATAATATTAAAGTAGGGTTATCTTCACGATATTGCGTGTGTCAGGTCCGACCTTGTAACGGTCATCTATCCGTTCTCCAAGAAGGCCTGACACATGTTGTTTTTCTGCCATTTCCGGAGTCTGGACATCGACGACCACGACAGCTTCCTCCTTTGCACGGAAATCATATCTGAGGTCTGCAAAAAGATCGCTGATCTTCTTCCGGCCCTTCATTCCAAAAGGAACCATCCAATCACCCTGTCTCCACCTCCGGCACACGAAAGGGAGCTTGAGACGGTCTGCATCCATGACGATCACACCGGAAGGCTGACGCAGAGACATATCTGATGTCCATGGCAGCAGCTGCACCATGAATGTTCTGCCATTGAAGACGTATGTGCCGGCCGAACGGACAGTAACAAGAGGTTCGTTCTGGACGGTCATCCGCGGGACTTCTTCCAGACTGCTCACAGTCAAGGTATCCCGCCCGGTATGAAGTACATGAGTCGCCGACTCGAAGCGCTTCCCGGACAGAGTCCTTCCCGAAGCAAGCAGATTCTCAACCGACTCGAGCACCTGAGAATTGAAGCCGAAAGGAGAAAGGATATAATATAAAAGGTAACGCCACTGCGGTATTTCCATCAATCCGGACACAGACACGACAGTCCCCGACTCATCGACTACACGTGCAGCCTGCTCCCTGCACCACTGGTCCACAATCCCGGATGCCGCTGAAAAATAGGACACATCGCGGTTCAATGTCCTGACAAACGAAGGATTGATCTTTTCAAAGAACGGGAACACATCGTTACGCAGACAGTTACGCCGATATTCGGAAGAGGAATTCGTGCTGTCGTTCCTATAGGCAAGCTTCTCAGCGAATGCATATCCTTCGATCTGCTTCCTGGTAAATTCGAGCAGCGGGCGATAAAGCACTGCATCAGACTCCCCTGCATACGGAATGGCAGAAGATTCTGACATGCATGCAAGGCCGTTCAGACCAGTTCCCCTCAAAAGATTAAGCAGCAGAGTCTCTGCATTGTCATTGGCATTATGGGCCACCGCCAGCACCTTGTAGCCGTTTTCCTCACATAAAGCTGCAAACCAGCGATATCTCAATTCCCTTGCGGCCATTTCGATACTCAAGCCCGACATGGCTGCATAAGCCCTGGTATCAAAGCGTTTCACATGCAGTCTGACGCCATGGGCATCAGCCCAGTCCGTCACCAGAGCCTCATCTCCATCACTTTCCTCATCACGGAGGCTGAAGTTGCAATGAGCCACTGCGAAGCCTTGATTCCCTACTGCCTTAAGGAAGAGGTGGGCAAGACACATAGAATCCACTCCTCCGCTTACCGCCAGGAGGAATGGACCCTTCATGTTTCCGACTTTCTGAACGAAACGCTTAAGCATCAAGTCTATTTCTTATTAGCTATCGTGTAAGTGAACCCGAAGGCAAGAGACTCCTTGAACTGTACTCTCTGCCTTCCCGGAATTCCCTGCTCAACCTCTTCAGGAGTCTGGATCCTGACCTTGTCATCATATATGAGGTTGGTCACGAAGGTGAGCGAGAAGTACTTTGCAAGCTTCCACTCAAAACGGTTATCCCAGTTCACACGAAGGTTCTCAGGTTTGTCAAGATAGTCCGAGAAGAGTACGACCTGAGTGGAATACTTGAAGTTGTCATTGATGTTCAGGGCGGCATCTATCTTCATCTGCGCACCGAACTCGAAGCGTGAAGATTCATACTGCGAGCCGTCAGCAGGCACTCCTTCAGTCTTTCCTTCATATTCCTTTTTCAACGGCATACTGTAATTTGCTCTCAAAGTCTCGTCAAGCACGATCACAAAACCTCCGGTCACCGGTGCAAAATTCACGGACAGCCACTTGGCAGGCTTGTAATCGATACCGAGCGCGAGATTAGTATATGCCGGAGCAAGGAATCCTGACTTAAGCTTCTTGAAGGCAATCCAGTCAGCACGTCCCGGCTTCTCCTTTTCACCGAAAGCGGAGCCGTCTGCCTTTGTCGTAGGGGTAGGATAGTCAAAGGTGTTGCTGAACTGTGACTTGAAGTCGTAGTTTGCTGAGAAATAGAGCACATCCTTGTATGCCTTGTATCCCCATTTGCTTTCAAGATAGATTCGGTCACTGTTCTTCTGGAAGATCGGCTTCGAAGAAGTGTAGAGGAATCCGTAGTCAAGCTGAAGACGGTTATTCCAGAACATCTCATTCAGTTTCCAGTTAGCATTTCCATCCACGAATCCCTGAAGACTGACCGTGTTGTCACCACCGGCAGCCCAGTTGGTGAGGGATGTCTGTCCTATATTTATCTGGGTCTTGAGATTGGATGTCCAGTTTGTAGGTTTCTTCTCAGGCTTCTTATCGACCTGATCGGCTTCCGTATATGCCTGAGCGGCTTCGAGAACCGCCTTCTGAGCATCTGTAAGTTCCTGGGCATAAATGCCTGCTGCCGCAAAAAAGGCAGCTAAAGTAATAAGTATCCTTTTCATAGTCCGAATATTAATAAGAAATAGCGAACAGAACCCTCTGGTGAGATGGCCTGCCGGTATAGATACACTTTCCTTCCTCGACGCATACTGCGCTGTCTACAGGTATGCATCTGATTGTAGCCTTGGTCTCCTCCTTGATCTTCTCTTCGGTCTCAGGAGTTCCGTCCCAATGGCAGAGCAGGAAGCCTCCCTTCGTAATCTCTTCCTTGAACTCCTCCCATGTATCCACCTTGCGGATGCTTTCATCCCTGAACTTGAGGGCCTTTGCATAGATGTTGTCCTGGATCTCGTCGAGAAGCGCTGCAATCACGTCTGCAACACCTTCCTGAGGATGCGAAGCCTTCTCGCAAGTATCACGGCGTGCAAGCTCCACAGTGCCGTTCTCAAGGTCTCGTCCGCCCATTGCAAGGCGTACAGGAACACCCTTGAGTTCCCACTCTGCGAACTTGAAGCCAGGACGAAGAGTGTCACGGCTGTCGATCTTGACAGTGATGCCCTTCGCTTCAAGCTCCTTCTTGAATGCAGCCATCTTGTCGAGGATGGCATTGTTCACTGCCTCATCCTTTCCTGTGATAGGAACCATCACCACCTGGATAGGAGCGAGCTTCGGAGGGAGCACGAGACCGTTGTCGTCTCCGTGAGCCATGATCAGGGCACCCATTAGACGGGTCGAAACGCCCCATGATGTAGCCCATACATACTCCTGCTGGCCTTCCTTGTTGGTGAACATCACATCGAACGCCTTTGCGAAGTTCTGTCCGAGGAAGTGTGAAGTACCTGCCTGCAGAGCCTTTCCGTCCTGCATAAGTGCCTCGATCGTCATTGTATCGAGGGCACCTGCGAAACGCTCGTTGGGACTCTTATGTCCTACAACCACAGGGACACCCATATAGTTGCGGGCGAAGTCCGCATACACATTTACCATCTTCATCGTCTCCTCTTCCGCCTCCTGACGGGTTGCGTGGGCCGTATGCCCCTCCTGCCAGAGGAACTCCGCCGTACGGAGGAAAAGGCGGGTACGCATCTCCCAGCGCACGACATTCGCCCACTGGTTGCAGAGGATAGGAAGATCCCTCCATGAGGTGACCCAGTTCTTATAGGTATTCCATATGATGGTTTCAGAAGTAGGTCTTACTATAAGTTCCTCCTCCAGTTTTGCAGAAGGGTCCACAACCACACCGTTTCCGTTCGGATCAGCCATGAGCCTGTGGTGTGTAACGACAGCACACTCCTTTGCAAACCCTTCAACATGCTCAGCCTCACGGCTGAGGAAAGACTTCGGGATGAACAGCGGGAAATACGCATTCTGATGTCCGGTATCCTTGAACATCTTGTCCAATACATCCTGCATCTTCTCCCAGATTGCATATCCGTAAGGCTTGATTACCATACATCCTCTTACGGCAGAACGTTCTGCCAGATCCGCCTTTACAACCAGATTATCATACCACTGAGAGTAGTTATCCGACCTTTTAGTTACTTCTTTTGCCATTGTATCTTGTTTTTTATTGTTTTTATGTCAATCTTTGCTTCTGCAAGCAAACCTGAGGGCCTTTCACGTGTCTTACTTGACGGAAAGTGCAGCTCACTTGAACGGTATGTTTATTGTAGGTACAAACAGGTTGCGAAGATACGAAATTATTACATAAAACAGGAGAAATACACATGAAAAAGAGTACAATACTGACAATGGCAATTGCCGTAATGCTCTCATCATGCGGCACAACCGCCCGATACGCCTCATCAGACAAGGCTCCGATGTTCCAGGACGGCATCTACAACAATACTCCGGCATTCAGGACGCCTCAGCAGAAGGAAGAGGACAGGACAAGTACGGAAGAACTTGTCAGGAAGACCAAGGAATCCGCAATATACCTTATCGGAGAGAAGAAGGACACCATAATGATTCCTGAAAACATGTCTGCCATGATTAAGTTCGACCAGAAGATAGGCGGAACCGTCGTCACAGTGGGAGAGAACCCGTACGATTGGAGGAATGACCTTGAAAACAACTACGGGTACTGGTACGGTCCATACAGCATCGGCAGTTCGTGGTACTGGAGCAGGCATTACAACCCATGGTACTGGAACTCATGGGCATACACTCCATGGAGATACCACGGGTGGTACGACCCGTTCTACATTTCCGGATGGTATGACCCGTGGTATTACGGCTACGGCGGATGGTACGACCCATGGTACTACGGATGGCATCACCACCACTACTGCGGATGGTACGGAGGATGGGACCCTCATTGGGGACATCACCACGGTCCGGGACATATTGGAGGGGACAGACCGGAAAAAGGACGTGACAGATGGTATGGCCTGAGGGCGTCTACCGGCAGCGGAAAGATTGCTTCCGGCACAACTACCATCCGAGGGGGAGGAACACGCATGGGTACGACAAGAGGAGAATCCCTGACACGGACAAGCACAGTCACCAGACGCACCGGACAGCAGGCAAGATCAGCAGCCACCGGAGTGACAGGTGCAGCCTCTTCGGCAAGACTTCCGAAAAATGCGGGAATGACCGGTACAGTAAGCACAAACAGGAAACCGGCAACAGTTGAAAGCAGGCCTGCGGGGCGTTACACCGGGAATTCGATATATCGCAGACCTTCATCGGAAACCGCCACCAGGAGCACCTATGGAGAAAGGCAGCAGACTACAGGCGGAAGCACGAGGACATCGTACAGGAACGAAAGCAGGCCGAACAGTGAAAGAAGCTACGAAAGAAGCACCTCCACATATAACAGAAGTTCGTCATATGAAAGGAGTTCATCCTCTTATAGCTCGCCATCCGGCAGCAGGTCTTCCGGAAGCTACGGAGGAGGGTCATCAGGAGGTTACAGCCGCAGCAGTTCCGGCGGAGCAAGGAGAAGATAGGAAATGGAGAGCAGGTTTTAATAATTCGAAGGTATGAAAAAGACAGCGACTATATTAGCAGCGATACTTATGGCATCGGTTCAAGCCGGTGCACAGACGGCAGGTGATGCACTGCTGTTCAGTGAAAACGACTACGAAGGCACAGCACGTACCATCGCCATGGGCAATGCGTTCACTGCCCTTGGAGGAGACCTGGGTTCAGTCACATTCAACCCTGCCGGTACAGCCGTATCCAAATATTCCCAGTTCAGTTTTACCCCTGGGATCACTTTTTCCACCAACACCGCCCAGGGAATACCATACGACGGAGAAGATCTGACTTATTTCCAGAGGCAGATGCAGAGCAACACTTCAAGCCTGCATCTTCCCAACATCGGCATGATCATCAACTGGGACACCTACAGGACTACAGGGCTCAAGAACATCAGCCTGGGTTTCACTGTAAACAGGACGAATTCATGGAATGAGGACGTATATGCAGACGGAACGAATTCCAAGACCAGTTTCATGGGGGCCATGGCATATGGTGCCGACGGCCTGATTGCAGATAACCTTGGCATGGAGAACGCATTCAATCATCAGCCATGGAAAGAGACGGTAGGTTACCAGAGCGGCATGATTGCACCATACGCAACTGACCCGAACGGAGGAGACATGTTCATGGGAGCGAGTGAAGCGCGTTACGCCAACGGCGACATCGCTGTGCCGGGACAGCTTACACAGACATACGGCAGAAATGTGCAGGGGGGCAAGTTCGAGTACCTCGTTAATCTTGCAGCCAACTTCTCCGACTTCCTGTATGTCGGCGCGAGCATCGGACTTACAAGCATGTCATACGATTACAACGAGTACTTCAAGGAAAAAGCAGTGGATCCTTCCAAATTTGAGAACGCCTTCTCAGATGCACAGGGCAACGAATTCACAATCTTCTTCAAGGACATGCTTTTCAAATACAATTACTCGGCATCTGGCGCAGGTTACTTCGGAAAGGCAGGATTCATATTGACTCCGGGCGCAGGATTCAGAATCGGTGCGGCCATCCAGACACCTTCCGTCATGAATATCTACGAACAGTGGTGCTATTCAGGAGCAACCTCATATACCGATGGTGCATATGACGCTGAATCCACCAGTCCATGGGGAGAATTCGAGTACACCTTGGTTTCCCCATACAGAGCGAATTTCGGTCTTGCATACACCATCGGCAACTTTGCAGTCATCAGTGCAGACTATGAATTTGCCGACTACGGACAGATGAAGTTCCAGACAACAGGAAACGTCAGGGATTATTTCGAAGAGCTGAACAGCATAATAAAATCCGAATACGGGATGTCACACCTCCTGAGGGCGGGCGTAGAAGTAAAGCCCCTGAGCATGCTTGCCATAAGAGCAGGATACAACTTTACGACCAGTCCTGAGAAGAATCTTCCGGTAACCTACAGGCAGAACGCTTCATTCGGTCTGGGATACACATCCAACGGATCATTCTTCGCTGACATCGCATGCAGATACGACTTCGTCACAAGCGAACAGTTCATGCCTTATGCGGATTATATCTTCGACGAGAATGACAACATCGCGATTCCGGCACCCGAAATCCTGAACAGGCACTCCTTGTGGAAGGTATACCTCACTTTGGGATGGAGGTTCTGATGTCATATGGACTCTGATTCCTGATCGAGCCTTTTAAGAAACAATATACTGTCCGGACCTTCATTGAAAAGAAGATCCATGATTGACAAGTCCGGCTTGAAGCCGTATTTCGGGGCAAAGACCTGGAAATACGGCTTTTCCAGTCCCATATCCCTAAGGATCGTATTCGGCCTCTTCGGATGGATGACTTCACGGAAATCGTCACAATGGAGCAGGCCATCCCCAGTCATAAGCACCCCGTCTCTGGCATAATCTGCTGTAGTCCTCAAGTCCACCTTAAGGCCAGTCTTGTCTATAAAGAAGCGCAGCAGGCTCATGTTCAGATCAAACAAGGTCTCGGGTCTTGAATCAAGGATATCAAAAAGCTCGTCACGGTAGTACTCGAAATATGCAGAAGTCATGTAAGCCGAGTCAATGGCTCTTTTGTGCTGGTGGACCCACGGCTTGGCATAATCCACCTTCACACCGGTAATCGGATGCTTGTGGGTGCCTTCTTCGTGTCTGATGGGAAAGGATAGCGTCTGCACTCCTTCCGCCCCGTAGAAAAGGCATCTGTTGCGGTAGGACTGCTTCTGGAAGTTCTCACAGGCCTCCACATAAACGACTGACGGCGACAACTCCAACGAGTTGCCGTCGCCACGCTTGAAGATCAGTCCCTTCATATCCTGCGCAATTGCTGCAAAATAGGATACAGGCGGGAAATATGCTGTTGAAAAGAGCTTTGCCACTTTAGTCGATGTTGCCCTTTGTATCTGATCCGAGTCCTCTGATGATACCACGCTTAGAGTTCCTGATGAAGGTGACGATGGTATCCCTTTCTTCTGAAGGCGGGAATCCGGATTCAATCTTGGCCAATGCATCTGAAACATTTGTTCCGGAGCTGTAGATTATATCATAGATATCCTTGATGTTACGGATCTGATCCGATGTAAAGCCTCTTCTTCTGAGTCCTACTATATTTACACCTGCGTATGTAAGAGGGTCACGTCCGCAAAGCACATACGGCGGAATGTCCTTGTTGATCTTGCATCCTCCGCCGATGAAGGCATGCTTTCCGATCCTTGAGAACTGGTGTGCGACAGAACTTCCTCCGATTGTAGCCCAGTCATCGACATCAGTCTCACCTGCTATTCCTACATAACTTACAAGGATACAGTTATTTCCTACAGTACAGTCGTGTGCGACATGGGTATATGACATAAGAAGGACATTATCTCCGATCTTGGTCACTCCCCTTCCGCTCGCCTTCGTACCGCGGTTGATCGTTGCACACTCACGGATATTGACATTGTCACCGATCTCCACATATGTCACCTCTCCATCAAATTTGAGGTCCTGTGGCACGGCTCCGATCACCGCTCCCGGGAATACACAGCAGTTCTTTCCCATCCTGACATAATTGAAGATCGTTGCATGAGGAAGAATCTTGGAGCCATCCCCGATCTCTACATGCTCCTCAATGTATGCATATGGACCGACTTCCACATTTTCACCAAGCTTTGCATTCGGATGAACCGTTGCCAATGGATGTATTTTTGCCATAGTTGTTATGTTTTATTTCATGTACATTCTCACTGCCTTGGCAGCGTCTGTATTGATGCCGTGTCCGGCTTTTTCTGCAGTCACCCTGGCCTTCAGGAAGCCTCCGCATAAGCGCAGGTCACCAATAAGGTCGAGAAGCTTGTGCCTTGCACACTCGTTAGGGAAGCGGAGCACAAGATTGCTGAGGTAACCGTCTTCACGGACCTTAATTGCCGGGACATTGAACAGTGATGACATTGCCTGCACCTGCTCATCAGTAACCGGATGCTCGACAATCACGATGGCATTGTCCACATCGCCGCCTTTGACAAGATTGTTGGCATACAGGAACTGGATTTCATGGAAGAACACAAAGGTCCTGCATACGCCGATCTCTTCCGCATAGACTACAGAGTCATTCCATACTGCATGCTGAACTCCAAGAACACGTGAGTTGAAATCTATCTTGATGCCATAGCTGAACTCCTCAGCAGGCTCGATCCTCACGACAGCTCCCTTTTCATTCGTCACTTCAAACGGTTCCTTTATCTCTATGTACCTTCGCTCTGCCTCCTGCTGCTGGAATCCGTCTTTCCAGATGGCATCGATATAAGGTTTGGCACTTCCGTCAAGAATAGGCACCTCCACGTTATCGATCTCAATCAAGGCATTGTCCACTCCCATGCCGGTCAGAGCCGAAAGGATATGTTCTATTGTCGATACCGAAGCCTCACCTTTAGAAATAGTGGTACTTCTGGCGGTATTTGTAACATTTTCCGCCAATGCCTCCACAACAGCATCTGGTCCGATATCTGTCCTGACAAACCGTATTCCGGTGTCCACGGAAGCCGGACTGACAGTCATTCTGGCTACCTTGCCGGTATGAAGCCCCTTTCCCTCAAACGAATAGCTTTTTCTTAAAGTCTGCTGCAACTGCATCTTATATATCTTAATATCATTAATCTTCGCAATGTGTACGCCCAAAGGCACACCAGCCTGCAAAGATAGACATTTTTTCTTATAATCCTATTTACCAGCCTTCCTGAACTGGGCATAACTACGCATATATTCCATATATGGGATTCCAGGAGTACCGAAATAAGATTGTCCCGGCTTCCTGACATTGCTGATAAGACCTGTCTGTGCACCGAAAGATGTGTTATCTGCGACAGTGAGATGGCCGGCGATGCCCACCTGGCCTCCCAATATGCAATGCTCGCCCAACTTGGTGGAACCTGCCACTCCCGACATGGACGCCATCACCGTATTACGTCCTATCTCCACATTATGAGCCACCTGACAGAGGTTGTCCATCTTCACTCCCTTCCTTATCACTGTCGATCCCATCTGAGATTTGTCTATACATGTGTTGGCTCCTATCTCGACATCATCCTCTATGACGACATTGCCGGTATGCTCGATCTTCTTCCATGTGCCGTCTTCAAGAGGAGCGAATCCGAAACCGTCAGACCCGATGACAGCATTTGCATGGATGATGACATTGTTTCCGATGACCATTCCCGGATAGATGCGCACTCCAGGATAGATTATGCAGTTTGACCCTATCGTCACATCATCACCCACATATACATGTTCATATATCCTGGTATAATCTCCGATCCTTGTCCTACGTCCCACATAAGCAAAATCACCTATATAGACTTTCTTTCCTATCCTCGAGGAAAGCCTGACCCTGCTGCGACACCCGCGATAACGCCTGTAAGTACGTTTCTTCGCTGTGACATAATCCAGCAGAGCAGCCACGGAAGCATATGCATCTTCAACGCGTATCATGGTGGCGGACACCGGCTTCTGAGGTACGAACGTATTGTTTACTATGATTATATCAGCCTTGCACTCATAGACATAGTGCTCATATTTCGGATTGGCGAAGAAGCATATGGTACCCGGCTTTCCACTCTCTATGCGGGCAAATGAGGTGACCACGGCATCTGGATTTCCGTCCACCTTCCCACCGAGTATTTCCGCAATCTCTTTTGCCTTGAATTCCATGATTTTACAGGTTAGGTTTCAATATTTGGTTAATTCTTAATTTATTCGTACATTTGCAGCGTGAGAATGATTCAGGGGGCAGGAGCCCCCTTATTTTATACACTTACAGCAAGCAGATGAACGTATCAGAGATTATAGATGCAGTCAGCAGCGAAATCGTTGCACGCGGATGTTACATTGTTGATGTAAAAATCAGCAAGGACAATGATGTGGAAATAACCATGGAGTCTGAGGAAGGAATAGTGGACCTTGAGGACTGTGTGGCTGTCAGCAGATTTTTCGAAACATGCTTTGACAGGGAGAAGGAAGACTATTCCCTCACAGTCACTTCGGCAGGACTCGACCAGCCTTTCAAGATACTCAAGCAGTACATCAAGGCCATCGGCACAAAAGTGGAAGTGTCTCTCAAGGGCGGGAGAAAGATGGTTGCGACGCTGACAGCTGCAGATCAGGACAGCATCACCGTGCAGTACACTGCCAAGGAGGCCGTGGAAGGAAAAAAGAAAAAGGAAATTGTCGAGCACAATGACCGTTTCACAATGGATCAGGTGAATGCAGTGAAGCCGTTCATCGAGTTTTAGATAATCAATATCAAAAATTACATACAATGGAAAAGATTGAACTTAAAGACGCTTTTGCTGAGTTCAAGAACCAGAAGAACATTGACAGGCCCACAATGATGGGTGTGCTGGAGGATGTGTTCAGGACTCAGATTACGAAGACCTATGGATCTGCAGACAACTTCGACATCATCATCAACATCGACAAGGGAGACTGTGAGATCTACTGGAACAGAGACGTGGTGGAAGAGGTCGAGGACCCGAACACTCAGATCGCTCTTGACGATCCTGCACTCGACGACGACTATGAGATCGGAGAGACATTCGCAAAGAAGATAGAGCTCAAGGATTTCGGCCGCAGAGGTATCCTCAACATCCGCCAGAATCTCCAGGGCCGTATCATGGACATCGAGAAAGCCAACCTCTATAACAAATATGTAGGGAAGATCGGAGAGATCTTCACAGGAGAGGTATACCAGACATGGGCAAAGGAGGTGCTTATCCTCGACGAGGACGGCAACGAGCTCAGACTTCCCAAGTCAGAGCAGATTCCTGGCGAGCATTTCAAGAAGAACGACACCGTAAGGGCAATAATCAAGAGTGTGGAGATGAAGAACAACACCACTCCATACATCGTACTTTCCAGAACGACACCTGACTTCCTCGAAAAGCTCTTCGAGCAGGAAGTTCCTGAAATCTACGACGGACTCATCACCATCAAGAAGGTGGTGCGCGTACCGGGCGAGCGCGCCAAGGTTGCAGTGGAGTCTTATGACGAGAGGATCGACCCTATCGGAGCCTGCATCGGAGTGAAGGGTTCACGCATCATCGGAATCGTGAGGGAGCTCCGCAACGAGAACATCGACGTTCTCCAGTGGACAAGCAACACCCAGCTTCTCATCCAGAGAGCCCTCAACCCTGCAAAGATTTCTTCAATCGTCCTTGGAGGCGAGGAAGACAAGATCAAGGTATACATGCTTCCTGATGAAGTGAAGAAGGGTATCGGCAAGGGTGGATGCAACATCCGCCTTGCAGGCATGCTAGTCGGAAAGGAGATTGAAGTCTGGAGAGAACTTCCTGCTGATGACGAGGTCGAAGAAGAAGACGTACTCCTCAGCGAGTTCGATGACGTGATCGAAGGATGGATCATCGAGAAGCTCCAGAGCATCGGATGCGACACAGCCAAGAGCGTTCTGGCACTTTCAGCCGCTGATATAGCCAAGAGGGCAGACCTCGAGGACGAGACAGTTGAGGAAATCATCGATATCCTCAAGGCTGAATTTGAAGACGAAGAGTAAGAATTTAAATCAAGGGGTAACATATGGCAGAAATAAGATTAAGCAAACTTACAAAGCAGTTCAGCATCGGACTTGCGCGACTCGTTGATTTCCTCAACGAGAAAGGTGCCAATGTGGATATGAATCCGAATGCAAAGATTTCGGACGAGTATCTTCCGGCCATCGAGGCTAAGTTCGGTGAGGACCTGAAACTTAAGAAGGACTCGGAGAAGGTGACCATCAAGCTGAAGGAGATCATCGAGATGGGATCCAAGAAGAAATCCGCGAATGAAGAGGAAGAAGTTCCTGAGAAGGAAGTGGTGATAAAGAGCAACGCTCTCAACACCGAACCACAGTCCGTAAAGGAGGAGATTCCTGCAGAACCGGTGGTGAAGGAAAAGCCTGCACCGGAGCCTGAACCTGTGAAGGAGCCTGAGCCACAGACAGAAATCAAGGAGGTGGCAGGACCGAAGATCATTGACAAGATCGACCTTTCCCAATTCGACAAGAAACCTGCAAAGGCTGAAGAGACCCCGGTGGAGACCGCCCCGACCCCAGCGGAAAAACCGGTTGAGGAGCCTGTTGCAGAACCTGTCGTCCAGAAGCAGGAGGAGCCGGCTGTGGTAAAGACCGAGCCTCGGGAGGTGAAGATCGAAGTGGAAAAGCTTGCCGGCCCTAAGGTTGTGGATAAGATTGACCTGTCCCAGTTTGACAAGAAGAAGAAAAAGAAGAAGAGAGAGAGGATCGAGAAAGGAGGCAGCCAGAAGGTGGATGTCACCAAGGTCGAGGCTACAAACAACAGCAGGAAAGACAAGAACAGCAGGCCGGGGGCAAACGTTCAGCAGGGAGCAGGCAAGAAGGACAAGAAAAGCCGCCGTGACCGCGGAGGCGACAAGTTCAAGCCTATGACCGAGGCCGAGCAGGAAGAGATGCAGAAGGAGATCCAGAAGCAGATCAAGGAGACTTATGCCCGCATGAATGAAGGCAAGAAGCAGAACTTCGGCGCAAAGCACAGAAAGGAGAAGAGAGAAGCAGCCTCACAGAGGATGCAGGAGGAGATCCAGATGCAGCAGCTCGAGCAGAAGGTGCTCAAGGTGACCGAGTTCGTGACAGTGAACGACCTTGCCACATTGATGAACAACACTCCTGTGACCAAGGTCATCGGAGCCTGCATGAGCCTCGGAATGATGGTGTCCATCAATCAGCGCCTCGACGCTGAGACACTCGTACTCGTGGCTGAAGAGTTCGGATATGAGGTGGAATTCGTGACCGCCAATCTTACTGACGCAATTGCCCAGGGTGAAGTTGAGGACAGCGACGAGGATCTTCTCCCACGCCCACCGGTAATCACCGTGATGGGTCACGTGGACCATGGTAAGACTTCCCTTCTCGACCACATCCGTCAGGCAAATGTGATCGCCGGAGAGGCAGGAGGTATCACCCAGCACATCGGTGCCTATAATGTGGAGCTTCCAGACGGACAGAGGATCACATTCCTCGACACACCTGGCCACGAAGCGTTTACAGCCATGCGTGCCCGCGGTGCAAAGATGACGGACGTAGCCATCATCATAGTTGCGGCAGACGACTGCATAATGCCTCAGACCGTCGAGGCGATCAATCATGCCCAGGCTGCCGGAGTGCCTATGATCTTCGCCATCAACAAGATTGACAAGCCTGGCGCTAATCCTGAAAAGATCCGCGAGCAGCTTTCAAACATGAATATCCTTGTTGAAGACTGGGGCGGCAAATACCAGTGCCAGGAGATTTCCGCAAAGAAGGGTATAAACGTAGAGCTTCTGCTTGAGAAAGTCCTTCTTGAGGCGGAGATGCTTGAGCTCAAGGCCAACCCTAACAAGAGGGCATCAGGAGCAGTCATCGAGTCTTCATTGGACAAGGGCCGTGGCTATCTGGCCACCATCCTCGTACAGAACGGAACTCTCCGCGTCGGAGATGTGATGCTCTCAGGATGCTACACAGGAAGGGTGAAGGCCATGTTCAACGAGCGTGGACAGAAGGTGGAGGAGGCTGGTCCTTCAACACCGGTATCAGTTCTCGGTCTTAACGGAGCCCCTACTGCAGGTGAGACATTCGTCGTGATGGCTGACGAGAAGGAGGCAAAGGAAATTGCCAACAAGCGTGAACAGCTTATCCGCATCCAGGGTATCAAGACCCAGAAGCATATGACCCTCGAGGAGATCGGACGTCGTATCGCCATCGGTAACTTCAAGGAACTCAATGTCATTGTCAAGGGTGACGTGGACGGATCCGTGGAGGCTCTCTCAGACTCTATCATCAAGCTTTCTACAGAGGAAGTGCGCGTAAATGTGATCCACAAGGCTGTAGGTGCCATTTCAGAGTCAGACATCCTACTGGCAGCAGCTTCGGATGCGATCATCATCGGTTTCCAGGTGCGTCCTATGCCTTCAGCAAGAAAACTTGCAGAGAAGGAGGAAATCGAGATTCGTCTCTACTCTGTCATCTACGACTGCATCAACGAGCTCAAGAGCGGTATCGAGGGTATGCTCGAGCCTGAGCAGAAGGAGGTCGTTACTGCTACTGCAGAAGTACAGGAGACCTTCAAGATATCAAAGGTGGGTACTATTGCAGGATGTATCGTACGCGAAGGAAAACTCACCAGAAATGCGAAGGTGCGCGTGATCCGCGACGGTATCGTAGTGTACACCGGAGAGCTCGGCTCACTTAAGAGATTCAAGGACGATGTCAAGGAAGTGCATGTCGGAATGGACTGTGGTCTTAACATCCAGGGCTACAACGACATCAAGATCGGAGACGTTGTCGAGGCATACACCATCGAAGAGATCAAGAGAACTCTCTAATTTACATAAAGGAAAGAAGCCTGCCGGCTTTCTGAGACATTGGCTCCCGAAAAGGGAGGGGACCCACGAAGTGGGGAGGATCTCAGAAAGCCGGCAGGCTTCTTATTTATATAGGGACCACGCCCTCCACACCTACATATAACCAACTACGAAAAGAGACCGACTATGTTAGTCGGCCTCACTTAGTTTATCAGGCAATGTGGATTATACACCGAATCCGCCGCCACCTGTAATCTTAGGGTCATGCTGATATGCCTCATAGTAGTTGCCCTGAGCATCCTTGAGAACTACATAGATGATATTACCAGGTGCTACATATGGATTTGACCAATATGGATCATCTACAGGGGTCTCAACCCAGTTGAAATTCTCATCAAAGTCACCAATTGCTGTTATATATGAGCCAGGATCAACATCATCAGCATTTGTAAGGAGATAACGTACGATATCATCAGGAGTTACAAAGCTTGCAAGGTACTCTGGGCTAATGCAACGAGACACTGCCACCTCGTATCCGGCAGGTACATCCACATCCCATGTTACAGTTGTGAAGTCAGCTACAATTTCAACCTTAACATCATGGATGTTTGGCTTAGCAGCCTCCCATACAGGGTTAGCCTCGCCTGTCATAGGATCAACAGCTCTTACGAATTCACCAAGATTCATCTTGATATCGAACTCAAGAACCTCAGCCATCGAATAAGTACCATCAGTTTCAATAGCAACAACTGCAAGACGATAGCTATTACCTACCTTAAGACCAGTCATTGTAAATGTACCGTCTGTAAGAGTCATATTCTTGAGATTTCTCTTAGCTGTAGAATTCAGCTGACATGCCTCTGAAATTGCAGCCTTATCAGTACCAAAATAGTTATTCCACATATAATAATCCTGCTCAGCAGAATAATACTTCAGAGTAGCAGTAGAAGAACTTGGTGTTACCTTCACCACAGCCTCAGTCTCAGTAGTGCTGAGAAGTTCAAGGGCGATGGTAATATCATTGTAAGAAAGAGGATTTGTGCTAAATTCCTTTACCAACATTTCACCATAGCATCCATCAGCATCAACGGCAACAGCAAGAAGTGTCATTGTTGTACCAGCTGAAAGGTTATATGCAGACGCCTCGCCTTCTGAGCCAGCGAAAATGGTTCCGCTCTCGATAAGGCCTTCAACAGTATTAGCAGATACATACTTAGGCTCTACAAACTTCCAGTAAACCATAGATGCACCATCTGCAGTAAGAGGAACTGAAATGCTATTATAAGTAGCTGTCGCTTCACCAGGAACAACATTAATCGAGCCTCCTGAAATAAGAGGATCTGTAGTCCATTCCCAATACTTGACATCTTCTATAGAATATTCAGTCTTACCTTCTACATAAGGAATGATATAGAGCATGTAGTTAGTACCTGGAAGTATTTCACCATAATCATCTATAAAGCCCCATGGAGAACCAGTATAAGGCTCGCCTGGATTATCCATCGGCCAAGCATAGCCATAAAATACCATCTGATTCAAATTTTCCACAATATACACAAGCTCTTCCTCTGGTTGTGCCTGGAGAGTAACGAATCCAGCAAAATACTGATCGATACCATTAACTGTAACAGTTACATCGAGTTCATTGAAAGAAAGTTTGTTGGTCTCGCACTTGATCTCCTGAAGCATGAACTCCTTATTTACAAAAGAGTTCTCATATACAGTATATGAACCTTCCTCATACATTTCACCGTTCCATTCAATGAAATATGTCTCATATACACAAGGAAGGGTCCACAATACATACTTCACTCCAGACTCCAGTTCACTGCCAAGAAGATCTTCAGCAGGAGTTTCTTCAAAGCCATAACCGCGATAAGCACCTTCTGGCAAGGTAGCAGACCAATCTGATGCCTTAATAGCATCCCAATAAGCCCTCACGCCAGCATAAATTGTCTCAGCATCAAACTCATCAACCTTGCATACACCATATATATACTGCTCAAGTCCACCATTAGGAACTATTGTGAATGCGTTATCCTTATAGAGAAATGTTGCATATGGCTGGGTAGTTACTTTGAGGGATGCAGACACTGATTTTCCACCTTCAGCAACGCCAAGAACCTTGATAACACCTTCAGCAGGTGCTGCTCCAGTCTCAATAAGTTCTGCAGAAGGAGCTGTAACCTTGAACACGAGGCCATAATAGTTATCCTCAACTTCCTCAAGAGTCCAACCTGGAGTAACCTGAGTAATATAATTGGTAATACCATTCATATACACTGGAGCACTATTGGTTGCTCCTGGAGTTACCCAAAGTGCTTCATAGTTGAATTCAAGTGCAGCATAACCATCAACTGCCAGAGTTACAGTAGTTCCGTCAGCAAGAGTAAGCGTCACGGTCTTTGGCTCTGGATAACTCCAGTAGTCGTTAGGGTCAGCCTCGGTATAATTAATTTCATATCCAGAGAAGATTGTTGCATCAGAGTCTGCAATACCGGTCTTATCCCAATTTGCGCCACCGTCAAATGAAATCCAGATGTAGCCTTCCTCTACCTTGAACTCTGGAGTAACGAGGTCGTCACCTTCTGGAACAACAGGAATATTATTGCCTTCTGCATCTGTGAAAGGTACTATATTGCCATCCACATACTGTGCCCAATAAATGACACCGTCGATAACGATAGTAGTAACTACGTTCTTGTAAGGATCAACATGCTTCGGATAAACAACGAACTGAGTCATGTCAGACAAAGTTACTGTTACAGAGCCATCAGCATTAGTCTTCACATCCTTAACAGTCACAAGACCCTGGAGAGTGGTCTGGAATGTTGAAGCGAAATCTCCGTACTTCTTGTCGAGGGCATCGATCATGTCAGAAAGTGACTCGTAATTTCCGTCAACTTTTCCGCCAAGCTGCTCAACAGAGAACTTCAATGATTTCTCAACATTTCCAATGAGAGTCTGAAGGGCGGATACCTGATCATTGAGATCCTTCTCGATCTTGGCAACTCTTTCTTCGAGAGCGCTGATATCGGACTTCATGTTCTCCATGTCTTGTATGAGAGCCTTGTCATCATAGCATGAGACGAACATTGGAAATGCAACAACCGCAAGAGCCATCGCCTTGCAAGCTGTTCTGAAAAAATTTCCGATTTTCATAACATTTGAATTTTAGGGTTAATAAATAAGTATTATAGTGAATCTTTTTCCTTCCACTGCGGCCATATGTCGCTCAACAGACGGGCCTTTCCGTCCGGACACAGAAGCCAATAATAGAGTTTGCTCCTGCATTCCTGTCCGTTTTCATCTGTTCCATAGGCAACGCAAAGCGCCAGATAGAGCATATTCGGATCGGTAGTCTTCTGAGATGTAGAAGTGTAGTATGTCTCCATTCCCCTGTTTCCTATGGTCATACCGTTCTTCCACGCATTATAGTAATCTATCGGATAGCCCTGTGCCTGGAGGATGGATGCATTGCCGGACAGAAGAGGATCTTCCTGATCAACAAGCGCATAACTGAACTTCATAACATCCTTTACAGACGCATATGTTATGCTCCACAATCCGGTCGCCTGGTCATAAACCGGAGTCAGCTGCATGGTAGGATTCGGTCCTCCCTGCGGAGTAAGCGTGGTGAACTCGGCAAACTTCACATCTGAAACCACTCCGTAAATATCTTCAGCTATATATGCGTATCTTGTCTTCTTACCGATAGGCATATCTGGAAGCACATACCAGTCATATCCGCTAGGATCGCGCTCCCATATATTAAGTCCGAAATATTCCGGAGTCTGATCCACAGCAGCTCTTACATAGAAGAGATCTATCCATTCTTCCCTCGGAGCATCATCAGCAGGCACTGCATACTCCAGTCCGGTACCGTCATCATTATGGAACTCTATACACATGAATCGGTATGATGCAGTATATTCCGGATTATATCTGAAGTTGAACTTTACGGATGCGATATCTACATCAGTAAATGTAAGTTCCAGATCAGCCTTACAATCCTGCGGACGGCTGAAATCACGTGAACGTGTAGTGAAAGGGGCCGAAAATCTGATGGATGACAGGCGATAAGCATAATTCAGCCCGCAGTATGCAACAACATACTCAGTATCCGGCTTCAGAAGGAAATTGACCTGACGCTCACTATAAGACTGGCTTTCAGCAATGCCTAAATCGTCACTATACTTGAAATTTTTGTTGTTTATACCATAGGCACCAGCCTTAAGTTCCTGAGCCTTTGCAGCCATGGCTTCCTCTCCCGCCTCGATCAATGCATCAGCCTCGGCCTTAGGGATGACCAGATGATAGGCCGTAGGAGTATTTGCTTCAAGGGTCACATCATACTCGACATATGAAGCACCTATTGTTGCAGGGTCAATTGTTACAGATATCTCAGCCTCAGCCACATCTTCATCCACCTGTTTTAGATTAAAGTCCTGACGGACATAATTATCGGCCGGCTTACCATCTTTATCAACAGCAAGAGCAACGATCGTATGAGTCACATCCGGGTTCGGATTAGTGAATGTATGGCGGACTACCCTATCCTGCTCCGTCTGTACGCCCTTAGGTAGATTAGGATACCACCAGTGACGCATAAGATCTCTCAAAGCCCTGTGTCCCAAGACATTGACGTAATCATCAACCATATCGGCCTGTGTGTCGATGTAATAATAACCGTTGCAGTCACTATTAGGAATAATCTCAGCAAGATATGCAGTGAAACCAGTCTTCAAGTTAAGGGTTAAAGCTGGATTTGATGTAGTGGAGACATCATCGGTCTCAACATATACAAGAGTAAGTGCCGTTACATTTGACAATGCACTATTCTTTTCGTAGCATGCCGCAATTCCTATTACATACTGAGCATCAGGGACGAAGTTATACTGGGCATATGAAGTATTGGCCCAATCATACTCATACTCACTATAATCTTCTCCAAGAATGGAATTATCTATAGAGTAGCCGCCACTTCCTGGAGTAAATAGAATATCAAGAATGCGAGACTCAAGCTCACGGCTGTTCTTATCGATTGCACCGGAATCAAGAAGTGTATTATACAAATAAGCCAATGGCCAGATATCAATGACATATGAAGCGACATTAGCTCCCGGACGACAAACAAACTTGATTGTAGAAGTTCCCACTCCAGTGACTTCAACAGAAACCGCATCATCGTCAAGGACGACAGGTGCGTTCATTCCATTATATATATCGAATGGGAAACGTGGATTAGGAACAGGATATTCATCACCCTCAATCTCAATAACATCAGGAGAAGAATAAACCGGTTCATTATTATCTCCCGGATTCACGACTTCGTTGTTATCTTCGTTGTTATCTTCGTTACTATCTCCTTTGTTTTCCTCCTGTTCCACCGGAAGCTCGTCACATGAGACTGACATCGGCACAACAAGTGTAAATAGTGCCATAAGGGCAATGATTGATAAATGTTTCATATATAAAAGTGTTTTCATATCAATTAAGGTTTTTCTCAGGATATCCGGACTCTCCACCCTCAACGGCACATATGTTCATATTATTTACACGGGATGCATAATCAAGAACAAGTACATATACACTTGTCTTCGCAGCATTCCATGTTTCATCCAGCTGGACACCCTTATATTCCTTTATATATTCTTCTCCTGGAACAAGAGCCGACCGGGACATCCTGTCACCCTGCCATATGGAAGAGACCATTTTTCGTACAACATGAAAATGGGCATATGTGTCGCTGTTTGACACACCTGCCTGCTTATATCTCACACCATCCTCCACCAGGAATACCGCAACTCTGTATTCCAACGGAAGTTCAGTTCTGACCTTGACTGTGATATCAGCCTTCCCGTCTGAGATTACAGATGTAACTGACACACCGCAATGGGCAGGGAATTCCTCAAGACTCTCATCTATGCTGTCGATAAAAGCATATCCGTCATCGAGTCTTCCACCGATACGCAGATCAGTCAGGAAAGATGGATATGCCGTAAGACGGAAGTGTTCGTAAAGCATATCGGTCTGGTCTATTGCCAAAGCATCTTCCCCGCCGCTGTCTGAATGAAAGGCCATCAGATGAACATTATCTTTATATCTATCATCCAGATCTATTACATTATTCATTATGGTAAGCCCTTTAGGGCACCATGTGCACCAAGCTCCGGTAAACTCGAAAGCAGCAATATGCCTATCATACGCTCCAGAGTAGCTGTGCGGATCAATCACCTCAATCTGCAATGGCGTCGACTCAACTCCCTTTCTTGACGCTACAAATGTCCATGTACCTGCCGTCTCACAGGAAAATCTGCATCCTTTAAGCTTCGGGGCTACGCCAGTGTCAATGGTATTTCCGGAAGCATAATAAATGACGGCATC
The DNA here is from genome assembly GCA_045531765.1 of Candidatus Cryptobacteroides sp. GTDB lineage: Bacteria > Bacteroidota > Bacteroidia > Bacteroidales > UBA932 > Cryptobacteroides. The sequence goes on along the minus strand of JAZSEQ010000069.1, from coordinate 30,462 downwards.
ACCCGTGACATCGCGACCTTCCGAACTGACAGTGAATGTAAGCTCCTCTTCCCTGTTCAGGAAAAGCACCTGCCTGTCAACAGACAATGCCAGATCCTTCCCGGAAGAGACAACCTCCCCTTCCGGGCCGCAGGCCATAAAAAGCGCCAGCGACAGTACCAGGATCGTATTTGTTATTAATCTCATCGGCATTGCACACTTAAAATTCATAATCACATGATGTTCCGAGACGACACTCCGCCGCATTATTGCATTCCCACGAAGTACCATTGTCCGAAGAAGACATCGACACACCTACCACACGAATATTTTCCGGCTTCCAACCTTGTGGAATCTCGATAACACGTTTCAGCGTCTGGACCTCTGCACCAGGTACGAACGGCTTCTGATCGTTCATGTTTGTACCCTTTACATCTGGGGCGGAAGCATATCGTACGACATTATCATGGACATACTGTCCTGTGACACCCGCCTGCATATATTCAATGCCATCCTCAACAAGATAAATATGGTACTTGTATTTGGATGGGGTTGATGAGGTAACCTTCATGACGACCTCAGCTTTGCGGGCTTCTGAATCATAATACGTATCTAAAGCAACTCCACAGGTAGACGGATAGTCAGTCTTCTCGTCAAGAATCATAGCCTCCAGATTACTTGCAGATCCAAAGGAAGAATGATATCTGAAGTTCAGCACACCGCTTGGATATCCTGAAAGCTTGAAATAGCTATGATATGTGTCCGAAACTGCTATTGCCATAGGGTCCGGAATCTCATAATTTGTATGGAAGGCCAGAGGTATAATTTCGCCAGGATGTTCCTGCTGATATGTTTTGATAAGTCTGCTCATTGACGGACAATTGGTACATCCCACAGCGGTAAATTGCAATGCAACCGTCTTCTGACGCCATTTCATTTGAGTTTCCACAGGAGTAGCGGTCACCTGCACCTCATTATCCGAAAATATATCACCGGAACGATATAAATATGCCTTGAAGACGTAAGTGCCCGGAACTGTTGTTGAAAAGGAATTAGCTCCGGCAGCCATATCCAGGGTCTGGTCGCCATTGGAACGTATCAGATGCATTGTATTGGCAGTGCTCACATCATCTGAGCCATACATGACACGGAAGGTCACGGCATCTGAGCCATCAGCCTTGATGCCGGTCTTATCCACGAACACTCTCAGGACACCATCAGGCACCTGAGTGCTTTCAGGCTGGCCGTTACCCTCCTGATCCGATCCCACGCCCTCACAGGAAACAAGGAGTATCGGACAGACAGTAAGGATAAGCATCAGATTTTTGAATATTACACTCATCTGTTTTAATTTAAGATATAGTCTACCGAACCGCCGTAAGGTGCTACAGCAGAATTATTAATTTCGGAATGACCGTCGTCGTATTTCTTGTGCACAAGGATAAGACCACGGAATCTGGCCAGTACATCTTCTGAAGGGACCTGACCATCGAAAGTAAACGTAAAGACTCTTTCCGATTCCTCATCCTTATTCATGGTAACTCCCGTCGAATTATCGTAAGCTATGAAGTTCGCTTCATTAATTGCGACAGCAACATCATTGTAATACCCATCGACAGAATATCCGGTCGGTTCGTATAATCCGTCAGCAAGTACAGCTGCTGTCATATCGTATCTACCTGACCTGTCCGCTTTCATGGAGGCCTTCAGTGTCAGAACGTTTCCCTCAAGGATGAAGGATGATATTCTGATTCCCACTTCGGCAGGAGACACCACACGACGTTCCATAATTGATGATGAGATTGCAGATGTAGCAACGCTTGCCCCCATAAACGACATATCAAAGATAAGAGACGGAAGGGCAATATATGTAAGATTCGGATCCACCTTCAAGGCAGCGGCTGCCGCCAAGTCATTCCTTCCGCACTGAACACTGAATTTATCTGCATTATGGCAGGCTATCACAATAGAATGTTCCTTTGCGTCATCGTCGAGCATATTAAGGGACTCAGTCATTCCCGGACAATTCGGGCATGTGGTAGCAGTAAGCTTGAATACAGCTACGTTCTTATGATACTTTTCATAGGAAGTTCTGTTTGAGGAAATCACCTTTACAGAATTTACAGTCTCATTACCTTTGTAAATGCCCACAAATTCATACTCTCCATCCCTTATGGATGTGAAAGATTCCGAATACCTCGGCAGACGTATTCCAGTCTCCACATTCTTGTAAAATACAGAACCCATGTTCTCATAAGTGGACACGACATCTCCTTTTCCATTTTTTATGACAAACACGGCCTCATCCATTCCGTCAGACTCAATGGATGTCTTATCCGCATAGATATAGTACGAAGACGGATCCAGGCTTTCTTCTTCATGCTTCTCGCCGGACTGCAGACCCGCACCTGTGCATGAACTGAACAGCGGGAGAAAAGCGAGAAGGATGTATTTTAATGAAATCTTCATAGATATAAGTTTAAATACATCAGAATGAAGTGGTTATGGAGAAGTTTGCTCCTGTGTATGCCGGAATTGTCCTGCATACTCCGCCGGAACATATCTTACCTTCCTTATAGCGGCCGTATCCGACAGCAACGCGGGTACGGGACTTCGAGTAGCTTACTCCTGCATTATAATAATGTATATTGGTGCTTCCATGATTATACATGTCGCTTGCGAAGATGCTCCAGCTTGGAGCGAAGTTTACTTCGAGCAATGCAGCCATCCAGTCTTTCTTATCCTGCATAGTCTGGAGATATTGGAGCTCGAGTCTTGTGGAGAATGTGTCGGTATATTTGTAAAGAAGGTCTGCGACAAATATATTCTGATAGAACATATCCTCCGGATCCTCTCCATATGAGTCATTATAATGCTGCATCGAATACATGAGAGCCATCTTGAACTTCTTGGTCCACTGTTTCTCCACATCTATGCTGAAATCCCTGAAAAGGAGATTGCCAGGCTTGAAGGTGCCTTCCTGGGCGATGGTGTAATATGTCGAGAAATTAGCATGGATCTTCATTCCCCTCTTGCCTCCGAGCAGGGTTCCACGACGGAAATTATAGAATGCATCGATTTGGGCTCCCATCTCGCCGCTATTCACAAAACTACCTGTAACATAATATAACTGAGCGTTATAAGGATGCATTGTGGTAAGCATATAAGTGTACTGAGTACACATGGAAGGGACATAATTGATGAGGTTAGCATCCGAATTCTGGTCCAAAAGAATCGTAGTATTCATCCACTCCAGACGACGTGCAGTCATTGTAAGACCCAGACCGCGACCATTGTAACCGAACTCCACAAGCTGGGCATTGCCCCTCTTCTGCAAGTACTCCTGGCCGTCGGTATAAGCATTCGGATTAATGTAATACTTCATTCCGGCATCAACATATTCACCTTTGGCAAAGAATCCGTCCTTTTCAAAATTGATTCTTCCCGACCATCCGGTTGAAGAAGCCTTTCCACCCTCTTCGATAAGGTCTGCACTTATCGGCTCGTAGCGACTCAGAACAGATCCCTCTAAAGCGAGATAAGTGGAATTCCATCCGAGAAGATTTGAAAGCGAGAAACTCAGGTCTGCGCCACGCACCTGTGTAGAAGTATTTGTAGGCGTATCTTCCTTGTAGGTATTATTGGTAAATATTCCCATGCCGAAACGTGGAAGTCCCCATATAGCTTTGAAGGAAACCAAGTCCTTATAGCTGTAGGTGAATCGTGCTCCCATGACAGCGTTATTAAGTCCCAACGCCCTGTCTTCCCAACTGCGGAAAAGCAGACCGCTTCCGAACTGATCATAGAAAGTTCCGGCAGTTACAGAAAAATCTTCATCACGCCATGTAGCATACAGGTTGCTGAGATTCACTCCAGAGAGCTCACGCGGATAGCCCACTGTTGCAGGAAGGTAACCTTCAATCTGCATTCCAGCAGAAAAATTGCCGTTATAGTAGTCCAACTTAAGGTAATTATTCATACCGAACGCATCATCACGGACAAAGCTGTCAGTAGCCTTGTCTTCCACATAATAATGGTCGTTGGACTCAAGGCTTCCGGTCACATAACCCTTATCCTGCGCATAAACACCTGCACACACAAATGCAAGTGCCGCCATAGTGAATACCTTTCTCATTTCAGACAAGTTACGATATAAATGATATTATCTGCACTTCTTTACAGCATTGAAAAGGTCAGTTTCATTTCCAGGCACATAGGAAGTGTGGGAATAAACGATATTTCCTTTTCCGTCCACAACAAACACATGAGGCACAAGAGATACATTCATAGCCCTCATAAAATCCTGATTCTTATCAAAAAGAAGGATGAATTCCTCTCCCCAGCCATGGCCTTCTGCAAATGATCTGGCCTGAGCGAGACGGCGGCTATCATCCACAGATACAGCCACTACGCGGAACTTAGCCTCTTCAGCCCAATCAGGCATTGCATCATAAACAGCGTCAAGTTCACGGATGCAAGGTTTGCATGAAGTGGACCAGAAAGAGATAATCATAGGGACCTCTTCTTCAAAAAGAGCCTTTGTGTTGAACGGTTCGCCCTTAGCATTCTCAACCGTTACAGACGGAACCTGTGCAGCAGCAACAGCAGAAATAAAGATAACCAAGCTCAGAATAAATCTTTTCATAAACGATAAAGTTAGGCTGTTAATATTTGCCAATAAAACAAAAGCACCCATAAGACGCATAACTCGGCAAAATTACGCAAATAATAAAAAAAAATCAACTTTTTTGACTTACTACATTGATTTTCTGTAGATAGCCACAGTCTGCATCGCTTCAGCAACATCATGAACTCGAAGTATGTCGGCCCCACGCTGCAAAGCTGCAAAATGAACAGCCTGAGTGGCAGGAAGGGACTCCTCTGGAGAAATACCAAGAGGCTTGTATATCATGCTTTTACGAGACACCCCGACAAGAATGCGGCGATCATGGAAAACATGGGCAACTTTGTCCAATGAAGCAAAAAGTTCCCAGTTCTGGTCTAGAGTCTTCGAGAATCCGAAACCGGGATCGAGAACCCATTCCTTGATGCCAGCCTCCGAAGCCTTGCGGGAAAATTCATCAAAAAAGGAAATGACATCCGTTACTATATTTCCGGAAACAGACTGAGAGTGAATACCATCATGAATACCGCTGCTGTGCATCGCCACATACGGAAGGCCGAGTTCGCCTACAACGGAAAGCATTCCCGAATCCTGAGCACCGGAAGAGATATCATTCACTATAAAATTTCCGATAAGGTCATAGGCATTACGGACGACCTGAGACCAATAAGTATCAATTGACAGATACGCATCAGGGAATTCTCTCCTGATGGCAACAAGGACAGGCTCAAGCCGTCTCCACTCCTCGGAGGCACCCACAGGCAGGGAGCCAGGACGGGTTGAGCAAGCCCCAAGGTCTATAATGTCCGCACCTTCGGAAAGCAACCGCCCGGTACGTACAAGAGCAGACCGCACATCAGGGCAACGACTCTCAGCAAAGTAAGAGTCCCCTGTCAAGTTCAAGATGCCCATTATGTCTATCCGGCGGTCTTTTTTCATAGCGGGTGCAAATATAGTGAAAACATTTCTCTATATTTGTGGTTTCTTCTAAAAACAAATAGCTATGTTAGTCGTACTTGAAGGCCTTGACGGTGCAGGAAAATCCACCCAGGTAAAGAAACTGAAGGCATATCTTGAAAGCCGCCTCGGCAGTCTCGAATACATACATTTCCCACGTTATGATGCTCCTGTCTATGGAGACCTGATCAGTCGTTTTCTACGGGGAGACTTCGGCTCCAACGAAGTCGTACATCCTCAGCTCGTAGCCCTTCTTTTCGCTGAAGACCGCCATGGCGCAGCGCCAGGAATGAAGCAGACTCTCCAGAACGGAGGCCATGTCCTTCTGGACAGATACGTATATTCCAATATTGCATACCAGTGCGCTAAGATCCAGGATTCCGAAGAAGCCGAAAGGTTGCGCGACTGGATATTCAACACCGAGTACGGCAGTTTCCAGCTCCCTGTCCCAGACCTCAACATCTTCCTGGACGTACCTATCGGATTCGTGGAGTCAAAACTCAAAAGCCAGCGCGGTGGAGAAGACAGGGACTATCTCGAAGGCGCACAGGACATCCACGAAGCTGACATCGAGTTCCAGAAGAGAGTCAGGGCAATCTACAGAAGGCAGTGCGAGCTGGACCCGAAATTCATAAGGATAGACTGTTCGGATGAATACGGAGAGATGCTTCCTCCGGGCGCAATCTTTGCCAAGGTACAGGATGTGGTTGATAAAGTAATAGGTTAAGACATATGAGATATCTTCTTCTCAGGCTCAAGAGGTTCTGCGGATATATAGTAGGGTTCGTCTTCTTCTTTTCCGGAATCCTGAAACTTATGGACCCGGTCGGATCCGGTCTTATAGTGAATGAATACTATCAGTTCATGCATCTGGGCTTCCTTTCCGGTTCCTCAAAGATAATGGGGACAGTCTTCGCACTGGCAGAAGTCATCATAGGAACCGGGCTCATCACCGGTGTCTGGAGAAAAATCATTGCTCCGGCCGCACTGGCTCTGCAAGGAATGTTTACCCTGCTGACTCTGATACTCCTGATATTCAACCCCGAGATGGACTGCGGATGCTTCGGAGAAGCCATTCACCTGACACATCTGCAGACGTTCTTAAAGAACATAATCCTTCTGACCCTGCTGCTGACATATTATATTCCACGCAAGCATCTGGGCGATACCCGTCCTAAGAAATACGTATCATTCGGCATCGTGACCGCCTCGACACTTGCCTTCACCGTATTCTCATGGATGTACAAGCCTCTTGTGGAGTTTACTGCATACCAGCCGGGAGCAGAACTGATTGCTGCAGGAAAAGCGCCAGCAGAAGACCTCTATGAATCCGTATTCACCTATGAAAAGGACGGAGTCAGGGAAGACTTCACCCTCGGCCATCTGCCTGATTCGACATGGACATTCGTCAGCACTCAGACACGTATGCGTGAAGGTCTGGACAACACGTCGATAGATCTTTCGTTCCATAATCCGGAAAATGGAGAATATCTGGATTCTCTTGCAGCGGAAGGAAAGGTGATGGTCATATCGGTATATTCACCTTCACAGCTGTCAGCCAAAAAGTGGACAGGCATCAGAAAGTTCATGGAAGAGTCATCACAGACCGGATTCCGCACGATTCTTCTCACCTCCACCACAGATGGAGTGCCGGAAGGAATGCACCCGTATCTATGTGATTTCAAGACACTGGTAAGCCTTAACCGTTCCAATGGAGGTGCCGAGTATTTCCACGACGGGGAGCTGATCGAGAAATGGTCCAGAAGGAGAGCTCCAGATTCTGTCACCTTGAAGACAAAATATGACTCCGAGCCAACTGAAATACTCATAGAGCAGGAAAGCAAAGGAAGCCTTTATTTCCAAGGCTTCCTTCTATACGTTTTCGCTATTATGCTGCTCTTGTAGAATTATCCACGCAGACAAGACATAGCGGATTATTTTGTGTATTCGAACGATACTGACTCATTGAGTTTAACATCAATCACGTTGTTCACATAGTATGAATTACCGGACATTGATGTAACGAAAACCACTACATGACAGTTCTGAGCCACCCAATTGGATTTCATATCCATAGCGAACACATACTCAGCTGTCTTGCCTGCGTCAATAGTACCCAGAGCATAACCTGACCAGTCCAGAGAACTCACCTTAGAGTCAGCTACACGAAGACTCTCATTATGGATATTGTGGTAGTGATTCTCATCCTGGCTGGCAGCTCCTGACTGAGGAGCCTTGATACCATCTTCAAGAAGCCATGCACCTACACGATACTTGCCTTTCACAGCAGCCTTCACAACGGCTTTCACAACAACTTTACCATCCTTGTAGATGACATTCGCAGCAACACCGGCTTCAGTCTCAGTATCTAATTCATCATCAATTTCAGACTTGAGACGATCCAATGTTATCTGAGAATTCGGACGTGTTGTGCTTGATTTCAGATTCAAGGTAATCGACGGATATCCGGGCACGCCCATAGCTCCAGGAAGAGAACCTTCGAAGTAAGCCGGGTCACCGGCTCCATACTGATGACATGTAGTTGTGATATACTTCGAAGCATAATCCGTAGAGCCTAAAGACTTAAGAATATCTTTCACACGCGGGCAATTAGGGCAATCCGTACCGGTAAAATATGTCAGCATCACACGGCGGCTGAACGAAGTGTTACCTGCATCAGGGTCAACCGGAGATTCAGGAATAGCCATAGGCAAGGCTTTGATCTTCACCAGCGCAGACAGCTTGGTCTTATATTCTGCCCTTAACTGATATTCACCCACCTCAGATGTGACAAACTTGAAATCCTTGACAGAATTGACAATCTCCCCTTCCTCATTAGAGAAAATCAGACCTTCCTTGATCACCTTATCTCCCAAGGTCACAACAAATGTTACAGCATCCTTTCCGTCAGCATGAATGATGGTCTTGTCTGGGGTAAGCACCAGATCTTTGGTCAGATCTTCCGGAACTTCAGTATTCTCACCACCGTTTCCAGAATTATTATTACCGCCAGTAGATTCCGGGGTAACATCCCCACAAGAGAAAAGCATCACCGCTGCAATGAGCAGTGATGCGGATTTAAAAATAAGTTTCATTATCTTCTATTTATCTTCATTTCTTCTGCAAACTGCTTAACCCTATTCTCAAGAGCCTCCTTGGTCATAAGAGTAGCCTCGGTCTTCTTTCTGGAAATCTTCTTGATATTCTTGAAATCAGTGTAGCTTCTTACGACTCTATTCTCAGCCTTGAGAGGATTGCCATACGCATCTGAAGCATTGACACCAACGGCCTTGGCAGGTCTCTTTGCTGCGACTGCTGCATTTGAAGCACCATTCCAACCCTTCGTAAGAACGAGATCAGACATAATAATGGCATGAAGGTGAGTCTGGCCCTGATTATTTCCGACAGCGTTAGGATAGTATACGTCAGCACCCTCGGTTCCTTCCGGTACTACTTCATCGATGACATTATAGCCATCCTGATTCTGGGAAGTCTTGAGCCATACAGGCTTCACAGTGATTGTCTGCCTGTCAGCAGAAACTTCCACAGGGAATCCTCCGTCCATGCTTGAGAAAGCCGCATTAGTATCACTGTTATATGCGGTCAGATAGTAAGGATAGCCCTGCCACTGAGAAAGAGGAGCCATGAAGTTAGCATCTACCGGTACAGTCACATTTCCGTCCTTATCCACATCAAGGAACCACTTAGGACCGAAATCATAGAAAATCTGAGCCACATCCAGAGACGAGTATTCAGGATCTGTAAACAGATACCACGGACTCTTTGTCTGAAGTCTGTTGTACTGATTATCATAATCAATCCATCCCATACAAAGAAGTCTGTTCCTATATTGCATCCTCGCCTCTACATAATTCTTGTTCAATTCCTTGTACTGCTCATAATAAGCTCGTGCAGCTCCTTCCGAGCCATAAAGCCCTATTACGTCCTGAGTAAGTGCAGGAACTTCAAGATCATAGGCTATGGTCACCTTAGACTTGTAAGGAATAGTAGTAAGGTATGACTGGCCTGCGTCATCCGTAGCATATGCCTTGATAGTCGCTGTGGCAGTCCAATCTCCAGGAAGCGCAGTGAACAGATCCGAGTTGAGAGGGACCTCGTAAGGCTGCACAGGAGAAGTAGCTCTTGCTATCGCAGGCGAGTCCTTGGACAGAGTGTTCGGAGTATTCTCCTCATTGACACAACGTACAGCAATGAGTGTTGTCTCGCCGTCTACGGTAGGGAATTCGATTGTATATCCCTCTGCAGAATTAATCTTATTTATTTCAGTACTTGAGAAAGCCCATCCCTGATCAACCATATCGTCATATGTGCTTCCTCCATTGAGAGCCATCTTCCACTCACGCTCATAGTTACATGCATATGCTCCCATCCATGCCTTTCCAGAAGTTGCCTTGATATTGAACTTCACATAGAACGGATCATCCGACTCTACCGGAGTAACAGTTATCACTGGTGCGTCAAGAGTCTTAGGAGCTGTCTCAAACATAACATGCTCGAATGTCTGCTTCTCAAGATATTCTCCGCTTACACCAGTAGCAATGATATGATATACTGACGAAGAGTTCAGAGGCTCCTGTATCACACCATTATATACATATATCTCATTAGCTCCCATATCCTGGTTGGCAATTCCGTCCATCTGAGCGAAGTAAGATGTCATGAACCACTGGAGGTATTTCTCCTGACCGAAAAGATATTTATCGACGAGGTGGAGATACAAGCCATGGTCCATCACAGCATATGCATACTGCTCGATATCAGCGTCAGGAGTAATGGTGAAGAAAGCGTTGATAGGCGAGGTCTCTTCAACCTTTATATTGAGCTTACCCTGAAGCTGCTCCGGCTGCTTGGTTTCGAAGCAGATTCGTGAGAATCTTCCTGTCCAGTAATCATCATCACCATCTGCCAGATCAAGAACACCATTATCCGGACGATCAGCAGGAGGAGTGGCTCCAGTCAATGCACCCTCAAGGTCGTACATCCACTCCAGATAACCGGCTCCCCAACCATAAATATTGTCGGTATCATTATACTTGAACTCTCCCGCAAACACGATAGCTGGTTCACCCGGACATATAGGATAGTGGTTTATAGCCTCCACATATGCCTGATTATAAGGATCCCAATAAGTCTCATTTATATTATCATTATTATAGAGCAGGGTCACATCATCTGTAGTAAACTTTGCATCGCTACCACCGCCATTGGTCAGAAGCATATCAAAATCGAAGTTAGCGTACTCATACTTCATGACATAATACATAGGCATCGAAGTGATGTTATATCGCAAAGCATTCTTCCTCTCCTTCACTTCCTCCGGAACAGTCACATGCACCTTGAAACCATCATAATAAGTCTCAACCACTGTAAGCATCTTGTCAAAAGAATATTTTGTGGTCTTGAAGCTGATTTCCCGAACGCCTTCATAATAAGATGTTTCAGTATCCTGGGCAGCGAAATAGACGTAATAGTCTGTTTCAGGAGTCATTTCTGCAGATGTGATGCGTACTACACCTTCTCCATTCTCAGGAATTGTCAGTTCCGTACCATTTGCAAAAACTGCTGCCGGACGAAGATTTTCCTTAGGCTCCGTATACACTCTATATGCAGCCTTAAATAGGTTTTTGGCAGTGATATTGACATCAGCATAAGTAGGGCCTGCCTCGCCAAGGGTCACTGTAAACACCGGAGTCTTGTCTTCGGTTTCTCCTCCTGGAGTATTTTCTTCACCCTCACCTTCTGAACCGCCATTACCGGAGTTTTCCGTTCCCTCCTCTTCAGGAATCGCATCAGGCTCACAAGCAAAGAAAATCCCACAAGACAATGCCATGATCAGCAGCGCTGCGGGAAATTTAAGAAATAAGCTTTTCATTGATTATCTATATTTATAATTAATAATGCAAATACATATCAGCTCGCAAAGATAATTTTTTTTTTATATTTTTCTTACCTTTGCGCAGCAATTATTTAAAGCACAGAAATGGAATACAACTCACTTTTGGCAGTATCGCCTATCGACGGACGCTATTCGCGTCAGACTGAACCTCTTAGGGAATATTTCAGCGAGTATGCACTCATTAAATACCGCGTTCGCGTGGAGATAGAGTATTTCATCGCACTTTGTCAGATACCTCTTCCGCAGCTTGCGGATTTCGACTCTTCGAAGTTCGAGGCTCTGAGAGATATCTACAGGAATATGACTCCCGAAGATACAGCCAAGGTGAAGGAAATCGAGAAGGTTACCAACCATGATGTCAAGGCCGTCGAGTACTTCATCAAGGACCGTTTCAAGGAGATGGACATCATGAAGTGGGGAGAATTCGTCCATTTCGGCCTCACATCACAGGACATCAACAACACATCCGTGCCGTTGTCATTCAAGGAAGCCATAGAAGAATGCTTCATGCCGCTTCTTAAGGAAGTTCTTGGCCTAATCAAGGGCATGGCTGAAGACTGGGCAGAAATTCCTATGCTTGCAAAGACCCACGGCCAGCCTGCATCCCCTACCCGCGTGGGCAAGGAATTCAACGTATTTGTGGTCCGTCTCGAAGAGCAGATCCGTCAGTTCGAACAGCTCACCTACCCGGCAAAGTTCGGTGGGGCTACAGGCAACATGAACGCACATAAGGTGGCATATCCTGACATCGACTGGGTGGCTTTCGGAAATGATTTCGTGGCATCGCTCGGACTGAAGCGCTCCTTCCCGACCACACAGATCGAGCATTACGACAATCTTGCCTCGCTGTTCGACTGCCTGCGCAGAATCAACACCATACTCATTGACTTCTCGAGGGACATCTGGACATACATATCGATGGAGTATTTCCGTCAGAAGGTAAAGGCAGGAGAGGTCGGTTCATCCGCAATGCCTCACAAGGTAAATCCTATAGACTTCGAGAATGCCGAGGGCAACTTCGGAGTAGCAAATGCACTCTATACACACCTTTCGATGAAGCTGCCTATTTCCCGTCTGCAACGTGACCTTACAGACTCAACCGTACTGAGGAACATCGGAATGCCGCTTGCACACTCGATGATTTCACTGAATTCACTGAAGAAGGGTCTGGGCAAGCTCATCCTCAACGAGGACGCTCTCCGTGCTGACCTTGAGAGAAACTGGGCCGTGGTTGCAGAGGCCATCCAGACAATCCTCCGCAGAGAAAATTACCCGAACCCTTACGAGACGCTCAAGGCGCTTACACGTACAGGTGCGGGTATCAATCACGAGGTGATATCTGACTTCATAGAGACACTTGATGTGCCGGAGTCAGTAAAGGAGGAACTGAGGGTCATCACTCCTTGGACTTATACAGGATTCTAATCCTCCATCAGATATACATCTTCGCCAGGGGCAGAAAAATGAAACTGTTCTCTGGCGAATTTTTCCAATGTGTCCTTGTCTGTCCTTATCATGTCTATTCTCCTGTCCAGCTCTGCATTTTTCCTGGTATAGTCCTCAATAATCTTCTCCTGACGGGAAATCTCAATGGAAGCCTTTGCCCAGTGGATAAACGTATTGCCGGGACCGATAATCCATGACAGAAGAAACAGTCCGGTCACAATGAGAGCAAACCAGGCGAACCTTCTGTGCTCGCCCTTGAAAACTGCTTTGATTTTATTCCATATATTCTTCAACATAGATATAATCATTGTATGTTTCGACAAAAATAACTAATTTTGAAGGATTTTCATACCTACTGAGAAATTTTAATTCAAAACATAAGTTATCATGAAACCTACACTTTTAGTACTCGCTGCCGGCATGGGAAGCCGTTATGGCGGACTCAAGCAGATGGACGGCCTTGGCCCAAACGGAGAAACAATCATTGATTATTCAATCTACGATGCGGTCGAAGCCGGATTCGGCAAAGTCGTGTATATCGTCCGCGAGTATTTCCGCGAGCAGATGGAACAGGCCGTGAAAGAGAAGTACGGCAATGTAAAGTGCATTGACGGAGAGCCTCTCCAGTTCCAGTTCGTGACCCAGGAGCTCGATAAGATTCCGACTCAGTTCACTCTCAACCCGGAACGTGAGAAACCATGGGGAACTGCCCATGCGGTGCTTATGGGTAAGGATGTCATCAAGGAGCCTTTCGCAGTGATCAACGGAGACGACTACTACGGCAAGGAGTCGTTCAAGATTCTCGGAGACTGGCTCAGAGCACACGAAGGAAAGACAGGTGAATATGCCCTGGTAGGTTTCGAACTTGACAACACCCTGTCGGAATCAGGGAGTGTATCACGCGGAATCGGCACTGCCGACGCTACCGGATTTCTTACCAGCGTCGTGGAGCACCACAAGATTGCAAAGGCAGAGGACGGAAAGATCTACGGTGACAACAACGAGACCGGCGAGACCGTACAGCTGGAGCCAAAGTCCCTTTGTTCCATGAACATGTGGGGCTTCACTCCTGATTACTTCGCAAAGAGCGAAGCGATCTTCACCGGTTTCCTCGAGAAGAATATCGGCGAGCTCAAGGCTGAGTTCTACATTCCATACGTTGTGGACTGTATGATCAAGGAAGGTACCGGAAAGACTGAACTTCTGTCCACACCTTCACGCTGGTTCGGAGTCACCTTCAAGGAAGACAGGCCGGGCGTTGTGGCTAAGTTCCAGGAATTCGCAGACAAGGGCATCTACCCTACACCTTTATATAAATAGGTAGATCAGGTAGACCCGATTGTCATGAAAAGATATAGAAGACACTCTTCAAGGGGCTCATATAACCTCTTTGCAGCCTATTCACACTGCCTCCCGGGAATGGGAGGCATGTTTCTGCTGTTTGTCCTGTTCCTCCTGGGATCCATTCTCGGCAGCCTGACGGTAAGTCTGCTTGGGCTGGCCATATCTCAGGACTTTGCACAAGTCTACGGCACAGTCATCTCCTACCCGATGATGTTCATTCCGCCTATGCTGTATGCTTCAGTGAACAGCCGCAGGAGTGACATCTTCGAGACAGGTTACGCATTGGACAGCAACAACTTCGGAAAGCTTGGAGGTTTCAGGCTGTCTCTTGTCGCAGCAGTAGCCACCATCGCTGCCGCATTCATAGTCGAGCCAGTCGCCGCACTGCTTCCTGCAATGCCCGAATGGCTGGAAGCAGTCATGAATCAGATGATGGAAGGCAGCCCTCTCTGGGTAACCCTGCTTTCGGTCTCCGTTTTTGCACCACTTTTCGAGGAATGGCTGTGCAGAGGATTGGTACTCAGAGGTCTGTTAAGGAAAATGAGTCCTGCAGCCGCCATCTCCATTTCAGCGGCATTCTTCGCTGTGCTTCATATGAATCCATGGCAGGCTCTGCCTGCATTCTGTCTTGGACTGCTGTTCGGGTATGTATATTATAAGACAGGATCCCTCAAGCTGACAATGCTCATGCACTGTGTGAACAACACTTTAGCTGTGGCGGTCAGCAAGGTACCGGCTTTCAAGGACGCCGAGACGTTCATGGACGTAATGAACCCATGGGCATATGCAGGAGTGTTCGTTGCATTCGTCCTGGTCACTGCATGTGCATTGGTGATTTTCCGTGCAATTCCTCTGAAGGATGGCAATCTGGGAGGATGCGACAAGACCGAAAGCCTTTAAGAGCAGCAGGCTATCTGTCATTCACAGACTCCGAAAGCATTCTTTCCGCCTGTTCAAGAGTATCAGATTTACCTACATCCACGAGAGTAAGGTTGTCTGCCACTACGCCATACACATTATGGCACGCACAGGCCCAGAGATAGAAATCCATGATCGGGAAACGCGCCGGGAGACCATCCTGGAGCAGGTTCCCGGTCATGGCGTATCTTTCCATCGTATCGAAGCACGAGTCCGACAGGATGTGTATCCCGGAGAATGCCATCGAAATGCACTCATCGGGGTTCAGGTCGGGGTATGGCGAGCGGAGCTCACCGGTAGTGAGGTTGCGCCAGCCTGCGAGCCTCATGGTACGAGGCTCGAAAAGCAGCTGGCGGGAACTTTTGCGGCGGCTGACCAGCAGTGTTGCAAGCGCGTCCGGGCGCACCTGGGAGGCAAACCACCTAATATCCAGGTCAGAAATGATGTCCACATTATGGATCAGGAACGAGCCGCAACCTTCGAGAAAAGGGCGGGCATGCAGTACAGCTCCTCCCGTCTCAAGAAGGCAATCCCTTTCGTCGCTTATTTCCAAGGACAGGATATCCTGCCTCCGTGTCCAATCTTCCACCTTGTCAGCGAAATGATGGACATTGACAACCGCCTCATAGATTCCGGAAGACCTGAGCCTGCGGCATACGTGTGCGATAAGCGGAACACCGCAGACAGGAACGAGCGCCTTAGGGATATTATCGGTCAGCGGTTTCAGACGGGTACCTAAGCCCGCTGCGAAAATCATTGCCTTCATACTTATATCTCAAACATGAATCATCAAAGTTAATGTATTTGATCCGATTTACAATAGGTGTTTCCGGACGTCAGCAGATAATTGCCGTGGAGCCATCTCCCTCTGAAATGTTTTTATAAATTTGCAGTCATATGAATCCTCCCTGCATGAAAAGAATTATAATATGCGAATCCGGAGCCACAAAGGCCGATTGGAGAGTGGTCGAAGACTCGGAGCAGACAGCAAGAGAATTGTCCTCCGGGATGAATGTGTCCACAATGACTATAGATGCCATCAGATCCATCATCATGGAAGTTGCGGGCAGGCTGCCGGATGGTGGATATGATGAAGTCCATTTCTATACTGCCGGCGTGGTGACTCCGGACATTGAGGCGGAACTGGAGGAGACTCTCAGAGAGTGTTTCAAGGCGACGTGGGTGGAAGTCGAGACCGATCTTGTAGCTTCTGCCCGCGCCGCGTGCGGCCATGAGCCGGGCATTGCCGTCATCATGGGCACAGGATCGAATTCATGCCTCTGGGACGGAGACAAGATTGTCAGGCAGGTCAGGTCCGGAGGCTTCATCATCGGGGATGAGGGCTCCGCTTCCGTACTTGGCAGAATGTTCATCTCCGACTTCATAAAAGGACTCGTTCCTCCGGAAATCGCCGCTGAATATGCAGAGAAGTTCCCGCACGAATATTCCGATATTGTGGAAAGAATATACCACAATCCGGGATCTCCCTCAGGATGGCTCGGCAGCCTGTGTCCTTTCATCTTGTCCCATTACTCCCATCCATACATCAAGCAGCTGGTAGACAACAATTTCAAGACATTTGTAGACAGATGCCTGAAGCAATATGACACAGACAGATATCCCGTGGGGATAATCGGAGGCTTCGGAAACGCCCTCAAGGACATAGTCAGCTCCATCTTTGAAAAGAACGGCATCAGGATCCGCGCATTCATCCCCTCCCCTGTCGATGAACTGATAAAATATCACATAGCCTGCACCGGCCCGAAAAGCTCGGTAATGTTCTGCTCCCGATGAACCAGACGGACGCGCACATGCGGATATCCCGCAGCGACATGCCTCGCAGCCTGTTCGGCACAATAGACCGAGCGGTGCTGTCCGCCTGTGCAGCCGAAGCTGAGCATAAGACTGGTGAACCCCCGGTTCAGGAACACCTCAATATGCGGATCGAGCACACCGTAGACATTGTCAAGGAAGCTGAAGACACCGCCATCCTCTTCCAGGAATCTGACAACAGGCTCATCCCTGCCGGTCAGATTCTTATACCGGGCATATCTGCCAGGATTGTTGAGAGCCCTGCAGTCGAACACATAGCCTCCTCCGTTTCCAGTGGAGTCATGGGGTATGCCCTTCCTGTATGAAAAGCTGGTCACGGTCAGCTCCAGTACCCCGTCATCCTTTCTCCTGGCGAAACGAGGCAGGGCCACAAGCCTCTCGATTACCTGAGTCATATATGGGAACACATCACGGACATCAGGAGCCAGTTCCCTTAGTCTTTCCAATGCAGGCGGTATGGTCGCCACAAAATCCGCTTTCTGCTCGATCAGCCCCCTGAAGCCGTATGCGCCCAGAACCTGCAACATCCTGAACAGACGGAACCATTTGAGCCTCTCCATGAATTCGTCACGTTCTATCCGCATATATTTCTGAGCTTCAGCCAGATATGAATCCATCATCTTCGCCTGTAGTGAAGCAGGGTACTCAGCCCTGGCATGATATACGAACGATGCCACATCATAATGGACAGGTCCTTTCCTTCCTCCCTGAAAATCTATGAAATACGGTCTGGAATCACGTATCATCACATTACGGGCATTGAAATCACGATGCATGAAAGTCTCATGTTCTTCTTCTGCCAGCCGGTCTGCAAACCTTTCGAATTCGTCCTGTAGAAGCATTTCATCGAACACAAGTCCAGAAGGCTTCAGAAAACAGTATTTGAAATAATTCAGGTCAAAGAGGACCGTCCGGCTGTCAAACTGCGACTGAGGACAGCACACCGAGAAATCAAATCCTTCAGCTCCCTCGAACTGCATTTTGGGAAGCAAAGAAATGGTCCTGCATAACAAGGACTCCACTTCTTCCATTCCTTCCCCGCTTCTTCTGGCCTTCACATACATATCAAAAAGGATGTCGTCACCAAGATCCTCCTGAATATAGGTCATCCTGTCCTCCCCCACCGCAAGCAGCTGAGGCACCGGAATCCCTTTGTTCATGAAATGCCGTGCAATGGCGATGAAAGCCTCGTTTTCCTTACGGTCATTCCCTTCCACTGCGACGCATGTCCCTTTGGCGGATGAAAGACGCCAATAGGCACGACCGCTGGCAAACGGTTTCAATGGACATACGGTAACGGGATCTGTCCCGAAATATGCTTGATAAAGTCGCTTCATAAATGAGTTATTATGCAAATCGGCACGAATTTACTAAAGTTATTTGCAAAAATGAGTACATTTGCGGGATAAAATACGAAAGCTATGCTTAACTATGCTTATTGTTCTGACAAGTACCAGTACACGATGGGAAAGTCATTTTATGACAGCGGCATGAAGGACAAGCACGCCGTCTTCAACATGTTTTACAGGAAGGCTCCGGAAAACAATAACTGGGCTGTGGTGAGCGGAGTGGACGAGGTAATCGAAATGATAGGTAACCTCGGAAATATGGAACCTTCATTTTTCGAAAAGTTCCTGCCCGGTGAGGAATACAGGGATTTCAGGGGCTATCTTTCAGCTATGAAATTCACCGGAAACGTCTATGCCATGCGTGAAGGCGAGATTGTCTTTCCAAATCAGCCGATAATAATAATAGAGGGACCGCTTATCGAGGCCCAGGTTCTTGAAACCCCCATCCTCTGCATAATGAACCATCAGATGGCTGTAGCTACCAAGGCTTCAAGGGTATGCCGTGCCACAGACCGTCCTGTCAGTGAATTCGGCTCCCGCAGGGCTCATGGACCATGGGCTGCCACTTACGGGGCAAAGGCGGCAATCATCGCAGGATGCGCAGCAACATCGAACATCCTCACAGGAGCCATGTATGACTACGGCTCTACAGGAACAATGGCCCATAGTTATGTGACATCATTCGGCTGCAGTGTAAAGGGAGAATTCAACGCATTCGACACCTACATCAAGACTCATAAGGGCGAGCCGCTCATCCTCCTCATCGACACGTACGACACCCTTAAATGCGGAGTGCGCAATGCCATACAGGCCTTCAGGGAAAACGGCATCGACGATTCCTATCCTGCAGGCTACGGCATAAGACTGGACAGCGGAGACCTTGCTTACCTGTCCGTGGAATGCCGCAGGAAGCTTGATGAAAGCGGCCTCAAGGGATGCAGGATATTCGCGACCAACTCTTTGGACGAGTATCTTATAACAGACCTTGAACGCCAGGGTGCATGTATCGATTCCTACGGAGTGGGTGATGCAATAGCCACGAGCAAGGCCAACCCGTGCTTCGGGAATGTATACAAACTTGTGGAAATCGACGGACAGGCAGTACTGAAACGTTCAGAAGACAAGATAAAGCTCATCAATCCTGGATTCCAGATCACCTACCGCATAATGAAGAACGATCCGGACAAAGGAGAGATATACAAGGTGGACGTGACATGTCTCAGAGGTGACGTGCTCAGCAGAAAGATCGAAGCGGGAGAAGAGTTCACCGTATGCGACGAACACGACAGATACAAATACAAGACTTTTGAAGCCGGAGAATACACGGCATTCCCTCTTCAGCACCTGGTGATGGAAGGGGGCAGAAGATGCGTACCGGTACACAGTCTTGCTGAGAAGAAGGCATATTATGACAGTACGCTCATGCATTTCAGTCCGAGCGAACGCCGTCTGATCAATCCTCATTACTACAAAGTGGACATCTCGGACGACCTATACAACCTCAAGGTGGGCATACTGAACAGACTCAACAACGAGATCAAAGAGTTCTCAGGACGTTAAAAAGAATAAAGAAATGAAAAACAGCGCATTAGTAGTAGTGGACATGCTATATGACTTCATTGACGGAAGTCTTGCATGCATTAATGCTGACAATGCAGTGGCAGAGACACTGAAATACATCGATTCCCAGACCAAGGGACAAGCAGGCGAGGAGCATGAAATACTCGACACCTTCCCTATCCTTTTCATACGGGACCACCATCCTGCAGATCATTCCTCCTTCAAGGAGCAGGGTGGAATATGGCCGATACACTGCGTTGCAGGCACCCGAGGAGGCGAAATCCACAAGGACCTCCTACCTTATGCCAAGGAAGAGCTCACCTTTGACAAGGGATGCGACAAGGCTGTCGAACAGTATTCAGGATATGACGGGACAAATACTGCCGGACAGTCCCTTGAAGAAATCCTCCAGCTCCTTGACACCACTGACGTATACGTCTGCGGCATCGCTACCGAGTATTGCGTCCGCAACACATGCGAAGACCTTCTCAAAGGCGGATTCAAGGTCCATCTCCTCAAGGACTGCATAGCTTATGTAGACCACGATGGCCACGTGAAGGCTCTCGCTGAAATGGAGGCTGGGGGCATAAGTGTTGAATAATCAATAATTATTCGTACCTTTGCCGTCTTGTTATGAAGAATTTTTTGGCAAAAATATGGGTTCCGGCCTTGCTTGTGATGATTGCAGCGATGCAGTCATTCGGTATTGATGCTACGAGAGCCGTGGGCTTGAGAAGACTCTCGGACTCCCTGACGTCTTCCCGGCTGGAGGACTCTCTTTCAGCATCCGGCATATCAGGAGACAGCGCCATAGGCCATCTTCATGACAGCATTGACACAGTTCTCTCCGATAGTCTGAAGCTTGTCATTGCTGATTCGACAGTCAGAGATTCCATATTGACAGACAGTATCATAGCAGACAGCACAAAGGTTCCTTCAGCGCGCGACACCATAAGGATACCCGACTCTCTGAAAGAAAAGGACCCGTTCTTCTACAAGTATTACATAGCTGTCAAGGACTCTTTGACAAGAGTACAGGTCAGAGACTCCCTCATCCTTGCAGGAGACACACTTGAGCTCATGAAGCTCGACTCCTTATATATAAAGGACTCCACAGAAACGGCTGTTGCAAAATTCAATGCATGGTACAATTCCCTCAGCAAGAGAGAACGCAAGAAATATGATGCGGAGCAGGCTCTCCCCGGACTCATAGCTGCCGCAAGACGCAAACAGGAGATAAAGGACAGCATCCGGGCACGCAAGGACAGTATCATAGAAGCGACTCCGAGAATCCTCGAGACCTTCGCATTCCCTGATTCCATGCAGTACAAGAGAATAGTGACATGGCAGCTTGACAGGAACTTCAATGACCTGAAGGGCCTTCGCGAGCAAGGCAGTGACACTTCATTCAACTACAACTTCTACGACTACTCCTTCATGAAGAAGGATGTGAACGCCACATGGCTCGGAGTTGCAGGTTCTCCTGTCCAGCTGTACGATTTCTTCAAGAGGGAGGAGGAACGTAACGTAGTGTTCTTTACACCTTTACGCGAATACAGCTACTCTCCTGAAACTCTCCCGATGTTCAACACCAAGACTCCTTACACAGAGCTGGCATATTGGGGCACCCTCTTTGCGAACCAGGAGAAGGAAGAGACCAACGTCAAGGTACTCACTACCCAGAACATCACGCCCGAACTCAACCTTACCCTGATATACAACAGGTTCGGAGGCAACGGTATGCTAAGGAGGGAGGATTACAGCAACAGGACATTCGTTGCTGCCACCAACTATGTGGGGAAAAGGTACATGATGCATGCCGGATATATCTGGAACAAGATCCACAACAGCGACAACGGAGGCATACAGGACTTGTTCTGGATAAGGGACACCACCGTGGATTCCCGTGAAATCGAAGTGTATCTGAAGAACGCACAGAGTGAAAGAAAGAAACAGACAGTCTTCCTTGACCAGACATACAGGATACCTTTCACTTTCATTGAAGACCTCAAGGGAATGAAGGAGCGCAAGCGCAAGGAAACTGTCAGGGACAGCATAATGGCAAGCGGAGACTCACTGGCCATAGCTGCTCTTCAGAGTGCTGAAAAGGCGGAAATGGAAGCTGCTGCCGAAAAGTCCGACACTGTTTCCGTGTCTGACGACATCACCACCGCATTCATCGGACATAGCAGTGAATATAGCGTATTCAGCAAATCCTATTCAGATGATATTCCGACCTCGGACAAGGCAGGAAGAGAATTCTTCAACGACAGATTTTATCTCAACCCGACAAAGAGCTACGATTCACTCAGGGTAATGCGGTTTGACAACAGGATATTCATGAGGCTCCAGCCATGGTCAGATGATGCAATTGTGTCGAAAATTGATGTCGGTGTCGGAGACAAGCTTCTTAACTATTACAGTTTCCGTCCCGAGAATTACCTGACAGGTCCGCACACTGTCGTGCAGAACTCACTGTACCTGTATGCGGGAGCCAAGGGACAATATGACAAGTATCTGAAATGGAATGCTTCAGGAGACTATACCTTTGCCGGACATGAGGCCAACGACTTCAGCATAAAAGGTAACCTGTCCTTCAGCATGTATCCTTTCAGAAAGGACAGGCGCAGCCCTCTGACCCTCGGAGCACGCTTCGAAACAAGTCTGCGGGAGCCAGACTACTATCAGCAGCACCTGTATACCAACCACTACATGTGGAACAACGATTTCGACAAGATCTCCACGACAAGACTCGAGACAACCGTCGATATCCCGAGATGGAAGACCCATGCAAAGGTCGGGTATGCATTATTGAGCAACAACATCTACTACGATACAGAAGGGATAGTAAGGCAGAATGGAAAGCCGATGAGTGTGCTTAACGCCTCTCTGCGTCAGGACTTCACGGCCGGAGCCTTCCATTTCGACCATCAGGCGCTGCTTCAATTCTCTTCAGACAACGACGTGCTCCCTCTCCCGGCATTGGCCCTCAACTTCAGATACTATATCGAGTTCAATGTGGTCAGGGATGTCATGAGGATGCAGATCGGTGCCAACGCACTGTATACGACAAAGTGGAATGCTCCGGCATATAATCCGGTGCTCGGCGTATTCCATAACCAGAATACGGAACAATATGGCGACTGCCCGTATATAGATGCCTTCATCAACGTGCAGTGGAAACAGGCCAGCGTCTTCATAAAATATGTAAACGCCAACATGGGATGGCCTTGCAAGAGCGCTGACTACTTCACTGCACACGGACGCATTGCGACACAGAGTGCAATCAAATTCGGCATTTCATGGCCGTTCTGGGTGTTCTCAGGCAGGAATGGATCGGCAGGAAGCTCATCAGGCGTCACATCAGGAGGAGGCTCAAGAGGAGCTTCATCAGGAATGATGCCTTCAGGTGGAGGAAGAGGAGGAATGCAGAGCGCAGCCAACAGGACAATGAGATAATGAGAGTAATTAAGGAAAACATAAAGAGAACTCTTAGATATATATCAGTATCACTGCTGATATTCAGCATAACACCTCTCTGCGACAGAGACACGGTACTGATAGGAGCAAGATCGGTAAATGCATACGCAGGCGAAGACCTCGTCTGCGCTATAGATCTGGGTGACGACATGTACGGTTCGCACGGTCTGGAGACAGGACTGTGCTATGAACTTCTGTGTCGGTTTGCACAGGACAACCATTGCAGTGTACGTATAGTCACCTCGGGCAGGAATACCTGCTACCTGGATTCACTGCAGAACGGAAAGGTGGACGTAGTGATTACCCACGCTCTGGATTCACTTGACAGGGATGACCTGAGCGTACTCAGAAAAATGAATGATTGCTCCGCATGGGTGCTCGGCACCAGGAATCAGGACAAGGTACGTCAGATGAATTCATGGCTCAGCCATATGGCAGCTTCAGAGGAATATGCAGGGCTGAAGAAAAGATTCAAATCCTCATTCAACCCACACAAGAGGGCGGAAATGGGGCTGACGGCAGACTCTGTCAGCCCATACGACGGAATCATCCGCAAATACGCCGCCCAACTCGGATGGGACTGGAGGATGCTTGCAGCGGTAATCTATCAGGAATCCAAGTTCTCGATCAGCTCCTCTTCTTTCCGTGGAGCGCAGGGACTGATGCAGATAATGCCTCAGACAGGAAGCTATTATGGCGTGGAGGACCTTGTCAATCCAGAGCAGAACATAATTGCGGGGACACGACACCTCAAGAGAATGCAGCAGCTGTTTTTCAGGGAAGGCATGACGCAGGAGGAACTCATCAAGTTCACATTGGCGGCTTATAACGCCGGAGAAGGCAGGATTTCGGACTGCATCAGTCTGGCACAGGCAAAAGGAGTGGACAGCATGCAGTGGGAGAATATTGTAGAGAAAATAATCCCTATCATGAGGGAAGATACCGTACTCGAGGAAGTATCAGTAAAGTACGGGAAATTCCAGGGTCATGAAACCATAGCATATATAGACAGCATCATGTCTCATTATCGTGCCATCTGCACGATCCATCCGGAAGTCTGATCACTTCACCCTCACCGTTTCTGCAGGATCGACCTTTGAAATGAAGATGCACGGAATCAGCAGAAGCAGCATTATCACGACAAATGAAGCGATATCAGCCAGCAGGATGGCTCCCATATCCACATGCACAGGCACAAAAGACACGAAATAATTCTCGGGATTCAGACTGAGGACGTGCGTCGTCCCCTGTATGAGACAGAACAGAAGGGCCAGGGCATTTCCTGCAAGCATCCCTTTCATCACAAGCACGGCCGCACTGGACAGAAAGGCCTTTGAAATATCCCGGTCTGTCATACCCAAAGACTTGAAGAGACCTATCGTGGAAATGTTCTCGAAAAGCATTATCAGAAGACCGGAAATCATATTGAAGCCCGCAACCACAGTCATCAGCAGGAGAATCAGGAACACATTGAAATCCAGAAGATCCAGCCAGTCATATAGCAGAGCATAGCGGCTCACTGAGGAAACTGCTATGACGGGAGCCTCACTTTCAGAGGAAAACACATTCACATAGGTCCCGACTTCCTCGGTCACAGTGCGGACGGTTTCTTTATCCCTATGGGAATCATCAAGTATTATCTCCATCGCCGAAACCTGATTTTCAGACCAGTTGTTAAGCCTCTGCAGGTCATCAAGGGAGGCATATACGACAAGTCTGTCATCTGTGGACACAAGAGGATCATATATAGAGACCACGTTGAACTGCCGGAGACTGACCTTTTCTCCTACGAAATACGAAAGCATGCGGTCTCCCGGAACCAGTCCTGATATTTCAGACAGACGGCGTGGAATCGCCACCTGAAGAGATACGCTGTCATGGACATGGACGCCGGAGACCGTCTCCTGTCCGTCAGGGACGGCTTTGAAAAGCACTCCATGAATCTCATTCCCGTTCTTCACGATACCTGCACGGTAAACAACGGGGACTATCCTCTCCACACCGGCTACGGATGAGACCTTATCGAGATATGAAGGGTATCTGTCCACAGGCTGGCCACTATCCATGACATTCAGATCAGGGGGAGCAAGCTGGATATCACCCGAAATGTCTGAAATCCCTCTACGGATCTCATATCTGAAGCCGTCGGACACAGATACGGCAACGATCATGACAAGGAAACTGACGGCGATCGAAATCACCGCCATCCTGCCCTTGAACTTCAGGCGCCTCGCTATGAAACAGGACACATCCATGATTATTTCGAATTCAAGGCTTCAAGTCTCGCCTTGGCTACCATCTTTTCGTTCTCCGGGGCAAGCTCCACCAGCATCGCCAGATACTTCTTTTCCTGCTTTACATTCTTTACCTTCCTTGCGGCTATCACGGCATTCCTGACTGCAGGATAATCCTTCGGATTCTTCTTTATGGCCTTCGCGTAATGCTTCAGAGCCGTCTTACTGTCATTCCTGGCCTTCATATGATAGCTGCCGACATTCGTAATGAACTCCGAAGCTGCCGGATACATCTTCATCATGAGCTCGGACAATTTCAGGAATGCCTCCATCGCTGACGGAGTACCGAGGGTATACAGTGTGGCACAGTACTCCTGGATCGCATCCTTGAAGAAACCGGGAACTGCATCTGTACCATTGCACATCCACTTACGCTTGCCGGCGTTGTCTTCCCTGACCAGATCCTGCAGATAGGCCAGAGCCATATCAGGACTTTCCTTCTCATATGTCATATATGCATTGGCCTTCATGAAACGGAAATCCAGCATATCCGGATAAAGGGCAGATGCATTGTCAATTTCAGACAAGGCCATTCCGAACAGTTCATCATCGAATCTGTCCACCTGATAGTAATACACATCTGTTCCAGTGCTGTCCTTCAGAGAAAGGACCGGTTGCATGCCGAGATAATTCTTCTCGGGACGTGTCACCACATCAGTCGAACAAGACTTGGAAAGATAATACTGAATCCTCGCAGAGAGCATCTGCACATTCGTGGAATCAGCCTTTTTCCAACTGTCAAGCAGAGTCTCGACGCCCACTCCGGACGGGCCGAGGCGGGAGACAAGCATTTCATATTTCCTGGCATAATCCACCTCCTGCGAGTACAATGCTACTGTCAGGAAGGACAGCATAGCCACTAAAATCCTTTTCATATATCTTTTGGTATATTCATCCTTATACGACGGCTCTGAGGATGAAGGTTATTGCATCTGTTTCCGAGATTCTTCACAAAACCCAGCGGAACCCCGCAGTATCCTACGGTGACATATCCCATCGGGCTTTCCGGAAGTGTGATGGCGTCACGATGCAGATAGGACAAGGCATCATGAAGACTCAGGTCCGCATATGGGAAGGCCTCACGCCTGAACATAAGGGACAAGGCAAGATCTGCATCCGGAACAAGGACCTTTCCCTTCAGAGTTCCTGCGGCACAACCGGCAGCAATCACATGAAGATTTCGCTCTACTGCAGGCAACTGGTCAGCTATCACAGACGGGACAGCCGTCACGGTTTCCGACTTCTTCCTCAGGACCACCTCCCTGTCAAACAGCTTTTCGGCCTCCTTAGGCAACGGAGCTTCCCCGGATGTCTGACGCACATTTCCGGAAGCACGCAAAGTAAAGTCCTCCACTGCGCCTCCTGCCGCTTTCCTCAGGGCCGCACAATACTGTCCCTCTCCTTCCACATGACCGGGGACGAGACTATATCCGTGGGCAGTGGGAATTATTCCTTCACCTATGCCGAGAGCATTCCTATCCGACAGGATGTCGGCTCCGAGGGTCCCGGAAATCCATTCCACATTTGAATCGTTCTCAAACCTGTTGAATGTACATGTGGAGTAGATCAGCACTCCGCCTGGTCTGAGAGCCGGCCACACATCAGCAATGATCCTCCTCTGACGTGCTTCGCATAAGGCCACATTATCTTCCGACCACTGCTGTCGGGCCTGTTCATCCTTTCTGAACATTCCCTCGCCGGAACACGGTACATCAGCAACTATGATATCGAAGAAACCGGCCAACGAAGCGAAGGAACCCGGATCATCAGAAGTGACCACGACGTTCGGGTCGCCCCATAATGCGACATTATCAGCAAGCACACCCACCCTGGCCTTCATGACCTCGTTGGCCACAAGCATGAAGCTGTCGCCGCAGGATTCCCGAAGAGACGCCGCAAGATCCGTGGTCTTACCACCGGGGGCAGCACAAAGATCCAGTACCCTGAGAGGACGGGATGCCGGCCTTTCAGAATTTTCCAAAACATTCCTGAATACATGTCCCACGAACATCGAGGATGAGTCCTGGACATAATAAGTCCCGGCATGGAACATCGGATCCAGGGTAAACTGCGGCCTTTCATCCAGAAGCAGACCATACCTGCTCCACGGCACCGGGCGTCCTGTCAGGGCACATCCTTTCTTGAAAGGATTGAGCCTCACTGACACTGATGCCGGAGAATCAAATGCAGAAAAAGCGACAAGGGCATTCACGCTCCCTATCGCCTCTTCGAGATATCTTCTGAAAGACCCGTTCATCATCTCATCACGACTTGAAACCAGACGGGTCAAAGCCCTCGGGATACATCGACGGATCGATCCCTTCAGGCATACGTCCTTCTGACATGGCTGCGAGCCCGTCCACCACCTTGTCAAGAGCTTCCTTGAGCTTGGATCCGAGAAGGGTCTTCATCATGAAATTCAGGTCTGCATCAAGGACAATATGCACATCAGTCCTGTATGGATCCGAGGATGCATCGAAATGTACGGACATCCTGAAACTGAAAGGAGCTCCGTCATCTGCGAACTCTATCTTTGAATACGGGGTCCTGTCCACGACCTTGACTCCGATGTTGAATCCCTGCACAAGAGCATGGATAGAATCATAATCCGCCTCAACACCGGCCTTCCTGTCCTCGGGGAGAAACCTCACGAAGTTCCTCATATCGACAAAAGCCATGTATAGTTCATACGGTGCCTTTGACACCACCGCCCTCTTGCTGGTTATCTGCATATGATCATTCTTTTTTTCCCCATGTTGAAGGAGACAGTCTCCATGCCTTAAGCACTTCTATCTCGTCTTCCTTCACATAACCTGTCTCATGAGCCACCTCAATCAGAGTGTCGTAATTTGAAAGCGTGGTAAGTTCCACATTCGCATCCTCGAAAGCCTTGCGGGCCTGATTGAAATTATAGGAAAAGATCGCCACCATTCCCATTACATCAGCCCCTGCGTTCACGAGTGCGTTCTTGGCTGCGAGACTGCTCATGCCTGTGGAAATAAGGTCTTCCACAATCACGACCTTCGCACCCTTCTCAAGAAGTCCCTCGATCTGCGAGCCCGTCCCATGATCCTTCGGCTTCGGGCGCACATAGCAGAAAGGCTTTCCGAGCATATGAGCCACAAGGTAGCCATGCGCAATGGCTCCCGTAGCCACACCGGCTATGACCTCGACATCAGGATACCTTGTTCTGATTATATCTGCCATCCACCCGCACACATTCTCCCTGATTTCAGGATATGAAAGGATCCTCCGGTTATCACAATAGATAGGAGAATGCCATCCTGAAGCCCATACAAAAGGGGTATCAGGCCTCAACATGACCGCCTTGATATCCATAAGCGATTTCGCCACTGCCTTTTCAACTGTTTCCATATATATGCTTTTTGATTGTTTTTCCATAATTTCGGAATTATCTTTGCACGCACACTTTATGTGCCAATCCTGCAAAGTTAATAAAATATTAGGTTAAATGCACAAGATATACTTTGAAAAGCGCTGTATAATCATATGCCCGGAAGAAGATTCATATCTGTCCGACCCCAATGCAATAATATTCCGGCCTGGAAATGACTTCTCGCTGCATTCGCTCGTGGAAATGTTCGAAAATTCGGACTCACTCCAAAGAATATGCATACCTTCTGATGATCCCGGATCAATGTACCGCAGGATATGCAGCGAATTCAAGGAAGTCAATGCCGGAGGTGGCCTCGTATCCAACAGACGCGGGGATTTCCTCCTTATCAGCCGCAACGGGTTATGGGACCTCCCCAAAGGCCATCAGGATCCCGGAGAAGCTATAGACACCACAGCTCTGAGGGAAGTCCGGGAAGAGACCGGCATAGACGAGCTGGTCATAAGGGACCTTATCTGCATCACCGACCACTGCTACAGACGCGACGGCATATGGCATCTCAAGCACACATGGTGGTACGACATGCTGTACACGAACCCCACCGACCTTACCCCACAGCGGGAAGAGGACATTTCCAAAGCCGCATGGGTGGCAAAATCCAGCCTTCCGATGTTCCTCCAGAACACATATCCTTCTATCGCAGAGGTGTTCCGGGAAGCAAAAGTGTGATCACGTCATCAGAGAGTTTTACCTCTCCATCATTGCGAGCATTTTCCCTCACACGTCATTGCGAGCATTTTCCCTCACACGTCATTGCGAGCGAAGCGTGGTAAAAATGTTTTCTTAAACAAGGATTTTATGTAAATTCGCAGGTTAATCAATTGACTGTAACCTATGAATAAGATACTTAGTCTTGTTATTCTCCCGATAGTTCTATTTTGTGGTTTTTCGGTATCGCTTTCGGCTCAGGCGGGAAGTGTGCTGACTCTTGACGGGGGTTCATTCCGTCTGGAGCAGACAAACGCCCTCGGAGGCGTGAATATCGACCCTATTGGTAAGGACCGCTCGAACCGTGCGTGCTTCCGTCTGAAGCTGCATCTGGACAGGATGACTCCGGAGGATATCAGGCAGGTGGAGGTGAAGGTTCTGGGCGGAAATGTGGTCCTGATGAAGAGGGAGGTGGCTTCTGGTGGCAATGGCCTGATTCTCGAGATGACGGCAAGACCGGGCACTAGGTTCTACATAAAGCATCCATCTTTGGGAGAGTCCAACACCGTGACTATCAGCCCGGAAGCTGATAAGGTCTATCTGATGGACGGTTGGGCTGACCAGAAGCTGACGGTGGTGGTCTCCTGCGCCAAGGCCGGGGCTGACGTGTGGCTTGATGGGGTATATCGAGGAAAGAC
>JAZSEQ010000009.1:0-7952 GCA_045531765.1 Candidatus Cryptobacteroides sp. | reverse complement strand
AGTGGTCAGACAGCACGATCAAGAAGCACAATACCTTCAGGAAGCATCTTGTATCCTTCGCAGCAAAGACACGCTTCGCCGACTGGAATTCCGACAAGCTCAGCGAATTTGTCGCCTATGAAGGTGCCGAACTCGATATGAAGGACGTCTCTATTCAGAAAGACCTGAAGATGCTCAAATGGTTCTTACGTCGTGCAATGGAGATCGGCGTGAAGGTTCCGGCCGACTTCATCACCTTCAAACCTAAATTCAAACTCATCGACAAAGAAGTCGTTTTCCTTACCTGGGATGAACTGCTCAGACTCTACAACTTCGATGTCCCTAAAGACGGAACGGAAGTCC
Source organism: Candidatus Cryptobacteroides sp. (assembly GCA_045531765.1). Lineage (GTDB taxonomy): Bacteria > Bacteroidota > Bacteroidia > Bacteroidales > UBA932 > Cryptobacteroides. The sequence continues at coordinate 7,610 of JAZSEQ010000009.1, read as the reverse complement.
GCCTGAAGGACATTAACGGGAAGATATATAAGAAGGTCGTACAGAACCGATCATCCCTGATCAAGACCCGCGACCTCTTCTGCTTCTGTGCCTTTACCGGTCTCCGCTACAGCGATATGGCCTCCCTCAAAAGGACAGACATCACAGAGGACGGAATCAACGTCATCACCGAAAAGACCGATTGTGCCCTGAAAGTGCCGTTCAACGCCTACTCACGCACCATCCTTCAGAAATACGAAGATGAGAACTATCCCGGCAATCTCGCTCTTCCGGTCATATCCAACCAGAAGATGAACGAATACCTGAAAGATATTTGCGAACTATGCGGCTTCACCACTCCGGTAAAGTACAGTTACTATAAGGACAACGCCAGATACGATGAAGTCCATCCGAAATGGGCTGTCCTCGGCACTCACGGTGGCAGAAGAACATTCATATGTGCCGCCCTCGAAATGGGCATCCCGACCACAGTAATCCGCAAGATCACAGGACACGCCAACGAAGCGGCAATGCGGCCATACATCGCCATCACCGACAAGACAAAAGCAGATGCAATGAGCAAGTTTTCCGACAGAAAAACCGTATGACATCCAAGTGTGGACTGACTATGCAGCAGATAGTCAGTCCGCACTTTTTATATGCCTGTGAATCTCTTTGTCAGATGGAAGTTTCGCTGTCTGAGCAAGAAATACAGCCGCCTTGACCCTCACTCCATAGGTCCGCAACTCACTTGCAAACTCCCTGAGACTGCTCCCTGTCGTTATCACATCGTCAATGATAACCACCTCCTTCCCGATGATCTTCGGAGAAATAACAATATTGGAATTGGATTCTATTGCACTCCGGTTGCGGCTCCTATGCTTGTTTCGCCGTACACCGGTATATTGCACTGCCTCGATGTCCGTATTGTACTTATACCGCCATTTCAGACTCCTGGATAAAGAATCAAACCTCTGAAAATGTGCCTGCTCTCCGCTACAAGGCATAAATATGATGACCGGCCCGGTACCGCATCTCCAGTTCTCGCCCAGATACCCCTCAAGAGTCCTCAATGCCTCCGAATACAGGTCGGATGAAGGATTCTCGCCATCCTTCAGCTCCAGCACCCTTTGGGTGACCTCCTGCTGTCTCTCGCTGCCGTATGATATATGCCGCTCCCGTATATAATAATCATAGAATATGGCCGTCACATCCACACCATCCTCCAGATGAATGACAAACGGCGTCAGTGGCTTCCTTCCGCTGAACGCATCAGCTGCAGCATATATGTAGAAGAACTTCGCTTTCGGATGTCCGCACATATAGGCATTACGGTAGCCCCATTCGCGTTCCTCTGTAGTAGTGGCTTTCTGTGCGATTATGAAATATGCATTCGCCGCTCTTCGCTGCCATCTGATGATCCTCGAATTTGCAATCAGGGCTGCACCGATACAGACCAACAACACAATGATAAAGCACCCCATATCGTTTTTGCCATAAAAATATGGGAAGCCTGCGGCGACCTCCAAATTTATGTGGCGAAATGCCTGAAGATTTTTCTCTTTTTTATAATCATATCACTTTTTTTATCCTTTTACACCGACATTAAAATAAATTTTAGCCACCATAAAATTTATTTTAAACTCCCCGAAAACCGTATAAAACTCTAAAAGACTCCAAAATACTTGTAAAAATTTGCGAATTAAAGAAATTACTCCACCTTTGCCTACACAGTAAAGATGGAGTAATTTATGGAGACTATTAAATCAGACACCCCTTTGATGATGCTCACCGTATCGCAATTCCAAGCATTGGTGGCATCCTGCTTTGCCGATAAACAAGAGCAGCCTGCTCAGGAACCGATTCCGGTCAAACGCTATGTCTATGGATTGAAAGGCATCTGCGACCTCTTTGGCTGTGCTCATTCCACAGCTCAACATCTCAAGGATAATGTGATCACCGAAGCCATATCCCAGAACGGCAGGAAAATCATCGTGGATGTCGATCTTGCCCTCCAACTCTTTCAGGAAAACAAGAAGGCCTAAATCCTTCTTGCCTTGTTTATGTCGTTCATTCCCAAAGTAAGCACGAAATTCCTTGACCCTCCAGTCTCATATATGAATATCCGGAGCACCTGTCCCTTCACAAGCGAAATCTTGTCGAAGCCAAACACGATATGTCCTTCTCCATCCGGCTCCACCGCTCCCATACCATATACGCAGCGAGGAATCACGCTCTTCTCATACACCAGACTTCTTTTAGTCTTCTTTCTGCTCTCGATCGAGAATCGCGGGTCATCAAACTCATAACTCACCTGCGACCCGTTCTTCAGCGAAATGGAGATATACAGCATATCATCCTTGATGAAGATGTTGTCGCATTGCAGGGAAATGTCATATCCGCTGCATCCCAGATGATACAGTTCCTTACCCTGTCCGGATATATCGGCAATCTCTGACACCGTCTCAATCCCGGCACGCTCCTTCCCTCTGGTGTCAATCAAAAGTGATGAAGGATATTCATCATACCTCACTACAAAAGTGTGCATCTGTCCGTTCGACTCCAGGCAGGTTACCGACGTACAGTAATCAAATGACTCCCGAGCCTTGATCGCAACAATATCCTTACTTCCGTCGATGATCTTCGCCACCATCGATCTGTTTCCAAGATTCACATATTTCAGTTCAGACGCAAAACGAAGGTGCACTGTCTGCGTAAGCGACACTGATAGAGTATCACACCCCTCCGCAGCCATACATCTGCACCCCAACAAACACATAATCACAATACTCATCAATCCCTTCATATCATTTACCTCCGTTCAGATTTTACCAGAAAAAACTCATATCCCGATGACACATTCACCGACACCTCTCCGGAAGAAGACCTCGCGATATTTACTCCAGTGCGGATGATCGTATTCGCAATGTCTCCGACCAGCCCTCCGAATGTCGCTCCCGATGCACTCAAGGCGTCGTTCTCAGCCTTTTTCGCATTCTTGTTCGATGATGTCTCCGGGCAATAGATACCCTTTAATCCGTCCGTGTCATAAGCACATAGATTCAGCGGGATGATCTTCCCGTTCATTTCCACACTCTTTACATTCAATTCCAGTCTGTTGCCTATCTTGCAGATCGCATTCAGATGTGAATTCGCCGGAATACGGACTCCATTCTCTTCGTAAGTCTCCAGAAGTCTCAAAGTTACCCTCTGACCTTCCTTCAACTTCTCATCCCTGATGAACATACATCGGAAAGGCCTCTTGCTATCTTCCGGATAATTGACACCATCGTCTGTAAATTCATCATCCAACGAGAATACTATATCATCGTCAGAATGGTATTTCAGTTCCACCTCATCCTCATCCATGCTGTCAGGAGAGGATGCCCCCTCTGCCTCAGATGAAGTACCTGTAATCACATCACGCACCATTTCAACCCTCTTCCTGTCATACTCCAGCTGCTCTTCCTCACTCATCTGCCGCTGCCGAACCGCCCCCGAATAGCCGCCAGCCCCAGCAGAACCACCGGAACCTGAAGAACCTCCCGACTGCCTTGGCACGCTACGCTCTACCGGAGCCGGCCCGAACACCCTTTCAGCCGCAGAACCACCTTTCCCCGGAACCCCGTCATTCCCGGCTTGATCGGGAATCTTCTCTGACGACACAAGCGAAATCTCCTCCTCCGCCATCAGCATCTCAAAATACTCATCAGTCGAAACACTCTTCCTGCCTTTCTCCTGATAAGCCTCCCTCTTGCTCTCCGGAATCTCCTCGGCAATTCCTTCCGGCACATCCATCGCCACCTTTTCCGCTGCCGTCTCATCTCTGCAGCCAGGCAGAAACACCAGCCACAGCAACCCTACAAGGGCAACCAGCATCAACACAAATAACATCCAAGATTTCTTATCCTTCATATCACACTATCTTTTTCTGGTTTCTACAAGATTATTCTCAAGCACAACGAACTTCTCTATGATCAGTCCGTGCGGATTCACATCCGACCTCGACGCATTCAGCACCTGGCACGAACTCACAAAGGCATATTCACTCATCGTGCTTTCACGAATCACATACTGCCTGGCAAAAGTCTTCACCTGATACGGATACCCATTACCCTGAAACACCACCGAATCCACAATCATCTGCTGCGATATATTCGCCGACACAAGCCGTGAATAATATCCCTTCTCTGCCAGATCCTGCGAATACTCATAAGCCGACTTGTCGGCCAGGTTGAAGGCTCTGTCAAGATTCTCCTGAATGGTCTTTTTCTGTGGCGAGAGCGTAAACATCAGTTCGTGAAACCTGCTCACGTGATCCTTTATCTCCAGTTCCTTGCTCATCACCGCATCAGTCTGTAATGCCAGCAGAAGCGATTTCCCCTGATCCAGCACATAAATCTTTTCTCTCTGTCTCTCCGCGTAGTTCAAGGCTGCCAGCCCCACGACCAGAGAAAAAATGAATGAAAGGCAGACACACACCAACGTCAGCCTGTTCAGCCCTTTGAAGGACTTCTCGATGTCCTTCGTCAATAATTGAATCTTATTCATACAACACTTATTTAGATAACATAAACGCTTTCGCTGCCGTATTTATGGCAGACCTCATCACACCGCCCCCACCTGAGCCTGAAATCACCCACGAACTCATACTTGGCACCGCAAGGAGACAGATGATCGTCACAATGTCCAATATAATCAGATGAGTAGGTGCGGCAAACTTCCATACGTCCGTAGAAGTCCAGAAGAATGAAATCATCATATCCCTCATCTTGAAATTAACGAAATCCACCATAGAGGCGAGAGGAATCCAGAATGAAATCTGTATATATCTTGCCAGCCAGGTACGGATGTTCCCCGTGAATCCGGGCATAAGCGCCAAGGCAAATGAAAAAGGCCCGACAAGTCCAAGGATGATCAGAAACACACTGCTTACGGCCAGCAGTATATACTGCACTATCTTTGCGAGCAGCGTTATCACCCAAGACAATATGCTTGTGCTGTTGCTCATCGGCACACTGAAAATCATCGTGGCTCCCATCTTTATGCTTTCCCAAAGCTTCTCCCAGAATCCCATTTCCTCACCTTTGGAAACGGTCTCTTCGGCAATCGACTCCATATAGGAACTTGTGCCGAACGACATACCTGAAGTCACGGTAGTATCGGCCACCTCATTCTGCATCATCTGCTCGAACTCTCCCTGTAGAGTGGTGGTTTTCCTGTCCTCCTCGATACTCCTCATCAGTTCCGCATACCTCTCATCCAATCCCTGTCTGTCGCAATCCACGAAAGCGGTTATTCCTCTTGTCACAGCAGTGGTCAGATGGTCGAACGGCATCAGAACCATAGTATAGAAATTCCAGGTAAGGGCAAGGATAGCCAGAGCCTTGATGATCGACCTGATGTCCAGCTGAGCAAACGGATCATTCATATACTTATTGTACCACCATATCAACGACACACAGGCACAAATGCAGGCAATACCACGGGCCAGCATATACAGCCCGCCCATTTCTCCGGTGAATATTCCCCACTTGATGCTGTCCAGCATCTCAAGATAATTCATCATCATAACCCTACCATTTAATTGCAAACGCCTCATCGATGCTTTCCACAGTATCAGCCACCATACGCCCCCTGTCTATAGCACCATAACTGTCCATAATGTGATTGTACATAGCCACATTAGCCCTGCACATCTGCCTGTCACACTCCTGCAGGCCCTTACGCCTCTGATCTTCGCTCATCTCGTTTCTGGAATCCAGATACTCTCTTGCCCTTTTCACCTCCCTCGAAGCAATCAGCAGAAACTGGAACCCCTGATTCACAAGATTCCTCACCTGATAATAATTCAAGTCATCCCGTTCAAGATTGTTTATCCTCTCCACATAATGCGAGAACATCCGCAAAGTCATCTCGTAAGTCTGTGCAATCCTTATCACCTCCTGAACCCTATACAGATCGGAACGCACCTCCCTGTATCGCTCGTTCATCTCCCGAAGAAACTTCAGCTGCTCTTCCATCACCCCAAGGTTCTGAAGAAACTGGGAAGTGTTCATCGCCATATTGTCGCCATCCTGAAGGAACGACAGGATCGCTTGAGTCAGATTCCCGAAGTCAAATGTAGCCAACTGAGCCTGTGCCCTCTGGCTGCCCCCTGCCAGCAGACCGACACTTAAAACCAGCCCCATAATCCACCGTCTCATACTGAACCTCCTCTTCTCATACCGTCATTCCCGGCTACGCCCCCTCTGTCATCCCCGGCTCCGACCGGGGATCTCCCGGTGCGACCGGCAATCCGTTTCACGGCTTTTACATAACTCCCAGCATTCGCCACCTCCCTGGCAAGCCTCTCCTTATCCCTTTTCTGCGAAGAAAACGCAACCCTTTCCTCCGGAGACACCTCCAGCCTCATCACGAATGAATGCCTGTTCCCCAGATTAAAGAACACCTCACGTCCGGCACCGAAGCCCCTCCTGTACCTGTTGAGAGACAACACCATCGCCTTGTCATCCTCGTTCAGCGACAGATGCTCTGCCAGAGCGTCAAACCTGTTCACATACCTGGTCTGATCAAGCAGAATCTTCACAGCCGAATTCTCCACGATGGTATCCTTGATGATAGGGGAGGAGATTATATCCTTCAACTCCTGTGTCACCACCACTGCCGAAGTCCTGTGCTTACGTGCAGTCTTCCACAACTCCATCATATATGCGGCCATCTGAGTACCCATTATCGCTTTCCAAGCTTCCTCGATACACATCACCTTGAAGTCTCCGTTCGATGCCATCTTCTCGGCAAAGGCATCCATAATCACAAGCGTAGTGATCGGATAAATCACAGGATCGCCCTTGATGTGATCGATCTCAAACACCACAAACCTGTCATTCAGAATGTCTGCATTATCGTATGAATTCAGCAGGTAATCATACACCCCACCTTCATAGAACTGTTCCAGCGAGATCAGATAATCCTTAAGGTCGAAGTACTCTTTCCCAATCTCCTTTTCACCAAGGCTGAGGCAGAACTCATCCCTTACGAATCTGAAATAATCATTGAACACCGGGTCGCAATCATCCTCCCACCTGTCGATGAAAGCAATTATGCTGTCTCTGACGATCTTCATAGAAGCAGAACTCGTAGATTCGTTTCCATTCTTCCAAAGCGTAAGCATCAGCGTAAACAGGAAGTTCAGAGCCTGGTTGTCGGCAGTTCTGAATCGCTCCACATTCCTGAAAGGATTGAACGAAATCGGCTTACCCTTCTCAAAAGTGTAATAAGTGCCATCCAAGCCCTTGCTTTCTTCTCTTATGATATTGCACAGGGCACGATACGAATCACCCACATCTATCAGAAATACGTGCTGCCCGGCATTATAGCACGACCACAGATATTTGTTCATAAAGAAAGACTTTCCACTTCCCGAAGGACCCAGCAGAAACACATTATAATTCTCGATCAGGCCCATCTCCAGAGCCTTTTCCTGAATGTCGAATCTCTGAGGCACAAGTCTGAGCCTGTCGCTCATCTTCAGCACTCCATCCGATACACCTTCTTCACCTCCGTCATATATGCCTATGCACAGGGCAGAGGTCAGTTCCATAGTCATATACTCTCCGTATGCAAGCCCG
>JAZSEQ010000014.1:0-38003 GCA_045531765.1 Candidatus Cryptobacteroides sp. | reverse complement strand
CAGCCCCCCCCAAAAAAAAGAAACTCCTTACAACCGGTTGATCGTAAGGAGTCTTTCAGGGTGCCCAGTGGGATTCGAACCCACGACATTCAGAACCACAATCTGACGCTCTAACCAACTGAACTATGGGCACCATGTTGGTTTTAAGGACTGCAAATATACGGAAAGTTTTCAAAACTGCAATAGGGAGGAAATCAAAATTGGCGTTTTTTCAGCATTTTAACGGAAAAATCCTATCTTTGCAGACTGTTCCGATACGATAGCGGGATTGTCACCGGTCCCGAGATCTAAAGGGAAAGAAACTGATCATCATATGACAATGCGCAATATAAAACCTATACAAGATCCCGACAAGCCAAAGGTCTACATCGAGACTTACGGCTGTCAGATGAATGTGAATGACAGTGAAGTGATACTGTCCATACTTCAGGAAGCGGGTTATGTCCTTACGGAAGATATGGACGAAGCCTCGCTGATTCTGGCCAACACATGTTCGATAAGAGACAATGCAGAACAGAGGATATGGGGAAGGATTGACCAGTTCAGACTCCAGAAAAGGAAGCGTGCGGATGTAATCATTGGCATTGTGGGATGTATGGCGGAAAGGCTTAAGGACAAGTTGCTTGAAAAGGTGGATCTTGTAGCCGGTCCGGATTCCTACAGAACTCTGCCTAAGATGCTTGAAGCCATCAGGCCTGACAACCCTCAGATCAATGTGCTTCTCTCGCACGAGGAGACATATGCCGACATCTCTCCTGTAAGACTGGACAAGAACGGTGTATCTGCGTTCATTTCCATCATGAGGGGATGCAACAACGTATGCTCATACTGTGTGGTGCCTTACACAAGAGGAGCCGAACGCAGCCGTGACCCAAGGACTATCGTAGCCGAGGCACAGGAACTTTTCCAGAACGGATACAAGGAAGTCACCCTGCTCGGCCAGAATGTCGATTCATACCTATGGAAGGATGAGTCCGACCCGGACAACAACGTCAATTTCGCCCAGCTTCTCGAAATGGTGGCACAGATCAGTCCGGACATGCGTGTACGATTCTCCACATCTCACCCTAAGGATATAAGCGACGAGGTCATATATACGATGGCCATGTATGGAAACATATGCAAGCACATTCACCTTCCCGTACAGTCCGGAAGCAGCATCATGCTGGAAAAGATGAGACGTAAATATAACCGGGAATGGTATCTGGAGAGGGTGGAGAAGATCAGGAGCGTCATTCCGGACTGCGGCATCACGACGGATGTCATTGCAGGATTCAGCGGAGAGACAGAACAGGACCACAAGGACACTCTCAGTCTGATGGAAAAAGTCGTGTTCGACTCGGCATTCATGTTTGCATATTCAGAAAGGCCCGGCACACTCGCATCCAGGAAGTATCCGGATGATATCCCATACGAGGTCAAGACTGAAAGGCTTAACGAGATCATTGCCCTTCAGGGACGCATGAGTCTGAAAAGCAACGAAAGGGAAATCGGCAAGACGCTGAAGGTGCTCGTTGAAGGTCCGTCAAAGAAGAATCCGGACCAGCTCTGCGGAAGAGCAAGCAACAACAAGATGTGCGTATTCCCCTCACGCGGAGAAAAGGCCGGTGACTACTGCTACGTGGAAGTGGAGGCAGTGACCTCGGCGACCCTTATCTGCAAGCGTGTGGACGAACGGATTAAAGAGCTTTAAAGACAGTTTCCGCCAGAGAGTATGCCGAAATGGTATCTATCCGGGCACGATATGACATATGGGCATTCCTGAATGCCTCGAGATTCTCCTCCTTCAGCGGTTCTGCAGGAGGAGAATCCATTTTCAGGGGATTCACAGGAGTGCCGTTCTTCCACACCCGGAAATCAAGATGAGGACCTGTGGAACGCCCGGTGGACCCGACATATCCGATGACTTCCCCCTGACGGACACGTTGTCCGGCTTTCAGTCCCTTTGCATATCTGGACAGGTGGAGATAGGCCGTCGAATAGACTGAGTTATGTCTGATCCTGACAGTCTTGCCTCCTGCACCCTCATGTTTCACGCTTGTCACGGTACCGTCGCCGATCGTCATCACCGGAGTACCTGTCGGCGCCGCATAGTCCACGCCGGTGTGCGGCTGGACACGACGTGTCACGGGATGTCTTCGCGCATATGAGAATCCCGAGCTGATGCGGGAATATTTCAGAGGCGCCTTGAGGAAGGCCTTCCTCATGCTTTCCCCCTTCTCATTCCACCATATGTTTCCTCCGTCTCCCTGATCGTACATCACCATAGGAAGAGTCTGGCCTGCATGGGTGAAGACAGCATAGCGCACTGTATCCACGGCAAGGACTTCACCATCGCACATCTTCTCATCGTAGAGCACCTGAAAGCGGTCGCCTTTCTGGAGTCCGAAGAAATCGATTGTCCACGCATATATATCAGACAGGCTAAGTATCAGCAACGGCGACACTCCCTGGGAGAGCATGTCATTCCAGAGGGATGTGCTGATGGTCACATCCGCATATCTGCTCTCCACGGTGACCGGCTTTTCATATATCTCGGCACCATATGGCGGGGTGCAATGAAAGATTATGCTGCTGGAGCGGTCGCGTTCATAGACAAGGTAAAGGAGATTGCCCCGTTGTGCCGCATCCTCCCGACAATGAGCCGAAGAGTCATCTGAAGAGTGATGGGAATCATAGTAAGCCGTATATGAGTTGCCCACACGGAGAGTCCGGACATCGAACACTTCCCCGCAAGCCTGGGTCAGGTCATAGGCATCGCCGGCACTCAGCCCCAGCCCCGTGAGAAGATTGGAAAAGAACTGTCCTTTCTTCACCTTTCCGCTCACGCTCTCGAGCGAATCCGTACAGAATCCCAACGGATATGACACTTCTTCCGTCAGGAGCCCGGTTGCTTCTTCATGGGAAGGCTGATTATCCCCGGCGCATGCGGAGACAACCGCCAGAAAGGCTATCAATAAACATCTGTTCTTCATACCTGTTTTCATAACGGGGCAAATATACACAAAATATCAAAATGACGGCATGGCACAATCAAGGGTGACCTGCCGGCCACCCTCAAGAAAGTCATTATATGTGGAGGATATTATTCCTGCCAGGTGAGTTTGATATTGTCAATACGAGGAGTTGATGTCGATGCAGTCAGACGAATGCTCATGGTTTCCGAACCAGCGGGCACACTAAAGTTATAAGAATATGTGGCGACAGAATTTTCTGCAGGGTGAGCTGAAACACCAAGTTTTGTCCATGTTTCTCCATTATCGACGCTATATTCTGATGTGATGCCGGAAGATTTATACGTCTGGAGGAAGGATAGATTCAGGGCGGTATAACCATGCAGTTTAATACCTGTAACTGTAAGAACGCCACCTTGTTTGAACCACACAAACAGGTCATCCATTCCGACAATAACACTCGCCTTCTGCCTGCTGAGGCAAGAGTTTTGGTCATGTACATAATTCACAACGCTAATGTTGCCATCATATACAGTCATACCACCCTTATCATATGTATCCCATCTTGCAGGAGTAAATGTAGTGTTATTAGTGCCAACCGCATCACTATTTGCAAATTTTCCATTGAACGTTTCCGCATACAGATGCTCCACTTCCTCAATCTGAACATCATACACCAAGTTAGCAGTATTATAAGTACCTGCGGCAAATTCGATGTCTGCTGATGCTGTCTTCTCAACTACCTGGGTACCTGTAGAGGTCTCGATGGTTACCTTGAAGGTCTCGCCAGTATTGAGGGTGAAAGGCGCTGTCATCATATAGAAATCTGCGCTTTCGCCTACAGGAATCTCTTCACCCTCCTTGACAGTAAGTGCACGCTCGTTGAAGGTTGCATTTGCCTTGGTTACGTCAATGGCAGGATTGTCTGCGGTCAAGTCAATCCAGAATGTACCGAAGAGTTTGTTGTCACCGCCGTTGAAAGTCAGTTTGGTTATAACTGTCGGCTTATTTGAATTATTGGTCACAGTGAATTTGTGAAGCACAGCAAGGTGCTTGAGAGCAACTTCAGGAGTGCGGGTATCCAATACCTTGCCCACCATGATGTCTGTGCCGGAGATATGTGTAGAATTGTCATTACCTGTCTGAGTCTGTGCTCCAATAGGGAAATAGCCGTCTTCCTTGCTCTGTCCCTTAGGCGTGACGAGTTCTTCTTTTCCCTGAGTCGAACGCCAAGGTGAGCATACATACCAGTCGTAGTTTACACCATCCTCGAAAGGAACCTCAACCCCTTCACCAGGAGCAAACTTACCTGTAGCCTCCTCATCAATAAAGAAATGAAGGTTTCCAGAATATTCTGTCGTACCGGTCGGTGCATTGAATACAACAAGCTGGTCATCCTTATTCCACTTGACCTTATATCCGTCCTCAGGAAGAAGAGTTGTCTTTGTTCCCGGGAGTTTAGCCGTAAGCACCACTTCCTCCGTTCCTTCTACAGAAACGTCACCTTCTACAGATGGGACTCCGTTCTCTTCAAAGCCTTTCTGGCAGCCAGCTGCCAACACCATCACTGCAGCAGCCCAAAGTATAGATTTATTTTTCATGTTGTCTTATTTTTTAAAATGATTACCACCAGTTGGTGTTTCCTTCGGTCCATGGATCCGGGCTTATACCCGACACTTCGGCATCTTCAGCTGAACTTGCGGCCACGCACTGTTCGAGCATGATCTCGACCTGCTCTATGCAGGGAGTTGTGTAGATTTTTGTTTTCATAATATGAAGTATTTGTGTTATTCTGTTATCTTGAAATATGTTCTGAGGCCACTCTGGCTGTCAGTACCGATGGTCAGTGTGTATTTCCCGGCCTCGACTGCAAGTACCATGTCGCGGTTATGGAAGGCCAGGCGGCTTACCGGAACTTCAAATTCCACCCTACGGCTTTCGCCTGGAGCAAGGGTTACACGCTTGAATTCCTTGAGTTCCTTCATAGGCTGAGTCACCGAAGCTGTCTTGCGGCCTGTGTAAAGCTGCACTACCTCTGTTCCTGCGTATGATCCGGTATTGGTCAGTACTACACTTGCGCGGATTGTGCCGTCTGCCTTAACTTCCTTGCTTTCCAAAGCAATGTCGGAAAGTTCGAATGTGGTGTAGCTCAGACCATATCCGAAGTGGAACAAAGGAGAAGGCGCCACATCAAGATATGAACTAGTGTGTCCCATCACGGACTGGTATGCCTCACGAGGAATGTTGTCGAGGTTGCCTTCAGTGCCCTTTGCCCTATGGCTAGTGTGCTTATGGTTATAGTAAATAGGAATCTGTCCTACGTTGCGCGGGAAGGTTACCGGGAGCTTTCCCGAAGGGTTTGCTGCGCCGAAGATGATGTTGGCCAGTGCCTTTCCTCCCATCGTTCCCGGATGCCATGCGTAAAGTACCGCATCCGAGATTTCCACCTGACGTCCTATGGTGAGCGGACGCCCTGCCATAAATACAGTTACTAGAGGAGTATCTGTCGCAGCCAACGCTTCAAGCATCTGACTCTGAGCTCCCTGAAGGTCGAGAGATGAAAGGGAGTGAGCCTCACCGGACATCATCTGTTCCTCGCCCACGAAAGCCACCACGACATCAGCTTTCCCGGCCGCCTTCACCATCTTCCTGAATTCAGATGTCGAATTGTCCCGAGGATGGGTAAGGCAAGGGATATAAGTGATTTCCACCTTGTCACCCCAACCTTCCTTGATTGCATTCATCGGTGTGACGGTGTGATTCTTGTCTCCGTCAAGAGCCCATGTACCCAACTGGTCGTATGGTGCATCTGCCATCGGACCGACCACAAGCACCTTGCGGACCGCTTCTCCGAAAGGAAGAGCACCGTCATTCTTGAGCATCACCACACTTTCTTCCGCAAGACGGCAAGCTGTCTCAAGCACAGGTTCGGAATAGATGTCAGTGGTAGCGGACTTTCGCGCATACGGCTTGTCGAAGAGCCCGAGCTGCATCTTGAGCCGCAGCACGCGGCGTACAGCCTCGTCAAGTACCGCCATATCGACCTCGCCTTTCTCGATGAGGTCCTTCAGATTCAGGAGATAAGACCTTGAGGACATATCCATGTCACAGCCAGCAATGATGCACTGCTGTGCGGCATCCCTTTTATCATGAGCCACTCCGTGGGGAATCAGGCCTGCAACAGAACCCCAGTCGCTTACAACCACTCCATCAAAGCCCCACTGCTCTCTGAGGAGTTCCGTCAGGAGCCAGCGGTTACCGGTGGACGGCAGGCCGTCATTGTCGTTGAATGAAGTCATGATGGATGCACATCCCTGGTCCACACATTCCTTGAAAGGAGGCAGGTACACGTCACGAAGAGTACGCGGGGGAATGAAGGTCGTGTTGTAGTCCCTTCCTCCTTCGGCATCCCCGTATCCCACAAAATGCTTTGCACATGCTGCCATGGAAGTCTGGTCAGCCAACGATTCACCCTGATAACCGCGCACTACTGCAGCGGCAAGTCTGCCGGCCATATAAGTATCTTCACCGAAACTCTCGGCGATACGTCCCCAGCGAGGGTCGCGGGCTATATCCATCATAGGTGCAAATGCCCAACGGATACCCTTTTCAGTTGCCTCCAGTGCTGTATTTCTGGCAGCAGCCTCAATCAGTTCATTATCCCATGATGCCGCCATTCCTAGAGGAATCGGGAGCACCGTATTGAATCCGTGCACAACATCACGTGCAAACAGCAGAGGAATATGCGACGGACTTTCTTCTATCGCAATCCTTTGCAGTTCATCTGTCACGGCAGGATCCACAATATTCATGATAGACGACAAGGTACCCTGACGGACTTCTTCCTTGATCTTTTCCAAGTCACGACGACCGTCCATCTGGTTAAGCTGTCCGATCTTGTCTTCTATTGTCAGTCTGCCAAGTATCTCCTCGACCCTTTCATCAACCGTCTTCTGTGCAAATGCAAGCAACGGAGACAATATGAGCAATAATGAAATAAGTTTCTTCATTTCGAATCTTTCTACTGTTTAACAAAAAGGACAGCATCCGCGCGCATAGGAGCGTCAGCACCTGCATTTGATATCACAACCTCTACAGGAGCGCCTTCCTCGAAGTCATATTTACCCAGAAGAGCCCAATCCCCGGAGGTCTGGCCGAGGACATTCAGGTCATCACGATTGAACCTCACATTATATGATTTGTCTGCAGAAATGATGTCAAAAGAAGTCACTGAGGTCAGCTGCCTGTTACGGCTCTGATAGCTGTACACAGCCCATGTGCCGGAAGCAGGCATCGCCTCCACACTGAAATGCACTTTCTTCAGCCCGTCAGTAAGCGGAAGTTCGTAGAATGAAAGTCCGTATCCGCCTCTGCCTCTTGCTATCCATCCTTCATCCGCACTGACCCCTGCATCACTGTCATCCACAAGAATATCAGGCTGGGAACCGTCCATATAAGGGTCCTTTTCGATTACGGCATTTATATCCTTGCTGTCTACCTTCTGCACATCACATCCTCCCTGTTCCAAAGCCAGGGAAGCAGCCACGGCTGCAGCCTGGCCAAGCACCATGAACACCGGCTCCATACGGATGGAACCATAAGCGATGTGGCTTGCAGACATACATACAGGCACAAGAAGATTGGTGCACTGCTCTCTCTTCGGGGTAATGGACCTATATGCTATCGGATAAGGAAGGCCTCCGCCGATCTCCACATTTCCCTCGTTCTTGACCATATCCATTCCGTTCCTGTTCACAACGATACGCTGACAGTTGTGCGAATCCATCTGATATGCTGCCCAGCCTATGCCGTCCTGTGCGACAGCCTGTCCCTGACAGTCCGCCTGTGTGGCTACATATTCGCCTACCATCCTTCGCGACTCACGGATATAAAGCTGCGGAGTCCAGTTGCCGGACTTCACATATTCATCCTTTGGATAGCCCCAGAGCAGCATCTTCTTGCGAAGAATCTCCGGAACTCTCTCATCGTGACCGTAGAAATAAAGAAGACCCTTGGTATATCCGGTGTGAGCATCGATGATTGCCTGACGTTCCTCATAGGAGGCTTCCGGATAATCATGGTTCATACCGATCATATCGGATGAGAATCCGCCACGGTTATTGATGTCCGTCTTGCAGTTAGGCATACGGCTCCAGATGAACCAGTCATTCAGTGACTCCTTTTCCGGATAGGCCTCGAACAGACGAAGAAGCAGCTCATAACGGGTGGAGTCATAATCTGCAGGACGGGTGATCGGAACCATGTTTGCCGGATCGTCAGTCAGGCAGATACGGTAGTTGTAGGCCTGAACCATCTTGTCTGCAGTGCCGTCAGGAGCCACCTTCGCCGGAGAGATCCCCCAGAGAAGTCCGCTTTCAGGATTACCTTTTTCCTTGTACGGATCTATACCGTCCGGGAACTGATGCTTATCCATGAGTTCCACTCCGTTGTAAGTCTCGCCATACTGTCCGTTCGCCTCACGTCCTACCACATATTCCACACCTGAGCGTGCCATGAGGTCTCCTTCATAGGAGCAGTCGATGAAATAGTCAGCCTTGATGGTCCTGGTCCTGGACGGAGCCTTGGAATTCTCCAGAATGACCTCGCGGATACGCGTGCCGTCAAGCCGGCTTTCGCGTATGCGGTAATTATCCATAAGGACAATGTTCTCATGATCAATGTACGCACGCATTATGGAATCAGCCACGGAAGGTTCGAAAATCCACTGTTCAAGACGGCCGTAGTGTCCGCCTACCTTGCGGTAGAACTGCTTTGCCACACCGGCGATCACCTGCTTGTTGCCGATGTCGGTATAACCGAGGCCTCCGCTGGTCATTCCTCCGATATGGTCTGTCGGTTCGACGAGGACTACATCCAGTCCTCTCTGGGCAGCAGAATATGCCGCAACGACTCCTGCCGACGTGCCTCCGTAAATGCACACGTCATATTTTGCAGGAATGTTGCAGGCGCCCAGAAGAAGGGCGGCTGCAACAATTAGAAGTATTCGTGTTGATTTCATATCAGAGAACCTCTACAAGCCTGATGTTATCAAAACGCAGATGTGCCGTTCCGTCATTCTCAGAGAATCTCAAGGAGATGGTCTCTGCGTTCTGAGCGATAGTAAACTTCTGTTCATGCATCTCCGCGCCTGAACTTGTCTTGATTATCTCTGTCCATGTATTGCCTCCGTCAATAGAGTATTCTGCAAGCAAGGCACCTCCTGCCTGAGAATAGGTGAGTTTCAGAGATGTCGCTCCATGAAGCTTTATGCCGTCTGCACGAAGCCAGCCTTTTTGTGCTTTCTTGATCCACACATATGTTCCATATACGTTCTTTACGCTTGATGTGGCATATTTTGAAAGGCAGGTGTTGGTTCCGTCCGAAGTATATTTTATTGCAGAAACGTCTTCGTCATATACGGTACATCCTTCCATTGCACCCTGATTAGGGATAGGGTCACCGTCCGGATTATCAGGATCAGGCACAAACATCATGTTATATCTTGCAACATTTGTCGCATCGAACTGTGTAGCCCCACCTCCGGAGATACCGCCTGCAGCAGTATCATATGCGGTAGTTGTCGATATTGTCATCGAGGTATCGAAAATCTCCTCATAAAGCATCTTGCCCACTGCATCAGCCTTGATCACCATTACCGTATAATAAGCCTCGGCTGTATTGCCCTTCACATCGGTAATTACGAAATGGAACTCATTATCCTTTCCGATATCCTCAGCTTCAGGAGTATATGAGAACGGATACCTGAATGTCTTCTCAGTGGTAAAGTCTGTCTTTGATGCGAATGCCTCGCCGTTCTTGGTCACCACTATTGACTTGAGCACGTTTCCGCACTCGATGCTGAGATCGAATGCCACTGAAGCATCGCTGTAGACCTGTGCAGGAGCATCCTCAGGAATGGTTGCAACGAACTCGACAGCATTGGCCGTAACCCACAGAGGATAATCCACGCTGCATGTATACCCGTTGATTCCGGTTGCTGTAAAGACAAAGTCCAGTGTTTCACCGAACTGCGAGCCTTTCACCGTGTACTTAAATGTATAATCCGCTTCAACCGGAGCATCATCCCAGATCAGTTCAGACCCTTCGACAACCTCACCGTCAAGCATGGTCTTTATGGAAGCAAGTCCCTGGGAATAAGAGACTTTAAAGCTATATGTCACTTCCTCGTCCGGAGCGGCAATGACAGGCTCTTCTCCATTGAGCGCAAAGGAAATGCGCTCGACTTTCGCAGATTCATCCTGTCCCTCCATACCGTCCGGCTCACATGCTGTCAATAATGACAAGCCGAGGAGTACCGCTGAAAATATATTTAACTTATGCATAATAAAACTGTTTAGTCTGTTATTTTACAAGGAATGGGATACAGGCCACCGCTGCTTTCTTATTGGCCTGATCTGTGACGAATACATACAGACGGCAAGGTCCCTTATCAGCCGGAGCCGTGAATGTGACTTCACTCTTGCCGTCTTCTGCAACAAGTCCGGCTATTCCGTCCGGCATGCTCGTTCCATTTGGCAGCCTTTCGTCCTTGTTTATAAGCCAGTGATATGTCAGCGGCTGGCCCGTCGGTGAGACAGCATCAACCTTAGCCACATTACCGGTCGATCCCGCCGTAAGTTCAACACCTTGACCGGATGTCTTTCCGTTGAGAGTCATCTTGCTGCGGTTCTCGATACGTGGAGCAGGATTTGCAACCGGGACTCCTGTCCAGCACTCTGAGATTTCATCGACACCACCGAGGGAATTACGTTTCATATCGAAGAGGCTGTACCATGGAAGCACGTCGCCATGAGTCTGATATCCCCAGACGAATATGAAGGATCCGATGCATCCCTTGGGCTCATATGACTTGATGTCCTCTCTCCATATCCTGCTGTAGATTTCAGCCTTCTCAGTAGAAGTCATTTCTTCAAGACATCCCCAAGGAAGGATCTTCGGATCCGAAGTGGAACTGAGCGCCCATGTTCCGCGAGGTCCGAATTCCGTTATCATCCAAGGCTTGTCCCAACCTGCAGAAGCCACGTTCTTTCCCACATTTCCGACATTGGGATAATACATGTTCACTGACAGTATGTCGATGCTTGGAGCATTCTGCATCAGGACCTTGATCCTGCCGTTCACATCCGAATTGGAGAATGTGATGGTAGTCGGATGGTTCGGGTCCTCCTGATGTATCATGGCTGCAACCTTCTCCACTTCCTTAAAATAGACAGCATTCTTCTGTGCATCACCTGTCTCGGCCTCGTTACCTATGGACCAGCAAAGTACGGCAGGATGATTACGGAACCGCCTCACCCATGTACGATGATTTTCAAACTGCTCGTTGATGGCTGCAGCATTGGACGGACTCGAATAATCAAAGGAATCGCTATCCTTCATGGCCAGGCCCATGTTTACATACAGGCCTTTTGACCATGCCTCATCCAGAATGGCCTTTGTATTGTCATTTGTCGAGTAGGTACGTATTACATTGCCGCCCCAATCCTTGACGTCCCCATAAAAGTTATTAGTTGCAGCACCGTTTATATAAAATTCGGTCTCCCCTTTGTAGAGTTTCCACACTCCATCCGCCTTTTTTGTTGAAAACACCGTTGCACGCGGAATGCCGCTGCTTCCCGGAGGAATGATGGTCTCGCGTTCCTTTTCACATCCGACAAGGGTCAAAAGCGCTATTATCACTATATTGAAAAAGCGTATCATAATTATCTTTGTACTTTAGTTGTATGTTTAACTTTCCTGGAAGAAGGAGTCAGGAACTGTCCCAGTTCCTCAAGAGTGCTGCGAAGCTCAGGATAATCTATATCCTGGACTGCGCATCCTGAATCTATGGCCTGCACGGCAGCGACAGCTGCGGACTGACCGAGAACCATATAGGTAGGCTCCATACGTATCGTCGTATAAGCCACATGAGATGCAGACAGGCACACCGGCACCAGCAGATTGGAGCACTCCTCACGTTTAGGAGTAAGTGAATAATAATCAATAGCATATGGTTTGGTGCCCGTAAAGATGCCACCCTCGACGATCACACCTCCGTCACCTGCCACATAAGAGACGAAGTGACAGTCCATCATATATGTTCCGATACCGACCGAATGCTCCACCGGGATGCGGTCGTTCTTCTGTACATTATGCTGGGTCATCACCTTTTCACCTATCATACGTCTTGCTTCACGAACATATATCTGATATGGGAATCCGCCGTTCTCGACGAACTCATCCTTAGGCCAGCCCCAACGGAGCATCTCGGCACGGATGTGCTCAGGCACACGGTCGTCATGGCCCAGACACCAGAGCATACCCACTGCATAATCCTTATGTTCCTGCTCCATACGGGCGCGGACAGCATAATCACCCTCCGCATAGCCGGTACTTGCCCCGAAGAAGTCAAGATGGTTGGTGTCGGTCTTGCGGTTAGGCATAGGAGTGAACGTAATGATATTCTTGAGCTGTAGTTCCGGCTCCATTGCAAAGCGTCGGATCACGATTTCATAAAGCGCAGGATTGTAATTCTCAGGCTTTTCTATAGGAATCATGTTCTCAGGGTCGTCAGTCAGGGTCACACGGTAGCAATAGGCCTGAGTGCGGTTGTCACCGCTTCCGACCTCACCGTACATCTGAGGAGCCACGTATGGAATCAGTTCTCCGTCCTTGCCGTTAAGATATGGAGAAGTAGGGATGAAGTCGAACTTGCAGATTCCCGCCATATCCTCACCATAGGTTTCTGTTCCCTCGCGGCCTATTATATGGGATACTCCGGCAGCAGCCATAAGGTCGCCTTCATATGAACAGTCTATGAACATCTTTGCCTTCACATCCATACCATTCATAAGGTGGATGGCGCAGATCCTGCCGTCGCACACGTCTGCCCCGTCATCAAGATCAAGAGGCGCATTATAGATTACCTTGACACCGGCTTCATCCAGCATATCCTTCATGATACGCTCAGCGACTCCAGACTCGTAGACCCACTGTATCTGGCGGTCGTCGTTCTTGCCGGAGAATGTACGCTTCTTACTTGACTCCATGAACTCGTCCCTGGTCTGGTTGCGCCACACTTCAGGCTGGATGTAATAGTCCCATATGCGGCCGTAGAACTCAGCGGCAATGCCGCCTACCTGGTCCTGACGATTGATATCAGTAGCAGTGAGGCCGGAGGTAGCCATTCCTCCGACATGGGTATTCTTCGAAACAAGCACGGTTTTCTTCCCGAGTCTTGCTGACTGGATTGCCGCCATCACTCCTGATGCGCTTTCTCCATAGATGCACACATCAGCTGTCCTGGTCGTACACTGTATTGACATGACAGACAGCAGCATCAGTAATATGATCGGTAGTTTTTTCATCGTTTCCTATGTTAATATCCGATATTCTGCGGGAAGTTCTCCGCACCCATATTGATGATTTCCTCTTCAGGAATCGGCCAGCGGACGAAGTGAGGATTTGCCGGAAGGTTGGTACGTCCCGCCAGAGAGGCCTGCCAACCTTCGTTTCCGGCATACTTCCTCACCTGGTCTATCAGGATTCCCAGACGCTTCAGGAAATACCATCTGTCATTCTCGAAACACATCTCCCTGGCTTCTTCGTCGATTATATCCTGGAGTTTCAAGACCCCTGTAAATTCCGCATTTCCGGCCCTCATCCATGTCTTGTTGAAGAAATACTTCGCCTTGGTCTGGTCGTTAAGCCTCAAAGCCGCCTCTGCACCCGCAATGTAGACATCTGCAAGACGATAGAGGATCACGTCCTTGTAGCCACGGGAGGCAAAGAGTTCACGTGTGTCCACGTCTCCATGCTTCGTACATCCGGGAAGGATGTCCTGATCCACTGCACCATCCTTGGTGGCAGGGAAATAGTCTCCAGGCTTGACAGTGGTGTTTCCGTATTTGACTGATGCGTTTGAGGTGTTCCTATAGCGATGGATGAACCAATCATTATAACGTGCATCCTTATCCTTATCGTAAAGAGAAAGGAGATAAGGATTAGGGAGGCAGCGCCCATAGGTATATCCCCAGTTCTCTGCCGTACATGCGGAGTTCGCATCGCCTCCTATAGCCCTACGATACATGGAGATGAACAAAGTGGAGAACTGGTGTCCCTTCGGAGTCTTGAGATCCAGATTTCCTCCAGGGTTTTCACTCCACTGCTGTACAAGAAGAGCTTCGGAATGGTTGAGATCGGCTCCTTCAAACACGGCCTTCGGAGAAGGGAGAAGAGAGTAATGACCAGACTGGTCGATTGCCTCAGCCTGTTCCAGGGCTGTCTTCCAGTCCTTGTTCCACAGAGCCACCTTTGCGAGGATGGCACGTGCAGCCGCCTGATTGAATCTACCTGTCATGGAAGAAGTCCAGTCAAGGTTCTCCGCAGCATACTCAAGGTCCGAGTACAGGAGATCGAACACCTCTTTCTGAGTTGCAGGACGATACTCCCTCTTGTCATTCACATTCTCCGGATTGAACGGAACGGTATTCAGCCATATACGGTCATATGTACGGAATAGGAGGAAATACGACTGCGCCCTGAACGCCTTCGCCTCAGCGATGGTCTTCTTCAGAGTCGGAGTCTGCTCCATTTTCTCACCTGCGGCGATGATCTCGTTACAGCGTCCGATGATCTGATACATCCTGGTCCACATTCTTGAAACCTGAGCCGCGGACGGTTTGAGGTGATTCGGGTCATATGTGCCGTAGAAGTTACCCGTACCACCATTGGTCATGACGATGTCTGTACCGCGTTCGACAGCCCATGTCGTGTTGTTTTCTGCATCATCTCCCAGATAATTGCGATGGAGAGTGTACAGTGCCACCACCGCGAGGTCCAATCCACCCTCGGAAGTGAACAGGTAATCCTGCGAATACTGGGTCTTGTTCTGCTCCATCAGGAAGTCCGAGCAGGAAACAAGTCCGGTTGCGGCAAGAAGTAATAATGCTATATATTTTTTCATATTCATATTCTCCTTATGTTTTAGAAAGAGACATTAAGACCGAAGAGCATGGTCCTAGGCTCAGGATAGCTTCCCGGGTTCTGTTCCGGACCATATCCTGTCACCTTTGTATAAGTCCACACGTTTGTGAATGTGGCATACAGGCGAAGAGACTGCATGGCAAGGACTTTCGCAATCTTTTTAGGGAAGGTATATCCGACCTGAAGATTTCTCAGTCTGATGAAGGATGCATCCTGATAACCAAGAGCTGTGATATAGGCAGGAGCCTGCGTCATATTAGGGGCAGGAGCCTCGTTGGAAGGATTGTTTTCGGTCCAGTAGTTACGGCGTACTCCGTTTCTCTTACCCGTCATGTCACCACCCTGGTTGAAGGATGTCAGATAAGAGTTGTAGCGCGTACCTCCCTGTGAGACGTACAGCACGGCCGAGAGGTCTATACCCTTGTAGCTCAAGCCTGTGGAAAGGGTCCCGATCCAGTCGGGATCACGGTACATGATGACACGGTCGGTATCATCCAGCTTGCCGTCTCCGTTGGAATCACTTACCTTCACTGCACCTGGCTTTGCATCCGGCATGTGGGATGATGCGATATCATCATCTTTCTGCCATATGCCTTCGAACTTGTAGTCATAATAAACATTCATAGGTTCACCGATGAACCAGTTGTTGTTTATATCGTTTTTCGGATTACCGTTTTCATCAAGCGATCCGTCTATACGTACAATCTTGTTCCAGTTCTTGGCGAAAGTAATATCCATATCCCATTGGAAATCCTTTGTCTTGACCGGGATAAGATTCAACGTAACCTCGACTCCCTTGTTGTTTACCATACCCATATTGACCAGCTGGCTGGTGTAGCCTGTAGACTGACTGAGAGACTTGTTGATAAGCAGGTCGCTGGTGTCTGTGTTGTAGAACTCCAGGCTTCCTCCGATACGTCCGTAGAAGAAACCGAAGTCGAGACCGAGATTGGCTGAAGTGGATGTCTCCCATTTGAGGTCAGGATTCGGCATCGTGGTATCCGGAAGATAACCGACCAGAGGATATGTACCGAACTCATACATATATTTGTCTGCAAGACCGAGAGTGGTGTAAGGAGAAATGCCTTGATTACCCACCTGTCCGAAACTTGCCCTGAGCTTGAGGTTGGATATCCATTCCACATCCTTCATGAAGCTTTCTTCATTTACTCTCCACGCAAACGATCCGGACGGGAATACACCATATTTGTTACCGGCTCCGAACACTGAAGATCCGTCCACACGGACAGCTGCAGTAAACAGGTAACGGTCCTTGTAGTTGTATCTGGCACGCGCGAGATATGACAGCATCTTCCTTTCTGAAAGCTGATATGTCGGCACACCGTGTTCGACTGCCGAACTGATGGCGTGGTATGACAGGTCGTCATTGGAGAATCCTGTACCGCTGAAGCTTGATGACTGCCAGGTTATGTAGTTCACACTCTGCATGAGTGTCGCATCAAACTTATGGCCTCTTCCGAACTCTGTGGAGTAATTGAGGATGTTTTCAAGCAGATAATCAAAATATGCACTCTGAGTCACAGTGGCCTTACCCTGGGTATTCTGTCCTGTGGTGTGGTTGATTCCGAGATATGACCCGCTGTTTACATTACGTGAGGTCATGCTGGCATTGAGACGGTATGAAAGTCCCTTGGTAATCTTCCAGTCTCCGAACAGGTTGATAAGCAGACGGTCAGTCTGAGAACGGCTGTCGGAATTATTGATGTTCCAAAGCGGATTATAATGAGACTCTCCTGCTTCCGTGACATCCTTGCGGAGAGTGACGCCGTCTTCCTGATACACCTTCGCAAGAGGAGGCATCGTCACAAATGTATTGAAGGAGCCGTCAGCACTCTGTTTCCATGAACGGGCATACGAGATATTGGCTCCGAGAGATATGGAATTACTTATCTTATGGTCGATATTGAGGCGTCCTGTCACCTTGTCAAAGCCGGAATTGAGCACCATACCGTCCTGGAGATAAGCTCCTATACCGAACGCATATTTTGTCTTGTCGTTACCGGACTGCACATAGACGTCATGCTTGTGCTGTACAGCTGGACTGATCATAAGGTCCTCCCAATCAACCCATTCACCGGAAAGGTAGCTGTCAAGCATCAGACCCTTAAGGCAGTCCGAATCGTCGTATGTTCCATACGCATTATAGTATGCTTCCGCACGGTAGGCAGCCCACTCTTCGCCATTGTAGAACTCGAAGTTACGGTCGATGTCCTGAACAGCGACGTATCCGCTGTACGACACCTTGAGCTTCCCTTCCTGGCCACGTTTGGTGGTGATGAGGATCACACCGTTTGCCGCCCTGGCCCCATAGATGGACTGGGATGAGGCATCCTTGAGGATTTCCATGGATTCGATATCGTTCGAGTTGATATCATCAATGCTGGTCATCGGAACTCCATCCACGATGTACAGAGGAGCATTATCTCCTGACAGAGAGCGGCGTCCTCGTATAAGGACTGATGAAGATCCTCCCGGTTCCGCACTTCCGAGTGAAACCTGGACACCGGCTGCAGCACCACGAAGCATCTCAGCAAGATTTGTGGTCGGAGTGGTGTTGAGCTGCTCGCTGGTCACCGAAGCGATAGCTCCTGTAACATCGCTGCGACGCTGGGTACCATAACCCACGACAATCACTTTTTCAAGCATCTGGAAGTCCTCTGTCATCTCTACGTTGAAGGTCCTTCTGGTACCAAGAGGCAATGTCAGGTCCTTGAAACCGATGAAGGAGAAGACGATGGACTCATCTACAGGAGCGACAGGCAGCTCAAGTACGAAATTACCATCCAGGTCAGCTATCGCGCCATATGACTTGTCAGCCATGACGACCAGAGCAGAAGCGCCTATCAAAGGCTCACCGGCCGAATCCGATATTTTTCCTGTAATGGTCACAGGACCTTTGGCAGCTGACCGCACAGAAGGCTCCTCACCCTTGACGATGAGTATCTTCCTGTTGTCGAACTTACATACATATCCCGGCAGAATGGCGCTGATGACCTCGGAAACCGGAACATTATTCAGATGTACGGAAACAATCCTGGATACATCCACATCGGCATTATTGTAGAAGAACGCATAATTAGTGTCCTTCTGGATTCCGTTCAGTACCTCCAGGACCGTCACATTGTCATGATTTACAGTTACGTTTGCCCCCCCCTGCGCATAAAGTTCAAAAGAACTCAATGAAAGGAAAAGACAGACCAACTGCAAAAAGAATGTTTTTGTCTTTTGCATAACAAGGTCGGTTATTTATAGTTAATAATTGTGGCTACGAAAATGATGCTATCTCCATCACATCTCTTTAAAGACGGACAAGACAGCATCAACACACAAGGATTTTGCAATCCGCATCGTTTTTTTGACTATCTATCGAATGATATCTTTATATTTCCATTGCTGTCCATGAAATATGACAGGTCCGCAATGGTCGAGATTGCGCTGAAGACCTCATCGATGGTCTCCTGTCTTATGGTCATGGAAAGTCTTATTCCAGCCGCCACATCCATGTCGTTGCATGAAATATCAGCGCAATACCAATGCTCCAGACATTCGATGATGTCCTTCAAGGATTTGTTCACAAACTCGAGCCTGGCATCCACCCACGCAGTATGGTCTGAAGCATTCTCCTTATAGGTCTCCAGCATTTGCTTGTCCGAATCATATATGACAGCATGGTCGGGAGAAAGAGTGACCGGATCGTGTTCAGGAACAGAAGCCATGATGCTTCCTTCCTCAAGATAGGCCTTCACCGGCTCATTTCCATAGGCGGAAACCGTGAACCTCGTCCCCAGAACCTTGATGGACATGCCTCCGGCATCTACAACGAAAGGCCGCGAAGCATCTTTTGCCACATCGAAATAGCCCTCTCCTTCAAGCTTCACTTTCCGAAGCTCTCCTTTCATGTCATTTGAGTAATATAGCTTGCTGCTCTTGTTGAGCCACACCGTAGACCCATCCGGAAGAGTGAACTCCCCCTTCGATGTGGAAGATGACACAAGACAGCAGGTGCATTCATGTTCTTCCTGCAGATTCCAGCCTATCAGAGCGAACACAGTCATGCATGCAGCTACCGCACCTGTTATCCAAAGCCATATATCCTTACGGTGAGAAGCACTCGACCTCTCAATCCTCTTGCCTTCCTCCATTATAGAAAAAGGGTCTTCCGGAACAGGGGCAGAAGTAAGCGGAAGATTATCCCAGACATCCTTCAATGCATCTTCCTTCTCATCACGGGAATCCCTGTCCGTGAACCACTTGTCAAAAGCGGCACGGACCTCGTCCGGAGCATTGCTGTTCATATAGGACTCCAGTATTTCCTTAATTCTTTTCCTTGTCATACGTAATCATCGGCATGCCGATTCACCTGAAAAGACGGACAAGCCGCCGCAAACACACAAACAGAGATCAACCTTTTTGAGAAGCTTCGGCCAACATCAGCCTTATATCTGAAAGGGCATTGGTCAGGTGATTCTCGACAGTCCTCACGCTGATGTCAAACATCCTTGCAATCTCAGAATTAGGTATGCCTTGATACCTGCTCAGGGTGAATATCTTACGCCTTTGCTCGGGCATGCCGCTCACTGCCCTGAAAATCAACATCTGAAGTTCGTTTTCAGAAACCTTCTCATCAACATATGACCTGAAGTTTTCAGAAACCGCCATCTTCTCGGTAGCGAACCGTCTTCTTATCACCTCGCTCTCCAGCCTGTCCATCACCGCATTGCGGGCCATCCTGAAGAGATACGACGAGAAGCTGTCTACCTTGGAGATAAGTTCACGCTTGAGCCATACCTTTACAAAAAGGTCATGTGTGATGTCCTTTGCCGCCTCTTCATCCTTGATTATGGAGCGCACGAAACTCAGGCACTTACCTGCATACATGTTGTACAGCATCGCAAATGCCTTCTTGTCGGAATCACCCAACGCGCGCAGGAGCATCTTCTCTTCGTTTCCGGTCATTATCCGCAATTAATCTCACGGCAAATATACACAAAATATCAAAATCAGAGAGTCCGTGCACAGGGGTATGATAATTTACCCTGTGTGAACATGACGGATTTCAGTTGTTGAAAAAATTGTGGAAAAAAATGGGAAAAAGTGGGAGAAAGTGGAAAAAAGTTCTTACTTTTGCGACACTCATATTATTGGACTGAAATGACCGGATTTTTTGGCAAGCATACGGCTAAGATCGATGACAAGGGAAGGATCGTGATCCCCTCTGCCATCAAGGCTGTCGTACCTGCTGACCAGATGCAGTTCGTCATCAGGAAGGACATGTATTCCAACTGCCTGGAAATGTACACATGGCAGGAATGGGCAAACATGTCCCAGGCTGTCAGGTCCAAGCTGGATCTCGCATTCGACGAGGACCACATGAGGTATTGGAGGACATACATGAGCGACACGGTGACGGTAGTTCCGGATGCCAAGCTCGGAAGAATCACCATCCCAAGAGAGATCCTTGACAAGGCAGGCATCGGAAAGGAAGTCGTTTTCCTCGGTGTGGACTACAAGGTGGAAATCTGGGCAAAAGAAGAAATTGAAGGCGGACGTCTCTCGGCAGATGAGTTCCGCAAGTTGGGTAGAAAGATCTCAGGACGCGAATAACATAGGAGGTCGAAAAATGTCCGAGTATCACATCCCCGTTTTGCTTGACGAAAGCGTTTCTGCTTTAATCAGCTCACAATCAGGAATATACGCAGATGCCACTTTTGGAGGCGGAGGACACTCACGCGAGGTTCTCAGAAGGCTCGCCCCCGAAGGAAGGCTGATTTCCTTTGACCGCGACAGTGACGCCATCGCCAACAGGCCTGACGACGGAAGGCTGACTCTCATCAGGAGCGACTTCAGATGGATTCACAACCACATCATCCATCAGGGATATCCCGAAGGAATCGACGGAGTGCTTGCAGACCTCGGCGTCTCATCACACCAGTTCGACACTGCAGAGAGGGGGTTTTCCTTCAGATATGAAGCCCCTCTTGACATGAGGATGAATCAGGAAGCCCAGTTCACGGCAAAGGACATCGTGAACGGATATGAGCAGGAAGACCTTGAGAGGATTCTGAGGATTTACGGAGAGGTGGACAACAGCAGGAGGATAGCCCAGCTGATATGCAAGGCGAGGGAGACAGCGGAGATAGAAACGACAGGCGGTCTGGGAAAGGCCATAGAGAGCGCCCTGCCGAAATTTGCCGAGCATAAATTTCTCGCAAAGGTGTACCAGGCACTGAGGATAGAGGTAAACCAGGAGATGAAGTCACTGGAGAAATTTCTCATCGGCGCAGCAAGGTCACTCAAGGCAGGAGGAAGACTGGTGGTGATAACCTACCATTCGCTCGAGGACAGGATGGTTAAGAATTTCATAAAGTCAGGAAATATTGACGGAAAGGTGGAGAAGGATTTCTACGGAAACGCGACAGCGCCTCTGAAGGCCGTGAACCGCAAGCCTATCCTTCCGCAGGAAGAGGAGATTTCCGTGAACACAAGAGCAAGAAGTGCAAAATTAAGGATAGCAGAGAAGGTCTGATGGGAATAAGGTGGAAAGACATAGACTGGAAGGCAGTTAGTAACGCCGTTCTTGAGACTCTCAAGTCGATAGGACGCGGTGACATCCTGCTCCGTATGCGTGTAGACAAGCTTTTCCCTTTCATTCTTTACACATTCGCCCTGGCTTTGACGAGCATCTGGCTCAGCTACAAGGCTGACCAGACCATGTATCGGGTGGAGACCAACAAGAAGATCATCGAGAACCTGAAGATCGACAACGCCAGGAAGACCTGCGAGATTGTAGGCCTCACCAGGATAAGCACGGTGGAGAAGATGCTGCTGGAAGCAGGATCGGAGGTCAAGGCTCCTGACAAACCGGCAGATATAATCGAACAAGGACGGTAATGGCAAGAAGGAAAGACATACACACAGAGGACAGGCACAGGATCAGCAGGATCCTGTGGTTTCTGTATTGTATATTCCTGCTTGCAGCTGCAGCCATTGTGGGAAAGATCATATATCTCCAGTATTTCTGGGAGCCTGACAGCAGGACAATCAGCGAGTTCCTG
Organism: Candidatus Cryptobacteroides sp.; assembly: GCA_045531765.1. Lineage (GTDB taxonomy): Bacteria > Bacteroidota > Bacteroidia > Bacteroidales > UBA932 > Cryptobacteroides. The sequence goes on along the minus strand of JAZSEQ010000014.1, from coordinate 15,988 downwards.
CCAAACAACTACAAGAGCACGGTGAAGCCGGAAAGAGGCGACATCATAGACAGGAACGGGAAACTGCTGGCCACTTCCACTCCGCTCTACACCATCCACATGGACTGCCAGATACTCAAGAAGGACATGGCAGGAGGCAAGATCAAGATATGGAACAGGAAGGATTCGCTTGGTGAAGCTGACTGGAGAAAGATGGCCCGCGAGATGTGTCAGGAACTTCCGGCAATCCTTAATGAAGGAAGAAGCGCCGAATCATATTACGACTCCATCATTGTGAACAGGGATTCACGCAAGAAGAAGGGAAGAAGGAATATGCTGCTGGCAAAGGATATCGACCACAGCACATTGGAAAGACTCAGACAGCTTCCTCTTTTCCGCGAAAGCAAACATATCAGCGGGATGAAGGAAAGCAAGGCAGATGCAAGGAAATACCCGTACGAGGAGCTGGCGGCGAGAGTCATCGGGGACATAAGGATAGACCACAAGGATCCCGAAAGGAACAGATTCATCGGGATCGAGGGAGAATATGATTATATCCTGCATGGCAAGGAAGGATACCGGTGGATGAAGGAGACAGACAAAGGAACGGTACTTGATCCGGACAGCACAGTGGTCATGGTGGAGCATGGAGCAGACATCAGGACCACGTTAGACATTGATATCCAGGATATTGCAGACAGATCTCTGAGAAAGATGATTGAACCGGACGAGGAGATCGAAGGAGGATGCGTCGTGGTGATGGATGTAAAGACCGGGGCGGTACGCGCCATGGTCAATCTCCAGAGGGACAGCAAAGGAAGGCTTGCGGAGAATTTCAACATGGCCATCGGCCGTTCAGGAGAACCTGGCTCAGTGTTCAAGACTGCGAGCCTGATGACATTGCTGGAAGACGGCAGGACGACACTCAGCCACACCATGTCCACCAACGGAGGAAAGCTCCACGATTTTCCCAAGATAAACCCTTGTCAGGAGACCCTCAGATACGAGAGGAAGACAGGAAAGAAGACGATAACTGTCGGTGACGGACTCAGGGTTTCCTCGAACTACGTGTTCCAGAGGCTGGTGGCTGACAATTATCTGGATTGTCCGGACAAATTCATAAGCAGGCTCTACGAGTACAATCTCCACGACGCCTACAGGTTCGATCTGGAGGAGAAGGGAGGAACCCTGCCGGGACTTCCAAAGGTGGACCCGAAGATGTCCAAGTATGGGCTTCTGGTAAGCGCCATAGGGTATAATGTAAAGGAAACGCCTCTTAACATCGTGGCATTCTACAATGCCATTGCGAACGGGGGAAAGATGATGAAGCCTTATCTTATCGAGGCATTCGAGAAGGAGGGCAAGGTGGTGAAGGAGTTCGGACCGGTGATCCTCAACGGATCCATCTGTTCCAAGGCGACTGCAGATTCCCTGACAAAAGCACTCACAATGGTCACATTGGAGGGAACAGGCGCAAGACTCAAGAACGCAAAATGCGTTGTTGCAGGAAAGACAGGAACGGCGAGAGTGTACCAGGAAGACATAAAGGGATACGAGACTTCTGACGGCAAGAGGAAATATCAGGCCACATTTGTGGGATTCTTTCCTGCAGAAGAGCCTCTTTATACTGCCATAGTCTGCGTCTACACAAAACTCAGAAACACGAGTGTAGGAGGAGGCAGTCTTCCGGCAATGGCCTATAAGGAGATCGTGGATGACATATGGGCTCTGGACACTCAGTGGGGAAAGAGACTTGAGAAAAGGTCGGACATTCCGGACATGAAGGCTCAGTACATCGGCACAAGGAAAGGGCTGGCTCCTGTTCCTGATGTGACCGGCATGGGACTCAAGGATGCGATATATGCATTGGAAAACAACGGATACAGATGCGAATATGAGGGAATAGGACATGTGGTCAGACAAAGCCACAAGCCAGGAGAGAAGTACGCAAAGGGTGAAAAAATAAGACTTACACTTGAATGAGACTTGACAGGATCATACGTGACAGCGGCGTTGAAGGAATCAGCGGAAGCACAGCCATTGAAGTCGGTGCAATACACAGCGACTCGAGAAAGGTGAGCTTCGGTTCCATGTTCGTAGCTGTCAAGGGCTTTGCCAGCGACGGGCACGACTACATCTGTGCTGCCATAGGCAAGGGTGCAAGAGTGATAGTTTATGATGATGCCGAGGCTGCCGCAAATCAGCTGCAGTCCACGGACACTGAAGGAATCACTCTCATCAAGGTGGCGTCCTCACGCAGAAGCCTCGCGATAATGGCTGCAAACTTCTATGACAATCCTTCCCGCAAGCTGACACTTGTCGGCATTACAGGCACCAACGGAAAGACCACGACTGTGACTCTTCTCCACAGGATGTTCACGGCTATGGGATACAGCTGCGGTCTGCTTTCCACAATTGCCAATTATGTGGGCGACAAGGGCACAGAAGCCGTAAACACTACCTCGGACCCGCTTACCATCAATTCACTGATGAATGAGATGGTGAATGCCGGATGCGAGTACTGCTTCATGGAAGTCAGTTCAATCGGAGTGGAGCAGGAAAGGATTACCGGTCTCGAGTTCAAGGCAGGTATCTTCTCCAACCTGACTCATGACCACCTTGACTACCACAAGACTTTCGCAGAATACCTCAGATGCAAGAAGGCGTTCTTTGACAGGCTGCCGGCAGATGCCTATGCCATCACAAACATAGATGACAGGAACGGAATGGTGATGATGCAGAACACCAAGGCGGAGGTCGTGACCTATTCTTGCAGGAGCATTGCAGACCACACATGCAGGGTCATGGAACAGAGCTTCGAGGGAATGCTGCTGAAGATTGACGGGAGGGAGAGCTGGACTCCCCTGATCGGAGAACACAATGCATATAATCTCCTTGCAATATACACCACAGCCGTCACTCTCGGAGCAAGACCGGAAGAAGTGCTTGTCGCACTGAGCACACTGAGGCCGGCTCCCGGAAGGCTGGAAAACATCGCCGGTCCGAGAGATATATCGGTAGTGATCGATTACGCCCACACCCCTGACGCATTGGAAAACGTGCTGAAGACTCTCAGAGGAATAGCTTCCGACAGGGAACTGATCTGTCTGTTCGGATGCGGGGGCGACAGGGACAGGACCAAAAGGCCTGAGATGGGAGCGATAGCCCAGAAATATGCGGACAGGATAATAGTGACTTCCGACAACAGCCGCACGGAAAAGACTTCCGACATCATGGCGGACATCAAGGAGGGAATGGACCTGAGCGGAAGAGCCCGTTCACTCTTTATCGAAGACCGGGAGGAGGCAATCAGGACAGCTCTTATGCTCGCAGGACAGGGAGCCACCGTGCTTCTGGCTGGAAAAGGTCATGAGACCTACCAGATAACCGGAAACGAGAAAAGACATTTTGACGAAAAGGAAATAGTTGCTGAAGTTTTCAGCACATTAAAATAAAGACAATAAATGCTATATCATCTTGCAGAATATTTCAGGAGTGCCGGAATAGACCTTCCGGGACTGGGTCTGTTCGGATATCTTTCGTTCAGGGCCATAGCTGCCTTCACACTTGCCCTTGCAATTTCCATCTTCGCAGGCAAAAGGATAATAGGCTGGCTTCAGAAAAAGCAGATAGGAGAGACCATCCGCGACCTCGGTCTTGAGGGACAGATGCAGAAGAAGGGAACTCCGACAATGGGTGGTATCATCATTTTCATCGCCCTTGTCATCCCGATGCTGCTTCTCGGAGACTTCGGCAATATTTACAACATCCTGCTGCTGGTCAGCACGGTGTGGTTCTTCCTAATCGGTTTCGCCGATGATTATATAAAGGTATTCCGGAAGAACAAGGAAGGCATGAGTGAAAAAGGCAAGCTGGCAGCACAGGGAATAATGGCTCTGGCAATCGGACTCGCGGTGTGCTTCAGCGAAGACATTGTCGTGAGGGAGAATGTGACCGTCAGCGAGACCATGTCAGTCGTGACATCAGGAGAAGAGGGTGCTGCTGCAGACATCAGCGTAATGGAACAGGTTGAAAAGCATGATGTGATCAAAAGCACGAAGACCACGATACCTTTCGTAAAGAATCATGAATTCGACTACAAATGGCTCTCCCCTTTCAGCGGCACATGGGGATGGTACTGCAAATGGGCTATATATGTGCTGATGATCATCATCGTCATCACAGCATGCTCCAACGGAGTGAATCTCACTGACGGCATGGACGGGCTTGCAGCAGGAACCTCAGCCATAGTCGGGGTCGTCCTCGGTATCTTCGCCTGGCTGGGAGGCAATATCGTGAATGCGGAATACCTTAATATAATGTATATCCCCGGCAGCGGAGAGATTGCAGTATTCATGTCCGCACTCGTAGGGGCATTGATCGGATTCCTGTGGTACAACACTTATCCGGCACAGGTGTTCATGGGAGACACCGGCAGCCTTATGCTGGGAGGCATAATCGGAGTGACAGCCGTACTGATAAGAAAGGAACTGCTCATACCTGTGCTTTGCGGGGTATTCTTTGCAGAAAGCGTGTCAGTGCTGGTGCAGAGGGGATGGTTCAGATACACGAAAAAGAAATACGGTGAAGGGCAGAGAGTGTTCAAGATGGCTCCCCTCCACCACCATTATCAGAAGGAAGGCATACCTGCTCTTATAAAGAGTCCGGCAAAAGCTCTTCCGGAGGCAAAGATCGTATCCAGGTTCTGGATTGTAGGAATGATCCTGGGCGTCATTACAATAGCGTTGTTAAAGGTCAGATAAAACAATATAGGTCCATGTCAAGAATAGTAGTATTAGGCGGTGGCGAAAGCGGTGTGGGATCCGCAGTTCTAGCAAAAGTCAAAGGCTTTGACGTATTTCTCTCGGATATGGGGAACATTACCGAGGATTATCGTGCGATGCTTCAGAAGTGGGAGATTCCCTTCGAACAGGGAGGTCACTCCGAAGCCCTCATCCTCAATGCAGATGAGGTGATCAAGAGTCCCGGCATTCCATCGACAGCCCCGATGGTACAGAAGATTGAAGAAAGAGGGATAAACATCATTTCCGAGATTGAGTTTGCCGGAAGGTATGACTCTGCGAGAAAGGTATGCATAACAGGAAGCAACGGCAAGACCACGACAACCTCATTGATATTCCACCTTCTGCAGCAGGCCGGTCTGAACGTAGGGCTCGGAGGGAACATCGGAAAGAGCTACGCCTATCAGGTAGCTACCGAAAAGCATGACATCTACGTGCTGGAGCTGAGCAGCTTCCAGCTTGACAATGTCTATGACTTCAAGGCTGACATAGCCATCATTACCAATATTACCCCAGACCATCTTGACAGGTACGGATACAACATGGAGAACTATGTGAAGGCCAAGTTCCGCATCACAAGGAACATGTCAAGCGACGACTGCTTCATCTTCTGTTCCGACGACGAAATCACCATCAGCCACCTGAACCAGATTGTAGTGAAGGCACAGAAACTTCCTTTCACCCGTAAAGGTGAAGTGGAACAGGGAGCATTCGTCAAGGACGACAGGATGATCGTACGCTACAAGGACCAGGAATGCGACATGTATCTTCAGGAACTGGCTCTGGGAGGCATACACAACATCTACAATTCCATGGCTGCCGCTCTCGCGGCAAAGGCCATGGACATCGACAATTCCTCGATACGCGAAGGATTGGCTACATTCCAGGCGATTGAACACAGGCTGGAAAAGGTGCTCAGCATCAAGGATGTGCTGTATATCAATGATTCCAAGGCGACTAACGTGGATGCGGCATGGTATGCGCTGGAGTGTCAGACAAGACCTGTCGTGTGGATAGCGGGCGGTACAGACAAGGGAAACGACTACAGCAGCCTCATTCCTCTTGTAAAGGAAAAGGTAAAGGCAATCATCTGCATGGGACTTGACAACAGCAAGATACACGAAGCCTTCGGAGGAATCGTATCCGAAATGCGCGATGTGACCTCCGCTCAGGACGCCGTACGCACGGCAAGCCAGCTGGCGGCTTCGGGAGATGTGGTTCTCCTGTCACCGTGCTGCGCAAGCTTCGACCTTTTCAAGAATTACGAGGACAGAGGAAGACAGTTCAAGGAAGCAGTAAGAAGCCTGTAGGGATATGAGCAAAAAAGGAAACGACAGCAAGGGAGGATTCTGGAATTTCATCGACAGGATCGAAGGTGACAAGGTCGTGTGGATCATCGTATTCATGCTGACCATGATTTCCGCGCTTGCCATATTCTCATCCACTTCCCAGCTTACTGACGCCAAATCAGACAGGATAGACCTGATCAAGAGTCATAGCCTGTTTATCATAATAGGCTATCTGATAATTTTCGCCTTGTACAACATCAAGAAGATCGGATGGTTCAGAGTGGCTTCGAAGATGGGATTCTTCGTTTCGTTCATCCTTCTGATACTTCTTGCCTTTCGTGCCGACCTTGGATTCATCAAGGCTCAGTACATCAATCACGCGTGGCGCACGCTGAGCGTCTTCGGTTTCCAGCTCCACGTCTATGAGGTGGTGAAGGTAGCGATGGTCATGTATCTTGCATGGGCATTGCACGCCTATAAACAAGATCAGGAAGACATTGCCAAAAAGAGGCCGACAAGGAACTTCAAGTTTCTGAACTACCTCGGAGGCATAAGTATCTTCAGCTTCATGAAGAATCCTTTCTGGAAAAGGTTGTTCCACATGTATGTACCGATGGTCATAATATGTCTGCTGGTGATGATGGGAAGTAATTCCAGTGCAATATTCATAGGTGGGATCATGCTGGCGACACTGCTGATCGGAGGCATACCGTTCAAGGAAATAGGGCTTGCTCTTGCTGGAGCGCTTGTGGCGCTCGGCATCGGATTCGGGCTCCACACCATAACGGACGGAAAGATGTTTCCTCGAATGGAAACCTTTGTAAACAGGCTGCAGGCCGACTACAGTCCTGAGAGGCTCAACGAACTGACTCCGAAGAGCAAGGAATGGTATGAGGTCCGGGATGCCATCAAGCAGCCATACACAGCAAGGATCGCAGTGCACGAGGGAGGTCTCTTAGGCAAAGGCAGCGGTAACAGCACACAGAAATATGTAGTCACACACATCTACTCCGACTACATGTTCAGTTTCCTTGTGGAGGAATACGGACTGATCGGAGGGATATTGGTAATACTGCTATATGTGAGTCTGCTGGCACGAGGATCGATGATAGCCCGGCTTTGCACGAATGAATTCGCAAAGATCGCTGTCGGGGGTCTGTCGATACTCATAACAGGGCAGGCATTCATGCATATGTTCGTAAATGTGGGAATAGGCCCGATGACCGGACAGACGCTGCCGCTGATAAGTGACGGAAGTTTCGCTTTCCTTGTATTCTGCTTTGCCTTCGGAATCATATTGTCCATAAGCCGGATGGCAAGGAACAGGATACGGGAAGAAGAGGAGGCGGCAGCTCCTCTATACGAAAGCGACAGGGATGACATTCAGGTCACGATGGATGTACTCGAACAGTTGGATGATTTGTAATAGGTTTCCAAGAATATGAAATACAAGAAGTTAAAGGTCATCATAAGCGGAGGGGGCACGGGAGGACATATCTTTCCGGCCCTTTCTATCGCTGACAAGCTCAAGGAACTCAACCCCGAGACGGAAATCCTGTTCGTCGGAGCCGAAGGAAGGATGGAAATGGAGAAGGTACCTTCTGCAGGATACAGGATCGTCGGACTTCCTATGGCGGGCCTGCAGAGAAGGCTGACGCTTTCGAATCTGGCGCTCCCCTTCAAGGTCATCAGGAGCATCGGCATGGCAAAAAGGATACTGAAGGAATTCCGGCCGGACATTGCCATAGGAGTGGGCGGATATGCAAGCGCTCCATTGCTGTGCGCGGCAGGAAGACTCGGTATCCCTACCCTGATTCAGGAACAGAACGGTTATGCAGGACTGACCAACAAGATTGTAGGAAAAAAGGCCGGAAGCATCTGCGTGGCATATGAGGATATGGAAAGATTCTTCCCTGCAGACAGGATCAGGCTTACCGGCAACCCGATCAGAAAGGAAATCGTACCGGCAGATGAGGCAATGAGAGAGGAGGCCATGCGTTTCTATGGTCTGGACCCTCAGAAGAAGCACATATTCATCGTAGGTGGAAGCCTCGGAAGCGGCACGCTCAACAATGCCATGAAGAAATGGATCTGCGACGGACGTCCCGGAGGTGAAAATGTGGAAGTCATATGGCAGTGCGGAAAATATTACAAACCGGAGATCGATGGTTTCATGAAGGAGAAGGGAGCGGAAGGAGTACAGCATTCTGATTTCATAAAGAGGATGGACCTTGCCTATGCTGCTGCTGACGTCGTGATTTCACGTTCCGGCGCGAGTTCGGTGTCAGAGCTTTGTGCCGCACACAAGGCTGTGATATTCGTGCCATCCCCTAATGTTGCCGAAGACCATCAGACCCACAATGCAATGGCTCTGGTGAACAGGTCGGCAGCCATGATGGTAAAGGATACAGATGCAGCTGATATTCTCATGAGTGAGGCATGCAGGCTCGTGAACGACAAGGAAAGGGTTTCAGCCCTTGAAAGGAACATAGCGGCCCTGGCAAAGACAGAGGCGGCCCTGGAAATTGCGGAAGAAGTCTATAGAATTATCGGATAATGAACTATACTGACATATATTTCATAGGTATCGGCGGCATAGGGATGAGCGCCATTGCAAGGTATTACAATGCAAAGGGCTACAAGGTCAGCGGATACGACAGGACACCGTCTCCTCTGACACATGAGCTTGAGGAGGAAGGCATAGAGGTACACTACGAGGACAACGTGGAATATGTTCCGAAGAATGCCCGGACCACACTGGTGGTATACACACCTGCCATTCCTAAGGATATGGGAGAACTGGTGTATGTGCAGCAGAACGGCTACAGGGTGATCAAGAGGTCAAGGATGCTGGGAGAGATATCCAAGGGTCAGAGATGCATGGCTGTTGCCGGAACTCACGGAAAAACGACAACCAGCACTCTTGTAAGTCATATATTCATGTCCTCGGGAGAGGGCTGCTCCGCCTTTCTGGGAGGCATATCGAAGAACTACGGCAGCAATCTCCTTATAAGTGGCAATGACATCGTGGTGGCTGAGGCTGACGAATTCGACAGGTCTTTCCTCCAGCTGTTCCCGGAGATTGCCGTAGTGACCTCGATGGATGCCGACCATCTTGACATCTACGGTGACGAGGCTCACATAGTTGAAGCCTTCAAGGCATTTGTCTCACAGGTAAGCGGCACGGTGATAGCCCGTCACGGACTGGACATCACATCGAAGGATACGGCAGCAAGGATAATGACATATTCATTCGGCAATCCTGAAGCCGATTTCTGGGCAGAGCCACTTGAAAGAGGACACTTCAACCTCCACTGGCCGGGCGGAGTGATCCGGGACTGCGTCGTGGGGATTCCCGGATGGGTGAATGTGGAAAATGCCACAGGGGCTGCAGCCATAGCCCTGACTTATGGAATCGCGCCTGAAGCCGTGAAGGCTGCTCTTGCTTCCTTTGCCGGAGTGAAGAGAAGATTCGACATGCAGGTAAAGACTGACAGATGTGTGTATATAGATGACTATGCACATCATCCTCGGGAAATTTCCGCCGCACTCAGTTCCATCAGGGAGTCGTACCCGGACATGAAGATGACAGCCGTATTCCAGCCTCATCTCTATACGAGGACCCGCGATTTCGCACCGGAATTCGCCGAGGCCCTCAGCGGCGCGGACAGACTGATACTGCTGGACATCTACCCGGCAAGGGAGGAGCCTATCCCGGGAGTCACGTCAAAGATCATCTTTGACGACGTAACAGCAGCAGAGAAAGTGCTGCTCAGGAGGGAAGAACTGATGGATTATATATCGGAAGAACCTGTAGAACTGCTTGTGACATTGGGAGCAGGAGACATCGACAGGTTTGTCGGACCTATAGCAGAAATGCTCAGGAAGAGGTATGAATAAGATCTGGAAATACATTATTGTCGGATTATGCGGATTGCTGCTTGCAGCCGCATTTACCTGCGCATATATCGCAGGAGTAGAATGGCGCAGACCTCTGAAGTGCGAAAGAATTGAAGTGGAGATCATAGACAGCCTTAAAAACAGCTTCGTCACACCTAAGGACGTGAAGATGTATCTGGACAAGGGTTACGGGGAATACATAGGGCAGCCGCTCGACAGTCTGGACCTTGTGAAGATTGAAAGGATCGTGGACGGAAGAAGCGCCGTGAAGAAAAGTCAGGCATACGTGACCAAGGACGGGACCCTCCATGTGAAGGTAAGTCAGAGAAAGCCTGTGGTGAGGTTTCAGAAGACGGATGGTGGTTTCTATGCCGACCAGGAAGGTTATATCTTCCCTCTGCAGAGCAGCTATACCTCTCATGTTCAGGTGATTGACGGAAACATCCCTCTGGCCGCCAACAGCGGATACAAGGGAGCGATAGAGAATCCTGATGAACTCCGGTGGTTCAAAAAAGTGATGGCTATAGTCAATTACATGGAAAACAGCAAGGTGTGGAAAGACAAGATAGTGCAGATCTCGGTAGACATGAAAGGTGAACTGATACTGGTGCCGAGGGAAGGCAGAGAAAAATTCAGATTCGGTCAGCCGGTAGATATAGAAGAGAAATTCAGGAAGATGGAGGCCTACTACACCACCATCATTCCGGAGAAGGGTCGGCACGCATACACAAGCGTAGACCTCAGGAACAGAGGACAGATAGTTTGCAAATAGAAGTATATATATGGATACAAGGGAGAAACATATTGTTGCGATAGATCTCGGCACCTCCAGCATTGCCATAACTGTGGCGAAGGTGAACGGGAATGACGTGCAGATAGTCTATTACAAGGAGACTCCTTCTGCAGGCATAAGATACAGCAGCGTATTCAACGCAAGTCAGGTGGCTGAGCCGCTGAGCAGGGCAATCCGTTCAGCTGAAGATGCATTAGGCATCAGGATTACCCAGGCTGTAGTGGGCATGCCGAAGTTCGCCGTAAGACAGGAGACCAGCACGGGAAAGGTACAGGACAGGGGAATGGATACGGACATAACTGCAGAGGACGTATCCGACCTGAAGGATTTTGCACAGTCACTGTACCCTCTCCAGGATCCCGCGAAGGAAGCCATATACGGGGCGGTGGCACAGTCGTTCTCTGATGGAGAGAATTTCCAGATCATAGAGAACGACATCATAGGCATGACCAGTGACGTGCTTGAGGGCAACTTCAAGATATTCATCGGAAAGAAAAGCGACCTCAACAGGATAGACACAGTGATGTCCAAGGTGGGAGTCTCACCCATGAGGAAATATTTCACCGCTGACTCCACTGCCAAGGTGGTGCTCAGCGATGCTGAGATGGAGAATGGAGTCGCTCTGATAGATTTCGGAGGAGGATGCACATCGGTGTCTATATACCATGGCAACATAATGCGTCATTATGCATCTGTTCCTTTCGGAGGAAAGAACATCACCAACGACATCAAGAGCGAGTGCCAGATTTCAGAAGAACTCGCTGAAAACATCAAGCTTGCATTCGGTGCATGCATGCCCGACAAGCTTCAAAGCCTCAGCGAGAAGACAATACACATAAGGAGCAACAGTGCGGATCCCGACAAGCAGCTTCCCGTGAAGTACCTCTCGGAGATCATCACGGCACGTGTGGAGGAAATCATGATGGCTATCCTCTACGAGATCGACAGAAGCGGATTTGCGGATATGCTGCGAAGCGGAATCGTCGTTACAGGAGGCTGTGCAGGGATGGCAAATCTCGGCAACTTCATATATGACCTTTCAGGATACCGATGCAGGACAGGCTATCCGAGACCGGTGTTCTCATTCCAGGGCTGCGAGGATGTGGCGGACACATCGGCCACGACTTCGATCGGACTGATCATGGCAGCCAAGGAAGACCAGGGCGTGAACTGCGTCGTTGCTGGAGAGAGTCTTCCTGACAATCAGACACAGGAGCAGGAATTGGATACTGCCGGGAATAACGGTGAGCTTTTCGGTCCTGGACAAGTGGAGACGGTGACTCCGGCACCTAAGCCGAAGGCAAGAAGACAGCCTAAGGACAACGGGCTGAAGGTGACATGGACGAAGTTCACCGAGTTCTGCGGCGGTCTATACGCCAGCGTGAACGACGACATTGAGGATATTGACAAAGAAAACGTGTAGGAATCATGGAAGATACAATGGGAATAACACCTTCGGACTGGATTCCGGAGAATTCGATAATCAAGGTGCTCGGAGTTGGTGGAGGCGGTTGTAATGCAGTCAATTACATGTACAACCAGAGGATTGAAGGATGTACATTCATAGTCTGCAATACTGACGCCCAGGCTCTGAACAGCTGCGACGTGCCGGTGAAGATACAGCTTGGCGAAGGGCTTGGAGCAGGATGTAATCCTACAGAAGGGCGTAATGCTGCACTGAACTCTCAGGAAGAGATCATGGAGAAGGTCATCAACTGCAATACGGAAATGCTGTTCATCACAGCCGGAATGGGAGGAGGAACCGGCACAGGAGCCGCTCCTGTAATAGCCGCCATGGCCAAGAAGAAAGGCATTCTGACAGTAGGAGTGGTGACCATACCTTTCAAGAGCGAAGGCCAGGAGTCCATGTCAAAGGCCATCGACGGAATCAACGAGCTTGAGAAGAATGTGGACAGTCTCCTAATAATCAACAACGAGAAGCTATATGACTTCTACGGAGACCTCCTCATCCAGGATGCCTTCCCTAAGGCTGATGAAGTGCTGGCCACAGCAGTAAGAGGCATAACCGACATCATCAAGACCAGAGGCCACATCAACGTGGACTTCAAGGACATCAAGACCATGATGAAGAACAGCGGCATGGCTTTGATGGGCTGCGGAACAGGAAGCGGGGAAAACAGGCTGCAGGACGCGGTCAGGAATGCCCTGGAATCGCCTCTCCTGAATGATTTCGACCTCAAGACCGCCAAGAACGTGCTGATAAACATCACTGTCGGTGACAATGAACAGGGCCTCCAGATGAAGCAGCTCGAGGAAATAAACAAGCTGGTGAACGAGTATACCGGAAATGCCAACAACTTCAAGAGCGGCATCGTTCTGGATGCGGATCCGGAATTCGGGGACAAGGTCAATATCACGGTGATTGCCACCGGCTTCAAGATGAGCATGATCAGCCACATCACCAACGGCAATCCGGGAAGCATCATATGGATTGACCATGACTTCGTATACGACAAAGGGGCCGCATCTGCAGAAGAAGGCATCGAACTTCCGGAAGTGAGAAGCCAGAAGATAGGCTACAACAGCGCCGCAGTCAGGAAGAAGAATCTCTTTGAAAACGGTCTGAAACCTGTGCTGCTTGTAGAAGAGGGCCAGAGCAGAAGCGAACTGGAGAGCACAGCTGCAATAAGACGAAAGACAAATGGTCAAAAGAGGGAAGAATAGGAAATTTTAGTATTTTTGCGCGTTCATTTTAAAGATCATATCGCCATGACAAGGAAAACAAGAGTCAGATTTGCACCGTCACCGACAGGTCCTCTCCATATGGGTGGAGTAAGGACTGCGCTGTACAACTATCTGTTTGCCAAGCAGAACGGTGGAGACTTCATCATAAGAATAGAAGACACGGACTCTCAGAGATTCGTCCCTGGAGCCGAGAAATATATCATAGAGGCACTCAACTGGTGCGGAATCGTGCCGGACGAAGGTGTGGATGCTGACGGAAACATCGTGGAGACTGTTTCCGAACGCCATCCACATGCCCCATACAGACAGAGCCAGAGAAAACCTATATACCGCCAGTATGCGGAGCAGCTCGTGGCAGACGGCTTTGCCTACTATGCATTTGACACTGCAGAGGAACTCGGAGCAAGAAGGGCAGAGATGGAGGCTGCAGGACAGACCTTCATCTATGGTCAGACCACACGCATGGGCCTGCGCAATTCCCTTTCCATGCCTGAGGCAGAGTGGAAGGAACTACTTGAGACACGTACAGACTGGACCATCCGCTTCAAGATGCCGGAGAACCGCATCGTGAAGATGGAGGACCTCATCCGCGGACATGTGGAGGTGAATACATCCACTCTGGATGACAAAGTCCTCTGGAAAAGGGCAGACGAGCTTCCTACCTACCACCTCGCAAACATAGTGGATGACCACCTCATGGAAATAACGGAGGTTATCCGTGGAGAAGAGTGGCTTCCTTCACTTCCTCTCCACTACCTCCTTTATGAAGCTTTCGGCTGGACCGACTCGCAGCCAAGATTCGCCCATCTGTCGCTTCTTCTGAAGCCTGACGGAAAGGGCAAGCTCAGCAAGCGCGACGGAGACCGTCTCGGATTCCCTGTTTTCCCTCTCAGGTGGGTGAACGCAGAAGGTGAGGTTTCACGCGGATACCGTGAGGACGGATATTTCCCTGAAGCATTTGTGAATCTTCTCGCCATGCTGGGATGGAACCCGGGCAACGACCAGGAGCTATTCAGTCTGGAAGAGCTCATAGGAGCATTCTCCCTTGAGAGAGTCATCAAGTCAGGAGCAAGATTCAATGCAGACAAGGCAAAGTGGTATAACAAGGAATATCTCCGCATGAAGAGCGTTTCCGAACTGACAGACGCCTACATACCTATGCTTGAGGAACGTGGACTGAAGATTGTGGACTGTCCGGCATGCGCGCTTACTGCAGGCTCGGAGATGACCGTTGCAGGAGCAGACTTCGAAAACGGCATCTTCTCCCGCCAGTATGTAGAGAGAGTCGTGACGCTGATCCAGGAAAGAGCTGCATTTGTAAGCGACTTCTGGGACATTGCTCCATATCTTTTCGTAGCTCCGGCTTCATTCGTGGAAAAGGATGCGGCGAAATTCTGGAAGGAGGAGAACTACAGCCTCGCACTCCAGGTAGCAGACTTCATCCTCGGTTTCGAAGGAGAGTTCACCAAGTCATCCCTCGAAGGACCGCTTGAGGAGTACATCCGCGGCAATGAATGGCCTATGGGCAAGGTGATGAACTGCCTCAGACTTGCACTCGTGGGAGGTTCGAACGGACTCGGCATCGCCGACATCGTGACACTCATCGGAAAGAAGGAATTTGCAAAGCGCATCGAGTTCATCAAGAATACGCTCTGCTAAGAGAAAATAACACTATACGCAAGTTGGATGGGGCTGACTAAAAAGTCAATTTTGACTGATTAGTCAGTCTCTTTCTTTATATATTATTTGCACCGGGAGGATGATAGTGATTGCGGAGGACTCCGTTCGCTACGCTCACTCCGGACCCTCCCAACGTTTCCTTCGTGGTCTAACGACCACTTGTCTCCGTCGGGCCCCTCTACCCGTGTCCGCGGGTGGACACACCTCCTCAATCCCTACCATCAACCCTCCTGAATTATACCTGTTTGAGGTAATGTGGACATAAATGGTTGGTGACTCGGACATTTTTGGTTGGTTTATCAGCTTAGGCAAGTTTTGATCGATTCAGGCCTAAGCATAGCCCAAATTAGATCTGCCCTGTCACCTTCCGCTGATCGACACCTTAGGCGTGTTTTGCCCAAAACCCGCACAAGCGGCTTTCAGATTGGAGCGTCAGTCAGTTTTCATGGCGATTTTATGACTGACGGTCCCGAAAATGTATATAAATCAACAGTTTTAGCCACCGTCAGTCACAAAAACATGCAAAAACCTGACTGACGGTCCCTAAAGAAAACAGAAGAGGCTGACCCGTCAGCTTCTTTTGTTTTATAAGGATTGCACCGGGCTGATGGTAGGGATTGAGGAGGACTCCGTTCGCTACGCTCACTCCGGACCCTCCCAACGTTTCCTGCGTGGTCTTCGACCACTTGTCTCCGTCAGGCCCCTCTTTTAGATTTGCACCGTGATTCCAATATGGGGTTACGGTGTTCTTTTATTGTACCTTTGACATAGGTCTGAATGATGTGAACTATGGGCCCCTCTAGGTATTCCCTTTAACGGGTATCAGACATGTTCAGGCT
>JAZSEQ010000080.1:0-71876 GCA_045531765.1 Candidatus Cryptobacteroides sp. | reverse complement strand
CGCAAATATGTGGCAGCTTCTGCGATCGGTAACTATTACCAGTGGGGTAACAAGAACCCGTATCCGCATGTTTCGGACTATGAGAACTATGCTGTTCCTAAATACGGAAACCTGCTGCATAATACTCCGACTTATACCCCTGTTTTGGCTCTGCAGGTTGGAACAAATGCAAATGTTGCAATGCCTGGACAGATGTTTGGAACAGTCGATCAGTTAACTTTGGATTTTGGAACATATCTGTCTTCAGATGACCGTACACCTGCCAATATTGTATCTTACACTGAGTCAGCACCATATAAATACATGAAGGATTCTACCTCGGGTTATGGCTACAGCTGGACCGGACATATAGGAGGTACAGCCCTTGAGGCTTTATGGGGAGATGCAACACTGGAGGACGTTTCTGACCATGTCAAGACTATTTATGACCCATGTCCTGCAGGTTGGAAAGTTTGGGAAGATGATGCATGGGATGCAATGGTGACTGCCAGCGCTGAAACCGCTGTTATCGATATGAACGCCATGGATGCGGGTAAAGGCGGATATGGATCGATTATATGCGGGTCATATTTTCCGACCAATGGAGGAGGTAGAGGTCCTGGATTCAATGTCGAAAGACTTACCAGATGTGGATATGCTGCTGAGACCGCTTATTTTGTGTCAAATCTAAATATCTATAGTAGTAAATATTGGGGCAAAAAATATCTTATCAAGCATGCGGCCAATTTTACTCAGGAGACTGATATAGAACTCCTTATTGGTACGCACTTGTGTACGGGTTATTCGACACCACTCCGTTGCGTAAAAGAATAAAACTTCTTACATTTGACATCAGGCAGGGCGGTCGCAGGCCGCCCTGTTTTTTATAGGGAACGATATACATGTTTACACCAACTGTCATTTCTTTCGCTATCGCTCAAGCGACTTTGTCGATTTCTTTCGCAGACGCTCAAGCGGCAAGCCGATTGCGACCGAACGAAGTGAGTGGAGAAATCTTTTTAAAGATGTCTCGACTGCGCTCGACATGACAGGTGTAAACTCATATATTAAAACCTTAATTTATATTTGTGGAATATTAATGACACTTGAAACTATATTGCAATGGATAACACCGTCAGGAAGTATCGGTACTGGGAGTGGCGCACAATAGCAGTGCTTTTCATAGGATATGCGCTCTTCTATTTTGTAAGGAAGAATCTTGGAATGGCAATACCGGCCATGGAGGCGGAACTTGGTATATCCAAGACTCAGCTTGGCATATTCCTCACCCTTCACAGCATCATCTACGGCTTCTCCCGTTTCGTAAACGGAATGCTTGTGGACCGCTTCAGCAAGAGGAAGATCATGGCTCTGGGCCTTCTGCTGACAAGCGCCGTCAATCTCATCATATGCTTCAGCCCCAAACTGAACGGCATGCTGACCCTGCTTGACGCAGAGGGAAAGGCAACTCTCGGTCTTGTGTATCTGATCGGTTCGCTCTGGGTGCTGAACGGATATCTTCAGGGTATGGGTGTTCCTCCGTGTGTCAGCCTTCTTGCCCATTGGGTGAAACCTGATGAACTTGCCACAAAACAGTCCATATGGAATGTTTCACACACTTTGGGTGCCGGTGTGGTCGTAGCTCTATGCGGTTTCATGCTTGACCATTATGGATACAGTGCCTGGTATCTCTGTTTCCTTGTGCCTGCTCTGATTGCCATTGTCGGTGTGCCTGTGCTCTGGTACGGACTCAAGGATGATCCTTCCGAAGTCGGTCTTCCTCCTGTGGAGAAGATGGGAACGGATGCAGAAGAAAAACCGGAAGAGACAGATCTTCTTGAAAATATAGACAGGGCTAAATATAAGAAAATCATCAACAGGATGGTCTTTGCGAACCCTTATATCTGGATTATAGGAATTTCAAATTTCTGTATATATGTGATCCGTCTGACCATTCTCGACTGGGGTGCCTCATTCCTGACCGAGACCAAAGGAATGGATATAGCACAGGCTGGAGGACTTCTTGCTACCACGGAGATTGTCGGCGGTACTATGGGAATGCTTCTTGCCGGCTGGCTCTCCGACAAGCTTTTCAAGAGCAAGGCCCACAGGACATGCTTCTTCTGCATCGTATTTGCGACCCTCACATTCTTCCTCTTCTGGAAATGCGAGTCCGTCATGCTGTCGTTCGTGTTCCTTGTCCTTTCTGCCTTCTTCATCTACGGCCCTCAGGCGCTGTACGGTGTGTGTGCTTCGCAGCAGGCTACTAAGTATGCGGCAGGAACCGGTAACGGAATCATCGGTATCTTCGGCTATGCAAGTTCAGTTGTTTCCGGTGTCATCTTCGGATCTCTGGCTGAAACTGGAGGATGGGACTCGGTGTTCCCGATAGCCATAGCATTCGGAGTGGCAGGTGCCATTGCCATCGGACTCATGTGGAAAGCACCGGCTGACGGATATGAGAAGTTGAACAGGATAATAAAGGAAAACAAATAGTCATGAAACCGAATCACAACACGGTGCTCACACCCGAACTTAAGGAGAAGCTTTCGAAAATCAGGCATGTCGCCCTCGATATGGACGGCACGATATACCTTGGCAGCACCCTCTTTCCTTTCACCAAGGCCTTCCTTGCTGAAATGACGGAACAGGGAATAGGATATTCCTTCCTCACCAACAATCCTTCCAGATCGATCGCCGACTACCTTAAGAAGCTTGAGGGTCTTGGCATCGAGGCTGACGAGGAGAATATGTATACGACTTCTCTTGCCGCCATCGACTATATAAAGGCTCATCATCCTCAGGCACGCAGACTCTTCCTTCTCGGCACTCCGAGCATGGTGTCCCAGTTTGAAAAGGCAGGCTTCGAAGCATGTACAGACAGCCCTGACGACGTTCCGGATGCACTTGTGGTGGCATTCGACATGACATTGGACTTTCCGCGTCTTTGCCGGGCAGCCTGGTGGGCATCGCAGGATATCCCATATGTGGCGACCAATCCTGACCGTGTCTGCCCGACAGACCAGCAGACCATCCTTGTTGATTGTGGCTCCCTCTGCAAGTGTATCGAGCATGCCACTGGTCGTCAGCCGGATATCATCCTCGGAAAACCGGATCCTAACATGCTGAAGGGTATCCTTGACCGTCACGGCCTCAAGCCGGAGGAAATCGCGATGGTGGGTGACCGCATTTATACGGATACCGCTATGGCGCATAATGCGGGAGCCTTCGGAGTCCTGGTCCTTTCCGGCGAGACAACACTGGAAACTGCAGAAAAGGTGGCTGAGGAAGCACGCAATAATCCTGCACCGGAGTTCTTTCCTCCTGACCTTATAGTGCGTGATATTGAAGAACTTGGAGAACTTATTGTCCAAAGTCACAGGTAGCGGGCGATAAAGGGAAAAATGTTGTATCTTTGTTTTTCGTGACAACAATGAACGGAATGAAGAAGATACGACATTTTTTATTGTTATTTATGGGGCTGGCTGTTCTGGCTGCGTTCCGCTCTCCCGCGGAAAAGTCCCCACAGGAGAAATACATCGAGAAGTATTCCGCTTTGGCGGTGGAAGAGATGTACCGCAGCGGCATTCCTGCCAGCATCACTCTGGCGCAGGGACTGCTTGAGTCCGGCAGCGGACGTTCCGAGCTTGCCGTGAAAAGCAACAACCATTTCGGAATAAAGTGCCACAACAACTGGGAAGGGAAGAAGGTCTACCATGACGATGATGAAAAGGGGGAGTGCTTCAGAAAGTATCCGAAACCTGAAGACTCGTATCGCGACCATTCCGATTTCCTTCGTTTCAGAGGACGTTACAGATTTCTGTTCAACTACCCCATAACAGATTACAGGGCATGGGCTTATGGTCTGAAGAAGGCAGGATATGCGACCGATCCCGAGTATCCTTCCAAGCTCATCAAGCTTATCGAGGATTACGAGCTCTATGTCTATGACGGGAAGAAATCCGAGCTCATCAAGGAACTGCCTGTGTCTCCTGCTGAGATCGAGCAGGTGAGACCTTTGTCGGACAGCCAGAGGGAAGAGTTCCATTTCATACTTTCGCGTGAGATGTATTCCCAGAATGGCGTTCCTTTTGTATATTCGGTGGAAGGTGAGACTTATGAGAGCATAGCCGATTCAAATCAGCTTTTCCTGAGGGAGATACTCCGGTTCAATGATGCCTCGAAGACAGACAAGCTTGCTCCCGGAACTGTGGTTTATCTCCAGTCCAAGAAGAAACAGGCGGCCAAGGGTCTTGAAAAGCATGTCATCGAGGAAGGGGAATCGCTGAGGGACATCTCTCAGAAATATGCTGTGAGACTTTCCCGAATATATAAGATAAACGGTTTTGATGAGACCTACGTGCCTAAGGAAGGAGATATCATAAAGCTGAGGAAATGACATTGAGGAAGAAGATATGGACTTGTGTCCTGGCTGCCGCTGCTCTGATTGCACTGGTGGCCGGGATTTTCGGATGGATTTATTATAGTGACAATGTGAGGCCTAATTTCTCACAGCGCCATGTCCTTTACGTCTATCCGGGCATGACATCGGCGCAGGTTGTCGATTCGCTTGCCTCCGGGGCCGGTACGTTGAGGCCAGGAAGTATTGAAAGATGCTTTGAGAAGGAAGATGTGGCGTCAAGGATAAAGCCGGGACGTTATGTGATCGAGCCGTCATTCACGAGCATATATGTTGCACGTATGCTGAAGATGGGATGGCAGACTCCTCAGAATCTCACGCTGTCCGGGACCATCAGGACAAAGGAAAGACTTGCCCGGAAGATCTCTGCACAGATGATGGCTGATTCTGCATCTGTGGCTGCTGCCTTGAACGACGAGGAATTCCTCTCAGGCTACGGTTTCACTCCGGAAAATGTATTTGCCCTTTTCCTTCCGGACACCTATCAGATGTATTGGACAGCATCTGTTAAGGAGATCTTTGACAGGATGAAGAAGGAGTACGACCGTTTCTGGAATGAGGAGAGGCTTGCAAAGGCGGCCGGCCAGAAACTGACGCCCATGCAGGTCTCGATTCTTGCTTCAATAGTGAGCGGAGAGACCCTGAAGACCTCCGAATACCCGGTGATTGCCGGCGTCTATCTCAACCGCTACCGCAAGGGAATGAAACTTCAGGCAGATCCGACTGTGGCTTTCTGCTTCAATTACGGACTGGACCGTATCCTCAGGAAACATCTCAAGGTGGATTCACCATACAACACCTATAAATATGCAGGACTCCCTCCGGCTCCAATAAACGTTCCGCCGAAAGCCTGTCTTGAAGCTGTTCTGGATCCGGCAGTTCATAAGTATCTTTATTTCTGTGCCAGTCCGGATTTTGACGGCACCCACCGCTTCGCCTCCACTTTCAGCGAGCACAGGAAAAATGCCCGCGAATTTCAGCGGGCACTCACTAAGCGCAATAAGGAAAAGGCTGCGATGCAGTAGCTGTCTCTTAGATCTTCACCCCGATATAATGCGGGCCGAATCGTTCGAAGGCTGCCCTGTCGAGCTCTTCCTGATGGTCAGGATGGGCGATGCTGATCAGAAGCTTCGCACGTTCCTGCATTGACTTTCCGTAGAGGTCCACGGCTCCGAATTCCGTCACCACGTAGTGTACATGCGGTCTTGTGGTCACGACTCCGCCACCTTCGATGATAGTCGGGGCTATCTTGCTGCCTCCTTTGTTGGTGGTGGAAGGCATGGCGATGATGGCCTTGCCCTGAGGCGCGAGAGAGGCTCCATAGATGAAGTCCACCTGACCGCCTACACCGGAATAGAATCTTGTACCTATCGAGTCTGCGCAGACCTGACCTGTGAGGTCGATCTGTACGGCTGAATTGATGGCTGTCATCTTAGGGTTCTTTGCGATGACGAACGGGTCGTTGGTGTATCCGACGTCCATCATTGCAACCATAGGGTTGTCGTCGATGAAGTCATATACTTTCTGCGATCCCATCAGGAATGTGGACACAAGCTTGCCTTTGTCTGTGCCTTTGTTGGATCCGTTGATTACTCCTTTCTCCACAAGCTCGAGTACTCCGTCTGCAAACATCTCCGTGTGTACTCCAAGGTTCTTATGGTTTCCGAGTTGGGCAAGTACGGCGTTAGGAATGGCACCGATGCCCATCTGCAGACATGCTCCGTCGTCGATAAGTGCAGCACAGTGCCTGCCTATGGCTGTCTCCACTTCGTCAGGTTCGCTGAAGTGGGCAGGCTCAAGAGGTTCGTTGCCTTCCACGAAAATGTCGATCATGTCCATAGGGATCATCGCCTGGCCCCATGCGCGCGGAACGTTCGGATTCACGACTGCTATCACGGTCTTTGCACATTCGATGGCGGCGAGGGTCGCGTCTACTGATGTTCCGAGTGAAACATAACCATGCTTGTCCGGAGGACACACCTGTATCATGGCAACATCGCAGCGTAGTGCCCCGCAGCGGTACAGTTTCTGGGTCTCGCTAAGGAATACAGGTATATAGTCTGCATAGCCGGCCTGGACTCCCTTGCGCACGTTGGCTCCCACGAAGAAGGCCTGATGGAAGAATATCCCGTCATATTTCGGGTCTGCGTATGGTGCGGGACCCTCGGTGTGAAGGTGGTGTATGCGTACATCATGAAGCTCACCTGCATCTCCTCTTCTGCAGAGGGCCTGTATGAGTGTCTGTGGAGCGCTTGCTACACTGCTCAAATGGATGTGGTCACCGGACTTGACGACCTTTACGGCTTCATCAGCCGAAACATATTTGATTTCTTTAAGCATGATTTGGTTATTAGCTCGCCAAAGATAGGATTTTATTATTAATTTTGTGCGCTTTGTCGAAAAATACGGTATTATGCATACGATAGAAGAAAAACAGGCTGCATTTGCAAGAATTATAAATGTTCTGGATGAACTCAGGGAAAAATGCCCATGGGACCGCAAGCAGACCAATGAGTCGCTCAGGCCTCAGACTATAGAGGAAGTATATGAATTAAGTGATGCTATCCTCAAGGGGGAGGAACGCGAACTTTCAAAGGAACTTGGCGATGTGCTTCTTCATGTGCTGTTTTATGCCAAGATAGGCGAAGAAAAGCAGCATTTCGATATAGTGGATGTCATCAATTTCTTGTGTGATAAACTCATATATCGCCATCCTCATGTGTTTGCGGCAGCTGAGGTCGGTGATGCGGAAGATGTCATAAAGCAGTGGGAGATGCTCAAGACCAAGGAAAAGGACGGCAACAAGCGTGTGCTGTCCGGTGTACCTGACGGACTTCCGCCGCTTCTGAAGGCCTACCGCATGCAGGACAAGGCTCGTGGAGTTGGCTTCGACTGGGAGTGCAAGGAACAGGTGTGGGATAAGGTGAAGGAGGAGATGGGAGAGTATCAGGCGGAACTTGATGCGATGGCGGCAGCCCGGACAGATGAGGAAAAGGCTGCTGCGTATGACCGTGCGGAGGATGAGCTTGGAGACTTCCTTTTTGCAACTGTAAATGCGGCGCGTCTTTATGGTCTTAATCCGGATACGGCTCTGGAGCGCACATGTGCGAAGTTCAAGCGCCGTTTCACTTATCTTGAAGAACATACCATCCGTCAGGGACGCAACCTCACGGACATGACTCTTGCTGAGATGGATGCAATCTGGGATGAAGGCAAAGCGCAGGGACTGTAAATGATAAAAACCTTCTGATCGCCCATTTGTCATTTCGACTGAGCGAAGCGGATGGAGAAATCTGTACCATACTATGATATACGATTGGCAGGAAAGGACGGCGATGCTGACAGGGGAGGAAATGCTTGATCATTTCCGGAACTCGACAGTTGCTGTGATAGGTGTAGGTGGCGTAGGTGGATATGCCGCCGAGATGATTGTCCGTGCCGGTGTCGGCCATCTCATCATCCTTGACAGTGACGATGTGTCTGTGACCAACAAGAACCGCCAGCTGCTGGCCCTTGATTCCACGGTAGGCAGACCCAAGTGCGATGTGCTCGCTGCCAGACTCATGGACATAAACCCGGAACTTGACCTTATAATCATAAAGGAATACCTCGAAGCTGAGAAGGCTGGGGAAGTGCTTGGAGCATACAGGATTGATTTTCTGGTCGATGCGATAGATACTCTTTCACCAAAGCTCCATCTTATCAAATACTGTATGGACAACGGTATTCCGCTCGTATCCTCCATGGGAGCCGGAGCAAAATTCGATGCTACCAAAGTCCGTCTGACAGATGTCTCCAAGTCATTCAACTGCCCGCTGGCCTATATAGTCCGCAAGAGACTGCGCCATATGGGCATCAGAAAAGGTTTTCAGGTAGTATTCTCGGAAGAACTTCCTGACAAGGAATCTATAGTCCCATGCGAGGACCGCAACAAGAAATCGCAGGTCGGCACCATCTCCTACATCCCGGCCGTATTCGGATGTGTCTGTGCCCAGGCCGCAGTGCAGCATCTGATGGCTTCTCGCACATGACCCTTGTCATTTCGAGCTAAGTCGAGAAATCTATCAAATAATATTACTATCTTTGCACGATTAATTAACCATAAGATATGGCAGATAATTCACTATTGGAGAAGGTATTGGGCCTTCAGGAAAAATACGAGGCCCTTCAGGCGCAGCTTGCTGATCCTGAAGTTATTTCGGATATGAAGAAATTCGTTCAGCTCAACAAGGAATACAAGGAGCTGACCCCTATCATAGAAGCAGGAAACGAGTTCAAGAGAATACTCGAGAATTATGAGATGGCGAAGGAGATTCTCGCGACAGAAAAGGACGAGGACCTCCGTGAAATGGCCAAGGAGGAGATAGCTGAGATAGAGCCGGTGCTTCCGGAGTGGGAGGAGAAGATAAAGCTTCTGCTTATACCTGCAGACCCTCAGGACAGCAAGAACGCCATTCTTGAGATCCGTGGCGGTTCAGGTGGAGACGAGGCTGCCATCTTTGCCGGTGACCTTTTCCGTATGTATTCGAAGTATATCGAGACACGCGGATGGAGGATGGAGATCACCAATCAGGCTGAAGGCGCTGCCGGAGGATTCAAGGAAATCGTCTGCAAGGTTTCCGGAGATGGCGTCTATGGCGTGTTGAAGTATGAGTCGGGAGTACACCGTGTACAGCGTGTGCCTCAGACCGAGACTCAGGGCCGTGTACACACTTCTGCGGCATCTGTAGCTGTTCTTCCGGAGGCTGACGAGTTTGATATAGAGCTGAATATGAACGACATCCGCAAGGATACATTCTGTTCTTCAGGTCCGGGAGGACAGTCTGTGAACACTACATATTCTGCAATCCGTCTTACCCACATACCTACCGGTCTTGTAGTCCAGTGTCAGGATGAGAAGTCTCAGCTCAAGAACTTCGACAAGGCGCTTGCCGAGCTGCGTACACGTCTCTACAACATGGAGTACGAAAAGTATCTCTCTGAAATCTCCGCAAAGAGAAAGACGATGGTGGCCGGCGGTGACCGTTCCGCAAAGATCCGCACATACAACTACCCTCAGTCCCGTGTGACCGATCACCGCATCAACTACACGATGTACAACCTTCCGGTCTTCATGGACGGAGCCATCCAGGATGTGATCGACCAGCTCCAGATCGCCGAGAACGCCGAGCGTCTCAAGGCTGCTGAGTAAGAGGTGGTGGACATGATACAAAAAGGTGGGAAGCTAATCCAGCTTCCCACCTTTTTCGTCATAGAATTCATTCTGCAGGACCGTGAAGTCGGTGACTTCCATAAGGTCAATCTTGCATCTGTACTTCTTCTTCCAGCGTCCCAGGATGGAATTGAACAGCCCTTTTGTCAGATAGGCTCCCAGAATCGGGCTAACCTTCAGTGTCAGGGCCTTCATTCCTTTTTCTCCGACATAATAGGACAGCCTTCTTTCGATGGCCTCGTCTATTACGACACTTGATGCGATCTTTCCGGTTCCGTTGCAGACCGGGCACACCTCCTGGGTGTTTATCTCGGTTGCAGGGCGGACTCTCTGCCTGGTGATCTGCATAAGACCGAATTTGGTCAGCGGCAGCACATTGTGCTTTGCCCTGTCGGTCTCCATCAGCTCCATCATCTTCTTGTAGAGTGCATTCTTGTGCTCGTTGTTCTCCATGTCTATGAAGTCCACGATGACTATGCCTCCCATGTCTCTGAGTCTCAGCTGTCTTGCTATCTCCTCAGCGGCATTGCAGTTCACGTCGAATGTGTTCTGCTCCTGCTCCTTGTTCTTGGCACGTATACCGCTGTTCACGTCTATCACATGAAGTGCTTCCGTGTGTTCGATTACGAGGTAGGCGCCCTGCTTGATAGGGACCACCTTGCCGAATGAACTCTTTATCTGTCTCGTTACTTCGAAGTGGTCGAAGATTGCAGTCTTTTCCTTATATAGCTTTACAATCTTTTCCTGCTCCGGTGAGATCAGTGAGATGTACTTGCGGATCTCTTCATAAATTGTCTCATTGTTCACGTATATGTTTGTGAACGAGTCGTTGAGAAGATCCCTGAGGATGGTTGTCGTCTTGCTGTACTCAGTGAAAAGCAGCTGTACGCCTTTGTTGCGTGCAAGCTGTTTCCAGGAATTCTCCCATTTTTCGATGAGCGACATCAGTTCCGCATCCAGTACCGCTGCGTTCTTGCCTTCGGCCGCTGTGCGGATGATCGCGCCGTAATTCTTTGGGAGAATGCTCTTTACAAGTGTCTCAAGCCTCTTTTTTTCTTCTTTCGAAGAAATCTTCTGTGATACGCTCACCTTCTCTGCGAAGGGGAGAAGTACGATGTTTCGTCCTGCCAATGAAATTTCTGCAGTCAGTCTTGACCCTTTTGTCGAAATCGGTTCCTTTACGATCTGGACTATGATCATCTGTCCCGGAGTCAGCACATTCTCGATCCTGCCTTCCTTCTCGAGGATCTTGCCGGGTTTGATGTGCTTGTATATTCCCTTTGCATCCGTGTTGGGGTTGATTCTTCTGACAAATTCGTCAAAAGCCTCAAAATAAAGTCCCAGATCCAGATAGTGGACAAATGCCTCCTTTTCGTCTCCGATATCCACAAAGGCAGCGTTGAGGGCCGGAAGAATCTTCTTCACTTTTCCGAGATACACATCTCCTACGGAAAAGCTGTGACCCTGGCTGGACTCTTTGTTGAGCTCGATCAGCTTATGGTTCTCCATTAGGGCGATCGAGACTTCATTTTGACTTACGTCAATAATCAGATCCTTTACAGACTCCATCAGGAATTTCAGTGATAAGAACTTATGTATGGTCCCATGTCAGGACCGGTTTAAACTAAAGAGGCCGACCCCCAGGTCAGCCTCTCTTTACCGGACTGCTAAAATGGCAGACACTGTGAGAAAATTACTTTCTCTACTTGTGTCTGTTCTTACGCAGGCGTTTCTTACGCTTGTGCGTTGCCATCTTATGCCTTTTATGCTTCTTTCCGTTTGGCATAACAATAAGGTTTAAAATTTATAATATTACTTTACAACGTTTACAAACACCTTAGCCGGCTTGAATGCAGGAATGTTGTGAGCAGGAATAGTCATTGTCGTGTTCTTTGTGATATTCCTTGCTGCCTTCTCTGCTCTATGCTTGATGATGAAGCTGCCGAATCCACGGAGATACACAGGGTTTCCCTTTGCAAGAGAGTTCTTTACGCTCTCCATGAATGATTCAACCACAATCTGCACAGTTGCCTTCTCAATGCCGGTTGCCTTTGCAACTTCATTTACGATTTCTGCCTTTGTCATAACTTATTAAATTTAAATCAAAAACTATTATCGATATATCCGTGCAAAGGTAGACTGAATTTTTTAATTAACCAAACAAGAAGCTTAAAAATATTAGAAAAATAATGGCATGGAGATTGACCATATATATATGAATGATAATTTATTGGGAAATTACTGCCATTTTGGCAGAAATTGGATATAAGTAGCTTATGAAAGATATATTTAATGACATTATGTCTGCATCGGGTGCAGAGGTGAGTATAATCCCTGTCGTGCAGGGGGAGGGTATGATGAAGATTGACGCAGACCAGCTTCCCGATTCGCTTCCGATTCTGGCATTGAGGAATGCGGTCCTGTTTCCTGGTACAGTCTATCCTATAACGATAGGAAGGGAGAAGTCCATAAGATTGATCGAGGATGCCGAAAGGAACAATACATTCATCGGAGCTGTCCCGCAGAACGACCTCTCTGTGGAGGATCCTCGCAAGGATGACCTCTACAGATACGGAACAGTGGCAAAGATAGTCAAGACGCTTGAAATGCCTGATGGTACGATGACAGCTATCCTTCAGGGATTTACAAGGTTTGAGATAGAGGATATATTCGATTATGAGCCTTATCTTCTCGGTCGGGTGAGATATCAGACTGACATAGTTCCTGAGACTGACACCCAGGTCCGCATGATAGCGGAGACACTCAAGGAGAAGGCTTCTGCCATAATCAGGTCCTCTGCTTTTGTGCCCCGTGAAGCGGCTTCCGCACTCAAAGGCATCGACAGCTTCGAGTTTCTGGTGAATTTCGTCGCCACTACCGTCGAAGTGGAGAACTATATGGATAAGGTGGAACTCCTTCAGTATGCAGACCTCAAGGCCAGGGCAATGAAGCTGCTTTCTGTGCTTGATACCCAGCTTGAGCTTCAGAAGATAAAGCAGGAAATCAACCAGAAAGTGAAGACCGAGATAGACCAGCAGCAGAGGGAATACTATCTGAACAACCAGCTCAAGACCATCCAGGAGGAACTTGGACTGGATGATGTGGAGGAATTTGCCCAGCTGCGTGCCCGTGCGGAGGAAAAGATGTGGCCTGCTGCTGTCCAGGAGATCTTTGAAAAGGAGATGGCCAAGCTGGAAAGATACAATCCGAGCTCACCGGACTACAGCATACAGTATAATTATATACAGTTCATGCTCGACCTGCCGTGGGGCGAGATGTCAAATGACAATCTCGACCTCAGGAATGCACAGAAGGTGCTCGACGAAGACCACTATGGTCTGGAGAAGGTCAAGGAGAGGATCATCGAGTATCTTGCAGTGCTCAAGCTCAAGGGTGACATGAAGTCTCCGATACTTTGCCTTTACGGCCCTCCCGGAGTCGGCAAGACCAGCCTCGGCAAGTCTGTGGCAAGGGCATTGGGACGCAAATATGTACGTATAGCCCTTGGTGGCGTGCATGACGAGTCTGAAATCCGCGGACATAGGAAGACTTATGTGGGTGCCCTGCCGGGACGTATCCTGAACGGCATCAACAGGGCAGGAACTTCCAATCCTGTCATTGTCCTGGATGAAGTGGACAAACTGAGCAAGGATATCAAGGGGGACCCTTCTTCTGCTCTCCTTGAGGCGCTTGATCCTGAACAGAATACAGCCTTCCATGATAATTATCTGGATATTGACTACGATTTGTCCAATGTGCTGTTCATCACGACCGCCAACAACATCGAGACCATCCAGCCGGCGTTGAAGGACCGTATGGAGATGATCAACGTCAGCGGCTATCTTGCTGAGGAGAAGTATGAGATTGCGAAGAATTATCTCATTCCCAAGCAGCTCGGTGAGCACGGCCTTGAAAAGTCCCAGCTTAAGTTCGACAAGGAGACCGTGGCCAGGATAATCGATGAATACACCCACGAATCAGGTGTGAGAGGCCTTGAAAAGCAGATTGCAAAGGTGGCACGAGTGACTGCCAAGAAGATAGCTCTTGAGGAGAAATATCCTAAGACAGTGAAGCCTGCCCACCTGAAGGAGTATCTCGGTCTTCCGACCAATTCCCATGACATGCAGAAGGGGAATGAGGCTCCGGGGGTCGTGACTGGACTTGCGTGGACGGCAATGGGAGGAGAGATCCTCTTCATCGAGAGTTCGGTCAGCAAGGGAAAGGGTGTGCTTACGATGACCGGTAATCTCGGTGATGTGATGAAGGAGTCTGCCACGATTGCATATCAGTACATCAAGGCTCATCCGGAACTGACCGGCATGTCATACGAGGAGTTTGCCGAGAAGGACATCCACGTGCATGTCCCCGAAGGGGCGGTTCCTAAGGACGGTCCTTCAGCAGGTATCACCATGGTAAGTTCGATGGTGTCTGCGTTCCGGGGCGAAAAGGTGAAGAGCGGCATCGCGATGACCGGTGAAATGACGCTTCGCGGCCGTGTGCTGCCTGTAGGGGGAATAAAGGAGAAGATTCTTGCGGCCAAACGTTCCGGCATCGATACGATTGTCATTTCTGAAGAAAACAGAAAAGATGTCGAGGATATAAAGGAAATCTACATAAAAGGTCTTACCTTTGTCTATGTCAAGAACATTCAGGATGTGATAGACTTTATATTCTAATGGAAGTAAAGATAGAAAAAAGCTGGAAAGACGCACTTGCGGGCGAATTTGAAAAACCATATTTCGCTTCGCTGGTGCGTTTTCTTCATGATGAAAAGTCCAAGGGCAAGACAATATATCCCCCGGGAAGCCAGATATTCAGGGCCTTTGACCTTACTCCTGTGCAGAATGTCCGCGTCGTGATCTTGGGGCAGGATCCTTATCACGGTCCGGGGCAGGCACACGGCCTCTCCTTCTCCGTGCCCGAGGGCATGCCTGCTCCGCCTTCCCTGAAGAACATATTCAAGGAAATAGAATCTGACCTGGGCATCAGGATGAGCGGATATCCCAACCTTGAGAAATGGGCCCGTCAGGGTGTCCTGCTGCTTAATGCCGTACTGACCGTACAGGGTGGAGCTGCAGCGTCTCACAGCAGGATAGGCTGGGAAGAATTTACGGATGCGGTGATAAGGTACATCTCTGACAACTGCAACGGGGTGGTCTTTCTGCTTTGGGGAAATTTTGCCAGAAGCAAGCGCGACCTGATAGATGCGGCCCGTCATCATGTGCTTGAGGCCGCGCATCCTTCTCCTCTGGCACGCGGGGCATTTTTCGGATGTCGTCATTTTTCCAGGACAAACGGGATATTGGCCTCCCAGGGGCTTCCGCAGATAGATTGGTCTTTATAAGAATAAGTTATTTATATGAAACGAAAAGCATTGTTCCCGGGATCCTTCGATCCGTTCACGGCAGGTCATCTCAATATACTCAAGAGGGCTCTGACCATGTTTGACGAAGTGGTCGTGGCCGTGGGAGTCAATATAGACAAAAAGGGATTCTTCCCGAATGAGAAAAGGATGGATATCATACGTCAGGCTGTTGCAGGTATGGAAGGAGTGAGCGTCATGCAGTATGATAACCTCACCATCGACAAGTGCCGTGAACTTGGCATAAGACATATAGTCCGTGGGGTCCGGAACATGATCGACTTCGAGACCGAACGTTCGATTGCCGACGCAAACAGGAAACTCGCTCCGGAAATCGAGACCATCATCATCCCGACAGCCCAGGAATACGCTCATATATCGTCCACTGCTGTGCGTGACCTGCTCAAGCACGGAGGTGATACCTCGCTCTTTGTCCCGGAAGGTGTAGAACTATAGGTCATTCCGATATGCGCCGCCATGTCCTGAATATACTCGTATCCATGCTGATTGTACATGCCTTCAGCGGGTATGCCTATGCACAGGAACTCGATTCATTGAAGCGTCAGGCTCTTTCAGACAAGCTGCAGGAGTACTTCGAGGCACTCGTACATGAGACATTGCCTGTGCAGCAGCAGGAATGCGATTTCCTGATAGAAAGTGCGACTGACTCCCTCGTGAGGCAGTTTGTTGCCGAAACCGTCTTCAACCATTTCGTGGATTCCAAGGTCATGGGGGCTGAAAATGTGGCCGTTCATGTCTTTGACAACTGGTTCCTCAATGGAAAGGTGAAGATGAAGGATGAACGTGATTTCATCACTGCTAAGGTCTTCGCTGATTTCAACCGGCAGTCTCTTCTGGGGAAAAAGGCTCCGGCCCTGGTCATGGACAATCCTGAAGGTGAAGCGGTGAATCTTTTTGGCAAGGAGGACAGCGGCGGAAAGTTCAGGGTGCTTTACTTCTACGATACCTCATGTGCGAAATGTCGTCTTGAGACCATATTGCTCCGTAATCTGCTGCAGGTCCGGAAGTATCCTGTGGAACTCTATGCAGTATATGCCGGAGATGACCATAGTGCATGGAACGCTTATGTCAAGGAGTCCTTCATGCCTGATTCGTCGTCCTTCAAAACCGTACACATGTGGGACCCTGAGCTCGATTCAGATTTCCAGAGGCTGTATGCTGTGGTGCAGACACCCCGCATGTTCCTTGTAGGTCCCGACGGGACCATCCTGGGCCGTGGACTGGACACAAAGGCTCTTGAACAGCTTCTGGACGGTATCTTCGCAGCTCCTGAAGAACTTGCTTATGGTTCGGATGAAGCGATGAGGATCTTTGACGGGATTTTTGCCGGCAGGGAACTGAAAGGAAAGGATGTGATGGAGACGGCAGATTACATTGCACACAGGACTCTTGAGAAAGGGGATACTCTGATGTTCAGGCAGCTGGCAGGTGACCTTCTCTATCACTTATCCTTGCAGAGGGGAGAGTCTTTTAAGGAAGGTCTTGACTATCATATAGATAAGTATATCCTTTCGAGGCCTGACGTCTGGAAGTCCCCAGATGATTCCCTCAAGGTGGTGGGCTTTGCCGGAATCATGAAGGACCTTCTGTCCAAGGCCCGTCCTGGCAGCCGGATGCCTGGGCTGAAGGTAAAGGGAGAGAGGCTGATGCACAGTGGCAGGAAAGACGGCAGGTTCAGCCTCAGGTGTCTTGGAGGCCGCACCAATTATATAATATTCTACACGGAAGGATGTGATGTGTGTGCTGCTGAGAAGCAGGCTGCTCAGGATGCTGTCCTTCGCGACCGTAACATCAGAGTCCTGATGGTGAATATGGATGAAATAATGGAAAATGACCCTGGTCTTGCCGGGGAGCTTATGGACAGTTTCGATCTTTCATCCCTGCCGCTTATAATCGAGACTGACAGGAAAGGTATTATCAGAAGGAGATATCTGTCACTTCTGTAGGAGCCTGACGGCAGCTTCTTCCACATTCCGGGCGGCAATGTCCTTCCTCATGGCTTCATCAAGAGGCATTCCCTCTGGAGTAGCCTGAATCATCCTCTCAAACCCCATGTCGGAAAGTTCCCTGCACATCTCAAGCTTGCCGCATATGGCCATGGTCCTGATGCCATGACGTGATGCTCTTGCAAGCACACCGGCCGCTGTCTTCCCTTTCGGAGTCTGGCTGTCCATCTTGCCTTCTCCCGTGATGACAAGGTCAGCATTCCTGATGATATCGTCGAATCCGGTCGCATCCAGAACCATTTCTATTCCGCTTTTGAGTTCTGCATCCAGAAAAGCGCTGAATGCTCCGCCAAGTCCTCCTGCTGCGCCGCTGCCGGGCTGTGCCGATATGTCTTTGCCAAGCCTTGAAAGGATGATGCCGGCAAAAGACTGCATCCCCTTGTCAAGTGCAATGACCATTTCCCTGTCTGCTCCCTTCTGAGGCCCGAATACGGCGGCAGCACCTTCCGGTCCGCAGAATACGGTGTCCACGTCGCATGCGACTGTGAATGAGGACTCTCTTACGTCAGGATCCATCCCGGACAGGTCTATATCTCTGATTTTGTGGAGAGAACCGCCGCAACAGCCTGAAATCACTCTTCCTTCCTCATCCTTGAAACTCACTCCAAGAGCCTCAAGCATTCCGGTGCCTCCGTCATTGGTCGCACTTCCGCCGATCCCTATAAGGAATCTCCTGCAGCCTTTTCTGCAGGCATCCAGAATCAGTTCGCCTGTCCCTTTTGTGGAAGTCTTCCATGGGTTCCGTTCTGATGTTTCCAGAAGCGGAAGTCCGCTTGCTGCTGCCATTTCTATTATTGCGGTATTGCCGGCAATCCCATATCCGGCCTTTACAGGCCTTCCCAGAGGATCGCTTACCCAGGCTTCTTCAATATGTCCCTGCAGGCTTGAGACCAGAGCTTCAACCGTCCCCTCTCCGCCATCAGCCACACATGTTTTATGGATGAGGCATTCTGGGAATACCCGTTCTATGCCTTTGCGTACAGCTTCAGCCACCTCTTCGGAACTGAGTGAGCCCTTGAATGAATCAGAAGCAACGACAATGTGTTTCATATCATCAGAAATTTGTACAAAGATAGGATTAAGCTCCGATCATGCACCATATTATTCCGGATAATGCCAGAACAAAACCTGTGATTGTCTCGTATGGAATCAGTTTAAGCCTTTCCTTGACATTCATTCCGAGCGATCCTCCGGTGGCGTGGAAGAATGAGCCGTGAGGGAGGTGGTCAAGTATTGTGGCTCCTGAATTGACCAGGGCTGCTCCCCAGACCGAAGATATGCCTGCAGCTGTGATTACATCTGCAAATGAAGCTGATGCTATTGTTGCCCCGGCAGTGGTCGAAGCAGTTGCAGCAGACATGAGGGCTCCGGATAATGTCGCGATGAATGTTCCGTCCACATTCCACCTGGATATGACATTAACCAGCAGATCCTTGATGTCGGAGGCCTTGATAATGCCGGCGATAGTACCTGTGCCGACAAGGAGTATGGCGATCGGCGCCATTTTATCCAATCCGTATCTTAGGCATGTACTGCCGTCCTTCCATCTTCCAGTCGCAGCTATTCCGATTAGTCCTCCTGTCGGAAGTGCAATCATAGGGTCAATGGATATGCCGGCTATCGGTCTCAGAGCCAGCAATGCTATCGCTGTCAGAGGGCCTGCAAGGCTGCTCCATAAGGAAGGGAGCTCGTCCTGACCGCCGCTTTCTTCCGGTGAAGACTGCATCGGTGACCGAGCGGGTATGAGCCGAATGATTATAAAGACCGTGATGGCGAGACTGATGATTGCGGGGATGATATTTGCCACCATCACAGATGAAAGTGGAGCCTCGAAATTCTCAGCAGCAATTATCGTGTTAGGATTAGGCGACATTATGTTGCCGCATTTACCTCCTCCGATAAGGGCAAAAAGCATCCGGTTTCTGTCAAGTCCTGCCTTGGCTCCTGCCATTGCAGCTATAGGTGCAACCGTGATGACGGCCACATCAATGAACACCCCTGTCAGTGTAAGCAGCATTGTGGATATTGCCACTGCAAGGTAGACAAATCCATGACCTAAGGATGATATGATGCTCAGGGCTATCCTTTCCGCTGCTTTTGTTTTTATGAGCATGCCTGTGAGTATACCGGCAGATAGAATCCTTAAGATTGCCGGTGTGATGTCCTTTACACCGGATATCATCCGGCTGCATGTGTCCTGTATGCCCCATCCTGAGAGCAGCCCACCTATGACTGCTCCCAGGATTAGTGCATACACTGGTGCCATCTTTCTGATAATCAAGAGGATGGCGATTATTAACCCGATAGATGCTGCCAGTGAGCTGTTTATCATTTATGCAATACGGTTGTAAATGTATATTCGGTGTGAGGTGCAAGTTCAGCCTCATATCCGACAAATATTACTCCGGGATTCGGAGCATCCCAGGAATTTGACGATCTGGCACTCCATGTCCTGGTCCTGACGGATACATCACCTGTTATGTCCATTATCAGGGTCTTGCCGTCCTCCTTGAGGGTAATGGTGTCCGGACCGATTGTTTCAGGCTCTGCGGTGGTTGCCATGTTCCACCTGAGGGTTCGAGGCTCATCAGATGTCTTCATACGGTCTGTAATGCTGAGCTTTCCGTCCTTGTACAGGGTAACTGTCCTCGTTACACTGCTCATCTGATGGCAGTAGATTTCTGACAGGTCTGCAGTTGTATAAGATGTTTCCTCATCCTCTCCATATCCGATGATGGGAGCATGACCTAGTGCATTCTGAAGCTGACCGTCAAAAGTCAGGGTATTGTGAGCCATATTGTTGTAACGGAATACCTTCCATCTTTCAGAGTCCTGGGATTTGTTCCATTGGTCAAGACCTGCCACATCAAGTGAATTGTAATTCTGAGGACCGAGGTCTATGGCCCAACGGGTCAGACCGTCGGTGTAGACAAAGGAGCCTGCATCAAGATGTGGATGTCCCGACTGAGCTGTACCTCCTTTGAATGCAACGGACTGTCCATGACCGAATTTCCATGAGTTTCTCATCAATGCTACAGGTACGGTCGCATTTTTTGTCGCCCAGATCGTGCTTGACGGCTCCTGCAGCGAATCCCATCGGATTGAAGAACCCCATATGATGATCATGGTAGCGAATCTTGAGCTGTTCTCGACGCCTTTCTTGTCGAGAAAGTGCTTCTCGGACCAGAGAATCGACGGATCTGATTTTTTCTGTGCAAACCAGAATACTCCAGGATTCATCCTGCCTTTGTTCTCGCAGTCTCCATAATTGAATGCCCATCCGTCTCCCATGACCATATTACATAAGAAACCGCCTGTGTCAATGAAGCCTGGAATCTCAGAGAGACCGAAGTCGTGGCCATATACTGATACGAGAGCTTCAAGCATAAGGATATTGTATGTTGTTCCGTATCCCCAATACATGTATCCTTCCGGATAGGCTCCGTCAGGGCCGTACTTGTGCATAGGTATCTTTACGGATTCCACCGAGCGCTTCACTATATCTTCAGCAAGTCCGGGATATTTGTCCCTGACAGCCAGCGCACCAAGTGTCATTGAGCCGTTGCAGACCTGATTCCAATTGTTTTCTCTTCTCAGCCAGTTGTTGAATGTGCTGTCCTTTGAAGGTAGAATGCCTTTGTCTACAATGGCCTGTCTGATGATTGTCTTCTGTTCATCTGTCAGGATGTCGAAGTACCAGTCATAACCGATGGCCATGGCCGAGGTCATTTCACCTGTGTCGAGGAAATGCTTCGGATTCCAGTCAGGAAATGCACAGACGTTCAGCATTTCCGCAATGCCTCTTTCTGCATATTTGGCTTCACCTGTCATTCTGTAGGCATATCCCCATAGGAGGATTCTCCTCATGAACTCCCGTGAGACTGCAAGCAGCTTCTGCTTCTTGCCGCTGTGTTTCTTTATGCATGGAGGCAAACAGAGGGCCTCATCGGCCCCCTTTATCAGATTTTCGTGATATCGAGCCCAGATGCTGTCTTCCTGAACTGCTGTTCTGACCTGTGCTTCCTTCTCGGCATTCATAAGTAGATATGGATGCTCCGCTTTGACTGTTCTGCCGGCAGTACATGAAGCTAAAGCAATCAAGATCGATATCGCGATTGAAATATGACGTAATTTCATGATTTATCTTGCACCCAGTTTGCCGCCATCTGTAGCTGCAGCAGCTGACTGAGCAGATGATGGGTAGCCGTATGTGTATACACTGCCAGGAATGATGCCTGGGATATTGTCCTCATCATGGAACCAAGGAATTTCATCAAAGTTTTCCTCAGCCTGGTCAGGATCTGACATGTGAAGGTCGATGAAGTCGTAATTTATAGGACAAGGGTTATCAAACGTGAGCACCTCTGATATATTGTTGGCGTAGGTCAGCTTACCCTGCTCCTGAAGATATTTTCCACCCGGACTGAGCTCTGTAGGAACAATCGCAGTTTCCGGATACTTGGCATAGATTGCAAGGAGTTCAGGTGTGTTGAAGATGTTGTTGTTCCTGATCACGATGCTTACGTTTGAAATGTCAGCACCTTCTGCAGGCATCTCTACATTCCATATGGCGTCATCACGCTCAATTTCCTGAGTCTCTTCATTTACTTCTATTGCAGAAGCACCCATTCTCCAACCTACATTTGCAAGGATGTTGTTCTCGATAAGTACAGAATTCACGCTTCCGATCTCAGGAACTGAACCGCAGTTGTAAAATGTGTTGTTTGTCCATTCCATATGGTTGATCTTGCCTCCGTCATATCTTGTGATATGGCCAAGAATATTGTATACCTTACAGTTGTGGATCAGTACAGTGTCAGCTCCGTTTCCTCTTGTATCTACGAGACGGCCGTTTGAAGAATTACCCTTAGCCATGTTTCTGAATGTCGAGTTCTTGAGGTATATCCGGCAGTCTGTGTTGTCAGTTCTGATGAAGAAGTTACGGCAGTAGTCAGCGAAGCAGTCCTCAAGAATGAGACGGTTGCCCTGTCCGTCCAGACGAAGCATACGCTGCTGATGGGCATCTGTCATAGCTTCTCTGCCGTAGAAATATACACCTTTGAATGTCGCATTCGCTTCGAAGCGGATCATGTCTGCGTTGCTTTCACCTGTCTCGTCAGCCATAATCTGAATCTGAGGCATGGCACCTTCTCCCTGATCAGCCTTGACGATTACATTATTCTTGATGACCCACTTTCCCTGAACATAATAGCGTCCGTTTCTCTGGAGGATGAATGTATTGTTGCAGACAACTTCCTTCTTGCCTTCAGTAGATACGAGCGTCTGGTCTGCGCAAGCCTCGATTGCAGTCAGCAGACCGTTTATTCTCTCTATTCCATTATCACTTTCCACGATAACCGATCCGTCCTCCATGATATACATACCGTTCTCGAATACAGGGACGAAGGTGTCTTCTTCTCCCGGACCCGGAGTAGGATTCTTTGGATTCTCTTCTGGCTCACATCCTGCCGCCAGCATCATCATGGCAGCGAGAGCACATGCAAATAATGATTTAGTTTTCATTGTCTTGTGTTTTTAATATGGTTAAAAGATATTATATTTCAGTCCTATATAAGCTGTAGTACCATAGTACTCTGTCTTCATCGGATAGCTTGTTATGTATCGTACTTTTCTGTCCACCTCGAGGTTGATGTTTGACCATGTCGCATAAAGAGATACATGCTTGTTGAAGGTGTATTTGAGCTGGGCGTCGAACTTCATGAACGGAAGAGTTATCTCCTTGTCGGCAGCATCAGCGCGCTGCTGGGCTGTCACAAGCACTCCGTCCTGATAGTTGCACGAAACTCGTGCAGAGAACTTCTTGTAGTCATATCCGAGTGACGCATTGAACAGGAATGCCGGCTGGCTGAGAAGTCTGTCTTCATAGGCGACATCCTTGTTTACCTGGATGAAAGGCTGTGCTCCCGGTACTTTACCGAAATCAGGATTCTGAGCCCTGCTCAACGATGTCGTGTGGTACTTCATGCTGGAATCCATCAGTGTGAAGTTGGTACTGATGACGAAGCCTTTAAGGAAGTTGTCAAGGTTGTGGAACATCAGCTGTGCCTCCACTTCGACACCCTTGATGACAGCTGTCGTAGGGCTGTTGAGAGGGTAGGTGATTATTGCTCCGTTATATGAAGGAGTGAGGTCGAAGTTCTCCGGTGCTGTAGCGGTGTTGTTGAGAACGACTGCAGTGCGGCTGTAGATGAAGTTGTCTATGTTCTTATAGAAAGCGCTGATTGTGAAAAGTCCCCAGTTCTTAGGATAGAACGACAAAGTCAGATCATAGTTGGTGGATAGTGCCGGCTTGAGGTTGGTCCTGCTCCATATTACGGTGTTCGAACTTGGCTTGATGATGGTTCTTGGCGAGAGCAGATCATAGTCCGGACGTGACAATGTCTGGGTGTATGCAAGTCTTATGTCCATCCATTT
Source organism: Candidatus Cryptobacteroides sp. (assembly GCA_045531765.1). Taxonomy (GTDB): domain Bacteria; phylum Bacteroidota; class Bacteroidia; order Bacteroidales; family UBA932; genus Cryptobacteroides. The sequence goes on along the minus strand of JAZSEQ010000080.1, from coordinate 48,441 downwards.
CGTAGGCTTGACCTTGAGATGGATCTGAGGAAGCAGGTATCCGAATGTTTCGGAATCTTCTGTCTGGTTGAATTCGAACTGCTGTTCGTTGGATTCGCTGTCATCCACATTGGCTCCGCTGTAGCCGGTGTATCTCAGGTATGAGTAGTCGTATCTGACACCCGGAATGAATGTCACCCATTCTCCGAAATTGAGCTCGGTCATCAGATATCCTGCGTAGATTTCCTCATGACCGGTGTAGTCATTCTTTACTGTCTCTGCAAACAGTCTGTAGTAGACTTCCTGATTGGTCTCATAGAAATACTTCATCATATCTTCGTCAAGAGCAAAGTTGAAGTCGCAGTTAGGATATAGTCCTCTCAGGAAATTGCCATTATTGACATAGGATTCATCCAAGAAGTCCATGATTCCGATCTGTGTGCCGTCCTTTGCTCCAGAATGGGTGAGGTCCGGCATGTTCTTGAATACAGGATCATATCCTCCGGAGAGGTCGAATCGTCTGAAAAACTGCTTGATTTCAGCTGAACGGTCCTTCTGTCTGTACTTGGCGCCAGCCTTCACATATCCGTTCAGCCAGTTGCCGGCTCTGAATGGGGTTGTCCAGTCAAACCATGCGCTGAGTTCCCTTTCATTTGTGTCCTCGTATGACATCCTTCCGTTGTACAGATGCCACTGGGTTATGTCGGATTCAGCGACATGTTCAGGTGATATGGCGTCATACGGAGCCATGGCTTCCAACTTGGAAATATCTGTGATGAAAGGCGTGTTGATCCTGAACTCCAGTTCATTGCTCCAAGGCATACTCATCCATGCGCTGCTGTGGCCTGCGCCAATGTCCAGCTTCGAACCGGCGATGTTGAATTCTCCCTGGATGATATTCGAGAGATTGGCCGTGCTGGACTGAAGGTCTGTCTGGGCATATCGGAGTCTTGCACCATCGAAATTATATCTCTTCTGCCTGATGTCCCTGTCACGGTCCATGTTGCTGAATATGTTGGAGAATTTGATCTTGTTTCCGTTTCCGAGATCCAGATCGAAATTGAGGTTGATGTTGTACCTTGTACGTGTCTCAAGGTTTGACTGCAGGCTTGTCGTGGTAAGCCAAGGTCTTACATAGTCATATCCCGGTGTAGGAGTGCTTCCGTTCACATCGTACGATGCACTGAAGGTGTCGTTGCTGCGGTCGGTCCTGTCGAATGCAGCTGCGAGGATGACGCCGAATCTGTCCTCGAAGAAGCGGTTGCTGGCGGTTACCCCGCCCTTGTATCTTCCGAGGGAGTTTATCTGAGAGTGATAGCCTGTCTCTCCCTGTACTGCGACGCGAAGACCGTAGGGAGCATCCTTCATTATGAGGTTCACTGTACCTCCGAGGCCGTCAGCATCCTTGTCGGCAGTGTTGGCCTTCATCACCTCAGCGCCGGCAATCATGTCCGGTGAAATCATGTTGAGGTCGGTACTGCGGTCCGTCGTACTGGTGGACGGAGCATTCATGCCGTTGATTGCAACAGTGTTGTACTTAGGGTCAAGACCTCTGATTATGATTTTCTGACCCTCTCCACCGTCTCTCTGGATCATCAGACCAGGAAGCCTTCCGATAGCGTCGGCGACGTTCACGTCAGGCAGTTCGCTGAGTTTTTCTTCCGAGACGGCGTTCAGGATACCTGCTGCATTTATCTGACTGTTGATCGCGGCAGCCTGACCTTTGGCCTGGGCACTCACTACAACTCCTTCAAGGACAGTCGAGTCAGAAAAGAGGGTGATGTCCAGCACCTTTACCTGGTTGGCCTGGATGTCAATCTCAAATTCCTGAGTCTTGTAACCGAGGAAGTCGCATACAAGCACCGTCTTGCCTGCCGGCACCGTGAGACTGTACCTTCCGTTGGCATTGGCTATTGTCCCTTGTGTCGTTCCTTTGATGAGCACAGATGCTCCGATGAGAAAGTCGTTTGCATCTCCATCCCTGATGACACCGGTGATAGTCGCGGTCTGGCCATAGACGAGCACCGAGCATAGAAATGAGGTTAGAACTGTCAGAATCCGTTTCATAAAATATAACAGGTTTATTTTTTGCAAATGTATGCAGAATCCCTTATGGAGACTTTTCTGTCTTTCTCAAATTGTTTGCTCTCTGCTCCAACCGACTCCGGGATATTCATCGTGAGACGGATAATGTGAGAATTGTCCATCCGTTGGTCCTTATACAAAATATTTTGAATATTCTGGAATAATCCATGAAGAAAAAAACCGATATATTTGCTTATATATTCGAAAACATAAATTATATGAACAAGACAAAAACATTCATGGTCCTGCTTTTCGTTATTTGCTGCCTGTCAGGCTATTCGCAGGATAAACTTCCCCCTCTGTCTGGAAAGAACCTTAATTTCATCCTGATCAGCGACAGTGGTATGAAGACGGAGCCTCAACGCTTGATCGCTTCATCCGCGGCCTCTCATATGAGCCGTATCATTGAGGATAACAAGATTTCCTTTGTTGCTGTTGCAGGAGACCCGATCCACGACAACGGTGTCAAGGACGTGAACGATCCTGAATGGAAGTTCAAGGTTGAGGACATATTCTGCAGCAAGGCTCTTCATTCCATTCCGTGGCATGCAGTGCCAGGCAATCATGAGTATAAAGGCAATCCTCAGGCTATTGTGGATTATTCAAAGGTGAGCAGGAGATGGGATACTCCGGCAAGGTATTATTCAATTGAGAAGAAGATCAAGGGAACCAAGGATAAGGTATTGTTTGTGTTTCTGGATACATCTCCTCTTATCAAGAAAAGGTTCGAGTCTTTTCCTGAGAAAGTCACCCCTGATTACCCTCAGCGGGAGATGGAGTGGTTCGATTCAACAATGGCTGCTTCAGATGCAAGATGGAAGATTGTCATCGGTCATCAGCCTGTCTATGCCAGTACGAACAAGGGCATAAAGGAACGCCTTGATATTCAGGAAACTGTCAATCCTGTCCTGCTGAAGCATGATGCTGACATATATGTCTGCGGACACATCCATTCCTTCCAGCATATCATTGTAGACGGATGTGATGTGAATTACATAGTCAATTCTTCCATAGGACGTTCCCGTGAAGTGGGAAAAGTGGAAGGGACGAAGTTCTGTGCGGACGACCAGGGTTTTACAGTCTTTTCAATAGGAAAGGATAAGATAGATTTCTGGTTTATCAGTTCGACTGAGGGCAATGTCATATACAATTATTCTATAAGCAGGTAATCATGAGGAAGTTTTTAAATATGGCGCTGAGCCTGTTGCTCTGGACAGTGCCAGTCATAGAGATGGATGCCAGGCAGGTAGTCCGCAATGTCATTTATATGATCGGCGACGGAATGGGACTGTCACATATGAGTATGTTTGAGATTGAGGGAGGATACTCAGACCATGCCTTCAAACGCGCACAAAGCATATCCCTTATTTCCACTATGTCTGCAAACAACCGTGTCACAGACTCTGCGGCAGCCGGTACAGCTCTGTCGTCAGGATATAAGACCAATAATGCGATGATCGGTATGCGTCCGGATTCGACCACAACGGTGTCGATGATGGAAATGGCTGTGAATGAGGGATTTTCAACAGGAATTGTTGTGACCAGCGAACTTTATCATGCTACTCCTGCAGCCTTTTATGCCCATCAGCCGAAAAGGAAGATGTATGAAGAGATCTCTGAAGATATGCTGAACAGCAGCATTGATGTCCTTCTTGGCGGAGGAGACCTGATCCTCAGGAAACCGTTCAAGAACTACACCTATCTGGATCATTTCGCTCAGAAGGGGTATGAAGTCGTACACACGATGGAGACGCTTGAAGGCATAGGTTCAGGCAAAGTGATCGGTACGTTTGCAAAGAAGTCGATGCCTAAGGCTTTCAGGAGAGGCGATTATCTGCCTCGTGCCATGACATCTGCCTTGAGAATATTGGAAGCCAATTCTGCGGACAAGGCCAAAGGCTTCATGCTTATGGTAGAAGGTTCGAAGATTGATGGAGCAGCCCAGTCAAACGATGTCGCTGCAACCTTGGCTGAAGTTGTGGATTTCGAGAAGGCTGTCGCGATTGCATTTGATTATGCGGATGCGCATCCTGGTACTCTGGTTGTAGTTGTGGGTGACCACGAAACCGGAGGCTTGAGTGCTGTCAGCGGCAACAGTGACTTTACTGCGGCAGAAAGCGGCATTGAATATAAGTTCAGTACAAAAGCTCACAGTGCAGTCCGTGTGCCGGCTTATTTCTATGGTACCGGAGCTGACGGGTTCAAGGCAATGATGGATAATACGGAGCTTGCCTTCGCTATTATGAAAGCTGCAGGACTGAAAAAGGAAGAGGTCAATCCTTGATGGAAAGACCTCTTGAATCAAGATTCTCTTTTAATATGCCTTCAAGACGCTTGCGTATGGAGGCATGTTTTTTTGATTCTGACAGATTGACCATTTCTCCCGGATCCTCCTTCAGGTCGGACAGCATTACCGGATTGCCTGGTGCTTCAAGTATTGTCAGCTTATATCTCCCGTCTTCCAGGACCTGAAACCAGTTGGGACCTTCGTAGAAGGTGTATTTCCTGTCAGGTCTGCCAGCCTCGCCCTTCATCAGCCCGGCAGTGGATAGACCTTTCTTTTCAGCAGGGACCTCTATGCCGGCAAGTCCGCATAGTGTCGGCAGAAAATCCAACCCGGTGTGAAATACGGTGGAATCATCCTTTATTCCCTTTGAAATTCCGTTGCCTGCAAAGATCAGAGGCACTTTCTGGGACTCCTGATAGGGTACACTTTTATGCTCACGTCTGTGAGAGGCTGCCATCTCTCCATGGTCAGATAGAAATACCACGACCGTGTTGTCCAGTCTGTTCTCTTCCATTAGCGCATCCACAACAGGACTCATATTGTAGTCTACCTCCTCTATAAGCCGGTCATATACCCATAGAAACATACGCCATTGATCGTCTGTGTAGCCGGATATGTGTGAAGGAAGACCTTCCGGCTCTCCGGCAGTACGTTCCAGATTGAACGGAAGGTCGGGGTAGTGACTTGCCAGCCGTTCTTCTTCAGGTACCCCTTCGAGCTTTTTCATATGGGTTGTAATCCTGTCTATTCCCTCCTTCTTCTTTGGAGTCATGTATTCAGGGGGGAGACAGTCTCTATTGAGATAGTCCTGGAATTGTCCGATATTGTGCGGATTGATGAATGACAGTACCAGAAGATATGGTTTGTCGTCGCTTTTTCTCGACCTGATCACTTCAGCGGCATCCTTTCCAAGCTGGTCATGTCTCTCTGGGGAATAGAAATTGTCGAAGCCATATGGATAAGGATCGGTGATGCTCCTGCGTGAAGCCAGACTTGTCGTCCCTCCGTAAAATGTTTCGTAACCGGCCTTCTTGAAAAGGTTTCCGAGTCCGGTTGCCTGACCTGCTTCTGCCTTGTCCCAATTCACGGCTGCAAAACGCTCAGGCCTGTTCTCCAGATTGAATCTGATGTTGCAGTCGGCAGGGTACATTCCTGTGAATAGCGAAAACCTTGCAGGTGTGGACAGCGGGAATGCGCAGTATGCCTGTGTATATGAGTATCCGTTGTCTTTCAGTCTCTGGAGTGATGGTGTGACTGCTGTTCCTCCTTCAAGCCTGGCCTGCTGCATGGCATCGCATATTATCACCACCACGTCAGGCTGTCTGTCCGCAGCAGAAGAATATTGTACGGCAGCCGTGCCTGCAAGTCCGCACACGGCTGCTTTGACTATGTTTTCTCCTTTCACTGTTTCGGATATTTATCAAATTCCTCACCTCGTCTTTCCATGAGCTGTCTGCTCATCTGGGCTATCCTTTCTGCATATTCTTCTCTTTCTGCCAGATTCACGTTCTCTTCCGGGTCGATGTTATGGTCAAAGAGAAGACGCTCCTTTATGTTGTCATCTTCATCCCACCATTCGGTGTAGAACAGGTTGTCGTCAGTAATGAGGGTGAATCCGTCGTTCCATCTCGAAATCCCCCATCCGGAACTTCTAGCTTCCGGGTCATTCAGAAGCGGGTAAAGACTTTCTCCCTCGAGCTGTAACGGACCTTTGAGGCCGAGCATGTCGCAGATGGTTGGGAAAATGTCCACGAATTCCACAACTTCGCCGCATCTGTGCCCTTTCAGCCGGGATTCGGGATCGACAATTATCATAGGAGCATGGAGGCTTGTCTCCATAATCGAATGCTTGCACCATGTCCCGTGTTCTCCCAGATTCCACCCATGGTCTCCTATGAGTACGACAACCGTATTCTTGTCCAGTCCCAGTCTGCGGAATTCTTCCATAACCTTGCCTATCTGGGCATCAGTGAAGGATACGCAGGCCTTGTAGCCATGAATCAAGGTCTTTGCAAGGTCTTCTCCTACAAGTTCCTTACCTGATGGGACGCCAGTGTATTTGTTGCGGAGCTCGCCCCATTTCGGAAAGGCCGCTTCGGGTATTCCATGTCCTTCCTTCATGTAATAGTTGGAGGGCAGGACTATATTCTCCCTGTCGTAGAGATCCCAATATTTCTTAGGGGCGTTGAATGGGAGGTGAGGACGGCAGAATCCCAAGGCATAGAAGAAAGGCTTGTCCTGGGCTGCCAGAGTCCGGAGGTCTTCTATCGCCGCTTCAGCGATCCTTCCGTCAGCATAGCATGTGTCCTCTACGTCCAGGCATTCGTATGGGCGCCCTCTTTTCCCGTCATTTCTCGGGAGAAGATTCTCCGGATCGAGATACTTCATTCCGCTGAATCTCTCTCCGGCGACATTCCAACCGTCCATATGGTCTGTCCTGTGATGGAAAACCTTCCCGTGGCCGAGCATAGTGAAGTAGCCGTTGTCCTGGAGGAAGGTGTTCAGCACGGTCTTGTCGGGCTTCTGTCCTGAAGCATAAGTGTCAGCGGCAAAGAATGTGTGTCGCGTAGGTCTCGTCCCTGTCAGAAGGCAGGCGCGTGATGCTCCGGAAACAGCTATGTTGCAATACGCTCGGGTGAACAGGGTGCCCTGGCCGGCAAGAGCATCAATGTTAGGAGACACAATTTCATCGTGTCCGTAACAATTCAGCTCAGGACGAAGGTCGTCCACAAAGACCAGCAGAAGATTCTTTCTGGAGTCCTCGTTCTTCGAGCATGCAGTGAAAGCAGCCGCTACCGTTCCAGACAGCAGCAATGCAGATCTTATTCCTTTCATTGTTCCAATATCTTTAGATTTCTTCCTATGAGATTGTTCCGCAGTTTACGGTCAAGCCTTTTTTCGATGTCATGGTAGTCAGGGTCTCCTGTAAGATTCCTGCTTTCCCCGGGATCCGTCTTCAGATCGACAAGGATGACAGGGTTGCCCTTTGATTCCATGATGGTATATTTATAACGGCCGTCTTCAATGATCTGGTACCAGTTCTTTCCTTCACAGAATATGTCACGACGCTTTGTATCCGTCTGTTTCCCCATGGCTGCAGCTTTGACTGAGATGCCGGGATACTTGTCCGGAATCTTGATTCCTGCAAGGTCGCATATGGTGGGCAGGAAGTCGATGCCGGTGTTTATGGTTGTACGGGTGTCCTTGACTCCTTTCCCGATTCCCGGACCGGAAATGATGAAAGGGACCTTCTGCGCCTCTTCGTAAGGAACTGATTTATGCTCCCTGCAATGGGAGGCGTCCATGTCTCCGTGATCCGACATGAAGATTATGTAGGTGTTGTCCATGAATCCACCTCTTTCCAAGGCCCTCATTACCGGAGCCATATCAGAATCCACCTCTTCAATCAGGCGGTTATATACCCACCTGTGCATCCTCCATTCTCTCTCTGTATAATCTCCTGTCTTGCCTGGCATTCCTGCCGGTTCTCCCTTCATTGCAGCGTGGTTCGCTGGCAGTGGCGGGCAGAGCGAGTCATAGAATACATCTTCGGACCACCTGTATGTGTCATTTATATATCGACTTACCCGAGATATCCCGTCCGCTTTGCGTGCACGTACCTTTGGCTCCATTTCCTGAAGTACGACATAATCATCGAATTCACATATGTCGTGAGGATTGATGTAGGAGACCACCATCAGGAATGGCTTGTCATCTGGACTTTTGCTGTCAATCAATGCTGCGGCGTCTGCTCCAAGAAGGTTTCTACGGTCGGTTGAATAGATGTTTCTGAATCCGTAGAACTTCGGGTCTTCGTTTGTTTCCCGGGAAACCAGATGTGCCTTGCCTCCGTAGAATGTATCATATCCTGCGTTGTTGAAGAGGTTTGCCAGCATATCCGGCTGCATGCTCTCTATTGCATCCATGGCCACAAGGTTCCTGTCGGTCTTGCCCGGATTGAATCTGAGATTGACGGATGAAGGATACATACCGGTAAACAGGGAAAACCTCTGGGGAATTGACAGCGGGAATGCACAATAGGCATTCATGAAACTGTACCCGCTCTCGGCGATCCGGTCCATGGTAGGAGTGTCCAGACCAGGCTCGCCGTACCAGCTGAGTTTTGTGTTCTGCTGCTGGTCCGTGATGAAGACAACGAAATTTGGCTGCCTTGTATTCTGTTCTTCAGCCTTCAGGCCGATTCCTCCGCCCAATACGGACAGAGCGATCATGGTGTTGCTACGTAGTTTCATGTCATTTCCATTCGTTTATTCCGTCGATTGTCTTCCTTTCCTTTCCATAGTGTTCCTCCGGTATGAGTGAAATGGTCAGGGTGTGTTCTTTTCCGGCTTTCAGTGTTGTCCTGAAACCTATCATTACCGTGCCTGGATGCGGCTTGTCATAATAATGAGGAGGGTCTGTCGAATATGTCTCCAGCTTTATGTCACCACCTTCAGCCTTGAAATACAGTCTTTCCTTCCCCTTGGTCAGTATGGCGGTGTCGTCGCTGATTATCCTGACTTCTGCCGGTGTCAGCGCTGCCCATCTTATAGGCATATCCTTCTCTCCTGTCTTGATTTCATCCTTTACAACGACGTAGCTGTCATCCACGATGGCTACTCCTCTCACATGGCTTTCTACAAGACCACCCTGGATCGCGCTGAGGTCTGACGCGGCATGCACGAAGTCAGGCCTGTCACCATAGGAGTCTATGAAAGCACGTGGCTCGACTCTTTGCAGAGAATCAGAAAATACTATCAGATTGTGGGAATACATGCTTATGAGGAAAGGTGTCCAGCGCGAAGAGTATTGGGTCCGCTGGTTGAGCCTGATGCCTTCTTTCTCAAGTGAATTGTAATCCTGATGTCCGAGGTCCTCGAACCATCTGTTCTTTCCCCGGTACATTACGAAACTTCCGATGTCCATATGAGAATGCCCGTTCCTGCACGCGCCCCCTTTCAGACCTACGAATATCTCGTCATCTCCGCCATGATGGTTTCGGAGAATGGCTATCGGAGTCTCGCCCTGTCCGACAAACAGACGTTTCTCAGGTGCAGGATTGGCAGAAATACATCTTTCAGGGGCCCATATCAGGATGGATGGAAGATATCTGGAAATGTAGAGGCTCTGTTCGCGTCCCTGTTCCTTAAGGTATTTTATGCGTGACGCTTCCCCGTAAAGGAGCGACAGGTCATTCTGTTTTGCGGCCATCCAGAACAAAGGAATGCAGAGAGTGTTTTCCTTTACATTACAGTCCGAGTATGCGAAACATCCGAAATCCTGTGTGGTCATATGGAGCATGTACTCTCCGGATCTCATGAAGGCATAGTCTGATGCAAGGCCGAATTCGACATTGGTGGCCTTGTCTACGGCATCTGCAAGCATCGTGAGGAAGGCGGTGCCGTAATTCCAGTACATATATCCCTCAGGATAGTTGCCGTCTGGCCCATATTCGAGGAGGGTATGGCTCTTTGTGGATGTGATGGACCTGGATATTATCTTTGATGCCAGCTCAGGTATGTCTTCGTAGATGGCGATTGCCCCCCATGCCATACCCATGTTGCAGACAGCGTTCCAGTTGTTCTTCTTCTTGAGCCAGTGAAGATTGCCCGGATTGTCAGTCTTTTCAGGGAGGGACGGATAGATTCCTTTCTCAAGGATGCCTTCCCTTATTAGCCTGCGGGATTCCTCGCTCAACCGGTCATATGTCCAGTCATAGCCGATTGCCACAGCTGCAGTCATTTCTGCGACATCCAGAAAATGAGTGGGATTCCAGTCGGTAAATCCGCATACCTGCAGCATGACCTTTTCCACCTTTCTGGCGAATCTCACATCTCCAGTCATCCTGTAGCTGTATGCCATGTAATAAATCTGCCTGAATGCACTTCTGGAGACGTCCAGCAGCCTCTTTCCTATCTTTATGCGCTGTAGAGGCTCTTCATTCAGAAACTCTTCACTTTTCCTGAGAATGGCTTCGTGGACGCCCTTCAGAAACTCATCCGTTTCGATCTTCTGCCTTATTGCAGTTTCGTCCCCGGCTTTCATCATCAGTCTCGGATGATTCTCGGTGATTCTGATGTTTTCAGGCTCATACTGAGCATGCAGCCCTGTGGATTGCATGACAAGGAACAAGGCAAGTGCCATGATCTTGGGTACTGGATAACGAGTTTTCATTGAATGTCGGTTTGATTGATTATCTGTCCTTTCGTATGTTTTATGCAAAACAATAAAAAAAATATTATCTTTCATCGTAGTACGACTGAGGCATGAATGAGTTGAACAGATTTTGAAAATATATGAAATAATCAGAAAAGTGAATCTTACCTGACTTTAATAATATTGCAGTGTGAATGATAAGTTTTATTTATAATGTATTTTTTATGAAAAAGTTCTTAGCAACCATCCTCTTTGCCGGCATTGCTGCACTTTCCTATGCCGGAGGTTTTTCCGGAAAAATGAATAAGGAGGAAGTCACAAAGGTTTGTGATGCCGCGGCAAAATGGCAGATAGACAACTTTGAGTCCTTCCTTCATCACAACCTTCAGTGGACAAATGGCGCCTTGTATCGCGGAATGGTCGAATGGGGGAAAGTTGCTGGCAATGGGGACTGCATGGATTTTCTGATGGAAATAGGTGAAAAGAACGCCTGGGCGATGTGGGACAGGGTGTATCATGCTGACGATATCTGCGTGGGACAGGCATTCATCGAACTCTACAGGATTCACCGCAGACCGGAAATGCTGCAGCCTGTGATGGAGCGTGCGTACTATGTGGCAAATCATCCCAGCACAGCTACATTGAGCAAGGATGACCCGATCGGAAAGCATGACAGATGGTCCTGGTGTGATGCCCTTTTTATGGCACCTCCAGTATACGCCGCCCTATATGAGATAACAGGCGAAGATATCTATGTGGATTATATGGACAGGGAGTTCAGAATCTGCACTGACTCTCTTTATGACCACACGGCTGAACTGTATTACAGGGACTGCAAAAGAATCCCTTTGCGTGAACCTAACGGAAGCAAGCAGTTCTGGGCAAGAGGAAACGGCTGGGTTTTTGCCGGCATCCCTTTGATTCTCGAGAATCTTCCTGACAATCACCCTACAAGATTCTATTATCTTGATATATTTGTCAGGATGGCAAGGAGTATCGCCGCCTGTCAGGATAAGAATGGGGCATGGCATGCAAGCCTCCTCGATCCTGAGACTTACCCTGTGCCTGAAAACAGTGCTTCGGCATTCTTCTGCTACGGTTACGCCTGGGGTATAAACAACGGCATCCTCTCGGAGAAAGAATATGGCGGCGTACTTGAAAAGGGTTGGAAATCAGTCGTTTCAGGTGTAAATCCTGATGGGAAGCTGGGATATGTACAGCCGATAGGAGCTGCTCCTGTGTCGGTGGATGCGGAATCGACTGATGTATACGGAGTGGGAGCATTGCTGCTTGCCGGCAGTGAAATCCTCAAGATGAACAGATAAAATCAGATTTTATGAAATCCGGAATATTCAGGACTCTGATATACTTGTTTCTTGTGGCGGCACCAATGACTATCTGTGGCGCACAGGATGCATACAGCTTTGTGGAACTGACGACCAGTGACGGGCTGTCTCAGATGTCGGTCCTGTCAATATTCCAGGATAGCCGTGGCTACATGTGGTTCGGTACCAGGAATGGTCTCAACCGCTACGACGGCTATTCTTTCAGCCACTGGCTAAGTGACGAAGACGATCCCACCTCGATCAGCGACAACTATGTGAAGTGCATCTCTGAGGATTCGGAAGGAAATCTATGGATAGGCACGAGAATCGGCCTCAACCGCATGTCTGTCAAGGACGGGACCTTCTGCCGTTATATGATAAATGACCGTGAGCAGTTCGGAGAGTCCAATACAATCCGTGCAGTCTATGCGGACCATGAGAACGGAAATATCTATGTGGGAGGGTTCTCCGGTCTGTATGTGCTTGAGAAGGATATGCATGATCTGCGTCATGTCGGGCAGATAGATATAAAGGTCAATGATATCAGATGTTCAGGCGATTCGTTGTACGTAGGAACGGCATCCGGGCTGTATGTCATAGATAAGGATAACCACCATATATCATGGCTGTCTCCTTTCGGGACTGACGGAGGACGTCCGGTTGGAGTGGACGTGATAATGCCGGACAAGGCAGGGCATCTCTGGATGTCATCCTTCAGCAAGGGTGTGATGTGCGTGGATTCGCGTACATGGGAATGTATCGACCATCTTGAGATGCCGTCTGATATGGCTGGTGTGGATAATGAGGTCCGTGCCCTTGCTTATGATGAATCCTCCGATATCATACTCGGCACGAATGTGGGACTGATGCGTTATGACAGGGAGGAGAGGCTGCTGAGCAGTTTTGGACAGCGTTATTCGAACTGTTCGGTCGAGTCCCTCTACATGGATATGGCCGGTTCATTATGGATAGGCACCTATTCGGATGGAGCCGGATACACCCATCCGTATATGAACCGTTTCAGCCACCATGATTTCCCGTCTGACAATCCGTCTATAGGTATCTCCGGACCTATGGTAATGAATCATGGGAATCTATATATGGGGACAGAAGGAGGTGGACTCATCTCATGGAACCCGAAGACAGATACCTACACATCATACCCTTGTGTGCCGTCCAGCAGGAATACTTTCAGGGAGAATAACGTCAAGAGTGTGATGTCTGACGGACATCTGGTTTATGTCGGCCTTTATTCCGGGTGGGTGTATGTGTTTGATGTAAGGAAAGGCAGATATGTGGAAAAATATCACCTTGCCAACAGTTCTCCCGTATATGCGATAATAAAGGACGGAGGGAAAGTGCTGCTGGGAACATATTCTCATTATGGAGTCAAGGAACTCGTTCCCGGAAAAGGAATCCGTAATTATGCCTTTACCGGCAAATCGTCTCCTGATATAGTCCAGGTGTCATGTATGCTCCGCTCCGGAAAAAATCTCTACATAGGAACCAGAGCCAACGGCCTGTACAGGCATGACGGTACGCTTATCCACCATTATAACCTTGATGACAAGGGACGTCCTTCGGGAAAAATGATATCCGTACTGATGGAAGATTCTGTCGGGAATCTTTTTGTCGGGACATATGACGGCGGACTCAGCATACTGCCTGCTGGCCATTCGGAATTCATCAAGGTGACACGCAAGGACGGTCTTAATGACGACATGGTATGTTCGGTTGTCGAGGACAGGAATTCCGATATATGGGTAGTGACCCGAGGAGGAATCTCACGTCTGGATGAAGAATTCAAGGTCATGAAGACCTATGGACATTCAAACGGAATAGGCATTCAGGAATTCTCCATCGCTTCTGCTTTTGTCTCGGATGATAATACGATATATGTAGGAGGAAACAACGGATTTGTGTCTTTCAGACCTGATGGGCTTGATATCAACGACTATATTCCTCCTGTCCTGATCCAGTCTGTACTTGTGAATAATGAACCTGTAGGAATTGATGGTACGGACAATCTTGTGCTGGATCATGACTGCAACAACATTACCTTTGTATATACTGCTCTCAATTACATCTATCCGGAGCAGAACGGCTATGCCTGCATGCTGGAAGGGGCAGGTGATGCGGCATGGACATATATGGGAGGGTCAAGAGGTATCAATTACGCAAACCTCTCTCCCGGAAAGTATGTGTTCCGTGTCAAGGGATCAAATAATGACGGAGTGTGGAATGAGGAAGGTGTGTCAGTGAATGTCGTAATTAAGCCACCATTCTATCTGACCGGCTGGGCATTCGCGTTTTATCTGATCATTCTGGCTATGATAGTGTCTTTCATTATCCATTATTCGAAGATACGTCAGAATCTGGAGCAGCAGATGATAATCAAGCAGCATGAAAAGAGGTTCTATCAGGCAAGAATTGACCTGTTTACTAATTTCTCCCATGAGTTGAGGACGCCTTTGACCTTGATACAAGGACCGATAGAGGAAGTAGTACAGAGCAATGACCCTTCCAAAATGGATATGGATTCGTTCCGTATGGTCTACAGCAATCTCAATCGTCTGTTGCTGCTGGTAGATCAGATCATGACATTCCGGAAGAAGGAGACAGGAGCCTTGAAGATAAACGTGTCTGTCGGAGATTTTGTAGGTTTCGCCCGGGAAATCAGGATCGCTTTCAGCGAACTGGCAAGACTTCATGACATAGATTTCCGTCTGGAAGAGGGACAGGTGCCGGCTGATATATGGTATGACAGGGCCCTGTTTGAAAGAGTCCTGATGAATCTTCTTTCCAATGCATTCAAGTATACCCCGGACGGAGGAATTGTCAAGATGAGTCTTGATTCGGTACCCCATGAATGGGTAAATGGAGTCGCATCATACAGAAAGATACTCTTTGATGACAGGGCGGCAGAATACCTTAGGATACAGGTCGAAGACAGCGGTCCCGGCATACCGGACAAAGACCTTGAAAAGATTTTCGATCCGTTCTACCAGGTTTCCGATGAAAAGGGAGGAACAGGGCTTGGATTGACATTGTCCTATGAAATAGTCAGACTCCACCATGGCGCGATCTGGGCAGACAACCGTCAGGACGGCGGCTCGGTCTTTACAGTACTGATTCCTGTAGGTAACTCCCATTTCTCCGAAGAGGAGATCATACGCGATTACCAGGACAGCGAAAACGTACGCCGCTATGAAAAAGCGGATAATGGAGTGACATCCGTACTTAATCCCAGACCTGACTGCACCGTACTTATTGTCGAGGATAACAATGAGCTGCGCGAGTATATGATATCTCGTCTGTCGCCTTATTTCAAGGTGCTTCAGGCATCTAACGGGCGAGAAGGAATCATAACGGCGCGGGCTGCTCTGCCTGCTATAGTGGTGAGTGACATAATGATGCCTGTCATGGACGGTCTGCAGTTGTGCCGTGAACTCAAGACGGACCCTAAGACCAATCATATTCCGGTCATTCTGCTGACTGCCAGGTCCATGGCCATACAGATGCGTGAAGGACTGGAACTTGGAGCTGACGACTACATCACCAAGCCTTTCAGCATGAACACCCTTGCCCTGAAGATCTCCAATATGATTTCTTCCCGGGAGAACCTCAGGAGCCTTTATGCAAAGGACCTTACTCTGGAGAATATGGGAGTGGATGTGGTGTCGTCTGACGACAGGTTCCTGCAGAAGCTCAACGAGGTTGTGGCAAACAATATAACTGATCCGAATCTGGATGTAGGGGAGTTCTGCTCTTTGCTCGGAATGAGCCGCTCCAGCCTCTATCGAAAACTTCAGGTTTCCACAGGCATGTCACCTTCCAAATACATACAGAGTGTCAGGCTGCATCTTGCTGCGAAGATGTTCCAGGAGACAGATCATTCAGTACAGGAGGTGATGGATGCAGTGGGATTCGTCAATCCTGCTCATTTCTCGACCTTGTTCAAGAAACAGTACGGGATTTCGCCTTCAATGTATAGACGCAAAAAATAACTCACTGATGAAACGTATACTTCTGTTGCTGGCAATGTTGCCGGCCGCAATCAAATCTGAAGCTGCCTCGGACAGGAAGTTGAGCTTCGACAACGACATGTTCCGGTATGAAATGTCGTTTGAGGGCGATAGAATCCGCGCCATTTCGTGGAAAGACCTTCAGACAGGAGAAGAGAAACTGGGCAATTCAGATAGACCGTTTTTTGAATTCATGACGGACAGGGGACTGCTTACATCTGAAATGCCTGTCTGGAAATATACCGGTACTTCTGAAACCGCACTTTTCAACGGCTCGGTCATATATACCTCTGAGTTCAAGGGAAGGGACAAGGCGGCAGGAATGATACTCTGCCTTGACTCTCAATTCTTTCCGGATGCCTGCATGGTGAGGGAAAGACTGAGGATAAGGCAGGGAACTGGAAAGAAGATCAGCTTCGCCGACCGTAACGGTAAAAACCATTTCGTCTATCCCTCATATTCTTTTTCCGGTGAGTGCACTGATGTGATGGAAGTCCGTATGGCGACATTCGACAAGGATGCGGAAGAATATTCCGGAGCCACATATGACAGCCGAAATCCCAAGAATCTCAGGACATGCCATATGTTCCATGTGGACTCTCTCTTGCATCCTGCCGGTACCAAGGAAGAAATCTCATGCAAGGGACCGTTTACAATCATCTCGTCAGGAAATGAAAAAATCATATCGACATATGAACATGCTTCGCAGGATGTCGCGATATTGAGGTTCAATGTGTGCGGAGCGGGTATAGACAGAACTCCTGATGATGATGACTACTGGTTTATCGCAACAAAGGTCAAAGCCGGAAAGGAATGTACAGGTGTCAGCGGACATTTGCTCAGAGGCGGCTATCTCGACGGGGAACCGCTCCCGGAGTCGGGTTGGTATGAGACGGTATGGTTCACCACAGGCATCATAGGCAAGGGTGCCGATCCGGCTGCATATGTCAGAGATTACCTGACATATAGGATAACTGACTGCAGAGGTGCCAGAAGGATGGACTTCTATTATAATACGTGGGGACTCCAGCGTGAGGCTTCATATGAAAAGTCGGAACTTAGAAGGATATTCAATGAGAAGAGAATACTTGATGAGATAGACCGTGCAGCCCAGCTTGGAGTTGATCTCTTTGTCTTTGATGACGGCTGGCAGAAGACTATGGGTGTGTGGGAACCGGATTCCTTGAAGCTGCCGGACGGACTTACCCCTCTGATTGCAAGGATAAAGGGACACGGTATGATCGCCGGAGCCTGGATTTCATTGGCAGGAATAGATTCTCTTTCCAGACGGTGTGTCGAACACCCTGAATGGATCATCAGGGATGACGCAGGC
This sequence comes from Candidatus Cryptobacteroides sp., assembly GCA_045531765.1. Lineage (GTDB taxonomy): Bacteria > Bacteroidota > Bacteroidia > Bacteroidales > UBA932 > Cryptobacteroides. Next base: position 31,251 of record JAZSEQ010000080.1, on the reverse strand, counting down.
AAACCGATACGCGCACAGTACAGGCACCCGGCCCTGGATCTTGTCAGCGGCTGCATCGAGGAACTCAAGAAAGACCATATCAGGCTTATAGATGCCGGAATACGTTTCTTCAAGTGGGATGCCATCAACACTTTCCATAGTTATCAGCCTGGTCTGCATCATGGAGGTGAAGAGTACTCCAGGAAGGAAAGGATAGACCGTTACAACTATCTCCTTCCGTTTTATGTCACCAGACTGATGAAGGAACTCAAGGAGTATGAGCCGGAGGTGGAGATCGAAGTAGACCTTACTGAGCCGGAGAGGGCTCTGGTCGGGCTTATGCCGTTGCAGTATGGTAAATTCTTCTGGATGAACAACGGAGCTTCAGGTTACGGTGATTACAGCACATATCGCGGAAAATCCATGCGCAGGATAGTGGCTTCGAATTTCAGATGGCTCCCGTCGGAAATCTTTACATACGCCTCATATCCGCATGACATCCATCCTTTCTATGCACAAAGATACAATGTGAATACGTCGCTTCTTGCAGGACGAGGATTCTGGGGCAACCTTTCCAGGATGGATCAGGCACAGAGAGAATATGTCGGGAAGATGGTCGCCAAGTCCAAAAGAGTTCTTGACAGGATCGAGGGAAAGCCAATGAATATGTACGGAACCGTAGGCTCTTCTCCGGAAATCTACTGGCAGCTCGATTCTGTATCGTCCTTCGGCCAGTTCTTCGCATTCAGCGGAAGCGAGTGTACTCACAGCCTGTCTCTGGATGTGAATCCCAGCAGTTTTCTTGGAGTTCTGAATCATGCATATTCCCTTGAGAACGGAAGAGTATCGTTTGACCTCGGCTTCTCGATGCCGGATGACACCCGTGAGGCGTTCATCCTCGGAAACGAAGGCATAGGTGTGAGTGTTGCTTCGGCATCAGGGTGGATTGATGATATGGTGCTTCAGGAAGGTTCCCTTGAGATCCGTACCGGAGCATCAGGCGTGATGAAGGTCCATGTGGCGTCGCCGGACAATGTCACGGTTGCAGGAGCAGAAGAATACAGGATTACAGGTGAAGGACTTGTGATTGAATATAAGGAAGGTGCAACAATCAAAATCTGTTGGCAGTGATGAAGAATATGAATTTGACCGGATGCCTGACGGCTGTCTTTGCCTGTCTGTCGTGTTCCTCTGGAACAGAACGTCCGAATATAATCCTCTTCTATGCGGATGATATGGGTATAGGAGACCTTGGATGTTACGGCCAGAAATATATTAAGACTCCGTGTCTTGACCGGATGGCTCAGGAAGGCATGATATTTACCAATCATTATTCCGGAAGTTCAGTCAGTGCACCATCGCGTTCATGTCTTATGACCGGTCTGCATTCCGGCCATACTCCGATTCGTGGCAACCGGGAAGTCCGTAGTGACGATCCCCTGGAGGAAGGACAGTATCCTCTTCCGGCAGATGCCGTTACCATACCTGAAGTACTTAAGGCTGCAGGATATGCCACCGGAGCCTTCGGAAAGTGGGGATTGGGAAGTGTGAAGTCATATGGAAGCCCTCTGGCAAAAGGATTTGAAACCTTCTATGGTTATGCCGATCAGCGTCATGCCCATAATCATTATCCGCAATGGCTTGTCAGTGACTCATCGATGGTGTGTCTTGACAATCCGTTTTTCCCTGTGAACGAGTCGATACCTGAAGATTCCGGCCAGGACTCCTTCAAGAAGTATAAAGGGAATGAGTATTCACTCGACCTGATGGTCGAGGAAGCTAAGGAATTCATAAGAAAGAACAGTGACAGACCTTTCTTTGTGTATCTTCCTGTAATCGTACCTCATCGTGCCCTGCAGGTGCCTGATGAAGAGCTTGCTCAGTATGACGGCGTCTTTGACGAAGCGCCTTACTACGGTACAGACAAGTTCACTCCTCATTTGAGGCCTAAGTCTGCATATGCGGCTATGGTGACACGCATGGACCGTAAGTTCGGTGAAGTGATGGATCTCCTGGAGGAACTCGGGCTTGATGAGCAGACCTTGGTGCTCTTTTCCAGCGACAACGGACCATGCAGTATTGGAGGAGCCGATATAGATTTCTTTGACAGTGCGCTTGGGATGACGGGACGCAAACGCAGTCTTCATGAAGGCGGAATCAGGGCACCTCTGATCGTGAGATGGCCTGGCAGGGTACCGGCGGGTACATCGAACGGCATATTATGCGCCCAATATGATTTTATGGCGACTTTTGCTGATGCGGCAGGCGTTGATGTGCAGGGTGGGGACGGTATCTCCCTGCTTCCGTCGATGCTTGGGAAGACTCAGGAAGGACATGAGTGGCTGTACTGGGAATATCTTGAACATGGAGGCCAGCAGGCTTTGAGGTTCGGTGATATCAAGGCATATAGGGACAGTCTGACGGCATATCCGGACAGGGCTTGGGAAATATATGACCTTTCCATGGACCCGGTGGAGAAGGAAGACCTTGCTTTGCTGCATCCGGAACTGGCCCATAAGGCGGATAGCATTGCAGGAAGCCAGCATACGGCTGCTCTGGTGGATGAGTGGAATTTCTTGTAAAAAAAACAATTGTAGTTATGAAGATATCAGGAAAATTGCTTTTGCCCGGCATGGCATTGACTGTCGTGGCATGTGACGATAAATCAGTTTGTGATCGTCCCAACATCCTCTTCTGCATTGCGGACGATGCAACCTATGCTCACTTCAGTGCATATGGCTGCGACTGGGTGAATACCCCGGGATTTGACAGGGTGGCTTCTGAAGGAGTCCTGTTCAATAACTGCTACACCCCTAATGCCAAGTCTGCTCCCAGCCGTGCGGTAGTCCTGACCGGCCGCTATTCATGGCAGCTTGAGACAGGAGGCAACCATATTACTGATTTTCCGGCCAGGTACAAAGGCTTCGTGGAAGCTTTGGGCGAATCCGGCTATATGGTCGGCTACACAGGAAAGGGATGGGCTCCCGGCAACCCTGGAATCATGGAAGACGGTTCCCCTCGTCTCCTTACAGGGAAACCTTACCTGAACTTCAGGAAGGAACCTCCTGCAAGATTCATTTCCGACAACGACTACACTTCAAATTTCATCGACTTCCTTGAGGATTCGGGTGAACAACCGTGGTTCTTCTGGCTTGGTGCACATGAACCTCATAGAAAATATGAATATGGCGTGGGTGTGGCAAAAGGAGGAAAGAGTCTTGACATGATCGACAGGGTTCCCGGGTTCTGGCCTGATAATGAAGTGGTAAGAAACGATATGCTGGATTACGCCTTCGAGATCGAGCATTTCGACTCGCATCTGGTGAGGATACTCGATGAACTGGAAAGAAGGGGAAAACTGGACAACACCATAGTCGTGGTGACTGCAGATAACGGAATGCCATTCCCGAGAGCCAAGGCAAATAACTATGAAATGTCTCACCATCAGCCTCTTGCCGTGATGTGGGGCTCAAGAATCCGGAATAAGGGACGAAAGATCGACGACTATGTGAATTTTGTAGATATAGCTCCGACACTTCTTGAAGCGGCTGGTGTGGATGAGGCAGAGGCCGGAATGATGCCTGTGCAGGGAAGGAGTTTCGTGGATATACTCAAAAGCAGCAGGGAAGGCCAGGTTTGTGCGGAAAGAGACCATCTTGTTTTCGGACGCGAGAGAGATGATTATGGCAGGCCCGGCAATCAGGGCTATCCTATCAGAGGCATGATCAGGGACGGAATGATGCTCATCCTGAATCTGAAGCCGCACCTTTATCCGGCATGCAATCCTGAGGCGGGATATTGTGAAATAGACGGGTCTCCAACCAAATCTGTCATACTTGATCTTTGGCGTTCCGGAAAAAATTCGCAATTTTACAGTTTGTCCATGGGAATGCGCCCTGCTGTTGAACTTTATGATGTGGCCAAGGATCCGGATTGTCTTGATAATCTTGCAGAAAAGTCTGAATTTAAGGAACTTGCTGAAAAGATGAGGGTCGAGCTGGAAGGAATACTGAAAAGTCAAGGAGATCCACGCATGGGAGAAGATGGTGACGTATTTGACAGATACCCCTATTATCAGTCTCAGGATTGGAACTTTTATGAGAAGGTGGTGTCCGGAGAAATTGACCAGCCATGGAGAATTACCGACTGGATCAACCCTACAGACTATGATGAGTATGTCAGACGGCTTGCGGCTGGAGAAATCGAGCCGATGCAGGAAGTGTTGAAGGGTCTCCATTGGTAGAGGTGTGAATGTTTGAAAAGACCATGATATGGAAAGACGGAACAAGGAACTGTTTACGATATTCGATGCCCAGAAGGCAATCAGCCCGACAGCGTTTACCACGATGCTCAAGCCTGCAGGCTCGACCTGCAATCTTGACTGCAGCTACTGCTATTATCTTGACAAGGCCATCCAGTATGCCGGACGGCAGGCTGTGATGAGTGATGTGTTATTGGAACAGTATGTGAAGCAGTATATTGAAGCAAATGATGTGGATGAGGTGACCTTCTGCTGGCACGGAGGTGAGCCGACCCTTCTCGGAGTCGATTATTATCGTAAGGCTGTGAAGCTCCAGAAGAAGTATGCTGCAGGAAAGAAGATATTCAATACCATTCAGACAAACGGCACCATGATAGATGAGAAGTGGTGCAACTTCTTTGTGGAAAACGGTTTCCTTGTGGGGATTTCGCTTGACGGACCGGAGGACATACATGACGGCTTCCGACACACCAAGGCTGGCAGGCCTACATTTGCAAAAGTAATGCAGACCGTGAAGATGTTCAAGGCACGCGGGGTCGAATTCAATACCTTGAGCGTTGTGAACAGCAGGTGTGAAGGCCGTGGAAAGGAGGTGTATAAGTTCTTCCGTGATGTGGTCGGAAGCAGGTACATGCAGTTTCTTCCTGCTGTGGAGCATGTGGTGGACAGACCGGATTTTCATAGGCCGGTTATCGTGGCCCCGGATGTGGAAGGAGCCCGTCTGGCTCCATGGTCAGTTTCTGCCGAAGGATATGGACGGTTCCTATGCGACATTTTCGATGAGTGGGTGACCAATGACGTAGGGCAGACCTATGTCCAGCTCTTCGACACGACACTTGCGCTCTGGTGCGGAGCCAGACCGGGAGTGTGCTCGATGGGAGAGACCTGTGGAGATGCTCTTGTGGTGGAGCATAACGGAGATGTCTATCCTTGCGACCATTTTGTGTATCCTCAATATCTTCTGGGCAACATCAGGGATACCCATCTGAAGGATATGTATAATTCACATGGAAGACTGGCATTCGGACTTGAGAAGAGGAACGGGCTCACGGCAGAGTGCTTCAGCTGCCGTTATCATTTCGCATGTCACGGGGAGTGCCCTAAGCACCGCTTCATCACTGGCCCTGACGGAGGCCGCAAGAATGCTCTTTGTGAAGGTCTTAAGATGTTCTTCGAGCATGTGGACCCATACATGGAATATATGAAGGAAAGACTGTCCCAACGTCAGGCACCTGCCTGGGTCATGCCTTTCGCACGCAATAGGATGAATAAATGACCTGTTGATTATGAATAACGGAAAATTCCTCCCATTGCTCCTTCTCCCATCAATGGGGGTTTCAGCATGTTCGGACGGTACTGAACCGCTCAATGTAATATATATTCTTGCAGATGACCTCGGATACGGTGACCTCGGCTGCTACGGACAGCGGCTTGTAAAGACTCCCAATATCGACCGCATGGCATCGGAAGGCATGCTTTTCACCAGACATTATTCCGGGAGTACTGTCAGTGCACCTTCACGTTCCGTACTTATGACAGGTCTTCATACCGGCCATACCCCGATAAGAGGAAACAGGGGTGGCACATCAATAGGACAGTCGGAGGGACAGTATCCTCTTCCGGACTCGTCATATACCATTGCTGAAATGTTCAAGGATGCCGGTTATGTGACAGGAACCTTCGGCAAATGGGGACTCGGATATCCAGGCTCGGAAGGTGATCCTCTCAACCAGGGTTTCGACCATTTCTATGGCTATAACTGTCAGGCCCTTGCCCATAAGTACTATCCTGACCATCTGTGGGATGACGGCAGGAAAGTCCGGATAGGCAAGAATGACCTCATACGTAAGGATGTCTATTCACATGACCTTATCCAGGACAGGGCTCTTGATTTCATCCGTGAGCACAAGGATACCAGCTTCTTTGCATTCCTTTCATATACTCTGCCCCATGCGGAACTCCTCGTCCCTGAAGATGATATACTTCAATCCTATAGGGGTAGATTTGAAGAGGAACCTTATGTGGCTGTCCAGGGTGACTATTCCGAGGAAGGAGCTCATCCCTTTGCCTATTGTTCCCAGCCTGAACCCCATGCGGCCTTCGCTGCCATGGTGACGCGTCTGGATATGTATGTCGGTCAGATAATGGATCTGCTTGACGAACTCGGTATATCCGGCCATACTGTCCTCATGTTCACCAGTGATAACGGTCCTCATCGTGAAGGTGGGGCAGATCCTGAGTTCTTCCGCAGCAGTGGAGGACTTCGTGGAATCAAACGTGACCTTTATGAGGGAGGTATCAGGGTTCCGATGATAGCCAGGTGTCCGGGAATGATACTTCCCGGGACGAGGTCAGACCATCTTTCGTGCTTTTATGATGTACTTCCGACATTTGCGGAAATGACGGGCATCAGCCTCGGATGTGATGTGGACGGAATATCCTTTCTGCCTATATTGAAGGGAACGGGTGTCCAGCGGACTCATCCTTACCTGTATTGGGAGTTCCATGAGCAGGGAGGCAAGATGGCAGTTCTGAAAGGTGATTACAAGTGCATTTGTCTTGATGTCGCTTCCGCTGACGGCGGCAGCAGGTATGAGCTGTATGACCTGTCTGCTGATCCATATGAAACCAACGACATATCCGGGATGCATCCAGAACTTGTGAAGCAAATGGCAGAACTTATGAAGAAATCCCGCCAGCCTTCACAGTTATTCAGTTTTGGTCAGGCTGACGGGACTATGTAGCTCGAGGAACTTATCGTGCGATTATGTCCTCAAGCAGTGTGCTGAGTCTCCTTATCTCTTCCGGAAACAAGGAGGCTACATTTTCTTTCTCTGACGGATCCTTTGTCAGATTGTACAGCTGAGGCTCCGGGCTGTTGCCCATTTCCATGAATTTCTGAGGGAAATACGGCTGTTCGTAGCTCGGCTTTATATATTTCCAGTCTCCGCTGATGATGGAGAGGGTTCCGCTCAGGTTCTGTTTTACGACAAACTCACGAGGACAACTGCCTCCAAGCATTGTGGAAAGACTGTTACGGCTGTCTGGTGCCGCTCCTTTGGGAACATTTCCGTCTGCTACTTCTTCAAGAGAACGGAATATGTCGATGTGGCTGAAAAGTATGTCGCTTTCCGAGCCTGCTTCCACATGACCAGGCCATCTCACGATCATAGGGATGTTGGTACCTGCCTCGAAGGCACTGAATTTTCCTCCTCTGAGATTGCTTCCCGGACGGTGGCTGCCGAGCAGTTCCCATGCTTGGTCTGCATATCCGTCATCCACGATAGGACCGTTGTCGCTGCTCAGGATCAGCAGCGTGTTGTCTGCAAGTCCGAGACTGTCCAGTGTGTCGAGAAGACGACCGAGACAGTAGTCAAATGAAAGGATGGCATCTCCTCGCGGACCCATGCCGCTCTTGCCCGCGAATCTTTCATGAGGCACTCTCGGAACATGTATGTCGTTTGTACCGAAATAAAGGAAGAACGGTCTGTCCTTGTTGTCGTCTATGAACTCAAGAGCCTTGTCGGTTATCCTGTCCGCAATATCTTCATCTCTCCATAAGGCCGCCTTGCCTCCCTTCATATAGCCGATTCGTGAGATGCCGTTGATTATGCTCTGGTCGTGTCCGTGGGTGAGTTTCATCCTCAGCAATTCCGGATTATCCTTTCCGGTCGGTTCGCCTGGGAACGGCTTGTCATAGCTGACTTCGATAGGGTCCGAAGGCTCCAGATCCACGACTTTGCTGTCCTCGATGAACACACATGGTACCCTGTCGCCTGTGGCTGCCATGATGAACGAGTAGTCGAATCCGATGTCTTTCAGGCCAGGTGTCACCGTGCCGTTCCAGTCCTGTCTGGCAGTCTCTCCCAAGCCAAGATGCCATTTCCCCACTGCACCCGTGACATAACCGACGTCTCGGAGCATGTCTGCCATTGTGTACTGGTCAGGTGAGATTATCATTCCTGCGTTTCCTGCTGCGATTCCTGTGCCTTCCTTTCTCCAGGGGTACTGACCTGTCAGCAGACCGTATCTTGCAGGAGTACTTGTTGCCGATGTCGTATGTGCATTTGTAAATCTAAGCCCTTGTCCTGCCAGTCTGTCCACATTGGGAGTAGATATCTCTGTGGCTCCGTAGCATGAAAAATCTCCGTAACCTACATCATCTGCATATACGATTATGATGTTTGGCTTTTCCTGAGGAGCCTTGCAGGATGTCGGGGCGAATGCCAATGTGCCCAAGGCGCAGAACGGGAATACCGATCTTGTCAATTTCTTGTCCATATCCGATTGATTTTGTTTCTATCGATAAAGTTAGCTCTTTGACCATCCTGTTCAAAATGATGGACGACGGAACTCTTTGCTGGACGTCCCTTTTGCTTTGCCTGTCTGTTCATGTTGAACAGGCGCTCATTAGGAATGGAAGATATGATTTTGTAAATGGCTATGTGTTAGTTGTTTATGAATTTCTTTGTGAGATTTTTAGAAAAATAACTCACTTTGGCGCACGCTTTGTTTTTGTGGGATTCCGTAATGATAGTATTAATGCCAAAACAACTATTCTTATGAAATCCTTTATAGCAGATTATTTGCAGGACCCTACTTTGGCAATAGCCGATGCGCAGGTAGAGAGTACCTCACGCATGTGGTTTGATGAGATAGATGAAGACGAGATCTATCGTCAGCTGGCTTCCCCGGAGTTCAGGCTTTATGAAGAAATCATACTGTCTCCAGATCTTGAGGAGGCGCCTCGTGCAAATTCATTTTCTGTCGTTGCATAATCTTGGAATAGAAATCTTCATTTGCTATCTTTGTACCTATGACAACAGGTACATTGATTTCAGTTATAGCAGCTGCTGTGCTGCTCATTGCCCTCACGATCATTTTTGTGATGGCATTAAGAACCGTAAAGAAGGATAAGGAAGAGTCGATAGCTCTTGTCAAGGAAAGCTATGAACGCACCATGAATGAGCTCAAGAGCAGTCATGAGAAGGCTTTGGCCGATCTTAAGGCGGGACATGAGAAGATGGTTGCGGACTTGAGACGGACTCATGAAGAGGATCTCGGAAGACAGCTCGAGACTGTCAAGGCACAGGTCACCTCGGAAAGTGAAAGGCTTCTGAAGGCCCGGGAAGAAGAGCTGGAAAAGCGTGCGAAGATAACTTTCGAGACTCTTGCCGGAGGACTTGACAGGAACATCAAGGATATGAAGGAGGCCTTCGAGCAGAATCGGAAGACTCACACCGAGACATCACAGAGTCTGAAGGAGAATCTCGAAAATGCAGTAAAGAATCTGCGTGAGCAGACTGCATCGATCGGAGGCAAGGCAGACAGCCTTGCCGATGCCCTCAGAGGCAGGAACAAGACTCAGGGCAATTGGGGAGAAGTCATCCTCGATAATCTTTTTACAAACGAAGGAATGCGTGAAGGACGCGACTACGACAAGGAGGAGACCTTGCGTGACGAGCAGGGTAATGTCATCAGAAATGAAGACACCTCCAGGAGGATGCGTCCCGACTATATACTTCATTATCCTGACGGGAATGATGTGGTGGTCGATTCAAAGGTTGTGCTCACCGCTGTGGACGACTATTTCCGGGCCACTGATGAAGAGGCAAAGGCAGACGCCATGTCGAGGAATCTCGCAGCTATCAGGGATCAGGTCAGGAATCTTGCGAGAAAGGATTACAGCAGATACCTGACTCCGGGACGCAAGATGCTTGATTATGTGATAATGTTCGTTCCAGTATATTCTGCACTCAGGCTTGCATACGAATCAGACAGGAATCTGTGGCAGGATGCCTACAGGCAGGGAGTGCTCATCACTACTGAAGAAACCCTTATGCCTTTCCTGAGGATGATCCGTATCGCCTGGACTTCGCATGAGCAGGTGGCAAACCAGAAGCAGATCATTGCAACAGCTGAGACCGTCCTTGCCCGCGTGTCGGATTTCTGTACGGCACATGCCAAGATGGGAAAGAAGCTGGAAGAGGCGATGGACCAGTATGAAGCCTGCGACAGGAAGATACGTGAGCGCGGCCAGAGCATAGTCGGAGCAGCTAACAGACTGATAGATCTTGGCGTTCCACGCAATGCAAAGAAACCTCTCCCGGCCGAGATCGGCATGGAAGAGGTTGAGGATTAGGAGTCTGAATGTCAGAATTCTGAGGCCTTCCGCATCTTCTCTGCTATTCTGTCTGTGCAGAGATTGCCGAGACTGCCTATGGAGGTGTGATTGAGATCGGCCGGCGTAAGCTGGCCGTTTGTCTTTCCTCCTGCTGCCTTGTATCTGAACTCTCCATTGTTCACCTCGATTCCGACGCTTCTGTATGCGTCCCGGAACGGTGTACCTTCCAGAGTCCGTCTGTTTACCTCCTCCACTGTAAAGAGGTAGTCGTATATAGGTGCATCGAGGATGCCTTCCCTGACGCTCATGTGGACGAGCATGTAATCAGCCATCTGCAGACATTTGTGGAGGGATTCAAGAGCCGGGAACAATATGTCCTTGAGCAGCTGGAATTCGCGGTGGTATCCGTGCGGCATGTTGCTGCACAGCATGCTTATCTGACTCTCTGCCGACATTATCATGTTGCATTTCCCCCTCATGATTTCCCATACGTCCGGATTCTTCTTGTGCGGCATGATGCTGGATCCTGTGGTGAGTTCGTCCGGGAATCTGATGAATCCGTAATTAGGACTCATATACATGCAGCAGTCGGATGCGAACTTATTGAGCGTCAGCGCTATGCCTCCGATCGCAGATGCTACGGCCCTCTCTGATCTTCCTCGGCTGAGCTGTGCAGCCACCACATTGTAGTCAAGGCTTTCGAATCCGAGAAGGTCTGCAGTCATCTGCCTGTCGAGAGGGAATGAACTTCCGTATCCTGCTGCGGAGCCGAGAGGATTCTGGTCAGTGAAGCCGTATGCGCCCCTGAGCATGTACATGTCATCTGCAAGGGCTTCCGCATAGGCTCCAAGCCACAATCCGAATGATGACGGCATGGCTACCTGCCCATGTGTGTATCCAGGAAGGAGGATATCCTTATGCCTCTCGCTAAGAGTCTGAAGAGTGTGGAAAAGTTCCAGCACCTCCTCTCTGACCTTCAGGATCTCATCCTTGAGAAAGAGTTTCACGTCCACCAGCACCTGGTCGTTGCGGGAACGTCCGGAGTGTATCTTCTTGCCGAGATCTCCGAGCCTCCTTGTAAGAAGCAGCTCCACCTGTGAATGGATGTCCTCGACATCGTCTTCCAGTACGAATGTCCCCTCTGTGATTTCTTCCAGAATGTCTTCAAGTCCGGCTGTGAGGGTCTCGAGCTCTCCGGCGGTCAGAAGACCGATGGATTCCAGCATCTTTATGTGTGCCATGGATCCCTGTACATCGTATTTTGCGAGACGCATGTCCAGTATGCGGTCGTTGCCGACTGTGAAATCATCCACAATGTCTGTAGCCTGTGTGCCTTTACTCCAAAGTGTACTCATAGGTTCCTTATAAATTCCGTATATGTTTTTATTGCTTCACTTATTTCGCTTACGAGCACGAATTCATCCTTGCGATGAGAACGGGAAGAATCTCCGGGCCCCATCTTGATTGCGTCGCAGCTTATCCTCATCCAGTCTGAAGTGGTAGGAGATGAGAATGTCTCTATGCCCATTGCCTCTGCTCTCTTCTGGAGTGGAGAATCCTCGTATGTCGCACTGGAACGGTTGCCCAGATTACGGGGTTTCAGCTCGCTTGAACATATTTTCTGAAGTTCTTCCAGTATTTCCTCATTGGTGTATTGCTCGGTAGGCCGGATATCGATGACGAAGCTGCATGTGTCCGGTATTACGTTATGTGCCGTTCCTGCATTTATCTGAGTCACGTTCAGATTTACCTTGCCCATCCTTGGGGAAATCCTTGCAAACTCATGTCTGCGCAGCTTTTCTATGTCTTCTAATGCGATGTATAATGCGTTTTTACCTTCGTTTCTTGCTGCGTGACCACTGATTCCATGAGCTGTCGCGTCGATTACAAGCAGTCCTCTTTCTGATGTAGCAGCCTTCATTGCTGTCGGTTCTCCTACAATAGCGTAGTCAATCCGATTGAGCCGGTTTGCCCATAATCCTGTCATTCCGCCTTTGCCGGATCTCTCCTCTTCGCATGTAAGCACCAGAGTCAGATTTATGTTGTCGTTCAGTAATTCACGATATGCTGCTATCATTGCAACAGCAGAGGCACCGTCATCGTTGCTACCCAGTCCGGCTACTATTTCTTCTGGTGAGACATCTGTGCCAATCGTCATACTGACTGCTTCAGCCGCTTTCGTGTAATCCGGCTCATATGGGTCGAAACTATATCCTTCACATGGACCGACAGTGTCTATGTGGGCGCATAACATAAGTGTCGGACGGGATGAATCATTGATGTGCCTTGCTATGATGTTGTTTCCGATCCGCTGATGCTCAATGGCTCTACATCTCATCCATGAAGATATGTGCTCACACACTGCGTCTTCGTTGAATGAGGACGACGGTATTGCAATCATTTCCTTGAGGAGCTCGACAGCTTCAGCCGTATGGGCTTTCAGGCTATCAGTGTTGTGCCTATATTGTTGCATAGATTGCTTGAATGTTTGATGATTACTTGTGCAACTCCTTTATCAATCGCTTTAAATGCGTTGGCCAGTTTGGGAATCATTCCATCTGCGACAATCCCTTCTGCTTTCAATTCCTGGAATCTATTGAAATCCATTTCTTTGATTACACTGGATCCGTCGTTCTTGTCATAAAGAACTCCATCTTTCTCAAAGCAATATATCAGTTCCGTGCGATGGGTGAGCCTGCCATCGTCGCTGCAATGAGTGCATTCCTCGCATCTGCAGCATACATCTTTGCGAGAACGGTATCTGTATCCGGCCATTGCAATGGCAACTGAAGATGCTATCGTGTCTGCATTTGTATTCAGCAGATTGCCTTCTCCATCGTGGTTTATTGCACTAAGTACAGGTACCATACCCTTTTCAAGAAGACTGTACAGGAAGCCAGCGTTCACGCTATCTGCCTCTACGTCTCCGACATAACCATAATCCACGTCCTTTCCGAGGCTTTCCACATGGACGGGAGCTCTTTTTCTTGCCTTTATCGCATTGCCGTCAGCTCCGCAAAGTCCCACTGCATTACATCCTTCAGCCTGAAGCAGAGCAGTTATGCTCTTGTTGCACCATCCGGCATAGACCATTGTGACGACTTTCAGGGTCTCCTCGTCCGTAACCCTTCTCCCTTCCACCATTACCGGCTGCATGCCCATGGATTTCTGCATCTGGCTGGCCATCACTCCTCCTCCGTGGACAAGTATCTTCATTCCCGGCATCGCAGAGAAGTCTTTGGCAAACTTCTCGAGCAGTTCGGGATTGTCCACCACATTCCCGCCAATCTTTATTACTCTGATCATAGCTTTTTATAAGTCGGACAGAATGGATTTGAGTATTGTCTGTGCTGAAACCACGCGGTTTGCAGCCTCTGGAATCACCAGAGACCGAGGACTCTCGATCACGTCATCAGTCACTATCATGTTCCTGCGTACGGGAAGACAGTGCATGAAGAAAGCATTGTCGGTAAGGGCCATCTTGGCCTCATCCACGGTCCAGTCCCTGTCCGTACTGAGCACCTTGCCGTAGTTTTCACCAGTGTATGCCGACCAGTTCTTCGCATATATGAAATCTGCCCCTTCAAAAGCCTTCCTCTGATCATATTCGATGTGTGCGAGTCCGGTAAAGGCCGGGTCCAGTTCGTATCCATGCGGGTGGGTGATGACAAACTCGTAGTCCGTCATGTTGATGCCTTCTGCAAACGAATTAGGAACAGCCTGTGGAAGGGCTTTGGGATGAGGTGCCCATGTCATGACGACCTTGGGCCTGTCCTTCGTCTTATGTTCTTCTATTGTCAGGATGTCTGCGAGGGTCTGGAGAGGATGCCTTGTGGCAGCTTCCATGCTGAATACAGGTTTGCCGGAGTATTTGATGAACTGATTTATAATCACTTCGTTATAGTCGTAGCTCCTGTCCTGAAGCCCGGCAAATGCGCGGACTCCTATGATGTCGCAGTAGCTTCCCATCACCGGGATCGCCTCCAGCAGATGCTCCGGCTTGTCTCCGTCCATGATCACTCCGCGCTCTGTCTCAAGCTTCCATGCTCCCTGATTCACATCGAGCACAATTACATTCATGCCAAGATTCAGAGCCGCTTTCTGCGTGCTGAGTCTTGTGCGCAGGCTTGAGTTGAAGAAAATCATCAGCAGAGTCCTGTTCCTGCCGAGTTCCTGGTCTGCAAACGGGTGTTCCTTTACATATCTGGCAGCTGCAAGCGTGTCCTTGAGATCGCCGAGCTGGGTTATTGATGTGAAATGTCTCATATAGTCAATTCGTTCCAGGCATTTACAAATGATTCAGCTGTTTCCCTGCTTATGGTCAGCGAAGGGAGCAGGCGGATTACCTGAGCCCCGGCTGCTCCTGTGAAGAAGTGCTTCTCAAAAAGCAGCCTGTCCCGGAGACCGATGTGCCCGTCTTTCAGCTCAAGGCCAATCATAAGTCCTTTGCCTCTGTATTCCTTCAGTGTCTGATGCTCTTTGAATGCTCTTTCAAAATATTCTCCGATTATTGCAGCATTCTCGATAAGATGCTCGTTCTCAATTATATCCAGAACAGCCAATGCTGCAGTGCATGCCAGATGATTTCCTCCGAAAGTTGTTCCGAGCATTCCGAAAGAAGCTTTTATGGCCGGACTGATGAGAACGCCTCCGATAGGAAAGCCGTTGCCCATTCCTTTGGCCATAGTAACTATGTCAGCACGCACACCATAGTGCTGGTGGGCGAAGAATCTTCCTGTCCTGCCGTAGCCGGACTGTATCTCGTCGAGTATCAGCAGGCATCCGTACCTGTCACAAAGACTGCGTAGTCCGTTGATGAATTCCTGTTCAGGCTCGTATATTCCGGCCACACCCTGGATGCCCTCGATGATGACTGCTGCAAAACCTCCTTTGGCCAGCTCGTTGTCCACGGCTTCCAGATTGTTCAAAGGGGCGAATACGATGTTGTCGGTGGAGTTGAAAGGTGCCTGTATCTTCGGGTTGTCAGTTGCAGCCACGGCTCCGGAAGTCCTTCCGTGGAATGCCTTTCTGAAGGCGAGCACCTTTGCCTTGCCTGTGTGGAATGACGCCACCTTTAGCGCATTCTCATTCGCTTCCGCTCCGCTGTTGCAGAGGAAAAGCCTGTAGTCGTCATATCCGCACAGGCGCCCAAGACGGGTCGCGAGGTCCTTCTGGAGGGAATTCTGAACGGCGTTCGAATAGAATCCCAGCTTCGAGAGCTGTTCTGACAGCATCTTCACGTAATGGGGATGCGAATGACCTACAGAAATCACGGCATGCCCTCCGTAAAGGTCGGTGTATTCCGCTCCGTCCTTGTCCCAGAGTGTGGTGCCGAGACCTCGTACGGGCTCTATGTCCCATAATTTATATACTTCAAATAAATTCATACTTCATTTATTTTAAGTATGATCTACCCCCAGTCTTCGCAAGCTCAGACAGCCCCGAGGGGCATGCCGACCGCTCTCTTCGTTCGGGTCGGGTACCATCGCTGCATGGATTTTTCAAATCCAGCTGACGCGAGTGGTACGGCGCTGCAGCGCCTGTGGGTAAATTCATTCTTCATTTATTCTTTTAAAATGCGGAAGGTTTCAGGTGCAGGCCCCTGTCCTCAGGGAGGCCGAACATCAGATTCATGTTCTGGACCGCCTGTCCGGCAGCACCCTTCACCAGATTGTCTATGCATGATGCGATATGCACATATCCCTCATGCAGCTCGACATGTACCAGTCCCTTATTGGTATTGACCACCTCCTTCATCGAGATTCCTTCATCGGAATGGAAAACGAAAGGAGATCCGGCATAGTAATCTTCGTAAAGCTTCCTGTATTCCTCCAGAGACATTCCTTCCACAGCCCTGGTGTAGACACTTGCAAATATACCTCTTGCAAAATCACCTCTGAGAGGTACGAAATTCACCACAGGGATCCCTGTACTGCCTGACTGCTGTCCAACCCTGGCAAGATTCTGTCTGATTTCATCCAGGTGCTGGTGGGTGAACAGCTTGTAGATGGATATGTTGTCAGTACGGTAGCTGAAATGAGTCGTCTCTCCCGGTTTTTTCCCAGCTCCAGTGGAACCTGTGATTGCAGTCACATGCACTTCGTCATGAATAAGTCCCGCTGCAGCCAGTGGCAATACCGCCAGCTGGATTGCTGTCGCGAAACATCCCGGATTGGCGATATCATGAGCCTTGGCAATCTCCTTGCGCGCACTTTCGCATAGTCCGTAGACAAAATGCCTTCCTGCATGGTCTCCGTCCAGACGGAAGTCGTTCCCCAGATCGATTATACGGCAAGATGGCCGTATCTCATGCGTATCCACGAACTGGCGTGATATGCCATGGCCGAGGCAAAGGAAAATGACATCAGGATCATTCAGGTCATTCCCGAAACACAGGTCAGTCTCACCTATGAGGTCGCGGTGGACCGAAGTGACAGGTGTGCCTTCTGAGGATGTGGTTGTGGCCCCCACAATCTCCACATCAGGATGGTTCAGAAGAATCCTGAACAGCTCACCACCGGTGTAGCCGGTTCCTCCGGCTATCGCTGCGCGTATCTTTTTATTCATCTATATTTCCGTTTACAGAATAGTAGATCTTCAAAGGATTGGCTATCACCTTTGTGAAGCCGACCACATCGCGTCCTGTATATGATTTGTTCACCTCGCCGTATGCCCCGAACTTCGAACTCATGAGGTCGTGGTCGCTTGTGCATCCGAGAACGGAGAAATGATATGGCATAAGAGCCACTTCCACCTCTCCTGTCACATTCTGCTCGATGCTGTCCATCATGGCCTCCATGTCACGGCAGACAGGGTCGAGATACATGGCCTCATGCATCTGCTGTCCATACCAGCCAGCAATCTGGTCCTTCCAATAAAGCTGTCCCTTGGTAAGAGTGTGCTTCTCAAGAAGGTGATGAGCCTTTATGATGATCAGAGGTGCGGCTGCCTCGAAACCTACGCGTCCCTTGATGCCGATGATGGTGTCTCCTATGTGGATGTCGCGTCCGATGCCGAAAGGACCTGCCGCATCACGTACGGCCTTGATCACCTCCACAGGGCTCATTTCCACGCCGTTGAAAGACACTGGCTCACCCTTGCAGAAACCGATCTTGATGTGCTCAGGCTCAGTCTTGGTCACCTTTGTCGGATATGCCTCTTCAGGAAGGTATCCGTCGGAAGAAAGTGTCTCTACTCCTCCGATACTGGTGCCCCAGAGACCTTGGTTTATCGAATATTTAGCCTTTTCCCATGAGAAGTCGAAACCGTGCTTCTGAAGGAAATCTATCTCGAACTGTCTTGTGAATCCCTCGTCACGTACAGGAGCTATGATCTCAACCTCAGGCGCGAGGATTTCAAAGACAATGTCGAAACGCACCTGGTCATTACCTGCACCTGTACTTCCATGTGCTACGGCTCCGGCTCCTATCGCCTTGACATGATTCAGGACCTCGAGTGCCTGGAACACTCTTTCGGAACTTACAGAAAGCGGATAAGTCGCATTCTTGAGGATATTTCCGTATATAAGATATTTTATACCTTTATTATAATAGGTGTCTACAGCATTTACATTCTTGTGCGAAGCCGCGCCGAGAGTGAGCGCACGCTCCTCTATGGCCTTCTCCTCTTCTGCAGAGAATCCGCCTGTATTTACCATTACAGTATGCACCTCATATCCTTTTTCCTTGAGGTAAGGGACACAGAAAGACGTGTCAAGTCCGCCGCTGAAGGCGAGTACAACCTTGTTGTTCATATATTTAAAATCTTTAATTTTTCAGTTATCGTATACGGCTGTTTCTCTGCTCGCCGTCCTTGATGTTGTGCAGTTCCGGATGGGCGGGATTCTGTACCTCTATATGTTCCTGCGGGTCAAACAGCAGTCCCGTACAGAGACACATCCTGTAATCATTGCTTTCCAGAATCCCATAGTTCCTGCATCCCTGACATCCCTTCCAGAATTCGGGATCATCAGTCAGGGCCGCGAACGTAACCGGACGGAACCCCAGCTCGTAATTCATCTTCATTACCGCAGCTCCTGTCGTGATGCTGAATATCTTCGCTTTGGGATATCTTTCACGCGAGAGCTGAAATACCTTGCTCTTTATTCTCATGGCAAGGCCGAGCCCTCTGAAGTCATGTGCTACTATGAGGCCGGAGTTGGCCACATACTCTTTTCCACCCCAGGTCTCTATATATGAAAAGCCGGCGAATCTCCCGTCTTCCGATATAGCTATCACAGCCTTTCCGGCCAACATTTTTTCTATGATATATTCCGGTGTCCTGCGCGCGATACCTGTACCGCGTTCGCGTGCGGACAAAAAGATTTCCTCGCAGATCTCGTCTGCATATACTGAGTGGCTTGCATCAGCCACCACTACATCAATTTGCATGGATGTTTGATTCAGAATGTTTATGGGTATGTTTATTTACGGAATGCCCTCTTTGAGGGTAGTCGATAGGGATCCTAACGGCAAGACAAACCGAGATTGTCAATTGCAATTGGGAGGGAATTGCTTCGAGAGCCCCTCCTAAAGTCGGACAAATATGTTCCCTTTGATGATCATAACGGGCGCAAAGATAGTTAAAATCTGAATTAATTGACTAACTTTGCCAAAAATTTATCTGTCTTATCGTGTCTGCAAGAAGAAACAAGCGCACATCCGGCGTCGATCCGGAATATCTCAAGAAACAGAAGGAGGCTTTGATACGCCGCCATCGTCAGGTCATCTATCTTAATGACAGCGAGATGGCAGCGATAAGGCTGTATTGTGATAAATTCCGTGTGGGCACAAAATCCGTCCTCTTCCGTGAAGCAATCATGGAAAAGGTACTCAAGGAACTGGATGACAATCACCCGACTTTGTTCTGATGCATTAAGATCATTCCGCTTTCTCAGCAGTTCTTGCTGCATTATAGCAGTGACGGCAGAGAGGTTCGTAGATGTCGGTCTCGCCGAGCACTACGAGCTGGTCGTTTTTCGAGAGCCTGTGGGAGTGGTTGGCGGGGCTTCCGCATTTGACGCATATTGCATGAACCTTCTGGATGTCTTCTGCGACGGCCATCAGAGCCGGCATAGGACCGAACGGCTTGCCCATGAAATCGGTGTCGAGACCGGCAATGATGACTCTGATCCCTCTGTTTGCCAGGGTCTGCACCACCTCGACAATAGTCTCGTCAAAGAACTGGGCTTCATCAATGCCCACCACCTCGACATCGCTGGACAGCAGAAGCATGCTTGCCGGCGAGTCTATGGGTGTGGAACGGATGCTGTGAGAATCGTGTGACACCACTTCGTCTTCAGAATACCTCACATCGATGCATGGTTTGTAGATCTCGACCTTCTGCTTGGCGAACTGTGCCCTTTTCAATCTCCTGATCAGTTCCTCTGTCTTACCTGAAAACATTGAGCCGCAGATTACTTCGATTGCACCCGGTTTTTTTGCACTTTCTAAAAACATAGCTTACTTTTGTGGTGTTAATGATTCCTTTGTGAATTGAGAGTTGCAAATATAGTCAATTTATTCTCTTATGGAAAATAAAGATCTTCAAATTATAGCTGAAATGTCGGATATGGTGGCCTCTCTCAGACGCCAGATTGAAGAACTCGATGAAATGATCGGCCGATACAGGAAGGCTCATGAGGAAAGTACTGATTACCAGTATGATATGGATGATATGCCGATAGATATAGACATAGATGACCTCCCTGGGGAAGAACCTATGAAGGCTGTTGAAGATGCTGTGGATGAGGCTGCTGAAGTGGTGGATGTGAAAGATCCTGTTGAAGATGTCATTGAGGAACCGGCTATTGAAGCTGAGGCTGATTCTGTTTTTGAACCTGTCGTGGAGACAGTGGCTGAACCTGTAGTGGAGGCTGCGGCAGAGACGGCACCTGTACGTCAGGCGGTCATAGATGTGCTTGAGGACAGACAGGCGTGGAGAACTGACATGCCTGGTGCCCCTGTCAGGGACATAAGAAGCGCCATATCGCTTAATGACAGGGTGCTTTTTATCAATCGCCTTTTCAATGAGGATCCGATCTCATTCCAGGATATGCTCTCAAAAATCAATAATATGACTTCTCTCGATGAGGTTGTTGAGGCTGTAGTGACGGAACATCCTGAATGGGACCTCGGGGCGGAAGTCGTTTATCGTTTCATGATGGCGGTGCGTCGTAAAGTGAGATAGAATGGCAGGGATTCTTTATATAGTGCCGACTCCTGTCGGTAATCTGGAGGACATGACTTTCAGGGCAGTACGTGTGCTGAAGGAAGCTGATCTCATTCTGGCCGAAGATACGAGGACCAGTTCGGTTCTTTTGAAGCATTATGACATAAGGGGACGGCTTGAGTCACATCATAAATTCAACGAGCACAAGACTTCCGCAATGATACGGGAAAGGATTCTTGCAGGTCTGAATGTAGCGCTGATCAGTGACGCAGGTACTCCGGGGATATCTGATCCGGGCTTCCTGCTGGTCAGGACATGCGTGCAGGAAGGAATAGAAGTGCAGACGCTTCCCGGAGCTACAGCATTCGTTCCGGCTCTGGTGTCTTCAGGTTATCCGTGCGACCGGTTCTGTTTTGAAGGTTTCCTACCTCAGAAGAAAGGGCGGCAGACAAGGTTGAAGGAACTTGCGGAAGAGACGAGGACATTGGTCTTTTATGAATCGCCATATCGTCTGGTCAAGACTCTGGATCAGTTTTCTGAGTTCTTCGGACCGGAGCGTGAATGCTCTGTGGCGCGGGAGATTTCAAAAAAATTCGAGGAACATAAGCGAGGAACGCTTTCGGATGTAGCTCAATGGTATCGTGAGCATGAACCGAAGGGTGAGATTGTCATAATTGTTGCCGGTGCACCGGAGCGTAAACGTGAGAAAAAGTCCTTCACCAGAGCTGAGGAAGAATAAAAAAAAGAAAAAGTTATAAAAAAAAGAAAAAACTTTGCTCATACAAGCAAAACATCACCTTGAGGAGTTGTTTTGCTTTTTTTATTTGTGGACCTTCGCAGCAAATGACGGCATATGGGTAATGCTTCACAAGAAAGGAAACGGCCCTCGGAATCATTTATCATGGGGATTTCTGCGATAGTCTTTCTGATAATAGGTTATCAGACTGCGCTTTTTGTACATAATGCTGCGGTACTCAGGATTGCTGCCGACAGAGATTCTCCTGATACTGTCCTCATATATGTTGAACGGACATCAGATGGTCTTGCTGAGAACCTGACTGGTCATGTGCCTGTCGATACGGCGGTCAGAATCATAAAGACCGGGAAGATTACACCTGAGCGGCCACCCGTTGTGGAATCGGTGCGCAAGTCTGCACCGGGACGTAGGGTCGAGTCTTTCAGGTTCGATCCGAACACCGTTTCTGCAGATGACCTGATGAGGCTTGGCTTTTCCTCCAGACAGGCGGAGTCTATCATAAACTATCGTCAAAAAGGGGGACGGTTCCGACGGAAATCGGATTTTGCCAGGTCTTATGTGGTGGCTGACAGCGTATTCAGACGTCTTGAGCCGTATATTGATATACCGCTGGTCGATCTGAATTCTGCGGATTCCGCAGCTTTTGATGCCCTGCCCGGTATCGGCGGCTGGTTTGCAGCTAAGATCATCTCTCATCGCAAGGCTCTGGGAGGCTTCTCGTGTCCCGAACAGCTTATGGATATATATCGTTTCGATCAGGAGAAATACGACGCTCTAAAGGATCTCGTCACTGTGTCTGAGCCATATCGCTACCCTTTATGGGATATGTCAGCCGATTCTCTGCGGCTGCATCCTTATATCCGTAACTACGAGATGGCACGGGCAATTGTCCTGTTCCGGGAGACCAACCCTCGTGAGGACTGGACGCTTGGAAAACTGACTTCAGCCGGGATCATTACTCAGGAACAGCGTGACCGTCTGACCCTCTGCACTTCTGATGAGAACTGAAGAAAATTCCTGCAGACGGAATCTCCCCCGAAGTACCTGATTGGCATTCGGGGGAGACTGTCTTTAGGATAGTGGACCTGCCTTAATCCTGTATGCTCTTAAGGGCTTCGCGGATCTTGCTTTCGATTTCTTCGCAAAGCTCGATGTTGTCAGTCAGGAGAGCCTTCACCGCCTCGCGTCCTTGAGCCAGCTTGCTGTCTCCGTAACTGAACCATGAGCCGCTCTTCCTGATCACGTCAAGCTCCACTCCGAGATCGATGACTTCTCCCACCTTGGAGATGCCTTCTCCATAGACTATATCGAACTCAGCCTTCTTGAACGGCGGAGCCATCTTGTTCTTTACGATCTTTACCTTGGTGCGGTTTCCAAGGGCTTCGTCTCCATCCTTGATCTGGGTGGTCCTGCGGACATCCACTCGTACTGATGCATAAAACTTGAGGGCATTACCTCCGGTAGTCGTTTCAGGATTGCCGAACATAACTCCGATCTTATCTCGGAGCTGGTTGATGAATATGCAGCATGTGTTGGTCTTGCTGATGTTGGCGGTAAGCTTTCTTAGCGCCTGACTCATGAGTCGTGCCTGAAGACCCATCTTCGAGTCACCCATTTCTCCCTCGATCTCCGCCTTTGGAGTCAGCGCGGCAACAGAGTCTATCACGATGATGTCGATGGCACCTGAACGGATCAGGTTGTCTGCTATCTCAAGCGCCTGTTCTCCGTTGTCAGGCTGTGAGATGAGCAGTGTGTCGAGATCCACCCCGAGATTTCTTGCATATGTACGGTCAAATGCGTGCTCCGCATCTATGATGGCAGCAATGCCTCCCTGCTTCTGGGCCTGAGCGATGGCGTGGATTGCTAACGTCGTCTTACCACTGGATTCAGGACCATAGATTTCGATGACCCTTCCGCGTGGATAACCACCGATTCCGAGAGCTGCGTCAAGTGCAATGGAACCGCTCGGAATGACCGAAACCTCCCATTTAGGCTGATCTCCCAGCTTCATGATCGTACCTTTGCCGTAGTCTTTCTCAATCTTGTCAATCGTCGCCTGCAATGCCTTGAGTTTCGCGGCATTGATACCGGTACCTTCCTGTACTACTTCTTCTTTAGCCATAAATGTAATATTTAAAAGTTAATTGCCTGCAGAACCATTCTGCGCGACCAAACAAAAATAATGAAAATCTTTCATGGCGCAAAATTATTGCATATATGTGCCAAGACACGGCACAACTGATTCTCTTATTTCTTTTATTTTGGAACTGTTTAGTCTTTATCCGATAGATGCAGATGCAAAACAACCGGGATTTTCCGTTGATCCATATTATAATCTTTATTTTTCCCGGACGGAATAATTTTATATCTTTGGACAATGGAAAATGGCGATATAAGCTTAATGAGATTTTCGGCAGGTGTTCCATCCTGGTACCCAAGCCCGCACGCCTTCTGCCTTGCAGAGGGATGCATAATGTTGATAATGTGATGATTTTATGGAAAGTAATTTTATGATAAGGAGAATCCTGATGACTATGGTTATGAGTCTTTCATTCTTCGGCCTGTCTGGTCAGACCGATAAGTTCAGGACAGTGGATGTGGCTGAATTTGCAGAGGCCGTTTCAGACACCTCGTATGTCGTATTGGATGTACGCACTCCGGCAGAGCATGCCGAAGGGCATATTCCGGGTACGCATTTCAACATAGATGTCCTGGAGGACAGCTATAC
Organism: Candidatus Cryptobacteroides sp.; assembly: GCA_045531765.1. Lineage (GTDB taxonomy): Bacteria > Bacteroidota > Bacteroidia > Bacteroidales > UBA932 > Cryptobacteroides. The sequence continues at coordinate 7,232 of JAZSEQ010000080.1, read as the reverse complement.
TGAGACTGCACTCAAGACTCTTTCGAAGGACAAGCCTGTAGCACTTTACTGCCGTAGTGGTAACCGAAGCAAGAATGCCGCGCGTATCCTTGCTGAGAATGGATATCAGGTCCTGGAGCTTGGGCCAGGATTCAGGGGTTGGGTGGCAGCAGATAAACCGATAGGGAAATGACTATGGAAACACCAGTATTGAATCCGCATAACAAGGCAGAGTATGAGCCGGCTCATAGCTGCGAGCATCTTCTGAACGCTACCATGGTGAAGATGTTCGGATGTCCTCGTTCGAGGAATGCTCATGTGGAGAAGAAGAAGTCCAAGTGCGACTACATCCTTGATGCCGCGCCTACAGATGAACAGGTTGTACAGATCGAAGCGAAAGTCAATGAGGAAATCTCTAAGAACCATGAAGTCACCATCGAATTCATGAGTCGTGAACTGGCCGCTTCCATTGTAGACCTGAGCAAGCTTCCGGAGGATGCATCAGACACCCTCCGTATCGTAAGGATAGGGGATTACGATGCATGTGCATGCATAGGAGCCCATGTAAACAATACGAGTGAAATAGGTACCTTCAGGATCATAAGCCATTCATATGAGAATGGAGTATGGAGAGTAAGGTGGAAAGTAATACAGAATTAACGATATGAAGATAGCAGTACCGACAAGAGATGGACGCGTTGATGACCACTTCGGTCATTGCGCATACTATACGATATTTGATATCATTGACGGAAAGATATCCGGTGTGAGTAAGATGGCTTCTCCGGAAGGATGCGGATGCAAGAGCGGCATCGCTCCTGTTCTTCGACAGATGGGTGTGGCAGTCATGCTTGCAGGAAATATGGGGCAGGGAGCCAAGAATGTCCTGGAGGCTCAGAGGATTGAGGTGATCCGTGGATGCAGCGGCGATGTTGAAGAACTGGTCGCTGCCTACCTTGCAGGAAATGTCAAGGATAATGGTGAGGCGTGCGATCACCATGACTGTCATTGATATGTAAGCAGCCTCTTCGGGAAAGACGGTGTGTAAAAAATCTCAGTATATGCATTCCCCCGCAGATAAAAATGTTAATTTTGTATGTTGTTTGCGAAGGAAGATGGCTATGAAAGAAAAGCTTATAGGAAAGAATCTTGATGAACTCAAGGCATTGGTGGCAGAGGAAGGCCTGCCGGGGTTTACTGCAAAACAGATAGCACAGTGGCTGTATGTCAAGAAGGTGCGTTCCATCGATGATATGACCAACCTCTCAAAGGCTGCCAGAGCCAAACTTTCCGAGAGGTATGAAGTAGGTGTGACTCCCTATTCCGGTCTTCAGATTTCGAGTGACGGCACCAAAAAATACCTTTTCCCGGTCATGTGTTCGCACAAGAATGGGCTTCATGCAGGAGCAGCTGCCGACGATCTGGAAGAAGGAGCCATCGAGGCTGTCATGATTCCTGATGATGACCGCGCCACCCTGTGCGTGTCATCGCAGTCGGGTTGCCGTATGGGCTGCCGTTTCTGCATGACGGGACGTCAGGGCTTCCATGGTCACATGTCGGCTGCAGATATCATTTCGCAGTTTATTGCCGTGGATGAATCCGACAGGCTTACCAACGCTGTATTCATGGGTATGGGTGAGCCGCTCGACAATTATGAAAATGTGATGCGGGCAATAGAGATATTGACCGCTGACTGGGGATTTGCATGGAGTCCGAAGAGGATTACTCTTTCTACGATAGGTGTCATACCGACCCTGAAACGCTATCTTGATGAGTGCAGATGCCATCTTGCGGTGAGCCTTCATAATCCTTTTGCAGATGAAAGACTCAGCGTGATGCCGGCGCAGAAGGCCTGGCCGCTGCAGGAGGTGCTGGACCTTATAAGAAAATATGATTTCACAGGACAGCGTCGTGTCAGTTTCGAGTATACGATGTTTGCCGGATTCAATGACTCGAAGGCTCATGCGGATGCCTTGATAAGGATGCTCCGTGGCCTGGAATGCCGCATGAATCTTATCCGTTTCCATAAGATCCCTGATTTCCCTTACGAGACTTCGCCTGACGTGATTATGGAAAACTTCAAGACACGTCTGAACAACTCCGGCATAATGACAACGATACGCGCTTCGCGTGGCGAAGATATTCTTGCTGCCTGCGGAATGCTTGCTGGAGAACATCGGGAGAAGAATTTATGAAAAGGATACTGGCTATCATAACGTTTCTTTTGCTTGCTTATGCAGGCTCGGATGCACGTGGAATTGATCCTAAGGCTGATTCGCTGGCGGTCGAGTCCATGCGTGAGCGTATGGATCAGATCAGGAAATACCGTCCGACAGTGGCTTTGGTCCTTAGTGGAGGAGGAGCCAAGGGAGCAGCTCACATCGGTGTGATCGAGTATATCGAGAAACTGGGAATCCCGGTGGATATGGTGTTGGGGACCAGCATGGGAGGCCTTATCGGTGGCCTTTATGCATTGGGGTATACTACAGAGGAAATGAATGATCTGGTCCGTAACATGGACTGGGGATGGGCTTTCAGCGACCGCCTCTCGCGTGAATATATTTCATATACTGATCTTAAGTATAAGGAGAAGTACATGATTTCTATTCCGTTCTATTATGAGACCGATTATTTCAAGATGAAGAAGGCGGACGAGAATAGGTTCGACGCAGGTATGAGAAAGGATGTGCTCGACATCGGAGCAGATAATGAGAGGGGAGCCAAAATGCTGAAGGATAATCTTTTGGGAAGTCTTCCGTCAGGATATATCTATGGTCAGAACGTCAGCAATCTTATAAGTTCCCTTACTATAGGCTATCAGGATTCGATAAGTTTTCAGGAACTTCCCGTGCCGTTTGTGTGCATAGCTGCCGACATGGTGTCCGGAAAGGCCAAGGTGTGGCATAGCGGCAAGATAAACGATGCAATGCGTTCCACAATGTCCATCCCCGGCATTTTCGCACCTGTAAAGCTGGATGGGATGGTGCTTGTCGATGGAGGGCTCCGCGACAATTATCCGACCGGACTGGCACGTGAGATGGGAGCGGACATAATAATCGGAGTGGACCTTTCTGATGCAAGACGTACGTATGGACAGGTGAACAATATCGGAGATATCATCGGCCAGGGGATCAATATGCTTGGAAATGAGATGTTCGAGAAAAATGTGAAGATCCCGGATGTCAAGATCAAGCCTGATCTGAAAGAGTACAACATGCTGAGTTTCAGCCCTCAGAGCATAGATACAATAATCGTACGCGGACGAAATGCCGCCTTGGCCCAGGATTCACTGCTGAGGGAGGTGGCAAGGAAGACCTCCGGAAAATACTCTGTCAGAAGGAAGCCTAAAGCCTATGATTTCCATGCGGATTCCCTTGTCATTTCTTATGTGGACATCAAGGGTGTGCTGCCGCGTGAGAAGGAACTCCTCAAGGAAAAGCTTCAGCTTAAGTTCGGACAGAAGATCAGCAGGAAGGATCTTGACCACCTTGTGGCGAAGATATACGGTACCCAGGCATATGACTATGTGACATATGAACTGCTCGGAGACGGAGAGCCTTTCGAACTTGTGCTGACATGCAGGAAAGGTCCTGTGCATCAGTTGGGAATAGGCGTCAGGGCTGATACGGAGGAACTGGTATCGGTGCTGCTTAACGTGGGTTTCAATGTCCACAGGCTGTATGGACATACCTTTGACATTACCGGAAAGATAAGTACCAATCCTTATCTGCAGGCGAGGTGGACCTATGACGTTCCACGTGTTCCGACTCTGAATGCTATGGCATCTGTGAGATGGACTGACCTGGATATACTCAACTTCCTTGATAACTCGCTCAGCCTCAAGTTCCTTCATTCCAGTCAGGAATTCTATGTGTCAAATCTCAAATGGAGCAATTTTGATGTCCGCACCGGATTGAGGAACGATATTTTCGACATACATGACGTGAAATGGTCGCAGATAATGGGAGACTATGACCTCGTGCATCTTGGCAACGATTATATGTCTCTTTTTGCGGAAGGACGTATGGATACCTTTGACGACGGGTACTTTCCAAAACGGGGAATGACGGCTGGGCTTTCATATTCTTGGGCATTTGCGGGTTTTCCTTATTCTGTGGATCCTTTTCATATTCTGCACATGGATGTGAAGGGAGTGCTGAACGGCAGCGAAACATTTTCCTTCATCCCGTCCTTTTATATGAGGTGTCTTTTGGGAAATGATGTGCCTGTGGCATATTTCAATGCAATGGGTGGTTCGCTCCCCGGCAGATATCTTCAGCAGCAGGTCCCTTTCATCGGTGTCAATCATCTTGTCGCCATGAAGAATGTCCTGAGCATTCTCAGGTTGGATTTCCGTTTCAGGATACTTAAGAACCACTACCTTACCGGTATGATGAATTATGCGCGGGATGCGAATTTCTTTTCAGAGTATCTTGATGGGCTGGGTCATGTCGGTGTAGGTGCGGAGTATTCATATGACACGATCTTCGGTCCCATTTCCGCTAATGTGAACTGGTCGAGCATCTCAAAGAAGGTCGGGCTGTATCTGAGTGTGGGATTTAATTTCTGATGCCATGGCTGACGATGCACTTAAGATCAAGGCTGCGGACAGGATGCGCCGACTGTGCTCGAGAAGAGAATATTGCAGCTCGGACATAATGAAAAAGCTTGTAGATGCACTCGAAGGAGACCGTAATGCAGCCATGCAGGTGCTGGAATCCCTGGTGAAGGACAGGTATGTGGATGATATGAGATATGCTTCCGCATTTGCCAGAGACAAGGCTTCCATTACAGGTTGGGGGAGTCAGAAGATAAGGTATGCACTTTCTGCCAGAAGAATCCCGCCTGATATCATTGATGCCGCATTAATGGAGGTGGACGTGAAGAAAGCTGATGATCGCCTGGAAAAGTTGATGGCCAATAAGTTGCGTACCCTGAAGGATGACCCCCTCTGCAGGATGAAGCTGATACGTTTCGGACTTGGAAGAGGCTATGGATATGAAGAGACAGCAAGAATTGTCGATAATCTGAAGAAAAGATGAAATATAGGAAACTTACTCCGGAAGAAATTGACCAGATGCAGAAACAGATGTGTTCTGCAGAGAATTGGGATGCTGTAGAGGTTGCAGACGGCTTCTGCGCAGATTATGTCAGACATACCCGCTTCTCCGGCAAGGTGCGTCTGGGCGCATTCAGAAAGATATTTGAACTGGCAGGAGGTATCCGTAAACATTCAGGAATCCACTATGCCACCCTTCATAACGTGACTCTTGGGGATGACTGCTACATAAAGAACGTCAAGAACTATATTGCCAATTACACGATAGGCGCAGGAGCTTTCATCGAAAACGTCGATATAATCCTTACTGACGGGAAATCAAGCTTTGGCAATGGTGTCGAGGTGTCTGTCCTTAATGAGACCGGAGGACGTGAAGTTATGATATATGACAGGCTCTCAGCTCAGACGGCATATGTCATGGCATTGTACAGACATCGTCCACAGATGGTGGCCAGGTTAAGGGAAATCATAGGGCGGTATGTTGAGAGTGTCACCTCAGATTCAGGGCATATCGGCTCCGATGTGTTCATTGTCGATTCCGGTTACCTGAAGAACGTCAAGGTGGGGGACTGCTGCAAGATAGAGGGCGCTTCAAGATTAAAGAATGGAAGCATCAACAGCAACCGTAATGCTCCTGTCCATATCGGCGTCAATGTCATCGGTGATGATTTCATTATATCAAGCGGCTCAAGCGTTGAGGATGGAGTCACATTCTCGCGATGCTTCATCGGACAGTCCTGCAAGTTAGGCCACAATTATTCTGCCTCTGATTCTTTGTTCTTCAGCAACTGTCATGGGGAAAACGGTGAGGCTTGTGCAATATTCGCCGGCCCCTTCACCGTTACCCATCATAAGTCTACCCTCCTCATTGCCGGAATGTTCTCGTTTATGAATGCGGGGTCCGGTTCCAATCAGAGCAATCATATGTATAAGCTTGGTCCTATTCATCAGGGAATCATGGAGAGGGGAGCAAAGACAGCGTCTGACTCGTATATACTCTGGCCTGCAAAGGTCGGCGCTTTCTCGTTGGTGATGGGAAGGCATGTAAGCCATCAGGATACATCAGATTTCCCGTTCTCCTATCTGATCGAGCAGCAGAATACTACGTATGTGATGCCTGGAGCCAACCTGAAGAGTGTCGGTACCATCAGAGATGCCAAGAAGTGGCCTGTACGCGACGGCAGGCATGATCCTGACAGACTGGACCAGATCAACTATAATCTTCTGAGCCCGTACGTGATTCAGAAGATGCTCAATGGCGTGAAGATACTTAAGGAACTTCAGGCTGTCTCGGGAGAAAACTCCGAGTCATATGCATATCAGAGCGGAAAGATCAGGCGTTCTTCTCTTCTGAACGGATTGAAGTATTATGGAATGGCGATAGATAAGTTCCTTGGTAACTCTCTGATAACAAGGATAATGAAGTCTGAATTCTCTTCGTTGGAGGAACTTCGCAAGGCTTTTGTGCCCGTGTCGGCTTACGGAGATGGGAACTGGGTTGATATAGCCGGAATGATTGCGCCTAAGAAGGCTGTTTCTGACCTGCTGGATGATATTCAGAACGGTCGGCTTGTGGATGTGGATGGAATCAATGCCCGCTTTGCCGATATCCACTCGAATTACTATGACTATGAATGGCATTGGGCTTATAAGGTGATCGAAGATTATTATGGAGTGGATCTTCAGACCATAACTGCAGATGAAATCCGTACTCTTGTGGAAAGATGGAGGACCTCAGTGGTAGGACTGGACAATCTGGTCTATGAAGATGCCAGAAAGGAGTTTTCACTCAGTGCCATGACCAGTTTCGGAGCTGACGGAGACGAGAATGTCAGAAAGGAAGACTTCATGCAGGTTCGTGGCTCGTTCTTCGAATCCAACCCGTTCGTGATGTCTGTGAAGGAGCACATCAAGATAAAGTCGGAGCTTGGAGACAAGGTGCTGGAACGGCTGTCCCGTCTGTAGTGCTGAAACCTTGATATTTTGTTAAGGTCGGCCACAAATAAGGCTGAATTTGTGGCCGTGATATTCTCGTAGAGCTCGATGTTTAATTTTCTATTTCTTTCAATGACGGTGCTCCACCGGTGCTGGTAGCATTAAATAAATTGAATCGGGCAGAGGTGTTGGCAAACTCCAGCATCCTATCCAGAGGGTAGTCCTCATGGATTGCATACAGACACCCTGCACAGAATGC
>JAZSEQ010000063.1:0-44783 GCA_045531765.1 Candidatus Cryptobacteroides sp. | reverse complement strand
GATCGCTATTCTGGCTGGATGCCCCATTGCCTTGGCGTATTTTGCGAGCAGTTCCTGATCGCTGTCGTACTTCTTGTTTGCCATATAAAACGTCTTATTGTTCGCAAATATACGAACAATATTTAAAGTTGCAAATTTTTTAGCTAGACGCTAAACAGAAATATATAAATGTGTACCAATTTGGTACTTTATTTGAAAAATGATATATTTGCAAAACTAAATAGAATGAAAATGGTTGTAGTAAGCAGTAGAGAATTCAGGGCTAACCAGCGTAAATACTTTGACTTAGCCCTTACAAATGATGTCGTGATTACGTCCAGGAGTCACGGCAGCTATAGGCTTGTGCCAGTGAGAGAAAGTGATACGCTCATTGATCAGACCACTTTGGAGGCTAAAATCAGACGCGGAATTGAGGAGTATGAACAGGGTAAGGTTCATAGAATGGAGGAAGGGGAGAGTGTTGATGGCTTCCTTAGTCGAATGATTAATGAAGACTGAAATGTATAGAATAGTATTTTCTAACGACGCAAAGAAGGACCTTAAGGAACTGAGCAAGAAAGCACCTCAGGCAGTAAAGAAACTGTCAAAGCTTCTGGAAGAAATCCAGGAGCATCCCAGGACTGGTACCGGTCAGGTTGAGCCGCTTAAGGGTTACGACGGTAATGTATATTCGCGTCGTATAACGCATGAGCACAGACTTGTGTATCGTATCTATGATGAAGTTATTGAAGTTCTAGTTCTATCTGCTTTCGGGCACTACAAAAAGTAGCCAATCTAGCAAGAATTATTATCAGGCCTCGCATCACTGTTGTGATGTGGGGCCTTTTTTAATCACTTAATACAAATGATAAACAACGGTAGTGATCTATCTGTGGTCTCTACAGTACTAGGACATGACTCTCCTCAAATATAGAGAAGCTTAGGGAGTGTGCCCTAAGCATAGCAGAATTCCCCATAACACATAAACTATATGACCATGAAAATAACTAAGATTAGAGATGAATGGTATAATGAGTATATGGATTATAGATTATCATTCAAGTACAAGAAGCCTGCAAATGATTTTGTTAGATGCTTCCTGAACTGGTGTGACAGAACTTATCCTATAGGAATGTTGTCGTATATTCATTTAGGCACAATTATGCTGTCCAGAATATACTTTCGTGGAAACATACAGGATATGATTTCGATATGAATCTTTTGGCTTTATGCAAAAGCATGGGCCACCAACGCCCAGAATCAACATTATATTACTTCCATCTAGTGCCTCAATTAGCAGATATGCTAGAAGATATAGAAGGGGATTCAACATGCGAAATATTACCAGATATTCTATGAAAATAAGCGAAAATGCACGTAGGTTTGCTGAGGAATTCAGGAAGTTTCTGGCAAACGCTGACAATCGAAGAAGTGCTTGTACAATAATAAGTTACAAGGTATCAATGAATGCCTTACTAGAGTATGCACGTACAGTCAAAAAGAATCGGAGATCTCCGTTATACCAACAAGACGTAAAGATGTTGAGAAAATATATTCAGGTTTCATGGCACTAATCCAGATCCTATATTTAAAATCACGTAAGTTAACATTTCTACAGGAGCACATTAACATAATATAAATTGTGTAACCGATTTTTTTAAGAAGGGGAGACACCGAAAAAAGAAGAAAATTAGAATAATGTTAACCGTATAATTAAAAAGAAATGAGAACTTTTTGTATCGTGATTGTGTTGAAACGTCGTTTATTTAAAAAATTGATAATGAGCGTTAAGATTACAATCATGATCTAATATAAGTCGTTGATAATTAAGGATAAGTTCCTATTTAAATCAGGTTCCTATAATAATCAAAATAGGAACCTTCCTGTTTATATTATGTTAATCAATGTATGTAAAACAATTCCCTGCCTGAAAGCTGCAGCATTATTATAGAGAATGAAGATAGGCTTTGGTTTTCTTCCAGTTTGCGAATTTCAGATCACTTTCTTTGATCATGAGATTGACTGTTCCGCAATCATAGAATCTCATTTCCAATTCATCGTTCTCATCAAGCTGGAGGAGATTCATCATATCCGGATACTGATCACTGACATCTTGATAATAAGGCATTCCCAGCAACTTTATACCGTCAGCGTCTTCATCACATTCTGAAAAGGTAATTTCAAGTTCCGGCTCAGTAAGGCTCTGGTCATCGTCATCTACAAGAATATAGCTTTGGAAAGTCTCAAAGTTGATTGACTTTGCATATTTAACGACAAAACTGCCTTTAGGCCACTCGCCTATGCCGTTGTGTGTGGGTGAATCATATCCAAGCCATTCATCTATCGCAGCAAAGAAATACAGCATGCCTTCATGAGGTAACAGCCCCTGCGGATCAAATGGAATGAGGTCTTCACAGTTGATCTGACACACGAATGTAAGCGGATAATCAAAAGTCTCTCCTTCTTCAGTCACCCGGATTGTCGGGTACTGCATGTTCTCAGGCATGTCAGGATCTCCCCACCATTTGCTTGCACAGAAAAGAATTCGCTCAGTTTTCTGAAGGTTTAATTTAATTGCCATAGGTCTGATAATTGATATTTAGAATGTTATAGATATTCCTAACGAGAGTGCACTTGCGTAGACATTATTGCGGTTGATGCTCCCCATTGCAATCGGTGTACCCTTATAATCAACTTCATTATGAGCATAGGTCATTCTCAATGAAGCAATTAAATCCAGCTTGGTCAAGCGACTCATACTCAGTCTGTAACCACCTCCTAAACGACCTGACAGGATCTCCTGAGGATGGCGGTTGAGCCCTACCCCGCTTCCCAGGTCAGCAAAGCAGAACCATCTGTCGCTCAAATGGTCGCTGCCGAAAAACCTGGTACCTCTTACAGAAACAGGGATTATTGGCTGGGTATCTGCCATACCTGCATAACCGATGTACAGTGACAGATTCCAGACTGTGTTCAGATTGTATCCGACATGAATATATGCTTCGGAATTATTGTAGAGTCCGAATACATTCCCCCTGTCATCTACCCTGTATCCTTCAGGAGCGAAGAAATTATTATGGTAACCGCATTGGAATGTGGCCACATATCCCCATTCCGCACCGAATGTAAATGCCGGCAGCCTCCCCTTCCGGTCCTGGGCATTGAGCGTAATGACCGAAAGAATGATTGCTGATATGACGGATGTCCATTTCATTTCAGAATCTGTATTTGATTCCTATTTCCGGGACCAGGGCATATATGAGCCCATTCTTGTAATAATCCATCTTGACACTGTCTTCGGTCTTTCTGACATGTGCTCCCAAGACAGGAGCAATATAAGCTGAAATGGTGACCTTATGTCTTGTATATGAACACTCGGCGCCTATCCTGCCTTTCATTCCCAGATATACACCTGAAGCAGTCTTATAATCCTGCCCCCACCCTACTATGGCTCCGGGGCCGGCAAAGAAACTGACCTTGTTGCCTTCAGAGCTCTCTATTTCGCCTATTTTCAAGTTCCATGTATAGGAAACATCGCATCCAAGAATGTCCTTGATACCAAGGAAGACCTCAGGGAATCTGGCATGAAGGGAGAATTCAGAGACGTTGCCGTCAGTCTCATACTGCTCGAATGATACTCCCAAATTATTGAAAGACAGGGATATACCACCAGCTTTTGGCTGTCCTGACAGGACCTTCCCCGAAGTTGTCAATAATACAACAAAAATCAGGATATATATCCGGAAGCCTCTCATCTATACGTATCTGAATTCCATATATGTAGCACCGGAATCCATGTCCGGACTGCCCCCGATGAAACCAACCAGGTCCCCTTTCGCAAGCTTTCCGTCTTCTGCGAGGGTCCTTATGGCTCTTTCCACGAATTCCTCCTTTGTATCGTATTTGCTGAACGGATAGCCATAAACGTCATATATAAGCGCCATTTCTCTCATTGTGAACGAGTTATAGCACATTGCGTAAATCGGTACCTTAGGTCGGAATTCTGCGAGATATCTTCCGGTCCTTCCGCTCCATGTGTCGAATATGATCGCCTTTACAGGAAGCTTCAGGGTAGCTGCCACAAGCGAACGCGCCAGCACTCCCGCTATTGGTCTGGTGACATTGACAAGGTCCAGTTCAGGAGGTGTAAGGATAGACTCCTCTGTCTCGACTGCAATTTTTGCCATGGTCTTCACAGCTTCTACGGGATATGCACCAGAAGCAGTCTCTCCGCTCAGCATGATGGCATCAGTACTTTGGATTATGGCATTAGCTACGTCCGATACTTCAGCCCTCGTGGGACGGGGATTCTCTATCATGCTGTGCAGCATCTGCGTAGCCACTATGACAGGTTTTTTCCTGGCCCTGCATCTTTGGATTATCTTCTTCTGGATGAGCGGAATCTTCTCTGCAGCGATTTCCACACCCAGGTCTCCCCTTGCGATCATGATTCCATAGCAATAGCTGAGGATGTCATCAAGGTTATCTATACCCTGCTGGTTCTCTATCTTTGAAATGATCTTGATATGACTGTTCCTTCCGTCAAGAATCCTCTGTATCTCCAGCAGGTCTTCCTTGTTGCGGACAAAGGAATGCGCTATGAAATCGATGTCTGCATCAATCGCCCAATTCACAAACATCCTGTCCTTGTCGGTGAGCGCAGGAAGGGATATATGAACGTTGGGGACGTTCACGCTCTTCTTCCCCTTAATTAATCCTGGATTCTGCACCTCACATATCAGACAGTCACATTTCTTCTCCTTTACAAGGAGTTCTACAGAGCCGTCATCTATGAGAATCGATGCTCCGGCCGGTACGTCATTCACGAATGTCGGACAGTTGGTATAAAGGGTATCCGGCCTGCATAGCATCTGCGGTCCATCCTTTATCACTATGGTATCCGCTTTCTTAGCCACGAATCCCACAGCCCCCTCCATCGCATTCAGCCTGACCTCCGGACCTTTCGTATCTATTAGTATGGCTATCCTGTCAGATACCGACCTGATGTTGTCCACAATCTTCTGAGCTCCCTCCACTGTCGCATGAGCAGAATTGATTCTGGCTACATTCATTCCGTTCTCGAACAGACTTCTGATGAAGTCGGTTTCACATCTGAGATCAGATATTGTGCAGATTATCTTAGTCTTCTTTTCGTACATATTCCTGAATATATTAATACTGAGAGGTTTTTGTGACCATTCCGCAGTTTCCATGCCCTTCTCGAATGCGAATTTACTAAAAATAAGGGAATTTATCAGATTTTTTCTAACTTTGTAGAATGTACTAACCAAAGACCTAAATTATCATGGCTATTGAAATAAGGACAGTGTCTTCCAGAAAGGACCTGAAGATCTTTGCCAGGTTTGGCAATAAACTTTACAAAGGAAACAAATATTATGTGCCGTCGATGCCGATGGATGACCTCAATACTTTCGATCGTGACAAGAACGGTGCCTTTGAGTTCTGTGAAGCCGAATACTATCTTGCTTACAAGGACGGCAAAGTGGTAGGAAGAGTAGCTGCCATAATCAATCATAAGGCCAATGAATCCTGGAAAGTGAAGCAGGTACGTTTCGGATGGATAGATTTCATTGATGATCTGGAAGTCTCGAAAGCCCTGCTGGATAAGGTAACGGAATTCGGAAAGTCCCGTGGAATGACCGATGTTGCCGGCCCTCTCGGTTTTACTGACTTCGACCCTGAAGGCATGCTTGTAGAAGGTTTTGACCGCGTGAGCACCATGGCTCTCATCTACAATCATCCTTATTATCCTGAGCATATGAAAAAGCACGGATATGTCAAGGAGACAGGGTGGCTGGAGTATAGGATAACGATTCCTCAGGAACTACCGGAACGTCACCGCAGGCTTGCCCAGATGGTTATGGAGAGGAATAAGCTCCGGATAGTAAAGAAGACGCGCAGTCAGATCAAGAAAGAGAAATATGGACATAAGCTCTTCAAACTTATCAATGAAACATATTGCGTTCTATACGGCTATTCATTGCTATCCGAGAAGCAGATAGACCAGTATGTGGATGTATATCTGGGTCTCCTTGACCTCAGGATGGTAAGTTTTATCGAAAATGAGAATGGCGACCTTGTAGCTGCAGGTGTTTCAATGCCATCCCTTGCCGATGCTCTTCAGAAATGCAATGGAGAATTATTCCCGTTCGGTTGGTGGTACCTGCTGAAGACCATGTTCTTGAAGAAGCCGGAAACTCTGGATCTTCTGCTGATCGGCGTGCTGCCCGAATACCAGAACAAGGGAGTCAATACATTGATATTCGTGGACCTTTTCGAGAATTTCCAGAAGCTGGGCTTTAAATATGCCGAAACAAATGCCAATCTCGAGACAAATATCAAGGTACAGCAGATGTGGGATCCTTTCGAGAAGGAGCAGCATAAGAAACGTTGGGTATTTGCAAAAGAGATAGAATAGAGTGATTGATGATGACAACATAGGGCGTGGAAGAATGCTTCCGCCCCTGCCTGAAAGAATGAGGCCCCACAGTCTTGACGGATATGTGGGGCAGCGTCACCTTATAGGCAAGGGTTGCATTCTGAGAAACATGATAGAAAGCGGTAATCTGTCCTCTTTTATCCTGTGGGGGCCTCCGGGTGTAGGCAAGACTACTCTTTCACATATTGTCGCCAAGTCCCTTGGCCGGGAGTTCTTTACCTTGTCTGCCGTCAGTGCCGGGGTGAAGGATGTCCGTGATGTTATCGACAGGGCGCGTTCCAACTCCCTCTTTTCCGGAGGTCTTTCCCCTATTCTTTTCATCGATGAAATCCATCGTTTCAACAAGGCCCAGCAGGATGCTCTTCTGGGGGCTGTGGAGGATGGTACCGTCGTTCTGATCGGAGCCACCACCGAGAATCCTTCTTTCGAGGTCATAACTCCCCTTCTGTCACGCTGCCAGGTCTTCGTCCTCAAGTCTTTGGGCAAGGAAGACCTGCAGATGCTTCTTGAAAGGGCGCTCAAGGAGGATGAGGTGCTGTCACATCGCACGATAAAGGTGGCTGAGACTGAGGCTCTGTTCCGTCACAGTGCAGGTGATGCAAGGAAGCTGCTCAATATCCTGGAGATCGTGGTCAATTCTTTCCCTGGCAATGCGGAAGTGGTGATAGACAACAAGACAGTTACATCATGTCTTCAGGAGAATGTAGCAATATATGACAAAGGCGGAGAAATGCATTACGACATCATTTCTGCGTTCATAAAGAGTGTCCGTGGCTCTGATCCCAATGCTGCAGTCTATTATCTTGCAAGGATGCTTGACGGGGGCGAAGATCCTCTTTTCATAGCACGCCGTCTATGTATTCTGGCTGCCGAAGATGTCGGTCTTGCCAATCCTAATGCTCTTCTGCTTGCGAATTCATGCTTCCAGATAGTTCATGCCATCGGTATGCCTGAAGCCCGCATTCCTCTTGCTGAATGCACGATTTATCTTGCATCATCTGCCAAGAGCAATTCTGCATATATGGCAATAAATGAGGCACTTGCCGTAGCCAAGGAAACCCAGATGGCCTCAGTGCCGCTTTATCTCAGAAATGCACCGACCAAGCTGATGGAGGAGCTGGGATATTCAGACGGCTACAAGTATGCCCATGACTATCCGGGACATTTTGTCGATCTGGAATTCATGCCTGCCGAACTCTCCGGCCACAGCTTCTACGAGCCTGCCGATAACAGACAGGAAGATGCACTCCGCAGCCGCCTCGAATCCCTCTGGCCTAAGTATTACAGGAAGTAGATTATCAGAACGGATATCCCACGCCGAAGTGCAGGGCGTAGCCGTCATTTGCAAGCCATTCGGACGGAAGCAGCCATTTGCGCTCACGGGCCGGATCATGCATCTTTATACCCATGTCGATGCGCAGGAGAAGGAAGTCAAGATCCAGGCGGATGCCAAGTCCCCAGTTCGCTGCTATGCTCTGGGCGAAGGTGTCTGCCCTGAAACGGGACTTCATTCCGCCTTCTCCCCCGTCATCCTGTAAGGTCCACACGTTTCCTGCGTCTACAAACAGCGCTCCGGCAATCTTCCAGAACATATTGAAGCGGTATTCGATGTTGGCCTCAAGCTTCATGTCGCCAGTCTGGTTCGGGATGACGAACGAGTGATCCATCGGAGCAAGACCCGGGCCGACTGTCCTTGCCTGCCAGCCTCTGAGACTGTTGGCTCCACCTCCATAGAAATGCTTTTCGAATGGCAGAGCGGATGAGTTGCCGTAGGCATATCCTGCGCCGGCAACAAGTCTGGTGGCAAGCGAATGATTATTGTTCAATCCGAATACCCATGTCTTTCCTACTGTCACTTCGCCTCTGACAAATTGTGAATAAGGGGTGTTCCAGATCATTCCGGATCCGTCAGCATCCTTTTCCATAAGAGGCTTGAATACGCTCAGGATGTTACCTGCCACATCCAGCTGAAGCCTTGTGTAGAAAGAAGAGCTTCTTGAAAGGCTTTCCGGATTCGTGGCGTAGTATAGAGTACCTCCCATGCCAAGGTCAAAGTGGTTCTGGTAGGCATTCCTGAGGAACGGGTCATCTGCAAGAGTCGTATAGAAATTCTCGTCAAGGTCGAAGATGTTCACGACATTGAGCTGAATGGGATAGACCTGATAGAAGAAGCGGTTCCGGATGTTCCCGTTGTATCCATAAGCGGTAGATATGATGTTTCGTGTGTATTCCGGACGGCTCTGGTAGTTGTATGACAGGTTTATATCCGTACGTGGTATCGCTCCTGTGAAGAAACGGTATGGAAGCATCAGGAAACGCGGGAAGCTCAATCCGGCAGAAACTCCGAATTCATTTGAACGCACGTTGTTGTCGAACATGAACTGGAAGTTTCCCATAAAGCTGAGATTAAGCCATTCGCCTCCGTTGAATATGTTCTTGTGGTAGTAGGACAGCTGCGGTGATATTCCGAGCAGGCCGGAAGAATTGGATGATGCTTCGATGTTTGCCTTGAATCCCTGCATCCGTGACTGTGTGAGCGAGATGGAACAATCAACAAGATTGGTGTCGGACCTGGTCATCTCAATATTGACACTGCTGAAGACGCGGAGAGCGGAAAGTCTTGAATAGGTGTTATTTACGGCGCTTTCCTTGTATTCGTCCCCTGGGATGATCGTATTCATTCCCTTGAGCACGTCCTCCCTGAATTTCATTGTCTTGGGATACTCGATGGAGACATTGTTGAAATAGAACCTGCGTATAGGCTCGGCAGCCTTCTCGTTCTCATTCCTTGTGTATTCGTTCACCTTCATCTGAAGCAGGGCTTCCCCCGGATAGGTCAGAGTGTCTGCCTCGAAGAAGTAATAGTTCTTGTTGAAGCCGTAGAAGCCCTGGTTTCTCATCGCCAGACTTGACCTTTCACTTTCATTTTCAAGGGCTATCTCGGAAAGTATGTCCCCTGTGTGGATGGTCATATCTGAAGAATCACGCATGAAAGCTTCAGCGAACTCCCCTCTTTCAGGCAGCACTATCTCTATGCCTTTGATCGGGTATCTCTTTCCCAGGGTCACTTTGTAGATTACATCAACATTGCGTTTATTCAGGCTTATATCGCTTTCTACCGTCGATCCATAATAACCGAGTCTCTCAAGATGATTCTTCATATTATCTATCGAACTCTCGACCATTGCAGCATCGTAAACCACCGGAGCGACTCCGATGCGCTTGACGAGCCTGTCCCAGAAACTCCCGCTTCCGTCCGACCAGTTGTAAACATAGAGAAAGGGAGTCCATGCGTTATGCTTCTGCTTCAGATAAGGAGCCAGTTCATCTGAATTGAACTTCCTGTCGTTGGTCACCTGGATTTCCGTCTTTGCAAGACGATACTCTCCGTCGCCTAAAACGCGGGTCGTGCTGCAGGATATGGCTGAGAGCAGCACAAGAAGGGTGGCTGATATGTTTCTGAAAATCTTCATTCCGATGTTGCGAAACGCAAATTTATCTTAAACTCTGCGTTTATCAAAATTTTGACCAAAAATAATGACCTCAAAAGTGATATCATATTGATAATAATAATATCTTTGCGCAGATATTGGATAATCCGAGTGAGTCGGATTAGGTTTATTGAGGTTAAACTAACTTAATTACATTCTCCAAGATGAAGAACAAGTACATTGATCTGATTGACCAGACATTCGAGTTTCCGCAGGATGAGTTTATGGTTGAAGATGGCGAACTGCATTTCCATGACATCAACATGATGGATATCATCAACCAATATGGTACCCCGTTGAAGATAACATACCTGCCAAAGATATCGTCACAGATCCAGAGAGCAAAGCGTATGTTCAACGTGGCTATGGCCAAGGTGGACTACAAGGGTACATACAATTACTGCTACTGCACCAAGAGTTCTCATTTTGAGTTTGTCCTTAAGGAGGCCTTAAAGAATGACATTCATCTCGAAACGTCATCAGCATTCGATCTGAATCTGATTGAAGCTCTTGAGTCTGAGGAACTTGTGAATAAGGACCAGTATATCGTATGCAACGGTTTCAAAAAACCTGCATATATCGAGAACATAGCCAATTTTGCAAACAACGGATGGAAG
Organism: Candidatus Cryptobacteroides sp.; assembly: GCA_045531765.1. GTDB lineage: Bacteria > Bacteroidota > Bacteroidia > Bacteroidales > UBA932 > Cryptobacteroides. The sequence continues at coordinate 34,236 of JAZSEQ010000063.1, read as the reverse complement.
AACATCATTCCTGTCCTGGACAACATGCATGAACTCGAGGCATTGGACAAGCTTGTAGAGGTTCCTGTAAATCTCGGAATACGCATAGCATCCGAGGAAGACCCTAAGTTTGATTTCTATACTTCACGTCTTGGCATACGTTACAGTGACATTGTTCCTTTCTATGAGAACATGATAAGCAAGAACCGCAAGTTCAAGCTCAAGATGCTGCACTTCTTCATCAATACCGGAATGAGGGACACGGCTTACTATTGGAATGAGCTTGCCAAGTGTGTCGGTGTGTATTGTGACCTCAAGATGATCTGTCCTGAGCTTGACTCATTGAATATAGGAGGCGGCTTTCCTATCAAGAATTCACTTGCTTCGGACTTTGACTATGAGTACATGGCTGAGGAGATCATATCTCAGATCAAGATAATGTGCAACGCCCGTGGAGTGGCTGAGCCGAACATATTCACAGAGTTCGGAAGCTTCACAGTCGGTGAATCCGGTGCTACCATCTTCCAGATTCTTGACATGAAGCAGCAGAATGACCGCGAACGCTGGTATATGATAGACAGTTCGTTCATGGTGACTCTTCCTGACACCTGGGGTATAAAGCAGAAGTTCATATTGCTTCCTATAAACAAATGGAATGACAGGTACCAGCGCGTATTCCTGGGCGGCCTGACATGTGACAGCGAAGATTATTACAATGCCGATGCACATGCGAATGCCATTTATCTTCCTGTAATCCAGGAAGATGATGAACCGCTGTATATCGGTTTCTTCCACACCGGAGCCTATCAGGAATCCATTTCCGGATATGGTGGAATCCAGCACTGTCTTCAGCCTGCACCTAAGCATATCATAATTGACAAGGACGAGAACGGGGATTACACCACCAAACTCTTCAGCAAGGAGCAGACATATAAATCCATGCTTAAGATTTTGGGATATTAGTATTTGCTTATGCCTATATCAAATAATGAAATAAAGAAGGTCAAGTCTCTGCAGCAGAAGAAATTCAGAGATGAGACAGGATTGTTTGTAGTGGAAGGGGAAAAGATGGTCGAAGAGGCTGTGGAATCCCCTTTCCACGTTGAAGGCATCTTCAGACGCGATGAAATCGGCAGCGAGGCGATGAGCAGAATATCTGCTCTGGCTTCCCCGTCACCGGTCCTGGCTGTCGTACGCAAACCCTCGGATACCTATGTCAAGGAAGTCTCACGTCTTTCCGGCCTCATTGAAAAAGGGGGGCTTTATCTTGCTCTTGATACGATCCGCGACCCGGGCAACCTCGGCACGATTCTCCGAATTGCAGACTGGTTTGGAATCAATGCCGTGTTTGCCGCACCTGACACTGTGGATATTTTCAATCCCAAGGTGGTTCAGGCTACGATGGGAGCCATCTTCCGTGTAAGATTCCATTATGTCGATCTCCCCTCTATGGCTGATGCCTTCATTGATGCAGGAGGCAAGGTGTATGGAACATTTCTTGACGGTGATGACATGTACGGCCGCAATCTGGAAACCGGTACTGACAGGCCGGTGATGATCGTCATAGGGAATGAATCCGAAGGAATATCAGATGCAATGGCTGCCAAGGTTTCAGACCGCCTGTATATTCCTCCTTATCCACGGGAGTCCTCGGGATCCGAGTCGTTGAATGCAGCAGTTGCAACGGCTGTCACAGTAGCTGAATTCAGAAGAAGAATTATATGAATACCATAGAACCAGTTCTGCTCAAGGAACTTGCAGATACCGATTACGAATCTCTCATCAGCAGGAGAATCAGAAAGATTCTGATGATCTGCAGTAATTATGATGCCTTCATTCTTGAAGAGGATGGACAGATAGAGTCTCAGATATATCAGGAATATATTGACCTTAACCTGAGCAATCCTCCAAAGTTCATCTGGGTTCAGACCGCTGCTGAAGCGCGTGAACTGCTGAACACCGTAGTCGGAATAGATATGGTCATGTGCATGTATAACGTGACCGACAAGGATGTTTTTGCGCTTGCCGAAGAAATCAAGAGGGAAAGGAAGAATCTTCCTTTTGTACTTCTCACCCATTTTTCAAAGGAAGTATACAGACGACTGTCCATGCAGGACACATCGGCAATTGATTATATGTTCTGCTGGCATGGCAATGCAGACCTTATAGTGGCCATTGTCAAACTGTTTGAGGATCTTCAGAATGCGGAACACGATATTCTCGGTGTCGGTGTACAGGCTATTCTGCTTGTAGAAGATTCTGTAAGGTATTATTCCACATATCTGCCTGAACTCTATAAACTTATCCTGATGCAGACCCGCGAGTTTCTCAAGGAGACTCTTAATGAACAGCAGAGAAAGATACGCAAACGTTCGAGACCTAAGATCCTGCTTGCCACAAATCTTGACGATGCACTTGCCATGTATGACAAATACAAAGGCAACATATTGGGAGTGATATCTGATGTGGGGTTCACTGTCCATCGTGATGAGACTCCTGATATGGAAAAGCTTGATGCAGGTATTGACCTGGTTCAACATATCCGCAAGGATGATCCGATGATGCCAATCCTGCTCCAATCCTCACAGGATAGCATATCTGCTGTGGCAGAGGAACTTAATGTGGGTTTCCTAAGGAAGTACTCCAAGACACTTATGCTTCAGCTGGCAGATTATATAAAGGAAGAGTTCGGATTTGGAGACTTTGTATTCCGCGATTCCGCACGCAATGAGTACGGACGTGCAGCCAATCTGAAGGAACTGGAAGCTCTGATGCGTACTGTACCGGATTCGATACTGCTGGCCAACACATCCAAGAATATGCTTTCCAAGTGGTTCTATTCCAGGGGACTCTTTACCTTGGGTGCCAGATTCAAGGCTGTTCTTGACAGTCATTTCTCTGATGTCGGACAGATTCGTGAATATGTATCCCAACAGATCCATGACTTCCATGCGCTGACAGGAAGAGGAGTAATCGCGCGTTTTGATGCTCCGACATATGGCAGACACATATGGTTCTCGCGAATGGGAGACGGTTCCCTGGGAGGTAAGGCACGAGGTCTTGCTTTCCTTAACAGCATGGTATATAAGTACAACCTTGCCGACAGATATGAGAATGTCAAGATCTCCATACCGAGGACCATAGTGATAGCCACTGATTATTTCGATCAGTTTATACTTGAAAATGACCTTCAGTATGTGATTGACTCCGATATTTCTGATGAAGAGATACTTTCCGAATTTGTGGCGGCACGACTTCCGGAAAAGCTTGTGGATCAGCTGAGGGTCTATGTGAATACTGCACGCTCCCCTTTTGCCGTGCGCTCCAGCTCGAAACTCGAAGACAGCAGCTACCAGCCTTTTGCCGGAGTATATTCTACATATATGGTTCCTCTTGTGGAAAACCGTGACCAGATGCTTCGTATGCTCGGCAAGGCTATCAAAAGCGTGTATGCTTCTGTCTTCTATAGCGGAAGCAGGACCTACATCCAGACCACTGCAAACCTTCTGAGTGAGGAAAAGATGGCTGTGGTTGTCCAAAGCATATGCGGCTCTGAGCATGACGGGCTGTATTATCCTATGATCTCAGGTGTGGCACGCTCAGTCAATTACTACCCCATCGGAAGCGAGAAGGCTGAAGATGGCATAGTGAATATTGCCTTCGGATTGGGAAAGACTGTCGTGGACGGTGGAAAGACATTGAGATTCAGTCCGAAGTATCCCAAGAAGATACTTCAGCTATCTGACCCTAAGCTTGCACTGAGAGACACGCAGAAGGATATGTACGCACTCGATCTTCGTCCAGGTGCTTTCAAGATTTCCCTTAATGAAGGGGTTAATCTGGCCCATATCCCTGTGGCTGAAGTCATTTCAACCTACGGTCATCCTGAATTGGTGGCTTCCACATTCAGTCTGGAGAATAACAGGATGGTGCCCGGCGTCACATCTCGAGGTCCAAGGATCGTGTCGTTCGATTCAATCCTTAAATATGGCCGTTATCCCCTCGCACAGATACTCAAGGACCTTCTTGAAATATGTAGGAACGAACTGATGTGTGACGTTGAGATAGAGTTTGCGGCTGACATGTACACATCTCAGGCAGGTGACGGCCTTGTGCTCAAACTGCTTCAGGTGCGTCCGGTAGGAGAGTTTTCTGATGATTCCAGCACAACGATAGAAAAGGCGTCAGACTCAATCAACCGGGTTTTTCTGAAATCTTCCAAGGCACTCGGGTCGGGATACATAGAGGGCATGAAGTATATCATCCATGTATCTTCTGACACATTTGACAGCGCCCGCACACGGGAAATGGCCAAAGAAATAGCCGATCTTAACAAGGAACTTGCAGGCAGAGGTGAATCCTACCTGCTTGTCGGCCCTGGAAGATGGGGCTCTTCGGATCCATGGCTCGGAGTACCTGTGCTATGGAGCGATATTTCCGAGGCAAGGATGATTGTCGAGACTGCTATACCTGGTTTTCAGATTGAGCCGAGCCAGGGTACGCATTTCTTCCAGAACATAACCTCACTTGGTGTCGGATACCTTACCATAGACATGGTAAATGGTGACGGCTTCATAGATGAAGCCGCTATCTCCGCCCTGGAATGCGTTCACGACGGCACATATGTCAAGATGTATAAGGCTCCGGAGAACATGACCGGCTTTATTGACCGCTCATCCAACAAGGCTATTGTCGGTCAGGCGGTCAGATAATCTGAATCACAACGCCGTCCATAGGAGGAACAACGACTTCTATGACAGTACCGGGATGGAGGTCTGCAGTCACAGGGATTCCCATCCATTCGAAGGCATGGGCAGGTATCGTTATGCTCATCCTGCTTTCCTGTTGTGAAAAGTTGGCCGCAATCAGAAGCGTGTGCTCTTCATAGTCCCTCAGGAAGGCGAAATGCCTGTCCTTATTGAATCCGTCAGAACTGTAGTTGCAGTAACAGAGGTCGTATGTCGTCCCTTTGCGTATTGCCTCATCAGATGCAGCAAAACGTATAGCCTGCGCAAATCTGCAGAAGAAAGCCGCTTCTTCCGGTTTCAAGCCTGCCTTGGTCAGTCTGGAAGGACTTAGCGATGCATATTCTCCGCTCTGAATCACCTTTCTGAGCCTGCGTACGGACCCGATACTCCACCAGTCGAAGATTGTGGTCCTGCCGTCCTTGCCGCTGAATCCTTCTTCGTCCATTCCCCTCTCCCCTACTTCTTCTCCGAAATAGAGCATGAACGGAGCTGTATTCATATACAGCGACACGAACAATGGGGCGAATACATTGGAGAAATCTTTGCCGAAGAAATCTGATGTGAACCGATGTTCATCGTGATTCTCGATGAAATTGAGCATGTAGGGCTGAAGGTCAGACAGAAACTGCCAGTTTCGGGTGATGCCGGTGGCCGACTGCCATAGTTCCACAGGCATTCCGTTGTCATTGACGCTTTTCTCGACTACAGCCCTCAAAGTGTCATACAATCCGGACTTGTCATAGAGAAGGTCAAAGCCTACAGAACGAATATACTCTCCATATAATTCCTTCTTATAAACTTCAGCCACGAAGATTACAGATGGATATCTTTCCTTTGTCCTGGAAATCAGCCATCTGAAGAACTGAGGAGGTACAAGCTCCACCATGTCGCACCTGAATCCGTTCACACCCTTCGATGCCCAGAAATCAATAATGTCCGCCATCTTATCCCATGTGGAAGTGTGGGTGTCTCCATAGTTTATCTTTACGGTCTCATACCAGTCGTTTATACCTGGAGTCGGAGTGTAGCAGTTGTTTCCGGTTGCCATGGCGGGCATTTCATGATATGGCTTCATACCCTTCGGACATGGTGTCGGCAACGTAAGTGCTTCACCTATATAGTAGAAAAAGTCGTTTGAGCTTTTCCAATGTACTGTCTTGTCATCTTCTGCGCCAAGTACCGGATGTCCTGGGACAGGATTTACCTTTCCGTAATCACGCGACACATGATTCGGAACGAAATCTATTATCAATTTAAGGCCATTATCGTGGGTCCTCTTGATGAGATCCTCAAATTCAGTCATTCTATCCCCTGGATTATCAGCAAGATACGGATTTACATCATAATAGTCGCATATGGCATATGGAGAACCTGCCTTACCTTTGACAAACTGCGGGTGTGATGGCATGCATCCTTCTTCGGAAGCCTGGGTGGAATGACGGATCACTCCAGTATACCACACATGGCTGCAGCCGAGCCATTTGATGTATTTCAAGGTAGCATCGTCGATGTCAGAGAATTTTCCGGTGCCGTTGTCAGAGAGTGTTCCGTTCTTTCTGGGTCTTGACTTGTCATTGCCCCAAAGTCGGGGAAGCATCTGATAGATTATCGTTTTTTCAATCATTGTCTAGAATTTTCGCGGGCAAAGGTACAACAAAATAAATGCCGTCACAAGCCTACTTGAGACAGCATTTCTCTAAAAGACCATTTTTGTGTACCTTATATAAAACCTGGTTGGTATCGGGAGATTTCAGTCCTCCAAGCGCTTCAATGTATGGGCCAAGCTTCAGATAGTCAAGCACCTGCAGGTCAAATCCATCCGGCAGGGCCTCCTTCCCGGAATACCATGCTGTCTTCAGGTCAGGGAAGGTTTTGCGGATCCATGCGGCAAGTCTTTCTATCTCACGAGGCTCGGCATCACCTCCCATGAAGCAGAAGCAGGTTATCGCGGCTCCGTACTGTCCGATAAGCCCGGAGAGCATTTCCTCTGTCATCGGCACTCCCTCGTCGCTCCAAAGCCATGGACTATGACATCCCGGACAACGGTTCGGACAACATGAAATATTGACTGCCAGGGTGATCTCATCGGGGACCTCCTGGCAGACAATATCATAACTGTAGCACTTTAGCATAAATGCTTTCCTTCGTCGCGGTGATAATGCCTTCTTGCCGCTTCCTCCTGGCGAGCCATGGAGAAGTTGCTCACACGCTTCATATAACCGATGATACGTGTCAGATAATCAATATCTTCGCTATGGCACTGAGGGCATTCCTTAAGGTAGTGCTTGCTGATGTGACCGCACTTGTTGCAGATGGTGTTTGGAATGTTGAATGTGAAATAGTTGCAGCCTTCCTGGGCAGCGACCTTGAGCAGCTGGGCATACTGCGCCTTGGAAAGATGCTCCTCCAGATTCAGGTGAAGTGCAGAACCTCCCGTAAGGTGCTCGATGTATTTGCGTCCGTGAAGCCTCATCTTGTCGATGATGTTGAGAGATTTGTCCTCGACGATGTAGAAGTAGCTGTTGTAGCAGTCGCGCGGTACTGCATAACCGTCTTCCCTATCCCATTTTGCGTGCTTTACACCCACGTTCTCAGCCGGAATCATCTCACAGTTGAAGAGAGTTGTCTTGCTGCGGTACTTCTTGTTGTATTCCTCGATGAGACCGAGAGTGTTCTGGACGAACTCGACGTACTTAGGATTGTCGTTTATCTCGATGCCGAGGAATTCGGCAGCCTCTACGAGTCCGTTGATTCCAACGGTCAGATATTGGCGTCCGATGTTGATGAAGCCGGCATCAAACAGAGGAAGCATACCCTGTTCCTTGAGCGCCTTAAGGTTCTCGTCATATGCGAGCTGCACCTTGTGAACAAGATCCACAACTTCTGCAAGGTAGGTCATGTAGTCACGTCCGTTCTTTACTGCATACTGGATGCAGCGGTTCAGGTTTATGGTCAGGACGCTCTTGGATCCGGTTGAAACTCCGCCTGCACCGAGTGTGTAGCTGAATCCGTTGTCCTGTATTTCGTTGCGCAGACGGCAGCATGATGCCAACGAGTCTGCATTATCACTCATGTATGTAAAGAAAGAATGGCCTTCAGAATACATCTCTGCCGTGAAATCACCCCATTCCTTGTCCTTCACTTCGTTGTTCTCCGTAAGAAGAGCCATCGTCTCGACAGGGAAAGTCAGAGGAGTCTTGAGCCTTTCGGCATTGAACCACTTCATGAATCTCTTCTGAAGCCATGAAAGACCGTCCCAGTCAGGCTTTGAACCGTCCGGGAACCTGAACTCCCCGAAGATGCTCTCGAAGTAGTTCTTGTCATAATATGATATGTTCCAGAACACAGCCTGGAAGTTACGTGCTCCTGTAGGCTGGTTGATGGAATACACTATCTGCTCGAAGCAGTCTGTTATCACCTTGTCTATGCTGCGCTGCTTTGTGGAGTTGTCAGCCTGCTTCTGGGGATTCTTCCAGTAGTCGAGCCCGTATTCCTTACCGATGAAATAGTTCATGTACATAAGGAATTCCGGAGTTGCGCAGGCTCCGCTGAGCATGCTGGAAACCATGAAGACGAGGTTGATGAATCCTCCGCAGAAAGACTTCAGGTTTGTAGGACCTATCGAGTTGCCTCCGATAGGCTTGGTACCCTCGAGCAGCCAGGGATACATGGTTATGCTTGCACAGTAGTTTGCAAGCGAAGTCTCGTCATTCTTGTAGATGTGATGATTCTTGAGCAGACGTATGTACTTGTCTGAAAGCTCCTTACCATACATCTTCTTCATTCTGTCAGTAAGAATCCTGCGGTTGAGACGGATGAAGTTCTTCTTTGGAAGCTCTCCGATAAGGGTTGCAAGATTCTTCTTCTCGATGTTGGCATTTGCGTCGTACTTGCTTCCTGTTGCAGCGTTTTCTGCCTGGCAATAATGGATGAGGAAGTCGAGATGGTCACGCACCTCGCGGTCTTCGCTATGTCTCTGACGGTAAAGCATGAAAGACTTTGCCACAGCAAAATACTGCTCGGCCATAAGTCCGACCTCCACCTGATTCTGGATTTCCTCGACACTCATCCCCTCTGTGATGCGGACATGTGAAAGGATATTCACTAAATCTTCCTCTGTTGCAAATGCACCGACGGATAGGAAGGCTTTCCTGATGGCATTCTTGATCTTTTCAACCGAAAACGTCTTGCGTTTTCCATCTCTTTTGATGATTGTTATTTCAGCGCTGCTCATATATGTTGTATTTTATATTTCCATTTCAGAGGAAGTAATAGAGACGCGAAGTTATATAATATAAAAAGACCACACCGCATCGGTATGGTCAATTTATCAACATAGTTTTTAACACCTGTTATGCATCCATTGCCTGGCATGCTGTGATTGCAACCATCTTGTAGATGTCATCAACTGAGCAGCCGCGGCTGAGGTCGTTTACAGGACGGGCGATACCCTGAAGGATAGGACCGATTGCATCAGCATTGCCGAGTCTCTGAACGAGCTTGTAGGCGATGTTTCCGACTTCAAGGCAAGGGAATACGAGTACATTGGCATGTCCGGCGATTTCAGAGCCCGGAGCCTTTTTCTGGCCTACTGAAGGAACGAGTGCGGCATCTGCCTGAAGTTCACCTTCAACCTTTAATGCCGGATCGAGCTCCTTAGCAAGCTTCGTAGCCTCGATGACCTTGTCCACTACCTCGTGCTTCGCTGAACCCATGGTAGAGAATGAAAGCATTGCGACTCTCGGATCTGCAAAACCAGCTACGCTCTTTGCTGTCTGTGCAGTGCATACTGCGATCTGCGCGAGCTGTGAAGCATCAGGCATAGGGGTCACGGCAACATCACCCACAACGAGCACACCGTCTTCTCCATATTCAGGAGTCTGGGTGATCATGAGCATGGCTCCGCTCACGCATGTGATGCCAGGAGCACATTTGATGATCTGAAGCGCCGGACGAAGGGTTTCTCCTGTTGTCGAGAGAGCACCGCTGATCTGACCGTCAGCATCACCGCTCTTTATGATGAGGCAACCGAAATAGAGTGGGTCAAGCACCAGCTGAGCAGCCTTCTCAGGAGTCATGCCCTTGTTCTTTCTGAGTTCATAAAGGAGGTTGGCATATTCTGCGGTCTTTTCGCTTGTAGCCGGGTCAATTATTGTAGCCTTGTGGATGTTCTTGAGGCCCAGCTTGTCAGCCAATGCGAAGATCTCATCAGGATTGCCGATGAGGATGATGTCGGCGATCTCATCCGCAAGAGACCTGTCCGCTGCAGTAAGAGTGCGCTCTTCGAGCGACTCAGGAAGCACGATGCGCTGTTTGTTTGCCTTTGCGCGTGCAATGATGCTTTCAATGAGTGTCATGATTCTTAATATGTTTAATTGTTATTTCTATCTGACGGATTCCGCAAAATTAAGCAATTTTAACGATTCTTCATAGGCCAGGCATCAATGTCGAGACTATTTAAGAAGGAATTCTTCATCTGTTCCAGAAGTTCAGGTGATGATGACGCGATATCGTTGAGTTCCCTGAAGTCTGCATTGAGGTCGAACAGCGCCCAGTCAGGAACATTTCCAAGCTCGTTGAGAGTCTTGTTACGCTGCGGACCGTCGTAAGGCGGGATAAGTGAATAATGACCTTTCCTGTATGAAAGCCTTCCCTCAGCCTCATGTATCAGGTCTTCTCTGCCTGTGGATGTTTCTCCGAGGAAGGCGTCAAGATGGTTCCTGCTGTCGAGTCCTTCAGGAATCTCGGCTCCGATGAGTGCTCCGAGGCTTGCAAAGAGATCATGCTGAGATACCAGAGCATCTGAGACCATCGGCTTCACATGGCCTTTCCAATATACAATAAGCGGAATATGGGTACCGCCGTCATACAGGCTGTATTTTCCGCCACGTGTTCCGTTACGAGGGTCATGATCGCCAAGCCTTTCCTCCGAGTCGTCACAATATCCGTCATTAATTACCGGACCATTGTCACTCGTGAATATCACCAATGTATTGTCCAGCAGATCGTTTTCCTCAAGATAAGAGATGATTTCTCCCACGCACCAGTCGGCTTCCACGACAGCGTCTCCCCGAGGTCCCATCGAAGTGCTCCCCACGAATCTCTGATGTGGAGTCCTTGGAACGTGAGGCTGATGCAGACCGTAATAAAGGAAGAAAGGCTTGCTGTCATCCCTTTCATCAAGATATTTCCTTACTTTGGCAGAGAAGTAGTCTGCCATATCCTCATCTACCCATCTCGCCTTCTGTCCACCCTTCATGAATCCTATCCTGGGAATCCCATTGACGATGGTGTTGAAATGACCGTCGTACCACTTCATCTTCATCATTTCGGGATGAGTCAGTGCGGTCGGTTCCCCTTCAAAATTCTCTTTATAGCTCACCTGTATCGGGTCATCAGCCTCCAGGCCTTCCACCATCCCGTTCTCCACGTAGACAGTCGGCACCCTGTCGTTGGTCGCGGCTATAAGGCAGGTGTAGTCGAATCCCACAGTGTTTGCACTTGGTGATATCTGCCTGTTCCAGTCTGTGTTTCCGTCACCCATTCCAAGATGCCACTTTCCTATGGCAGCCGTCTGATAGCCTTCCTGCTGGAACATCTTGGGCATTGTCGGCATTTCGGTATCAATCAGAAGCGGGGCATCTCCAGGGAGGATACGGGCCTCTGCATTTCTCCATGGATACATGCCGGTAAACAAGGCATATCGGCTTGGGGTCGAAGTCGCCGAGGTGGCATATCCGTTTGTAAAACGTATACCGTTTTCTGCAAGACGGTCAATCTGAGGAGTGTGTATTGTCCTGCTGCCATATGCACTTACATCTCCCAGTCCGAGGTCATCAGCCACTATCAGCAGGACGTTGGGTTTCTGCTCGTCAGGTTTCACTGAACAGGACACTGCTGCAAGTGTCATTGCCGGCAAAAGGGCTATTGATTTTGGTTTCATGATATTGTTTTATGCAGTTAGTCCTGCAAACATAACCAAAAAATCAGATAAATCATATCACGATAATGCATATGCCAGGTGGATTTATCTGGAAAAGTCGTATCTTTATGCCCGCGAAAACAATAATTGACAGTATATGAACAGATTCTTATCAATCGTGGCATGTCTTTCACTTGCAGCATGCGCATCGCAGAATGTGAAGTATGATCCTGTGGACCGTATGACTCACAATCCGGATTATACGAATACGGAGACAATCCTCCATGTGTGGAGCTGGAACTTCCCTACCATCGCTGATAACATGAAGCAGATCGCAGATGCAGGCTTCACCATGATCCAGACCTCACCGGTCAATGCCTGCTTCAGTCCTGAAGGCGGAAATGTGAAGATCCTTGACGGGAAGGAAGGTAACTGGTATCACTATTATCAGCCTACCGACTGGACTATTGGCAACAACATCGTCGGAACAGAGGAGGAAATGAAGGTCATGCTGGACTCAGCGGCAAAATATGACATACGAGTGCTTGTAGACGTTCTTCCCAACCATACCGCTTTCGATATTGACCTTGTGTCTGACAGGTTCTATGCTGCAGTGGGAGGCCGTGACAAGATGTTCCATACCAAGGGCCTGGAGGCGATCGGCGATTATAACGACAGGACACAGTGCACCCATCAGGGTGTTGGAGGACTACCCGACGTAAACACAGAGAATCCTCTTTTCCAGAAGTATTATATGGAGTTTGTGAACAAGCTTCTCATGATGGGTGTCCGCGGATTCCGCTATGACACGGCAAAGCATATTGGTGTTCATTCAGACCCTCTCGATACACAGGCAGGTGTCACTGAAAACGATTTCTGGGACGTTGCGACAGGCCGTAAGGAAGTGCTTGGAGTTTCCCTGGCCATCCCTTACGACAGTCTTTTCGTATACGGTGAAGTCCTGCAGGACAGGAATGTTCCTGAAGAGGAATATGCAGGCTATTTCGGTCAGACAGCATCAAGCTATGGCCATGTTCTGCGCGATATGCTCTGGAAGAGGAGCGCAAAGGGCATTGATATCCTTTCCTGGTATCACAGGGCTGCCCCTGAGTATCTGACAACATGGATAGAAAGTCATGATACCTATTGCAATGCCAATGAAAGTGCCGGTCTGACTGATGAGCAGATACGTACAGGATGGGTGTATCTGACTGCACGTCAGAACGGTACCCCTCTGTTCTACAGCCGTCCGATGAATTCCACACGCGAGAATTATTTCGGAGACAATCTTCTCGGAGCCAGGGGAAATGACGAGTTCTTCCACCCTGAAGTAGTGGCTGTGAACAAATTCAGGCAGGAAATGGACGGACAGAAGGAGGACGTTCAGATTTCAGAGAACGGGGAGGTCATTGTCGTGAACCGCGGAGACAAGGGAGCCGCCATCATCAATCTTGCCCTGAAGGACAACAATGCCGGTCTGAAGACATCGCTTCCTGACGGAGAATACAAGGACCTTGTCTATGGCAGTTCATTCGTTGTGGAGAAAGGCATAATCAACGGCAGGCTCCGCCCGGAGACAACCTATATCATAAAGAAATAGCCTGATGAATTTCACTGGTATAATCACAGGCCTTGCGACATTCCTTATCATCGGGATATTTCACCCGATTGTCATAAAGGCCGAATATTGGTTAGGAATCCGCTGCTGGTGGATGTTTCTGGTTGCCGGGCTCGGTTTCTGTGCAGGATCACTACTGATTGAGAATCAGATAGTCTCCACAATCCTTGGGGTCACAGCCTTCTCATGCTTCTGGAGCATTCTCGAGCTCATACATCAGAAGGAGCGTGTGAGAAAAGGCTGGTTTCCCAAAGGACCGGGGCATAACAGTTAAGATACGATTATGAATAATAAGTCCGTCTGTATCCTGGCTCTGCTGATTTCTCTGGTTTCTCATGCCCAGACAGGGACATGGTCGGGAAAACTGGATGTTCAGGGTAACAGTCTTTCACTTGTGTTTCATCTTGACGGAGACTCCCCTACAATGGATTCGCCCGATCAGGGCGTCAAGGGAATACCTGTGCAGGTTGAAAGCGTATCCGGCATGATCAAGGTCAGGATACCTTCTCTTGGAGCTGTGTATGAAGGTGTAAATCTGTTCAACATGATTACAGGCACATTCACACAGGCAAACATCTCCTTACCTTTGACGCTTGTTCCCGGTGAAGTCAGGCCTTTGCGGCCGCAGACTCCTGAAGGGCCGTATCCATACACTGTAGAGGAAGTGTCGTTCAGAAGTGGGGACATCATCCTGAACGGAAGCCTGGTACTGCCTGAGGGATGGACACATGAAACCCCGGCCTTGCTCCTTGTGACAGGCAGCGGCATTCAGAACCGTGACGAAGAGATCTTCGGGCATAAGCCTTTTGCTGTGATTGCCGATGCATTCGCACGGGCAGGAATCGCAACGTTACGCTATGATGACAGGGGGTTCGGCGTGACCGGGACTGATTCTTCTTCATGGACAGTGGAAGATTTCAGGAAAGATGCATCATCGGGAATGAGGGTTCTGCGGGAAAGGTTTGATAAGGCAGGTGTACTTGGCCATAGCGAAGGAGGGACAATAGCGCTGATGCTGGCTGCAGACCAGGAGGCTGATTTCATCATAAGTATGGCCGGTATGGTCATTTCCGGAGCAGAGACGCTCGTGGAACAGAACAGGACGACACTTCTGTCCATGGGTTTGCCGGAGTCTGTCGTGTCGCGTTACTGCACACTGCTCGAAAAGACTTTTGAGGTAAAAGTCAAGGGAGGAATCATGCCAGACCCGGACAACTATGATCTTCCCGATGAATTGAAGCGTAATTATATGGCTGTGTCGGCTCAGACTGATGTCCCGTACATAAGGCATTTCATCAATCTTGATGTACGGTGTGATCTTGGCAAGATAAGCTGTCCGGTCCTTGCGCTTAATGGAACCAAGGATATTCAGGTAGATTACAGACTCAATCTGAATGCGCTTAGGGACGGACTTTCATCTGATCTGAATGCGAGAATAGAAGAAGCTGAAGGTCTGAATCACCTGTTCCAGCATTGCACTACAGGTGCAGTGTCGGAATACCGTACCATTGAAGAGACCATATCGGAAGATGTGTTGAAACTTATGATACAATGGATCTCCGGACTTCAGCTTACCATATAGACTTGACACCGATATACTATGAAACTTCCTGAAAACATGTCGAAAATTGTCGGCAGGGCCTACAAGGGCCAGAAAGACGAAGAAGGACGTCCTCATGGACATGGCACCATGGAATATTCCATCAGGACAGACAAGAAATACAAGTACGAGGGACACTTCGAGCATGGAGTGCGCTCAGGTTATGGAGTCTGGCATGAGAGCATCCGGTTCATCCGCGAATATGAGCCTTGGGAATGGGCTCAGATGGGCGACTATGACAGCGCCGGCAGGCTGATTCATCCTAACACCAAGCCAGGTCCTTACAGGGAGGTCATTGACTCATGGGACAAGAAGTTCTGTGGCTGGTGGAAGAACGACGATGCTGTTCATATACTGAAAGAGGGGAAATACGCAGATTGGAATACGTGCCAGATTGAAGATGAAAAGTTTCTGAGTCAGCTCCTTGATATCAGGGCAGTAAGGAAGTTACCAGGCTCGATGGTCTCAAGACTATATACAAGCACTAATCCATACGCCAGATATGCATACGGCGTCTGGCTTTGGGCAAAATGCAAAGACAGCATATCATTAAAGACTGCCTTCAGGATATTTGAAGAGTCAGCACGCGAAGGCATTGCAGATGCTCTTCAGATGCTCTCCAGGATGTACTATCTGGGAGAAGCCTACGACGAGCGGACCGGTAAGTTTGTACTGGATCGCAGACTTTCTAAAGAACTGAACGCTAAAGCAATAGAAAAAGGCAGTATTCGTGCCAAGTTAAGATGTAACAAGGATCTTTTCTACGGCACTTCAGAGGTTGAGTCAGACAGGGCGGCAGCCATTGCTGAGGCAGAGCGTGAGTCTTCAATATTCAGCGGATCAATTCTATGGACAGAACAACTCGGATGGTATTACGAAATCGAAGGTGAAAAGGAGAAAGCCATCAAGGCATACGAGAAATGTATCATCAATGGATATTACGCCCCGATCTACGACCTTGCTCTGATTTATCTTCAGGATGGTGATGATGAATACTATGAGACCTTGATGAAAACAGGTATGTGGCTTGGTGTACCTGACTGCCGGGCTCTGGGTATGGAGAAAGAGTGGATATGGGATTCGCTTGACGGTGATGAAAGACTTGATATATACCGTACGTTAATGAAGAATCTGCCGGATGGCGTTGAGCAGGGCAGCAGCATCTGTGCATATATTTTAACGGATGCATTGCTGAACGGCAAATTCGGATTTGACATGGACCTGAAGGGCGGAAGGGAATATGCGGATCTTGCATTGGCATACGGCTATAATGTAGCAGTCAATCTCGTGATTGAAGCTGCAGTAACTCTCCAGGATCAGGAATTCATCTCCGATGAAGAACTTCTGATACTGAGGTACGATGCCTTACGTTACGGCATTGAAGAACAGCTTGATTATGTGATCAGTAACAAGGACAGATATATTGAATTGGGCTACGGTGATGATATTGAAAAAGTCTGGATGCCTTTGTGGAGGAAGAATCATCCTGAGGCCAGGACTCAGGTCTCCCCTTCCGTGATCATCATCCAGCCGTCTGGTCTTGCATCCATAGTCGAAGCGGATGTATTCGCCATGTCATATCGCGAGATGAGCCAGCTCATAGATGCAGAAGGACTTGATGCGGTCCATTTTTCCGAACCTCTGAACCGTATCACGGAGGTATGCAGGTTCATCGGATACCGGGTTGCCATGTATGCCGACAGGGACGGATATGCTAAAGACTTGGCAGACAACCCAATCGGAACACTGCTATATGGAAGCGGAGCTGAAATTAGAGGTGCCGTACTCATTGTCCTTGAAGACAACAGACACGACACCTATCCGTTCCACTTCCAGGAAGACCTGGATAACGTTATATCTGAAATATCAAATATTGCCGGGGGGCTTATAAGACGCTGCTGATCATATCCTATGACCATGCATCATACTGGCCGTAATCATCGGTTTCACGCCTCAAAATACCGGTCATATCATCGATAGCCTCAAATACATTCTCAATATCCTCATCATTCTCAAACGATGAGGTATTGTGTTCATTGTCTTCCAAAGCCACGATTATAGCACCTCTGACATTGAATTCCTTCTGATGGAGCATCTTTCCCACATAATTATCCTCCGCATCTTCATTCATTGATTTTCTGGCGAAAAACATGACAAGACTGTTTTCGAGACCGCATTCCCTGGTAATCCGGTTCAGATTCTCCGAGAAATGAACAGCTTCAAGGTCTTCGCCATCAATCAGAGCTCCTATTTCACTTAATGACATGGAGCTCAGATCTTCACTAAGGAATTCCGTGTAGCCTGAAGGATGAATGACAAGGACTGTAGGCATTATAAGGTCAGCCTCAAAATCCTCTTCTACTTCTTTACCGGTATCGAGAATGGACTTGAAATCATCTGGATTCATTGCTCTGATATATAATCAATCAAACATTACTCTAGGATTCATTTCCGAGGGACTCCGCCACTGAATACCGTGGCGTGCAAGTGCGGCTCTTTTTGCACTCCAATATGAGAAGCAGAATCCCATTCCACGTGGCTCGTCCTTGAGCTGTTCATCCACCTCCTTTTCCACCTCGTAGATGATATCTTCCCATTCTGGAGATGCCTGCACAGGATCGACCTTAAGCATTCCTCCCGATCTTTCCCAACAATCCCGGGATATCCTGCTGTCCGGATTGTCGGCTATCCATGCAAATTTATATATCCAGCTGTCCACTTGTCTGAAGTAATACTTGTCGAAGTGCTCCTGAAGATACTCATCGTAATCCGATTCGCATTTAAAGTCAAGATAAAGTCTGTATAACTCACACAAAGAATGGAAAAGCCGTGGAGTTTCCCTCTTGTCTACATAGTCGTTTTCAAGCATGCATGCAATGTAGTGTGCCTTATAGACAGGATTGATGCTTTCTGACCTGAATGGTGCGACGTCCTTGAATTCGTGAATTATCTCACGCACGAGGGGGATATTCTTCCATATGTACCCTTCGTCATTATTCCTGTTCATCTGCTCTACCAGATCTCCTGTATGTCCGTCTGACCAGTCAAAGACCATATCATTGTCGTTGCCGAAGAAGAATACGTACCTGCCATCCACTGATATACGCTCGTTAGGAATTCCAAACTCAGGCGTGCCGAGAACCTGCCAGTAACGGTTGATCCTTAACGACTTCCCGTAATATGTAAACTCCATTTCGTTTTCATCAATCGACACAACTGTCAGTTTCTGCCTGTGAACATCGAAAACCTTTCCTGCAGTAATGTTGTCGGCATCAATAAACTCCCAAGACCTGGTTCTGTTACCGACGCTCATGTCCATGGAGGTCTCTATCCTGATGATATTGAAACATTGTTTCATGGCCTTAATCCTCCATTTCGAAGTATTTCACATGCTGAAGAGGATAATCCGGCAGAACGTCATCCTTTGCAAGCGGACAGAGCATGCACTGATCATTTGACGCGATCCCGTCAATAGTCCTTGCATTTTCGATCACCCTGTCAATGAATGTGAGTTCAGCAAGTTTCTCCTGATATAAACCTTCCACTATCACAAAACATTCCTCAAGGAGATTCTTGAATTCATTGACATAGCCGCTATAAGTATCAGCGTCGCTTCCTAACTGTGCAAGGCCGTCCACAGCCGCTGCATAATCAGTCATTAAAGCATCCTTCCGGGACTTCATCTGAGTCAAGGTCTCGACTTCTCTCTGCCTGTAGGTTCGCTCTTGTGGAATGTCATATCTATGGTCTTCATCCCTGCCTGAACGGAGCTGTACAGCTTTGCATGGGCCAGAAGAAGAATCCAGGTAGTAAGTGTAGACAATGTAGTTCAAACCGTCCTTGTCGATTATGTCGCACAACTTGCTGAAATAGTTATAGGCATCTGAAATATACCGGTCTACATCTTCGGACTTCTTAGAGCCGGAGTAACGGTGATGTTCCCGGTCAATCACGTATTCCTTTGTCTTCACTTTTCTCTTTACAGGCAGTGACATTCTGCAAGGAAGCGGAATGTCGAGTCCCGACTTCTTCTTGCTTACCACCACGTCATAGATCAGATACTGGGCTGAATTTCCATTGGTGTTGGAAAGCCAGAACATCAGCTGATGACAGCCGTCGATAGGCACCGTGATCTGTTGCGGCTCCATGCTTTCATATACACCGATGTTTGCAACGACCTCATGGTCTGCACCTATCATAAGGTGCTCATGGTAATCACTCTTCCTTGACGACGTGGAGATGCAACCTACCTTGAAGGTTACGCTGTTGTATTCTCCGTATGTATTGAAGGCTGCAAGTGAGTTCTCGACCGCTTCTCCACCGGCTGCAAGCATGAGGAATGCCGCCATCGGAGCAAGCGTGGCTCCTACAGCTGCACCACCGACAGCAGCTCCGGATGCGACAAATGACGCTCCAACAGCTGCTGCACCGACAGCTCCGGCTGCTGCGGCATTTGTGCCGTTGCCGGCACCCAGGACACCAAAGTCCAATGAGAAATGGGTACTTGTCTGAAGCAGGAAGCCTTTGTATATGCGTTCTCCATTGATTTCAAAATAGTTTTTCTTTGTCGTACCATCATATACTATGTCATCCCGATTGTCTGCCATGCCTGATATATAATGAATATACGGTTTTCCAAAATCGATGAGGTCAGCCTGATAAGGACATTCCGGCTGAGGATGAACGAACAGGTCATTTTCTACAACCTCTCCCCTGTATGCCACGATATCTGCCACACCGAATGCCGCCACATCAAGGGTTCCGCTGCCGGCATTGGCTATACGAAGCATACGGCACTTCTCGATTGGAACCACATAGTGCTTGTTAGGATAGGTCGGGACAAGCGATGTCGTGAACACCAGCTTGTCGTCTGCAAAGACCATCAGCTGGTCATTGTTCATGTTCCAGCTCTTTCCCACATAGCCGGCAGTGAAACTTATGTAGTCAAACTCATTACCCATGTCAAAGGTAGCGCATGCAGAGAGATTTCCGTCCCAGAATGATGCAGTCTGGTACAGGATGATTCCCTCGGAGAATTTTGTTCCTCCCATTGAGAACGTGATGTGGTCTGAAGAACCGTTGTATATCTGCTTCTCAACCTTGCCGACCACCTGGTATGGTGTGATGCTGGAGATAAGCTTGCATACATCCGGCAATTCCTTCAATTTCGGATCCGGTGGTGCCAGACCATCATCTGTCTGAGTTACATTCATATCCTGACCTTCGGGATATACCATGATCTGAGCCATCTCTGCATGTGAGTCCCCTTCCGTCTGCTCGGTATGGAATGAAAGGACCTCACAACCCGTAATGTCGAGTACAATCTGTCTTGCGATTCCTCCTTCCTTGACTTCGATCTCCTCTATTATCTTTCCATCTGCCTTGACGGTGACCCATCCTGCCCCTGAACCTCCACTGAGATCGTCATGGCATCCGACAATAAAGCTTACCTTTGAATACTGCCTGCGAAGGTTAAAGTACGCATTCCCTTTATTTGAGCCGCTCAGCGCCATTCCCATATTGCCTCTCAGACCATATTCATATGTCTGACGGTTCAACATGATATGATGTTCATCAGGAGTGACGGCAGTCATGTAA
Source organism: Candidatus Cryptobacteroides sp. (assembly GCA_045531765.1). Classification (GTDB taxonomy): domain Bacteria; phylum Bacteroidota; class Bacteroidia; order Bacteroidales; family UBA932; genus Cryptobacteroides. Next base: position 13,771 of record JAZSEQ010000063.1, on the reverse strand, counting down.
CTGCTGACATAATATGGCTTAAGCTCCCTGACGAGTTCCTTGGGAGACGTAGCCGGAGCCGTCTCTCTGGTGACAGGGCTGACATCCTGGCCTGATTTCCAAAGTACAGCATCAGCAATCACGGCTTCGATATCTGCTGCAGCAATTCTGAAGGTCAGCTCATCTACGTCAGAGACGTCCAACGTATATGTACGCGGAGGTTCATATCCGCGGACTTTCTCATCAAGAATCTTTCTTCTGTCACCATGGACTGTGACTACACCGACCTCTTCCCTGCATTCCTCATCGTGACCCATGGTAAATGTCAGGACCTCATACTTACCTCCAAGATTGAATGTGACATATGCATGCTCATCGTTTAGTGAAAATCCGCCATATCCATATTCATCTCCCGCCAACATGATCTTATCGGCCCCCCTGCCGGAATATTTATATATGGTACAGTTTTCAGAATTGATGATACTGCATTCATTCACCAGATATGTGTTCTTCCGGTATGGCTGTTCCTGAGCTTCCTTCTCGGATTCGTCCCTATCTTTCGACTTGTCCTTGAACCATGAGAAAGGATTAAGAAGGACAATTATTGCAATTAACAGGATGACATGTTTCTTTTTCATAGCATAAGTCTTATAAGGTTATTCTTAGCTAATTAATATGTATGGCTTTCATACAGACATCCGACTCCGCCGTGGGAATCGGTATGGGAATGGTCCGGACTGTTTTCCATACATCCGGATCATGACTGATATCAGGCGGGAGGTCCCTAAAACTGAACCTGCGGAGCCTGTGATGCTCCTTCTGACGCCTTGAAAAGAGGTTTCTTTTCAAAGCCGAACATACCGGCGATGAGGTTTGACGGGAATGTCACTATGGCTGTATTGTACGACTTTACCTGCTCATTATATTCGCTGCGGGAGACTGTAATGCGATTCTCCGTGCCCTCAAGCTGTGCCTGAAGCTCCAGGAAACTCGCGTCAGCCTTCAGTGCCGGGTAACTCTCAGCGATTGCGATGAGGCGTCCAAGTGCGGCGGTGACCTGCTGCTGAGCTTCTGCATATTCTTCTACATTTGCAGCACCTCCAAGTGCATTTGCACGTGCTTCAACGACCTGTGAAAGGGTCTCCTGTTCATGCTTTGCATATCCCTTGACCGTAGCCACAAGATTCGGGATCAGGTCGGCACGACGCTGATACTGTGTCTCTACATTAGCCCATGCAGTCTCGACTTCCTGCTCCTGCCTTACCAATGAGTTATATGCGCTGATGCAGTATACACATGCGACAATCGCCAATACAGCGACAATAATCCATTTTGAATTCTTTTTCATAATCATAAAGTCATTTTATGTCAATAATTTATTCTTAGAATCTGCTTCCAGCTCCGCCACCGCCGAAACGTCCGCCTCCGAACCCACCCCCTATACTTCCTCCACCGAAGCCTCCGCGTCCGCTTCCTCCTCCTGTCGTGACTACAGCAGACTTGCTGATACGGATTTGACGGACAGTCGTATGCTTGCAGTCCGGGCAGAAATAGATTCTGTCCACAAGCTGGTAAGTAGGTGTATCTTTGATAATCTGACTGCGGGTATGCTTCAGATGGCATTTCCTGCACTTCGGACATCTATGAGCCCGGCGGTCTATAAGATAAAGGATCAGAATTATCAATAACACGATTGCCGTTATTGATGAGATATCGGATACGGAAAGATCATCTTCAACTGCAGGGAGTTCTCCTGAGGTGAGCAGAGACGCCACTGCCTTGACTCCATCAACCATCCCCTTATCATAATCTCCATCTCCGAGAGGACCTACCATATACTCCTGCTGGATCCTCTTGCAGATGGCATCAGGGAGCACTCCCTCCAGACCATAACCGGTCACAAAGCGAATCTCACGCTTGTCAAGCACCAGGATGATCCCAAGGCCGTTATCATTTTCTTTAGAACCGACTCCCCAGCTGGAGAACAGCCTGTGTGCAAAGGTAAACACGTCATCGGATGCTATGTCCCTGACAGCTACAACTGCAATCTGTGCTATGCCGGCAGTATGTAGCGAATCACAGATCCTGTCAATTTCTGTCACTGCTTCTTCTGAAAGAATCCCATCAGGACTCGTCGTGTAACGGCTACGGTCTGCAAGCTGAACATTTGGTATATCCTTAAGGGCATATGGATCCGCAGATATCCCCACCGAGATGGTCAGTGTCAGAATCAGTGCGGTAAATAATCTCTTCATAATCCCCAGAGTTGTAGTTACAGAGTGTAAAGTTAAGAAAACTTTTTCGAAATCATCTCCATAAGATACATACTCATACATAGGATGTGCACTCATGCTATTATGTAGAGCGTCCACCGCAACTTATTGTCATCCAGAGAATTAACAAATCACGGGTAGACATTATTGCCAACCCGTGATTATATAAAATGCTATTAACCAGCTATTTACGCAAAACGATTAGATTACTACTCCGGAAGTATACAGCGTCTTGACAATTAATCGCGATTGTATTATATATTCCCAAAGGATGGAAGCAACTAATGCTATGACACCAAATTCATTAAATCTTGTAGTACCACTCTTGTTTCTATGCGGCTTTGCGTGTGTCGATGTATTTAATTATATCATCTATGGTTTTGAAATTACATAGGTCGCAATCAGGTATCGTCAGTTCGAACCTGTCTTCGAGTGAGGATATCAGTTCAATCAGTGTGAAGGAATCTATTCCGGAAACTGCCTTGAACGGCTGTGAAGTGGGGATCTCATTCACAGGAAACTCAACGTAATCCTGAAGTAAATCAAGAAAATCTGCTCGTGTATTCATACTTACATCATTATTATGCCTTCCCCGGTACATTTCTCAGGAAGAACAGATCTTCTGATCTTTCTAGAAGAAGTCTTCTCATATTCCGATTCAGGCAGTTCCACATATTCTATTCTCTTATAGTCTGGAAGCTTTGCATTGACTTTCAACATAGCTTCCTTTATAGCATCACGGTCGGCACGGATGGTTTCATCCTTTATGAAAAGACCTGCACACATCATCTGACGTAAAGCGCTGCCACTTGCATATCCGGCCTGATATACCACGATCTCATCAACAAAATCGATATTCGTTTCGATGACATTCTCCACCTCTTCCGGACATACATTCTTTCCATTTTCAAGAACTATGGTGTTCTTCTTTCTTCCCACAAGGAAAATCCTTCCCCTGCTGTCGATCCTGGCACTGTCACCGGTATTGAAATATCCTTCTTCATCGAATACGGCAGCTGTCGCTTCCGGATCCTTATAATACTCCTTGAACACACTTTTTCCTTTTACACAAAGTTCTCCTACTCCGGCATCATCGACATTCGTCAATTTCACCTTCATGCCTGGACAAGGATTTCCTACACTCAGATGCTCTCCCAACGTGTCCCCGTTCAAGGAAATGAGAGGGCCGCATTCCGTTATTCCATAACCGTTCTCCACTCTTATCCCAAGGTCATTCAATCCCTTGATAGTAACCGGATTAAGCATAGATCCACCGCACACGATCATATTGAGATTACCGCCGAACGGTGCATATACTTCAGGAAAGAGTTTATGAGTGATGTCAATGCCGAACTTACGGAGAAGATTACATAGTCTGATACCTTTCTTAAGTTTCTCCTCCTTTCCGGCCTTACGGACTCCGTTCATGATATTCCTATAGAAAGCATTGGCTATCATAGGAACTATAGTCACGACTTCCGGTTTGAATATCTTGATGTTCTTCATCATGTTGCGCATGCTCCCGCTGATGTAGGTAAGCCTGCCGCTACCGATGCGTGCCATTATATGAGTATTGATTTCTGTCGCATGGTGCATCGGAAGTATGCTCATGGAAGTGAGGCTTCTGTCACTGGTCATTATCACATCCATGCAGTTCATAGTATTAGCCGCCAGATTTGCATTGGACAGAACCACGCCTTTGTTGGCTCCTGTCGTTCCGCTTGTGAACAGAATCTTTGCAGGAGCATCCAGGTCTAACTCCCTATTACGGTATATCTTCTGCTTTACATTCCTTCCTTTTTCCAATAGTTCATCATAACTTAGTAGACCTTCCACCTTACGGTCTATCGTGATGATTGACTTCAGAAGCTGACAATCCCTCATGATTTCCTTGATCTTTCCAACCTGATCAGCACCGCAGAGTACGGCTTCCGCATCACACTTATTCAATAGCATTGTCATCAGTTCGGCCGGAGCATTCACATCTATCGGAGTAACTATTCCCACGCCACTGGAAATACAGATGTCCGCTATAACATATCTATAGCAGTTTTCTGAAACTATAGCGATGTGATTGTCCTTGTATCCTGCTTCAAGAAGACCGTCTCCAAGATTCATTACTTCTTCATATATATCAGAAGCAGTATGATAAACAATCTCATTGGAATCATTCAATTCCGCAAGTATCTTCCGATCAGGAATATATCTGTTTATTCTCTCGAGCATATCCTTGATGCTCCTGTAATCTCCTTCTTTGAGAAGCGTACGGGACTGCAGTTCCCTCTCTGTCTTATATCTCATGATTAAAATATTTCTTTTAATGGTTTATCTGTATTATTCAATACTGTTTCAACTACATTCATATAAATATTCTGGAATTCGATAAGCTGCTCAGGAGAGCACATCTGTGTCTGAACATCATAATTTACGTATATTTCATTCGTCTTTACGTTGTGCATAAGTGCTATATACGCAGGGAGTGCACCTTTACCGTTGGAATAGACCTGAAGATGAAGTCCTTCCGGCATTGAGAAAGGTATGAATGAGAAACAGAAATTAGTAATCTGACTAAGCATCGAATAATTCCACAACTGGTGTTCTATATCCTGTATTTCAAGATATGTAAGCTTGGTATGTCTGTACAGCTCGTTCTGCTCAGCCGCCAGAGTCACGATGTTGTCCATGAATGACTTTTCGAAATCGACAGTAGTATAAACGCTCAAACTCTGCACCTTGGTTCCTGCCGCCTTTCTGTCTGCCACAGTCGCACGACAGTTGAGCAGCTCCAGAGGAAGCTGGTACTTCGCCTTGTCATTCCTCAGTGAACATGCTATGGCACATGTGTAGAAGAAGAATGAATTCATGGACACACCAGTTTCCATACACCATTGTACCGCTTTTTCCGTTATCGTTGCAGGTATGGTGAATCTGTATCCCTTAGTGTCACATCTGATGAAGAAATACGGAAGAGATATCGCGCCTTTTCTTTTGAGCTTCATCCATCTGTCACTCATATTACCATGAATACCACAATAATCCGGTCTGTCGGGATGGCGTTGCTGGTAGTATTCCTTAAAAAACGCCCTGTCCTTCTCTATTGCATTGTCATTTGACCGGTAAACCGCATCATTGCTGAGAATATCCTCGAATTTTCCCGGACACGGAGGAAGTTCTGTCCTGTTCTTTAGTGCAAGATAGATGGAATTCAGGTCATTGACAAGAACACCTATTCCATAAGTGTCCGCTACCATATGACTGATCTTGACCAGAATCATCCTCGTTCCGCATGGATCAGTAATGAAAATCACTTTAAGTGTCTCTCCCCTTCCCACATTCACTGCTTTCCTTCTGAACTTCCTGATAAAGGTATCCATAGCCCCATGAGTATCAAAAGAAAGTGATGGAATCCGTCCTATACTCCTTTCTGATTCGAAGTATTGCTTAATCTTCTTGCCATCCTTTACGAAACGGAGTCTGAGACAATCATTCCTTTCGACTAGCAGCTGCAAAGCCTGCTGCATGAGACTGTCTTCGAATCCGTCATCAAAAGCAACTGAAAAGATGATGTTCGATACACGGTTGAATAGTGAATACTGGGTCTGCAGATGAACAATGTCCTGTGAATAATTGAATTGGTAAAGAATCTTATTCATTGTCATTATCTGTTAAGAATTTTCTGAAGTTCATTAAAATCCTCCTTATCGACAGGAGCAGGCCTGTCACATTGAGAATAAAGCTTTCCTGCATATCTGAGCAGTGCATCCGCCTCTTCCTTGTCGGAAACCGAACCGACTGCCGAACCGGTCCAAGGCAGAGTCATGGAAGATCCGTCGAAATATGCATACCGATCAATGTTTGATTTTGAGGAAGCTTTGAATCGTGAAATGTTTGACTTGGCTTCCGAAGCTCTCCTGCTCCTGCTCCAGTTTCTGTCATAAAGGAGTTCCGCAAGATATATATAAGTAGAGAGTCTTAATTCGTCCGAAGGAATACAACTTGCAGCCTTGCGTGCATAATTGACAGCCGCATCGTCAGATTTGAAAGGATGATGCCAAAACATCTCAGAAAGAGCCTGCCATGCTTCCGAGCAGTCTACAGCACCAAGTCTGTCAAGTATCTCGGTCAAATCCCTGGTCATGGCCGGAACTGCAGCAGCCTGTTCAATCAGAGAGTGTGTCTGGCACTCTCTGCCCGTGTTGGCACAATGCCACATGTGGCAGTTTATATTCCGCGGATCTTCTTTTATGCCTCTTTCAGAATAGCTTATACCTTTCTTGAAATGTTTTCTTTTGGATTCCACATCATCTGCCGACTCCCCCAGCATGAGGGAAACACGCGAGAGCCTCCAAAGGACTTCCGCCTTTTCTCTTCCGGAACCAGCCTGTATTTCCATCTCAAGAAGGATTTCCTTACATTTTTCATAGTCGTTCCCGTATCTGAAAAGGTCGTCCACAGTAGAGAACTGGAGCAAGGCTACAGCCAATGTCAATAATATGCTCATCATCTTATAATTTTCACGACAAAGTTATGAAAATGGCATATTAGTGACAAAAATCTTGACTATAGATGCATAATTGTGATAAAAAAGCTATATTTGTGACGAAGCATAGTCACTTGTGACTAAATGAGGAATTTTAAAATTTCGTCACTATATGGAAACATTGCCTGAAATCTTTAAGAAATACACGACTCAACTGTGGTATATATTTATTACCCCAGCATCTTTTTTTGTGATAATGGGAGTTTACCGTCCTTTCGGCAATCCGGAAGCACTTGATATGGACAGGTCTCTGTTCGTCTTCAATGTCACCATAATGATGTGTATAATGATGGTATTCCTGCTTCTAACGAGGACTCTGTTTTATATTCTCCGGAAAATACTATGTAACAATATGTGGCAGTTCTGTGGCTGGATACTGTTTGAAATGATAGGAATGACATTCTTTATAGCCCTATATCTTAACCTGATGAGCAGAGAGGGCTCGTATTTCCTGCATTTGGCTTATTCGATGCAGTATACGTTTCTTATTCTGATCGTTCCATACGCTGCTATCACATTAATCTGTACTATTGTATCCTTGAAATCTTCTCGTATAAGAGAAGTCGATTCCGTCAAGTTTACTGACAAGAACGGCCAGGTCAGGATTGTGCTGCTCAAGGATGCAATTCTTTATATAAAGGCGGATGAGAATTATATCATAATATACTACAAGGATGGAGAGGTCGTGAAAGATTACACACTTCGCTCAAGCATGTCTGCAATCACTCCTCTCGCCACCAGATTCGGTCTATTCAGATGTCAGCGGTCATATTTCGTGAATCCGACACATATTATTGCGCTAAGAAAGGATTCAAACGATATGTATTCGGCAGAGCTTGATGTTCCGGGTCATGTGATACCGGTATCAAGAAACAGATATTCTGAACTCTCCAGATTACTTTGATTACAATTTTGTGATGGAAGCCCACTTATGATTGTCTGAAAGCTGACTGCAGGCAAGGAATACCGTATGAGGCACTGATTTCGTATATGCAGGAAAAGGAAGATTTGTTGAGAATCCTGACCATGAGAATTTGATATCGTTGGTCGTAACTAACTGTTAATCAGATATATAACCAACCATGGGTCGGCAGGAATACCGACCCATGACCATATAAAATGCTGTTTGTCAGCTATTTACGCAAAACGCGTCACTTCCTGAGCGGTACAATGATACTCAAAGAGGTTATTCAATGCCCAAGACCTTTTACTTAGGAGAGCTTCCAGAAGATCATACTCCGCTGGAGTAATATCACGTCGTCTTGTATAAAGGTCAAGCACGTCATCGGAGATGGAAAGAATATCTTTCTCGATTTGCTGCACAAACCGCTGTAGTAAAGCGACTTTAATATCTCCTGAAAACATGTTGACGATGGCATCGCCTTGCTCATCATACATCTTGTAGATACTCCAATCAAAAGAATATCTTTTATAGTGTCTTCCCATAATTAATCGGATTAAAAATTGTAATGCTCCCGTCATTCAGTGCTAAGACTTTATTAATGAAACGCTTGGACCTCTCATTAAGAGGGCAATGATCCCAAAATATGACTTCTTTAAGGACAGAATTATTACTGATCGCTATCTCCTTCATTCTACTGCTGCCGCAATCTAGATACCATAGCTTGTCACATTTGGAGAGGTCTAATCTTTCTTTATCATATCCTCTTATTTCGAGCTGTTCCAAGTCTTGATTCTGTGTCAGGTCAAGAATCATTTCATATGCATCATGGATAGATAATTCTTTTATTGAAACTGGTGTTGATCTTCCTTACAGGCCCTGTAAGATGGAGCCTTTCCAGTTCAGGGCATCGACTGATGTCCAGTTCAAGAATAGCCATATCTATGCAGCCAGTATTCAGAAACACAATATTATCTTCCGTCGAACAGATTACCACATCAAAGATATCTCCTGATTTCTTGCACTTGCTTGGATATACATGAGACTCATATTGGGGATAGACCTCACTTGGATGAGCTTGGATTACAGAAGTATGCCCATCACCCCAATCTATCCTGCACCTGCCTCCTTTTAGGCCTACGAAAAAATTCCCCACTTCACCCATTGTCCAGTCAAGAGCCTGAATTTTCATTCTTATTGTTCCCATATTGCATCAAATTTAGTGAGCACCTCATCATCATCCGAAAGGGCTTTAAGTAAAGCTTTTTTTAAAGTCTCATAAATAGTCGGCCCATTATTCTCATCTGCATCATACCACATACATCGGGAGCCAAGTATAGTTTTCCCGGCGTTGGCAAAAATTGGCCATTGGATATTTAACTTTATTAATGCAACAAGTCCCTTACGGCATTGTTTCGTTGTAATTTTCTTATTAAGACACTTTGATAGAGCAAATGCTAAAGCCTGGTAGAAAGCCTTATGATGAGTTCCTCCATCTTTAGTGTGGTGATCATTCACATAAGATCTGATGAACTCTTCTGAATCTGATATATGCGTAAAAACGATCTCGAATCTTTCATCACATATATGAATCGGAGGATATCTATATGCAGAATTACAGGTATTATCAAGCATATCGAGAAGACCATTCTTCGATATAAACTCAACTCCATTAAGAGTAATTGCCAAGTCCTTATGCAAACAGCAATACTCATTGACAATATCCTTCAGGATGTCCATTCTGAATGCATACTCATTCAGGATTTCACTATCGGGAACAAATTCGACATAAAGGCCATCTCTCTCACTTGTCTGTCCCTTATCGCTTCTTATCAAATCACCCTTTGAAAATGTTAGCGACATATATTCTCCACTCCTGTATGACGTAATCATGAAGTGTTTGGAGAGTGCATTCGTGACTTTCGATCCCAATCCATTCAATCCGACAGTCTTCTTGTATTCTACGCTGTCATATCTACCGCCCATCATGGGGTCAGTGGATGCCCGAAACACTTTATCAAAAGGGATGCCTCGTCCAAAGTCCCTTACCTTCACCCTATTATCCTGTATGTCAAGGACTATTGATTTACCACACCCTGCTTGATGTTCATCGATGGAATTCATGATAATTTCCTTTAATATCGTATAAATTCCATCGCATGGTGAGTCCCCATTACCAATTCGCCCAATATACATACTAGCCCTAAGTCTTATATGCTCGAGCCATTCCATTGTTCTGATATTTTCCATAATTCATTTTGTTAATGAATGCAAAGGAAAATATTCAGATTGTAAAAATCTGGCAGTGGGAAAATTTAAGGAATAATCGGATCTCCACAGAACTTCTTGCGTGAGCAGTCCTTGCAGCGGAATCCCGCCCAGACTGAATCGAAGTGTTCTATGGCAGCATCAAGAAGGCTTGGTTCATCAGTCAGGATTCCAGCCTCGAAATTTCTTGTCTTGGCGCTCTTCATACCGATGCCGGCACCGGTGAGATTTGCCGAACCAACATAGACTTCATCAAGGTCGAAGATCATCATCTTGAAGTGTACACGTGGGCATAATGCTCTTTCAAGCCTCTTCGATAGAATTGGGTATCTGTCGAATTCCTCGCGGAAGATCGGTCCCGGTTCCTTTGCGTGTATAAGCCTGACTTCCACTCCCCTTTTGAGCAGTTCTGCTAGGATTGCAAGAAATGGTTCAGATGAGTTCCCGACCTTGACATGTAGGCCCTTTATGTCAGCAGTGCCTATCCAAAGCGACTTCTTTACAGATGCCACCTTGGATAGTACTTCATTATAATGCTGGACGTCAGCAATGTACTTGACATAAGACATAGGACAAAGTTAGAAAATATTAACGTATTTCTTAATTTACCTCTTTATCATTACGTCCTTTACCTAGTTACTTAAGCATAAACAAGTGGAACCAATGCATCTTTATATTCTTCTGGATAATATGCTTTCAACCAATAACATTGATAGATAACCATGGCGTCATAGGTAGCGTTCCTTCTATGGATTGTATGCTCCCCTTCTGTCTTGATTCTATTCCAGATATCTTCTGCTTTAATGAGATCATAAACCTTTGGATCATCCAATGGAAATGAATAAATATCTATATCCACCCCATGTCTTTTTGAAATCAATCGGACACACTTATTTGCGATTGACAATAGCACATTGCCTTCTACTCTATCTTCCATACTTATCTCTGTTGTTTAATCTTGCCGCAAAACTATATTCTCATATTGTCAAAAGTTGGCAGGAATAATTAATTCAAGGTACATTCCATACAGAAGTCAAAGGGTATGGAAATAATTACTAAATTTGGTGTGATTAAATACTTATCTACATGGATACTGGTTTAGCAAAGATTCAGAGTTTATTGCAGCAAGTTCAAGTGCTGGTCAGCAAAGAAAAAGCTATCCAACACGAAAAATACAGACGAGGTGAATCATTTAATATCTTCAAAGTATGCGGCGTCAATCATTATGAGGTAACGCATTCTTCAATACTTGCCGAGTTTCTCAACCCGTGCGGCACACACGGTCAAGGGATGGTTTTTCTTAATGAATTCCTTAAGACTAATGGATTATGTAATTTTGTGTTTGCAGACAAAGATGGAGTTGTGGTCGAAACTGAACACGCTTTCTCGATTAAAACAAAAGAAGGAGAATATACAGGAAGAATAGATATTCTCATACATGATTCCAAGAAAGCGATTATAATAGAAAATAAAATCTATGCCCAAGACCAGTACAATCAATTGTTAAGATATGAAACCTATGCCAAAGAGCGTTATCCAGACAATTATAAAATCATTTATCTGACTCTTGATCAGCATGATCCGAATGATGAATCCAGCAAGAAGGTCAGTTATATTCCAATATCATATAGTGAGCATATCATTGCTTGGCTGACTAGTTGCAAAAATATTACGATAGATAAGCCACTTATAAGAGAGACCCTGACTCAATATATTCAACACATAAAAGAATTGACAAATACAATTGATATGGATGCAGAAACTAACAATGAATTAATGAAGATACTGATTAGTAACCTTAGTGCAACCAATCAGATTATCCAAATGCAGGGTGAAATTGAAATGCATGTCGTCAAGAAACACATTATACCTCTTCTGGAGAGTTTAAGGGACAGATATGGAAAAGAAATATCTCTTATTACCAATTTTAGTCCTAAAGAACAATACTGCGGTTTTAAATTTAACGGAGCAACAGAAAATTGGAGTATTTCTTTTCAATTTCAAGGATCGAAATCAGCACCTTGGACAGAAATGATAGTGGGTTTACAGCATATTGACAATAGAACTTATACTATACAAACTAAACAACTGCCTATCCTCAAATCAAGGCCAAATGAATGGTGGCCATATGGATATAGCTATCTTAACAAATATAGAAATTGGGATCTATCTACGATGAATGATATAATTAATAAACCGGACGAGTTTATTGATTATTTAGACAATATTCTAACGTCAATTATACGCGACTTCAAATAATTATATTTTTTGATTTTCTAGCAAAAGTTCTTTTTACTGCCTAAATTTGGCAGTGGAAAGAACTTTCTTTGCATCATAATATTAAAGCACAAACATTATGGCTAGAAATTATTTCAACAGGTACATCTGGCTGATTGAGCTGATTCAAAGAAGCGGACATATTTCTTTTGAAGAGATAAATCGCGCATGGCAGCGCAGTTCACTGAATCGCAATGGAGAAAGGCTGAGCGAAAGGACATTCTTCAATCACAAGGATGCAATTCTTGAAACATTCGGTATTGAAATCAAATGTGATCGTTCACTTGGATATTTTCTATCAAATGAGGAGGATGTGGAGTCAGACTCTCTCAAGAACTGGATGCTTCAGTCATTGTCACTCAACAGCATAATGAATGAAGGGTCAGACCTCCGCGACAGGATCATCTGCGAGGATATTCCGTCAAGTCAGAAGTGGCTACCTGACATCATGGCGGCAATGAGGGATGGAAAGAAACTTACAATGACATACCAGAGTTTCTGGAAGAACACATCCCACACATATGATGTATCACCATATTGTCTTAAACTTTTCAAGCAGAGGTGGTATATGCTTGCTAAAAGTGATGCCTACAAGGAGCCGAGGATATATGCTCTTGATAGAGTACTTGACCTGAAGCAGACCAAGACTTCTTTCAAACTACCTAAGGAATTCGAGCCGAAGGACGTATTCCGCAAACTATTCGGGGTTATATTGGATAATGGACCAGTGGAGGAAGTCGTGATAAGAGTTTCTGAAGATCAGGTCAAGTACTACCGCACACTCCCCCTTCACCATTCTCAGGAGGAAGGTGAATCCGGAGACGGGTATACCGAGTTCAGGTACAGACTCGTACCGACCTTTGATTTCGTCCGTGAACTGCTTTCCAAAGGAATGTATGCAGAGGTAATGAGTCCGCAGTGGCTTCGCAGAGAGGTAGCCAATGAACTGCGTATGACTGTCAGGATGTATGATGATGTACCGAACGAGGAAATCTAGACATGAAGGATTTTATAGCAATAGATTTCGAGACAGCCAATGAATGCGCCTCGAGCGTCTGCAGTATTGGAGCGGTACTTGTCAGAGACGGTGAGATAGTGAAGACATTCTATAGTCTGACACGCCCTGAGCCGGACTACTACAAATGGTTCTGCCAGCAGGTTCATGGACTAGGGCACGAAGACACTGACGATGCGGAAGTCTTTCCTTTTGTATGGAGAAGAATGACAGATGAATTGCTGGAAGGCGTTCAGATCCTTTCCGAGGATACGGCGGACAGCCCTGATGCACTTCCGCTAGTCGCTCATAATGCAGGCTTCGACAGCAGATGCCTGCGGGAGGTATTCAGATGTTACAGGATGGACTACCCGGAGTTCGTCTTTCACGATACGCTGGCTGCCTCACGAAAGCATTTCGGATGTACTCTGGAAAATCATCAGCTCCAGACTGTAGCCGCGGCATGCGGATATAACCTTACTAATCACCATCACGCCCTGGCTGATGCAGAGGCCTGCGCATGGATTGCTCGAGAAATA
>JAZSEQ010000024.1:0-45441 GCA_045531765.1 Candidatus Cryptobacteroides sp. | reverse complement strand
TCATTTGCTTATTGGCAGGGATGGCTTCTGATGGGCGTCCTGTTTGTACCGATGTTCTTCGCAGGAATCGTCATGCTTGCCAAGAATCCGGACCTGCTCCGTAAAAGGCTGAATGCCAAAGAGAAAGAAGGAGAGCAGAAGGCAGTTGTGGCATTAAGTGGTCTGCTTTTCACTCTATCATTCGTCGCCGCAGGTCTGAACTGGAGGTTCGATTGGTGGATATTGCCGGACTGGACTGTATGGACGGCAGCTGCCCTCTTTATTCTCTCCTACTTATTATATGCGGAAGTATTGCGGGAAAACGAGTACCTCTCCAGAACCATCGAAGTTCAGGAGGGACAGAAAGTCATTGATACCGGACTATATGGCATTGTACGCCATCCGATGTATATGGCTACAGTCATCATGTTTCTATCAATGCCGCTGGTCCTCGGATTTCCGATATCATTTATCATCATGCTCGGATACATACCCGTGATCGCCAAGAGGATCCGGAATGAGGAGACAGTCCTTTCAGAAGGTCTGGACGGTTACAAGGAGTATATGAAGCGTGTAAAGTATAAGGCAATTCCATTTATATGGTAATATCATAAACAGAAGGATATGAAAAAGATAATAATCATAGACGGCGGTCCACGCCGCAACATGAACACAGCGCAGATGCTGCAGAAATTCGCAGAAGGCGCAAAATCTGCCGGCGAACACATTGAGGTCAAGACAATTCGCCTGTACGACATGGACTATAAGGGATGCATGTCATGCATGGCCTGCAAACTGAAAGACAGAGCATCCGACGTATGCAGATTCAAGGACGGGCTCTCACCTGTTCTCGAGGAAATATCCATGGCGGACGGCCTTGTACTTGGTTCCCCTATCTACTTCGGCGAAGTGACCGGACAGATGCGCGCCTTTCTGGAGCGTCTGTCCTTCCCTTGGCTATCTTACAATGACTACAGCATGACTGCACCGAAACAGATGCCCGTTGTCCTGATAGAGACCTTGAACGGAACACCTGAAAGGAACAACAGCAACGGCTTCGGCTCCATGGAATACTGCATCACAAGAGCGCTCGGCCAGCCGCAGAAGATCGTAGCATACAACACATATCAGGTAAAGGACTACAGCCGCTATGAACTCGCAGGGTTCTCAGAAGAGGCAAAGCGTCAATGGCGTGATGCACATTGGGAAGAGAACCTGCAGAAGGCATTCGATGCCGGCAGAAAGATGGCTGAGTTGTAAAAATTGCCTCCCACCCTATTGTCCACGGAAACGTCTATTCCCGTGATTAATACCCGAACATTCAACACCTCTCAGTCCGAGCTGCGGACACTGCGTCCTGCTGGACAACAAGGGGACATTCCATGGATACGACATCAATTTCAAGGCAGACATAACCCAGGAGTC
Source organism: Candidatus Cryptobacteroides sp. (assembly GCA_045531765.1). Lineage (GTDB taxonomy): Bacteria > Bacteroidota > Bacteroidia > Bacteroidales > UBA932 > Cryptobacteroides. Next base: position 44,037 of record JAZSEQ010000024.1, on the reverse strand, counting down.
TCTGCGGCAAAGGATCAGGTTCCTGTCGGAGTCATTCCGACCGGTTTCCAATACCGATTTATCGGAGTAAACCAGACACTTATAATCAGTTTGTCGGGGTATGACTATTTCACTATATTTGCAAAATAAATCTAAACAAAATGGGGATTATACAAAAGATCACGACTCTGGTTCGCGAAACACTGAACCTTAACGGTCATATAGATACAGATTCAGCAGAACGTGCAATCAGAAGCAACATTGAATTCAAGGGTCCTAATGCGTGGATCCTTGCTGTTGCCGTCATCATTGCGTCGGTTGGACTGAACGTCAATTCAATACCGGTAGTTATCGGCGCCATGCTGATATCCCCATTGATGGGACCTATATTCGGATTGGGTCTTGGACTTGGAGTAAGCGATATCCAGCTGATGAAATCCTCCGGGAAAAACCTTCTGGTGATGGTCTGCATCAGTCTTGCTGTGGCATTTCTCTATTTTTTAATCACGCCTCTCAGTCTGAGTAATCCTACAGAACTTTTAGCCAGGACATCTCCGACATTCTATGATGTCTTGATAGCTCTATTCGGAGGATTTGCCGGCATTCTGGAGCAGTGCCGCAAGGATAAGGGGACCGTATTTTCCGGAGTGGCCATTGCGACAGCCTTGATGCCACCACTATGCACAGCCGGTTATGGACTTGCTTGCGGTGAATTCAGTTATTTCCTCGGAGCCTTGTACCTGTTTGTAATCAACTGCACGTTCATTATGCTTGCCACTTATGCCGGCGTCAAATATTTCAGATTCCGCTCTACTGAGTTTCAGGATGAGACAATCGGCAAGCGCACCAGGAGACTGACCACCGCATTGATCATAATCTTCATTATCCCAAGCATCTGGTCTGCCGTCCTGCTCATACAGCAGAATAATTTTGAAGTCAATGCAACTTCATTTGCCGAACATCGAAGCACATACGGAAAGAGCATTCTATACGACTACAGGATAGATCACAACGACAACACATCCCTGACGTTGTTCTTTACCGGTGAGGAATTGAGCGAGAGGGATAAAGACGAACTATATTCTGTAGCGGCTGAATATGACATAAAAAAAGAGCAGATACAGATTAGGGATTATGCTCTTGAAGACAAGTCCGACATGAATGCTTTCAAGGACATCTACGAGAAGAAGGAAAGTATCATTTCTGCCAAGGAGCAGGAAATCGTTCTTCTGAAAAATGAACTTGATAAGATAAAGAGCAATGAACCTGAATATGACAGGATATCCAAAGAGATATTCAGCATCAAGTCATCGGTATCCGATGTAAGCATTAGTAAAGGGCACGTTTACAATCGTGATTCCACTTCCCGACGTGATGTAATTTCGGTTATTGTTTCATCTGAAGACCCGATTGACACGTGTGAACTGGAAGAATTGAGAGAGTGGCTGAAAGTTCGCATGAATAATGAAGTCATCGAAATACGATACCATCAGATTATTACAGAGTAACCATATCCAACAGGTCGCTTCATTGTCAATATGGCTAATTAGATGCACATCCGGAAATGTCAATATAGAGGCTCACCTGCAAAACATTCACCCTGCCAAGAGGGTCTGTCTGCTCCAGACGGAAAGACCTCTCTTCAAGAGTCAGCAAAAAGGATAAGACTCAGGATGTTCCTCATAAGTTACAGTCGGTTTATCAACCCGAAAGGTAAAGATTTTCACAGATTATCCAAATCTGCAGTGCAGGCTGAGTTTCCGGAGATTATTCCACACAACCACCAAATCATTAACTAACTCTATTCCAACACTTTAGCCCAACATGGGTACCCCTTTAGGAGGAGGGATGACTTAGCAACTATCTGATTATAAGACACTTAGCCATTACAAGAATGCCATTAAAGGAGATTGCCACGCTCCGCTCGCATTGAGATAGGGAGTATATCATTCCGACAGGAAGATTTTCACAGAAAGCGACATCCTGGAGAAGGCAAAGAGTTTCCTACCGAGATCCTTCAAGGAGGCTCCGATGTGATAAACAGTGTCATCCACGATCAGAAAACTGTCGTGGATGTTCTATGTTCGGACCACGTTCACCCGACCGTACTGGCTGTGGGATCACCTGCAGAAATCGGTGTCTATTCTCAGAGGTCGTATCCTGTCCGGTTTCTTGTCCTCGACACAAAGTTTTCGAGTGAATTCCCTGAGTCGTGGAAAGATACCGGTTTCTGCGAACAGACCCCGCAGAGCATGGATACCTATCGGACATCAAGAAGGGTGATGTCAAAGATCAGGGTGGAGAAAGCCTTTATCGGGCCCGAAGAACGGGAACCATATCCAAGATTATAGGGGATGACTATTTCCCAGCGGGAGCCTGCAGGCATCTCTCTCAAAGCAGTTATCCACCCTGTAATCAGTTCATTCAGCCTGAAAGTGGCCGGGCGTCCCTTCTGGGTCTGATCGAAGACCTTTCCGTTTATAAGTCTTCCGGAATAATGTACGGTGACAAAGTTCCTGGGAGACGGCTTCGGCCCGTTGCCTTTACTGATGACCCTGTACATCACACCATTGAACATGATTTTCACTCCGGGCCGCTGGGCATATTCCTGAAGGAACTCCTGATTCCTCAGTTTGTATTGGTTGTCGATTGGCGGCATATCATTCGGTTTGAGGGGCAAATTTAAATATATTATTCATATCTTTGCTGAAAACAGGAAAGGATATGGAGAAGGATGATATTTTTGAGACGGCTGAGAGATATGTCAGATTTACCGGAAAATCAATATTTCTGACAGGAAAGGCAGGGACAGGCAAGACAACCTTCCTTAAATACATAACCCGGAACATATCCAAACGCCATGTCATTCTCGCCCCGACCGGAGTGGCGGCCATCAATGCAGGAGGCACGACGATCCACTCTTTCTTCCAGCTTCCTTTATGTCCATATCTTCCTGATGTAAAGGAGCTTGTCACGGAGTACCAGATGCCCGAAAGATACCGCAGGCTCCGCAAGGAAAGGCTGAAGATAATCAGGACCCTGGATCTGCTTATCATAGACGAAATTTCAATGGTCCGGGCAGACCTGCTTGATGCAATAGACATGAGCCTGAGAACATTCCGACATAGTGACAGACCTTTCGGCGGAGTGCAGCTGCTGATGATCGGTGATGCCCATCAGCTTTCGCCTGTTGTCAAGGACAGTGAACGTCCTTACATGGCTCAGGTCTATCCATCCCCATACTTTTTCCATTCAAAAGCCCTTCAGAAACTTGATTACATTACAATCGAGCTTCAGAAAGTACACAGACAGAAAGATGCCCTTTTTCTGGACATACTCAACGCAGTCCGGGAAGACAGGATAACACCGGAAGTTCTCATGAGTCTGAATTCCAGAGTCAAGGCCTTTGATTCGGATGAGGACGTCATCCGGCTTACCACTCACAACAATCAGGCTGACTGTATCAATCATTCCCGACTTGACAGGCTTCCTGGTGAACCTGCCGTATTCGAGGCAGAGACAGAAGGGGAATTTCCCGAGAACAGCTATCCCGCAGACCATGTTCTGACATTAAAGCCGGGAACGCAGGTAATGTTCATCAGGAACGATGCTGAATGCAGATTCTATAACGGAAAGATCGGTATAGTGGAATCCATCTCACCTGGCGGAGCTGTCACGGTAGCATGTAAGGATGGAGAGAATATCTCCGTAGAACCTGCAGAATGGGAAAACATCGAATATTCCCTCGACGAGGAATCCGGGGAGATCATGCCGACTGTCATAGGAAAATTCCGACAGCTGCCTTTACGGATAGCGTGGGCCGTAACAATACACAAAAGCCAGGGTCTTACATTCGACAGGGTGATAATCGACGCCGGAGCTGCATTCGCTTTCGGGCAGGTGTATGTTGCCCTTTCAAGATGCCGCACGCTTGAAGGCATTTCCCTTGATACCCCGATAAGACAGTCTTCAATCTATACAGACCGCAATGTTGCAGTTTTCAACGCATCTCAGACACCATTGGAAAGCGTGCAGGAGGGGCTGGAACATGAAGAGAGGAGACACCGGTTCGATCTTCTGAAGGAAATATTCGGAATAAATGAGCTGGTAAGGACATTAAGTGCCTATAGAAAGGCATGGGCCGGTCAGATGGAAAAGCTTTATCCATCCGAGTACATGAATCTTCTGCAGCTTCAATCCAAGGCAGAGGACCTGCAGAAGACGGGAGATATATTCAGGCGCCAGCTTTCAAAGATAGAGACCGCGGATACAGACAACGGACAATATCTGTCAGAAAGAATACGGAAAGCTTCTGAATACTATCTTCCTATCATAGAGGAAATAAGGAAATACTGCATCTTAATCTCAGATCTCGAAACTGACAACAAGGAGACAAAGAAAAGGCTCAAGGATACTGCAGATGAAATGTTCATCCAGCTGGACATCACATGTAGGACGCTTGAGCAGATAAGCGCAGGGAACTTCTCAGCTGAAGGATATGGCAGGATACGCACAGAATGCCAGCTTGAAGACCGCACAAAGGCCGGTAAAAGACTTCGGAAGATAATCAGAAGCAGCGGTACGGCTCCGACCGTCAATGAAGAGTTGAGGGCCCGTCTCCAGGAATGGCGCACGGAACGCTTCAAGGCCGACAACGTACCAGCCTACACAATAATGCACCAGAGCACACTTCTGGAAATTGCATCCTTGATTCCGAAAACCATGGATGAACTGCTGAGTATCAAGGGATTCGGCAAGGCAAAATGCCAAAAATACGGAGAGCAGGTCCTGAAGATAACACAAGATTTCTGATTATCGTGATCATCTTACGGCTATTGCAACCATAATACGTCCTTGAACAGGCAGCAGAACGGTAATCTGAACCGACCATATAAAAACAATCAACAAAAAAAAATATTATTTAGCTTGCAGCAAGGCGTAAGAAAATTTATCTTTGCATTCCGTATGAAAACGGGATTTGACAATAACAAGTATCTGAGGATACAGTCCGAACAGATCAAGAAGCGCATTGCGCAATTCGGTGACAAACTTTACCTCGAATTCGGAGGAAAACTTTTTGACGACCATCATGCAAGCCGTGTATTGCCAGGTTTTCAACCTGACAGCAAGCTTCATATGCTGATGCAACTGCAGGACGAGGCTGAAATCATAATTGTGATCAGTGCATTGGATATAGAGAAGAACAAAGTCCGCGGCGACCTCGGCATTACATATGACGAAGATGTGCTGCGTCTGAAGGGTGAATTCGAGAAAGTGGGTATGTTCGTCAGCAGCGTCGTCATCACACACTACAACGGTCAGTCAAGTGCAGATTCCTATCGTGCACGTCTGGAGCGTCGTGGAATCCGGGTATATTACCATTACACGATTGAAGGCTATCCCAACAACGTCGCATTGATAGATTCGGAAGAGGGGTTCGGTAAGAACGACTATGTGACCACAACCAGACCACTGGTGGTAGTTACCGCTCCTGGACCGGGTAGCGGCAAGATGGCGGTATGCCTCAGCCAGCTTTACCACGAGAACAAGAGGGGCACCAAGGCAGGATATGCAAAGTTCGAGACCTTCCCCGTGTGGAATCTCCCGTTGAAACATCCGCTGAACATAGCCTATGAGGCAGCCACTGCAGACCTCAACGATGTGAACATGATCGACCCGTTCCATTTCGAGGCTTACGGAGAAGTTGCGGCAAGCTACAACAGAGACATTGAGATATTCCCTGTCTTGAGTGCATTGTTTGAAGGTATATACGGAGACAGTCCTTACAAGTCACCGACTGACATGGGGGTGAACATGCTTGGATTCTGCTTGAGTGACGAAGATGTATGCTGCAATGCGGCAAGAGAGGAAATCATACGCAGATATTATTACGCCCTATGCAATCTTGCGGAAAAAGGTGATAACGAGAATGAAGTGAACAAGATTTCTCTCATCCTGAAGCAGGCGAAACTCACGACTGAATACAGAAGGACAACTGTGGCGGCACGAGAAAGAAAGGAACTTTCCGGAGTTGCGACAGCTGCCATAGAACTTCAGGACGGAACCATAATCACCGCACGTACAAGTTCTCTTCTCGGCCCCAGCGCAGCACTTATTCTGAATGCCACCAAACATCTCGCAGGGATTCCTCACGACGTGAAGCTCATTCCTGAAGATATGATAGCTCCGATCCAAAAGACAAAGGTTACATTCCTCCATGGTCATAATCCGCGTCTGCACACTGATGAGGTACTGGTCGCACTATCCATGCTCAGCATACATGACGAGAACTGCAGAAAAGCTCTGGACCAGCTCCCTAACCTCAACGGCTGCCAGGTCCATTCTACAGTCATGCTGAGCGAGGTAGACAGAAAAATCTTCAAGAAACTCGGAGTCGGTCTGACGTGTGACCCTGTAAAGAAAGTTGAATAATTCCACCACTCAAAGACACATTTCACGGAAATTAAGGCTCGATTCAATGCATAGTTCAATTATTTGATTAAATTTGCAAAGATTAAACCTTATTTTATGGGTGAAAGACAGCCACAGATCCTTGACATTGAAAAGGTGATCAGGGACAGAGCAGGTAAAAAAGCAAAATATATCCCCCGGTTTGTAATAAACTGGTTCAAGAAGTTCATGCACCTTGATTTCATCAACGGATATCTCAAGGAGGGTTACATGGGTATCGAGTTTTGCGAGAACTGCCTTAAATACCTCAAGGTGAATATCGAAGTGGAAGGTATGGAGAATCTTCCCAAAGACGGCAGACGCTACACCTTCGCATCAAACCATCCCCTCGGAGCTATTGACGGGGTGACTATGGGTATGATTCTGGGAAAGGAATATGACGGTAAGATCAAATATCTTATGAACGACCTTCTTATGAGTCTCAAGGGTATGGCTCCGTTGGGAATTCCTGTAAACAAGGTAGGAGGGCAGTCCAGAAATCTGCCAAAACTCATTGACGAGGTCTTCATGTCTGACAATCAGATGCTCATTTTTCCTTCAGGAAAGTGTTCGCGCATCATTGACGGAAAGATCCAAGACCCTCCGTGGGGAAAAGCATTCATCACCAAAAGTATAAAATCGGAAAGAGATGTTGTGCCGATCCATTTCATAGGTCGCAATTCAGACCGTTTCTATAAGATAGACAAATGGACGAAAAGGCTCGGCATAAAGCTGAATCTGCCTATGCTGACCCTGCCGAACGAGATGTACAGAAGCCAGGGAAGCACCTATCGCATCATCATAGGCAAGCCAATAAGCTACAAGACCTTCGACAAGTCGAAGACTCATGCGGAATGGGCGGAAGTAATTAGACAGAAAGTGTACGAACTATAAAAGCAGAGCTATGGAAGAAATAATTGCTCCTATTGACAAGCAACTTATCAAATCAGAGCTCACATCAGCCAAGAAGCTCAGAAACACCAACAAGGGAAACAACGAGATCTACATCGTCAATCACCACAATTCCCCGAACATAATGCTGGAAATCGGAAGAATCAGGGAAATAGCTTTCCGTGATTCTGGAGGAGGTTGCGGACTTTCCATTGACATCGACGAATTCGACACAATGGAGAATCCTTATCAGCAGCTCATAGTGTGGGATCCTGATGCAGAAGCTATTCTGGGAGGATACAGATACATCTTCGGCTCTGATGCCACCTTCACGGAAGACGGACAGCCGTACCTGGCCACATCCCACCAGTTCAGATTCTCAAGGAAGTTTATCCATGAATACCTTCCATATACCATCGAGTTGGGACGCAGTTTCGTAGCTCCTGAATACCAGAGTTCAAAGGCGGGAGCCAAGTCGCTTTTTGCCTTGGATAATCTTTGGGACGGAATCTGTGCCGTGATGGTGGAAAAGCCTGAGATGAAGTATTTCTTCGGAAAGATGACCATCTACCCTACATATAACCGCCAGGCAAGAGACCTTATACTCAACTTCCTTGAATCTCATTACGGGGATCATGAGGAACTTGTAAGGCCATATGAGCCGATTGAGCTGACAACTGACCAACAATATCTGGACAGCATCATAGACAAGAGCCTTACATTCAAGGAAAGCTACAAGCTGCTGAACACTGAGGTCAGGAAGCACGGAGTGAACATTCCGCCTCTGGTCAATGCATACATGGGACTCTCCCCTACACTCAAGATGTTCGGTGGCTGCATCAATCCGGAACTGAATTATATAGAAGACTACGGGATCCTCATATCATTCGATGACATGTATGAGGAAAAGAAAGCAAGGCACCTGGATTCATATCTGAATGAGAAGATGGGAATCATCAAGAACAAGTTCCCTAGATTCTTTGAAGACATGGGTGACAACCTCAAGGTCATGATACTTCAGCGCAGAGAAAAGATTCAGGCACGAAAAGAGGCCAAAAGACAGAAAAGGATTCAAAACAGAAAATAAGGCGACTGACTGCAGTCGCCTTATTTTTACATCCTTGCCTTTATCCTTTTGCGCATGGCGTCAGAAAGGGTCGGCAGGTAATTATCCTCGTCTGACCTGTCAAGCCATTCTAAAGCAAGCTGATAGTCACCAAGCATATAGCATGACACTGCAATATTATACTCAGCGCAGGCCTTTTTCATCAAATCCGAAGTATCAAGCAGAGATAACCAGATGTCCATCGCCCCTTTCCAGTCATACTGTTCAGCCTTGACAAGCGCGTCATACCACTTCTGAGATTCAAAATATGCTATAGAATACTGTTCATGCTTCCATTGTGACTTGAAAGCGTTGGCTAAAGTACGGCCGGACTCCCATGCTGCATCCGGCAGAGCCTCATAAGCCCTGGTCAAGGCCTCGGCACTGGTAAGCCTGCCATTCGAATACACATATGGAGAAGAGGTGCTCATGCCGCCGAAAACCGACACTTTGTCTTCCTTGTTCATTGCGTCATAGCAATACAGGTGCAGCCTATACTGCAATCCTCCGGTACTGACATACGATGAATCCGCTGATGAGGCTGATGCGACCCTTGTCGGTGCGGAAACCACCATCTTGCCCAAATCAGGAACATCAAATAGGAAAACCACATCAGATCCTGTAGCCATCAGATAACTGAAAAGCGAATCTCTGGATGCATAATCGGCACCTTGGCTCCTTGAGACAGCATATACTCCGATGCTGCCATCTCCCGTACCATAATCCTGTTCGAGGGCATAGGCAAAGCCGTCAGCCATGCCACCGTTGAACGACGATACGACTGAATCCTTGTCCGAGACATACACGACAGAGACAATCTTCCCTGCGAGTTCCACACCGGACTTGGAAGGATATCTCATCTCAAGATGCACTGCGTGCCTGCTCGGGCCGCAAGCTATGGCTGTCAAGATACAAGCCAATATGGCAAGTACATTTCCAGTTTTCATCATACTTCAAGCATTTCAGCAATCAGGTCATACTCATCTGCGGCAACGACCCTCACCTTAATGAATTCACCTATCAGAGAATAAGGGTCGATATCACCTGCAACAGAGGAATCATACTTTACAAGAATCTCGCCATCTACTTCAGGGCTCTCGAATTCACTTCTGCAGACAAACACTCCATCCATGAAATCATCGACTATGACAGTAACCTCAGACCCTACACGTGACTGATTGAATTCCAAAGAAATACCGCTCTGCAGCTCCATCAGATGGTCAAGACGTTCCTGCTTGGTGCGGCGTGATATGGAATCCTTGAAATTTTCTGCTCCGAATGTTCCTTCTTCCTCAGAATACATGAAGGCACCAAGCCTTTCAAACCGAGCATTGGAGACAAAGTCAAGAAGTTCCTGATAGTCCTTCTTCCCTTCTCCGGGATGTCCGACAATCATGGTAGTCCTCAGGACAACTCCCGGAACCTTGGCCCTCATTCTGGATATGAGTTCCCTTGTCCACGCTCCATCTACATTTCTGTGCATGTTGGAAAGCACCTTGTCGGAGATATGCTGAAGCGGTATGTCCATATAACGGCATACCTTAGGATTGGAAGCCATCTGTTCCAGCACATCCTCAGGAAAAGAGGCAGGATAAGAATAATGTATCCTGATCCATTCTATTCCATCGACCTCCGAAAGTTTCTGAAGCAGTTCAGCAAGAGCACGCTTCCTATATATATCTAGTCCGTAATAGGTGGTATCCTGAGCAATGACGATCAGCTCCTTCACTCCCTTTGCCGCAAGCTTCTCCGCCTCGGTCACCAGTTTCCCGACAGGCACTGACTTATGAGCACCACGTATGAAAGGTATGGCACAGTATGAGCAGCGTCTGTCACATCCTTCAGATATCTTGAGATACGCATAGTGCGAAGGAGTTGTCAGGAAACGGTCAGTCATATGGTCATGCACAGCTGCACCTCCAAGTTCTTCGACTACAGGAGAAAGCTCACGGGCACCGAACCAGGCATCCACCTCAGGTATAAGTTCAGGAAGCTCAGAAGCATAGCGCTGTGAAAGACAGCCAAACACCACAATACGTCCGACTTCTCCCCTCTTCTTCCTTTCCACAGCTTCAAGGATAGCCTGGACGGACTCCTCCTTGGCATCCCCTATGAAGCCGCATGTATTCATCAGAAGTATATCGACGGGAATATCCTCACCCTCAGGTACGATCTCATACAGATCTTCCACAAGGGAAAGGATATGTTCGGTATCGACCTTGTTCTTCGAACAGCCCAAGGTCAGTGTCTGAAGTTTCTTCATTTCCTGTTATTCCTGCTCTGCAGCCTCATCATCTTCAGGATTCACGAAATCCAGGGATGCATATTTTTTCAGAGCATTATACCACTCGACCACCTTCTTCATATGAGACACATAAAAACGGTCGCGGTCATAATCAGGCAACGCCTTTTCAAAGAGTGCCTTGAGTTCCTTAGGATCCGACTTAGCTGAAGGAGCATCTGCATCACCGAGAACTTCCTTCATATTGAGGAAAACCTGCTGGAGCTTCACCTCCTCATCATCAGTATAGATGGAGATATCCGCAAGGGATGTGATCTTGCCGGATGCACTGACCGCACTTCTCTTCTTGTCTGCGAAAGCCTCGACAACGGCCCCTGTCCTGGTATGTGCAACATAAAGATACAGGCCGCTCTGACCTGAAATAGCCAAGACTTTAGAAAGATCTGTCTTCATATTATATTCGTTTAAATGATTTATATTCAATTCCTTTAACTTATATGTTATTACATATAACTTTATTGTTTCACATCAATTTTGCCACAAGGTCGGCAACTTCTGATTGTAGATGATGCATATCTGACACATTCCTGACAAGATAATCGACACGGGGATCGTGATAACCTTCCGATATCATATTCATCAGTTTCTGGTTACTCATCCTCTTCTGCGTCTGATCGGTGGAGCTGCCATCTCTGGCACATGCCCTCCTGAGCCTGACACCAACAGGAGCATCCACCACTACGACAGCATCAAACATGCCGGCAAGAGATTCCTTCTCCAAGGCTGTCGCCGATTCCATGGCCACAACAGCTGACTCCTGCCCTGATTTCCATTTATCAAAATCTTCCCATAATATCGGAAAAACCAAGCCTTCGACCTTTATAAGGTCTTCTTTTGATGAAAAAATTCTTGACGCAAGTACAGAAGCGAGAAAATGCCCTTCAGAATCAAGAAGCGGAACACCAAGGGTCCTTTCCAGGTCAGGAAGCAGAGAGGGATGATTCATGTATAACTCCTTTACCTTTGAATCAGCATCATAACACGGAATCCCATAGTCCCTGCAGAGAATCCTGCAGACCTCGGACTTGCCGCTTCCTATTCCCCCGGTTATGAGAATCACCTTCATCTTTTCTCTTCTATGACACAATCCACTGCGACAGGATCGGATACGAAATCTATCACCCCACGTGAAAGAGAAGAAGGTCTGACACGGCACTTCCCACCCAGAGATTTCTGGAAATCATCATAATCCACCTGAGCCTCCATGGATTCCCAAGGATCTGACTGGAGCGGAAAGACACATTTCAATGTAACATCGACATATGACGGAAGGGCAATCATCCCCTTGTCCTGCGGAAGATTGACCGCCGTCACCGGAAGAGTCCTTGTAAGTTCTACGAATCGCGTGATGTCCTGAGAATAATGGACTTCGTCCACTGAAACCCTCAGGCCCTTTATCGGCTCAAGCTTCACCATCCCCTGTATATCTTCCGACAAGCCGGTAAACTTTATCGGACGGGTATACACCTTGTCGATATTATCCAGATGAAAAGGCTGACCGTATATGGTCACTGTATCCGGATCCACAGCCAGCTGTCCGGAGGCCATATGCTGAGTCTTATATGACAAAGAATAGACCGGATAGACCGGAACACGCTTGAAGTCCTCATAAGGGAATCTGAAGAACAGGGTGTCGGTCAGGAAATACTCCACGGTGACATCGTCCCCATAGAACACATGTGCATATTCCTGAAGATCCGAAGATGTCACAAAGAAAGTATCACCTTCCTTATGTTTCATTTCAGAAGGCTTGAAGTTGATATCCAAAGACTTGCGATGCCTGATACCCGCATGTATCACATTGTATCCGGTAGTACGGCATCTGGCGATCACCTCGCATCTGTTTGCCGAGACCTCAGAATGACCGTCAATATTGCAATGGGCTACCACATACACCCCAAGATAATCATTGTATCTCAAGGAGAGATTATGGATAAGCCACGTACTAAAAGCCAACAGGAGAGCGAGCAGCAGCACTGCCCAGTCTCTCCCGCTGAAATTCATGGCTTTCAACAGTCTGTTGATGAAATCCTTCATTTCTCCTGTGGAAATAACGGAATCCGATTACTGTCTTGAAGGGTCGGTGAAGTCCTTTACAAGAGCCTGCCTGCTTACACGGAGCTTCACGTTATTATCAACTTCAATGAGAACTGATTCTTCCTTGATTTCGCTTACAGTACCGTAGATACCACCGATCGTAACGACCTTGTCACCCTTCTTCAAGCTGTCACGGAAAGCCTGAAGTTCCTTCTGCTGCTTTCTTTGCGGACGGATCATGAAGAACCACATCACCACAAAAATAAGAATCATCATGATCCACATGGACCATCCGCCACCCGGCTGTGCCGCAGCACCAGCTGCCTGTAAAACTGTAATAATATTCATTGTATCAAAAATTAATGTATTGTTTCCCTCAGATTAAAGAAGCCCTTTGCCTTCTTTATTTACCAGACCTTCATTCACCAATGTCTGCACAAGGCGGTCAAGCAGTCCGTTCACGAATGAACGGCTCTTAGGAGTACCGTAGAACTTAGAGATTTCCACATACTCGTTGATAGTTACCTTGACGGGTATCGTCGGAAAGGTCACGACTTCAGACAATCCCATGGCGATCAGTACGACGTCAGTGGAGAAAAGCCTTTCCTTTTCCCACCCCGACACAGCCTCTGCCACCATAGCAGAATACTTCTCATAAGATGCGAAAGACGATTGCAGAAGCTTGCGGACAAAGAACTTGTCACTCTCGACACCATCCCCAGTGAGCATCTCGCTCTGATAAAGCGGATACAAGGTACATCTTTCCCCGGCAGCGAGTGCCTTGAGAGTCTTGCAGCACCATGTCAATGAGTATGCCAGGTCATCATTCCAATAGAGCGACTTCTCTTCAAGGATATGTTCAAGCTCCTCGCTGTCCACGAACTCCTCTTCAAAGATACGTGTGAAAAGACGGCAGTCCTCCTTGAGGGAACGTTCAGGCGAGGCCATATACTTCGCATAATAGTCCTTTGTCAAGACAGAAGACATGACCTTCTTGAGGAAGATATCATACTGCTGCCACGAGAACTTGCGCTTCGAGAAAGCCTTCTGAAAATCCACGTCCTCGTCAAGCAGCTTCGCCAAAGCATTCTCAGCGAACTTCATGTTAGGATTGCGTTCTTCCTCGGTAGGATTGAACTTGGACTTCGCTATCTCTATCCTTTCACGGGCTATCGCGGTCAATGGAGAAATGATTCCGAGCATATAGATATAAAGGTCTCTGGCAGCTTCGCAGGAAAGATCCAGCTGAGACTCCGCCTGAGCAAGAGACATATTACCGGACAACACACTGCTGTAGAGCACTTTAAAGGCTTTTATCCTTAAAATTCTTCTGTTAAGCATAAAAATGATGAAAATTTTACGCAAAGATACACTCATTTTTCAGAAAAAAACCTAACTTTGTAAAGATTTACTTAAAAAAGATTAGTTATGTATCGTGAGGATTTTGATGGAGCAAATGCTCAGGAGCGCTCAGGTGAGGACATCTATTCAAAACCGGTGAGAGCGGGAAAGCGTACTTATTTCTTTGATGTCAAGGCAACCAAGGGAAATGATTATTACCTGACCATCACAGAAAGCAAGCGCAGAGTGGACACAAACGGTAACTTTGCATATGACAAGCATAAGATATTCCTTTACAAGGAAGACTTCGAGAAGTTTGCAGAGGGCCTGGAGGAGGTCGTAAACTATATCAAGGCCAACTGTCCGAAGGAAAGCAGCTCTGACGAGCAGTTCACAAAAGTGGACTTTGAAGAACTTTAGGAAAATCTTACACCACTGACAATACAAAGGACGGCTCAATGCCGTCCTTAATTCAAATCTACCGCCATGAAAAATTACGGATTCTTTCGTACAGCTGCAGCTGTACCTTCGATCAGACTTGCGGACCCTTCATACAACGCCGGGCAGATATGCAGGCTGATGGACCTGGCAGCAGAGGAGGAAGTATCGCTTGCAGCATTCCCAGAGCTATGCCTCACTGGAGCCACATGCGGAGATCTCTTCACCAACGTCAGGCTGCTCAAGGGTGCTGAAGAGGGTCTCAGGAGGATCATCAGCCACAGCAGCAACAGCAGGACGGCTGTCGTAATCGGCGTTCCGGTGCCGCATAACGGCCATTTATACAACTGCGCCGCAGTAGTCAAGGACGGCAGACTCTTCGGACTGGTACCGAAGACATACGGCATTCAAGAGAGCATATTCTCTTCCGGCAGCGGTTTTATCGGTCAGGAAAGCGACTGCAGGATAACCTATGCAGGACAGAAGACGACCATCACACCTGAACATATTTTCACCATAGGTGACGTAAGTTTTGCGATAGAAATCGGTGAAGACCTCAGCAGTCCTCTTCCTCCGTCTTCAGGATATGCAGTAGGAGGAGCATTCATCATAGTGAATCCTTCTGCAACAGCAGAAATCCTCAACACCGACCTGTATCGCAGGAATCTTCTGAGCAACCATTCAGCAAGGACACACACAGGATACATCCACGTTTCAGCCGGTCATGGGGAATCCTCAACAGACAAAGTCTATGCAGGAGCAGCGGCGATATGGGAGAACGGCGACTGCCTCTCCGAGAAAGAGAGGTTCAATCCGAAATCTGACATGGTCATCGCCGATATCGACATCGAAAAGCTGACAGCGATGCGCATTAAGGACAGTTCTTTCAGAGCCACTGCCACATGCAGGCCTTCCAACATGTATAAGATTACAGAAACAGGCAGTTCCGGCATATCCACGGACTTTGAGAAACGACTATACAGACATGTCGAGCCGCTTCCTTTCGCTTCTCCAAGGAACATAGGTCACAGATGTCGGGAGATTCTTGACATACAGACAGCAGGATTGGCCAGGAGGCTGGAACACATCGGATGCAATACGGCAGTCCTCGGAATATCAGGAGGCCTTGACAGCACATTGGCCCTTCTTGTAACCACATTAGCCACAGACAGGCTCGGCTGGTCAAGAGACAGAATCATTGGAGTCACCATGCCGGGATATGGAACGACAGCAAGGACAAAGAACAATGCCACGAATCTGATGGAGGCTCTGGGCATATCCTCAAGGGAAATCTCCATCGTAGCGGCGTGCGACCAGCATTTCATGGACCTCGGACATGACAAGAACGTCCATGACGTGACCTTCGAAAACTCACAGGCCCGTGAAAGGACCCAGATTCTGATGGATGTCGCCAACCAGACCAACGGACTTGTAGTCGGAACTGGAGACCTCTCTGAACTGGCATTGGGATGGGCTACTTATAACGGTGACCACATGTCCATGTATGGAGTGAACGCCGGTGTGCCGAAGACCCTGGTGCGCAGTCTTGTAAGATGGGCGGCTGAGAACAGGTTCGAGACCGACACACCAGGAGTCAGGGAGATTCTGCTTGACATAGTGGACACACCAATCAGTCCTGAGCTGCTCCCCGCAAATGATAAAGGAGAAATACAGCAGGTAACCGAAGATCTCGTAGGACCATATGAACTCCATGATTTCTTCATATACAACTTCATGAGGAACGGATACGATCCTGAGAAAGTGCTCTTCATGGCCAAAAAGGCTTTCAGCTCAGAGACAAACTTCTACGACGAGGAGACCATCAAAAAATGGTTGAAGACCTTCCTCAGAAGATTCTTCAACCAGCAGTTCAAACGTTCCTGCCTGCCTGACGGGCCTATGGTCGGTTCTGTCAGCCTTTCGCCAAGAGGAGGATGGGAAATGCCTTCTGACGCATGGAGCAGCTGTTTTCTCGATGATTTGAAATGATCCCTCACACAATCGGGAACATCGTAAATAAACCGGGCGGCAAGTCAGCTTGTACAGAAGACATGACCGGTTACAGTCTTTGGATGATCTCAGTAAATATTGAGGTCATCCTTCTGGCTGCGGCATCGGCTGCCTCCACGACGTCATCAGCATCGTTTACATAATCCTCAGCATAGTCATCGTGAGCCTCATTGGTAATAACTGACATTCCGAATACAGGTATATCCGAATGGCGGGCGACTATAACTTCAGGAATAGTGGACATTCCCACAGCATCAGCACCTATGAGGCGGAAATACTTATACTCGGCAGGAGTCTCGTATGAAGGTCCTGTTCCGGCGAAATAGACTCCGCTCTTGAGCTCGATCCCCAGGCCGGCTCCTATCTCGAAGGCCATCTTTCTGAGTCCGAGGTCGTACGGTCTTGTCATATCCGGGAAACGAGGACCGAATTCTTCCATATTAGGGCCTACAAGCGGATTAGGGAGATGGTTTATGTGGTCTGTGATGACCATCAGGTCCCCAACCTTGAAATCGAAATTGACACCACCTGCCGCATTGGAGACGAAAAGATACTGTATGCCCAGGACCTTCATGACACGTATCGGAAGGGTCACGAGTTCCATCGGATATCCTTCATAATAATGGAAACGTCCCTGCATGGCTACTACAAATTTGCCTCCAAGCTCACCGGCTATGAAGTTCCCTTTATGCCCTACGGCAGTGGATACAGGGAAACCGGGTATATCCCGATATGGTATGACGACAGGATCAGCTATCTGATCTGCAAGTCTGCCAAGACCGCTTCCCAATACGATTCCGGCAAATGGTTTCCTGCCGTCCAGTCTTGCTGCAATATAGTCTGCAGCTGTCATGATTCTTTCAACTCTAGGATCCATAACTAAATGATTTACTTTTCTGCGTTCATTACCTTACGGGCCGCCGCAAGTATTTCCTCTTCGCCTTCGACAACACGGCCCCTCATCAGGAATCTTCCGCCACACATCACGGAATCGATGCTGTCAGAATGAGCTGAATATATAAGATTTGCCTCAAAAGAGCCAGGGGACAGGAAGTGATAGCTCCGGGTATCTACAAGAATCAGGTCCGCAAGCATGCCTTCCTCTATTCGTCCGATGTCAAGTCCGAGGGCTTTTCCGGCATTGGACGTAGCCATTTCCACAAGTTCATTCAACGGCATCGCAGACGGGTCCCCTCTCCAGGCCTTCTGAATCATAGCTGAAGTCTTCATGGTCTCAAGCATGTCAAGATTGTTGGAAGAAGCACAGCCGTCGGTACCTAAACAAACATTTGCGCCAGCATCACGCAACTCATTATATCTGAATTTATAGCCAGAGGCCAACTTAAGATTTGAATTAACATTATGAACACAGGTCACTCCCCTTTTGCCAAGAATTTCGACGTCACTGTCCGAAAGCCAGAGCGAATGGGCAGCAATGACGTCCGGACCAAGAACCCCAAGCTTATCAAGATACTCCACCGGCGACATTCCGTGCAGAGCAAAGCAGTCCTCCACTTCCTTTTTAGTCTCAGAGACGTGGATGTGTATCTTCAGACCGTTCCGGCGGGCAAAATCAGTCGCCCATGTCATCATTTCCTCACGTACCGAGTAGACAGCATGTATCGAGATCATGAACATCGCCTCGCTTCCCCACTGCCTTGCGACCTCATACATCTGTCTGCACTGAACCTTCTGCCTCTCAGCTTCATCAGGATCATTCCTGTCAAGAAAGACATACGACAGAACCGGCCTGATACCCAGTTCCACAGCTGCCTTGTAGGCTTCCGGCATGAACCAGTACTGGTCGTTGAATGTCGTGGTACCTGTCTTTATCATTTCAAGACATGCGACCCTTGTCGCATGATACACATATTCCTCAGTAATATCCTTCTCAACCTCCCATATCCTGTCAAGCCACTTATGGAAAGAGATATCTTCACCCAATCCCCTCATCATCGCCATACCGGCATGAGTATGCATGTTCACAAGACCCGGAAGTACAGCCTTGCCGGAACATTCCACGACTTCAGTACCGCCAGGGACATCTGAAAGGCCGGAATGTCCAATCCTTGCTATCCTGTCGCCACTGACCAGGATATCAACATTTTTCCCATCAAGGAAAACATTCTTAAGCAATGTAGACTTCATACTTTCCAAACAGTTTAAGTTTTCAAAGTTAAATATTTTTCTTCAAATACGCAGCCATAATCACATCAAATAAAAATTTTGCAAATAAATTTGAAAAATTCGATTAATACGATTAAATTTACTTGGTTTTTGAAACACAAAGCACACGATAGATTAACACTTTTAAACTAATACATAATGGCATTCAAAGGAGCAATCGAAGTCGATACACAGAAATGCAAAGGTTGCGGAGTATGTGTGGAGAATTGTCCGACAAAGAGTATCGAACTGTCCAAGTCGGTGAACAACAAAGGTTATCATTATGCCGAAATGGTCGGTGAGGCATGCATAGGATGTTCAAACTGTGCGATCGTCTGCCCGGACTCGGTGATTACGGTTTACAGAGTAAAGATTTGATGATATGGCAGAGAAAATTCTGATGAAAGGAAACGAGGCGATTGCCATATCGGCAATCCGCAACGGTGCGGACGGTTATTTCGGATATCCGATCACCCCGCAGTCTGAAGTGATGGAGACTCTCATGAAGGAAAGGCCTTGGCTGACAACCGGAATGGTTGTACTCCAGGCTGAGAGTGAAACATCTTCCATCAACATGGTATACGGCGGCGCTTGCTGCGGAAAGAAAGTGATGACTTCTTCGAGTTCACCCGGCATAAGCCTGATGTGCGAGGGACTCAGCTACCTTGCAGGTGCAGAGCTTCCTTGCGTGGTGGTAAACTGCCAGAGAGGCGGTCCCGGCCTCGGAACCATCCAGCCGAGCCAGAGTGACTACAACCAATGCGTGAAGGGCGGCGGACACGGTGACTACAACGCGATCGTCCTTGCACCGGCATCGGCGCAGGACATGTATGATTTTGTAGACTGGGGCTTCGACCTGGCATTCAGATACCGCACTCCTGTCATCATCCTGGCAGACGGTATCGTAGGACAGATGATGGAGAAGGTGGAACTCCGTCCGGAGAAACCACGCATGACAAAGGAGGAACTCCTGAAGGCAGCGCCATGGGCTACAACGGGAAAGACAGCTGACAGACCATACAACGTGATCACATCGCTCGCCCTCGAGTCTGACGTACAGGAGCGCTTCAACCAGAAACTGGCGGCCAAGTACGAAGTAATCAAGGAAAAGGAAGTCAAGTATGAGGAATACCAGACTGAAGATGCCGAATACCTCTTCGTGGCATTCGGATGTTCGGCACGTATTTGCGAAGCTGTTGTGGACGAACTCCGCGAACAGGGAATCAAGGCAGGCCTCCTCAGACCGGTCACACTTTTCCCGTTCCCTACAAAGAGAATCCAGGAACTTGCCGGACAGGTAAAGAGCATGATGAGCATCGAGCTCAACCTCGGACAGATGGTGGACGATGTAAGGTTGGCCGTGAACGGAAAGTGCCCTGTCGGATTCTATGGAAGACAGGGAGGTATCATCTACACACCTGACGAAATCGCAGAGGCGTTCAAGAAGTTCAACAATCTGAAATAAGCAAAGGACATGAATATAGAAGACATCAAGAAACCCGAGAACATCGTCTACAAGAAGACTCCGATCCTGACTGACAATGTGATGCACTATTGTCCGGGATGTTCTCACGGCACAGTGCACAAGCTGGTTGCCGAGGTGATAGAAGAGATGGGCATCCAGGAAGAGACGATAGCAATCAGTCCGGTAGGATGTTCTGTTTTCGCATACAATTATCTCAATGTGGACTGGCAGCAGGCAGCTCACGGACGCGCCCCAGCACTGGCTACTGCAGCTAAACGCCTCAATCCGGAAAAATACGTCTTCACCTATCAGGGAGACGGAGACCTCGCATCTATCGGTACGGCAGAAATCATCCATGCATGCAGCCGCGGAGAGAACATCGTGGTCATATTCATAAACAACGGCATCTACGGAATGACAGGCGGCCAGATGGCTCCTACGACCCTTCTGGGAATGAAGACAGCCACCACCCCATACGGACGCGATGCCAAGCTGAACGGTTTCCCTCTCGTGCTTGCTCCTATGATCGCCCAGCTTGACGGCACGGCATACATCACGAGACAGTCAGTACATACGGCAGTGGCGGCACGCAAGGCAAAGGCAGCGATACGCAAGGCATTCGAGTACAGCCAGAAAGGCATCGGCCTCTCATTCGTGGAAATTGTCGCCACATGCAACTCCGGCTGGAAGATGAGCCCTACGGCAGCCAACAAGTGGATGGTAGAGAACATGTTCCCAAAGTATCCGCTCGGTGACATTAAGGACGTTTTAAAACAGGAGTAATTATGAAAGAAGAGATAATCATTGCAGGATTCGGAGGACAGGGAGTCCTCTCAATGGGAAAGATCCTCGCATACTGCGCCATCATGCAGGACATGGAAGTCACATGGATGCCGTCATACGGTCCGGAGATGCGCGGCGGCACAGCCAATGTCAGCGTAATCCTCAGCGACAAGAAGATCAGCTCGCCTATCGTGACAAGATACGACACGGCAATTATTCTCAACCAGCAGTCTCTGGACAAGTTCGAAAGCACTGTAAAGCCGGGAGGTCTGCTGATATACGACCCTAACGGCATCAACAATCCTCCGACAAGAACAGACATAAAGATCTGCAGGATTGATGCCATCAACGTGGCGGCACAGGTAGGTAATTCCAAGGTATATAACATGGCTGTAATGGGTGCATATCTGAAGATGAAGCCTATCATTCTGGCAGAGAACATCGACAAGGGGCTTGCGAAGTGTATTCCAGCACGTTACGCCGACCTCATCACCCTGAACAAGACAGCGATCGAGGAAGGAATGAAGGCAGTGGAAGAACTATAGACCCTTCCTGACACTCATAAAAAGCGGAATTCATATTGGATTTCCGCTTTTTATTTTGTAATTTTGCGGGGTAGGTATAATTTTTATTCGTGATGCTCGAAACTGTAAAGCAGAAAATAACTCAGCTCATCGCTGTTTATGAGGCAGAAAAGACGGAGCGTGAAAAGCTTCAGGCCGAACTAGAGCAGTGCAGGCAGCAGAACGAGACCTACGCGAAGCAGATAATTGAGTTAAAGAGACAGATCGATAACCAGAAGCTGGCAGAAGCGTTCATGGCAGGCGGGACAGACAGTTCCGGGTCAAGAAAGAAGATTGACAGGCTTATAAAGGAGATTGACAGATGCATTTCATTGATGGAGGGTTGATATGGCACAGAGCATTACAATAAAGATTGCCGACCGCACATATTCCTTGAAGGTGTCTTCTCCAGAGCACGAAGAGGTGATAAGAAAGGCTGCAGATGAAATAAACAGGAAAGTCAAGCTCTATCTGGACAAGTTTCCAGGAAAGAGCATGGTAGAAATCCTTTCGTTTGTGTCATTGAATGTGTGCATGGCAAACCTCACTCTTCAGAAACAGGCTAAAGCAATGGAAGATGAGGAAGAGGCTTTGGCACGTGAGCTCGAAGGTTATCTTGAAAATACTGACAGAAACAGCCGTTAGTTACTTATTTTTGCTGAAATCAACACTAATAATGTAACCGGGACTACTCGGACGGAGATGACGGACCTATGTGACCCTTACGGGGATTCCGCTTTGCGGGACGGAGGATTTCAGAACCATGTATCCGGAGCCCAAATCTTATTTTTTAAGATTTTCTGACAAACCAGCTAACGGCTTTTATTAATTAACTTGACCAGTCTGCATAATTGCCGGCTGGTCTTTATTTATGGAAACTAACTAAACCATATATTATGAATACAGTACTAATTTACATTCTTGTAGCAGCTTTGAGCGCCATCGTGGCGGTCTGCACATACATATTGGTCCACAGGATACTACTGAAGGGCCAGAAGGAGGAAATAATCAGAAAGGCTGAGATTGAAGCTGAAGCCATCAGAAAGGACAAGATATTTCAGGCAAAGGAGAAATTCCTTCAGCTCAAGAGCGAGCATGAGCAGTATATAAACGAAAAGAACAAGCAGATAAGCGATATCGAGAACAGACTCAAGCAGAAGGAGAATTCCCTCAACCAGCAGAACTCAGAACTTGGCCGCAAGAACAAGGAAGCAGAAGCCATCAGGGAGAACCTGAAGGCCCAGGTGGATATTGCGACAAAGAAAAGCGAGGAGTATGAGAAGCTCCGTCAGGAAGCCATAAAACAGATAGAAGACATTGCCGGGATGACAGCTGCAGAGGCGAAGAACCAGCTCATAGAGAACATGAAGGCAGAAGCGAAGACTCAGGCACAGTCATATATCAACGACATGATGGATGAGGCTCGTCTGACCGCAAGCAAGGAGGCTAAGCGCATTGTGATCAACACCATACAGAGAACTGCATCTGAAACGGCCATCGAGAACGCTGTAACAGTATTCCACATAGAGAGCGACGAGATCAAGGGACGCATCATCGGACGCGAAGGACGTAACATCCGTGCCCTTGAGGCTGCTACCGGAGTGGAGATTGTGGTTGATGACACTCCTGAGGCGATCCTTCTTTCAGCCTTCGATCCGGTCAGGAGGGAAGTAGCCAGACTGGCCCTGCATCAGCTTGTGATCGACGGACGTATACATCCGGCACGTATCGAGGAAGTCGTGGCAAAGGTGCAGAAGCAGCTTGAAGACGAAATCATGGAAACAGGTAAAAGGACATGTATCGACCTCGGCATCCATGGTATGCATATAGAGCTTGTGAAACTGATCGGACGAATGAAGTACCGTTCATCGTATGGACAGAATCTTCTCCAGCACGCACGAGAAGTAGCAAACATCTGTGCTACAATGGCTTCAGAACTCGGCTTGAATCCGAAGATTGCCAAGAGAGCCGGTCTTCTCCATGATATAGGAAAGGTTTCCGACGAAGATCCGGAACTTCCACACGCAATTCTCGGTATGAAACTGGCTGAGAAGTATAAGGAAAAACCGGAAGTATGCAACGCAATCGGAGCACACCATGAGGAAGTGGAGATGACATCCATCATTTCACCACTCGTTCTCGTAGGTGATGCCATTTCAGGTGCACGTCCTGGAGCAAGACGCGAGGTCATCGAGTCGTACATCAAGAGGCTGAAGGATATGGAGAATATCGCACAGTCTTATCCTGGTGTAACCAAGACATATGCAATCCAGGCCGGTCGCGAACTGCGAGTGATAGTCGGAGCCGATCAGGTTACGGACCAGGATGCCGAGACGCTTTCTACAGACATCGCCAAGCAGATCCAGGAGGAAATGGTTTATCCGGGACAGGTCAAGATTACCGTCATCCGTGAGACCCGGTCTGTAGCATTTGCAAAATAATCAATAAAGGAATTTTCATGAAAAGGATAATAACAGTTGTTGCAGCTGGGCTGATAAGTGCGGCTGCATTTGCCCAGAGCCTTGTCACATGGTCTGCTCACGTGGAGTCCACAGCAGAGGAGAACATCTGTAAGGTGGTATTTACCGGCAAGATAGCTGACGGATATCACACCTATACCCTGACTGATGAGTTTTCTGCAACTACCATTTCTGATGTGGCTGTTGAAGGTGGACAGCTTGTCGGAGAACCGTACGAGCTCAGCACCCCTACAGAGGAACTTGATGAGTTTGGAGAGAAGGCAAAGCACTATTACAAGGAGATAGTGATTGCACAGGATGTAAGATTGGAATCTGCGACAGCAAAGGTGACAGGCACGATCTTCACCAATGCATGCACTGGAGGAGCATGCCAGTCGGAATATTATGATTTTGATGTGACCGTGGACCCGGAAAAGGCCACCACGCCTGCGACCGGAGTGTTTGTCGCACCTGAATCCGACAGCGGATCTGAAGAGTCCAAGGAAGAAGGGTCCATCTGGGGACTGATCATCGAGGCCATCCTCTGGGGATTTGCAATGCTTATGACACCTTGCGTATTCCCTATGGTTCCTATGACAGTGTCATTCTTCATGAAAGGATCGGAAAACGTTACCGTAGGGCGTTTCAAGGCTCTCATGTACGGTCTTTTCATAGTTCTGCTGTATACGGTACCTATATCCGTCATCATCATGCTTACAAAGATGATAGGAGGAGATGCCGTGACTGCAGACATCTTCAACTGGCTGTCTACACACTGGCTGCCTAATATCATCTTCTTTATTGTGTTCATGGTGTTTGCCGCATCGTTCTTCGGAGCCTTCGAAATCACACTTCCTCAGTCTATCGTAAACAGGAGCGACAAGGGATCTGACAAAAAGGGTCTAGCAGGAGTATTCTTCATGGCATTGACACTTGTACTTGTTTCATTCTCGTGTACAGGTCCTATCGTAGGATCTGTCCTCATCAAGTCTACTCAGGGAGAGTTCTGGGAGCCTATGGTCACAATGCTTGCGTTCTCGACAGCATTCGCTCTTCCGTTCACAGTCCTTGCATTCTCTCCTTCACTTCTGAAGAAATTCAAGAAAAGCGGTGGCGGATGGTTGAACTCAGTGAAAGTAGTACTCGGATTTATCGAGGTAGCGCTCGGACTGAAGTTCCTCAGCGTGGCTGACCAGACATATCATTGGGGTATACTTGACAGGGAAGTATACCTGGCTATCTGGATCGTAGTATTCTCGCTTCTTGGGCTTTACCTGCTTGGCAAGATCAGATTCGCACACGACGAACCGCTCGAGCATCTTTCTGTCCCACGACTCGGGCTTGCGATCGCAGTATTCAGTTTTGTAGTTTATCTGATACCTGGCATGTGGGGGGCTCCTCTCAAGGTTCTCTCAGGATACATGCCACCCATCACGACTCAGGACTTCGTAATAGGACAAGGCAGTTCTTCCAACACCACGGCATCA
This sequence comes from Candidatus Cryptobacteroides sp., assembly GCA_045531765.1. Classification (GTDB taxonomy): domain Bacteria; phylum Bacteroidota; class Bacteroidia; order Bacteroidales; family UBA932; genus Cryptobacteroides. The sequence continues at coordinate 18,561 of JAZSEQ010000024.1, read as the reverse complement.
TGTGCCGTATGCGAGGAATTCGCGCCGGCAGAATCCAATAAATACGGTCTTCATCTTCCTCTCGGCATCAACGGATATTTCAATCTTGATGAGGCACTTTCAGTTGCAAAAAAGGCAGGAAAACCTGTATTTGTGGATGTTACAGGACACGGATGCGTCAATTGCCGTGAGATGGAATCAAGAGTATGGAGCGACCCGAAGGTACTCGGAATGCTCAAGAACGACTTCGTCATAGTCGCACTGTACACCGATGACAAGCAGAAGCTTGATGAAGAGGATTATGTCACAGATGCAGAGACAGGAAAGGTATATAAGGATCTCGGCCGCGTCAATTCATATATAGCCCGTTCAAAATGGAATGTAAACGCTCAGCCGAATTATATCCTCCTTTCTCCGGAAGGCGAGATGCTCGTACCTGTACGTGGTTATGACCTGTCCGTCGAGGGCTTTGTAGACTTCCTGCAAAGCGGTCTCGACGCATATGACAAACAGAAACAGACTGACAGACAGTAAAAAAGGTCAAGCAATGTTCCCGGCCAGGAACTGGTCATAAGCAGACATATCAATCAGGCCATGACCGGATGACGTGTCACAGGATCAAGCATAGGCATAGGCTTGACCGGCATATCAGCCTGGATATTATACCATTGCCTAGGTATATCCTGTTCCGGAAGAATAAATCGTTTCTGTCTCACCTGTGTACAATAACCTTTAGAACTTGAAACTGTCCTTGAGGGCTGTAGTCTTGTTGAACACGAAATGATCTGGAGTACTGTCCGGATCCTTGAAGAAGTAGCCTACACGTTCAAACTGAACGGCGATTCCTGACTCATCCTCAAGAAGGGCAGGTTCAGCATAACCCTTGCCGATAACAAGAGACTCCGGATTGAGATAGCTCTTATAATCCTGTCCCTCAGGGATCTGTCCCATCTGAGCTTCAGTGAAGAGCTTGTCATAAAGTCTGAGTTCGAGTTCCTTTGCATGCTCGGTAGACACCCAGTGTATAGTTCCTTTCACTGAACGCCACTCGCCCGCTCCCGGCTTTGAAGTAGGGTCATATGTACACTTGATCTCAACGATATTGCCATCTTCGTCCTTGACAACCTCCTGGCACTTGATGATGTATGTATATTTGAGGCGGACTTCTCCGTCCGGCTTGAGACGGAAATACTTCTTAGGAGGTTCCTCCATGAAGTCGTTTCTCTCGATATAAACCTCACCGGTGAAAGGTACCTTGCGTGAAGGTCCTTCAGGATCTGCCGGATTGAGCGGAGCGTCGAACCATTCCACCTTACCCGGCTCCCAGTTTGTGATGGTAAGCTTCACGGGATCCTGAACCACCATATAGCGGTTTGAACGTTCATTGAGATCCTGACGTACACACCATTCCATCAGCTGAAGGTCGATAAGCTGCTCACGCTTCGCCACTCCAACCTTCTCTGCGAACATACGGATAGACTCCGGAGTATATCCACGGCGTCGTATACCGCAGATGGTAGGCATACGGGGGTCGTCCCATCCGCTTACGAAGTTGTTCTTCACAAGTTCGAGGAGCTTGCGCTTTGACATCACCGTATAAGTGAGGTTGAGTCTTGCGAACTCGTACTGATGCGACGGGAATATGCCGAGCTTCTCAATGAACCAGTCATAGAGAGGACGATGTACGTCGAACTCGAGAGTACAGATAGAGTGGGTGATGTTCTCGATCGAGTCTGACTGGCCATGAGCGTAATCATACATCGGATAGATGCACCACTTGTCACCTGTGCGGTGATGGTGCGCATGAATGATACGATATAGAAGCGGATCACGGAAGAGCATGTTCGGATGGGCCATATCTATCTTTGCACGGAGCACCTTCTCGCCGTCAGCATATTTCCCGGCTTTCATGTCGCGGAAAAGCTGGAGATTCTCTTCGACGCTGCGGTTGCGGTAAGGGCTCTCTGTGCCAGGGACCTGCACGGTACCACGGCCGGCACGGATCTCCTCCTGTGTCTGGTCGTCTACATAAGCCAGGCCTTTCATTATAAGTTCTTCAGCCCACTCATACAGCTGGTCGAAATAATCGGATGCGTATCTTTCATTCTCCCATTCGAAACCAAGCCACTTGATGTCTTCCTTGATGGAGTCCACGTACTCTGTGTCTTCCTTGACAGGATTAGTATCATCAAAGCGGAGATTCGTCTTTCCGCCATACTTCTTTGCAAGTCCGAAATTGATGCAGATACTCTTCGCATGTCCGATATGAAGATATCCGTTAGGCTCCGGCGGGAAGCGTGTCATTATTGATTCACACTTGCCGCTGGCGAGATCCGACTCGATGATCTCCTCCAAAAAGTTGAGATTCCTGGTCTCGACTGTTTCCTTGTTTACCTCTTCCATATGGTTGGTCTTTTTAATTTGCAAATAATCGGGCAAATATACGAATTTTTTCAGGATTTCAATTGTCTGAAGGCATCAGCTCCATAAAAGTGCTGAAGAGGGCCGAATGATATCCAGGTCGTGATTGCCATATCCGCTGAAATCCGGTCCATGAAAATCCATCCTGAATCCCATCTGATTCTCTATTTCTGAAATGAATTCAGCTGACACTGCATCAGTAGCCTTCGCGTCATGCAAAGGAGAAGTCAAGGTGTAAAGTGCTATATCCATAATTACAGGTGATCGTTATTGCCGTCACAAAAGTAACAAATAAACAATCACCTGTCAATGATATTGCCATATACGGCGGAACCAGTCCTATTCATCAAGGCGGGAGCGGAGGTAGCGGACCACGAGAAGTGGAAGCGACTGCATATCCGGGGACATGGTGCTACTGTCGGAAAGTTCACTGAAGACATTTGAGAACATTCTGGAAAACAGTTTCTTACGCAGCATGAACAGTATCAGGACACCGATGAGGCAGACTCCGCCTACCATAAATGCTGCAAGACCCCAGCTGCCTATCAGGTCCCCTATCATCGCCACTGCTCCAAAGGCAAAAAGAGCGATGGCAATCATCAGCAGCATAACTACTACAATCATCGCAAGCACCCGGCTGAATCCTTCAGAAAGACCGGACACCATTCTCTTTCTGAAATCATCTGTCCTCAGCGTCAGATAACCTCCCAGCGCTGAAGACAGAATGTTCAATAGACTTTGGCGGTTTTCCATTACCTTTCCTCCAATGCTTTTTCAATTACATCGAGACTCTCCCGGATCTTGCCTTTTGCTTTCCCGGCTACATCTGATGCACCTTGCCTGATCCTGGCACGGGTGTTCTCGCCGGAATCAGGAGCCAGCAGGATGGCTGCAGCCGCTCCTGTCACCGCACCGGCGATGAAGCATAATAATGAATTACCTACGTTCATGATCTTACGTATCTAAATGTTAATGTTCAAAACAGCCGTCAATGACGGCAATATGTAATATTTCAGAAACCATACCACATCTACGCCTTTGCCTTGTTGAAAATTATAGTAACTTTGCATTCCTTTCTTGAATATAAGTTATATAATGAACTGGATCATCTTAATTCTGGCCGGCTTGTGTGAAACAGGTTTTACCTTCTGCCTCGGCAAAGGGAATATTGAAACAGGTAACAAGGCCATACTCTGGTATTCGGCCTTCGTCCTGCTATGTGTGCTCAGCATGGTGCTGCTGACCAAAGCGACGAAGACAATACCCATCGGCACGGCCTATCCGATATGGACAGGTATAGGAGCAGTCGGGACTGTGATTGTCGGTATCCTCGTATTCAAGGAGCCGGCTTCGTTCTGGAGGCTTTTCTTCATATTCACACTCATAGCTTCCGTAATCGGTCTGAAGATGGTACACTAAAACACTGACACAATGATAAAATCCATGACAGGCTACGGCAAGTCCGAAGCAATTCTTGAGACAGGCAAAGTAACAGTCGAGGTGCGTTCTCTCAACGGGAAGACAGCGGATATCAGTCTGAAGACATCCATGCTTCCTAAAGACAAGGAGATGGCAGTAAGACAGAAGATAGCTGCATCGCTGACACGCGGAAACATCGATTTCTTCATGACTTTCGAGCCTAATGCGGCTGACAGTGCGAGGAAGATCAACATGGACCTTGCAATGGAGTATTACAGCCAGATCAGCGAACTGGGAGGCAGGATAGGTGCTCACAACTTATGGATGCACAATCCTAACGACCTGCTCGCCACTATTCTCCGGATGCCTGAGGTAATGGATGTCAAGAAGCAGGACGTGATTACCGAAGACAACTGGCCTGCTGTGGAGGCCTGCATTGACGAGGCCCTTGCAAACATCAATGCATTCCGTGCTCAGGAAGGGGAAGTCCTTTACAGGGATGTCACTGAAAAAGTGGCGAACATCCTCTCGTTTTCAGAACAGGTGGAGGCCTTTGAAAAGGAGCGCGTCGAGGCTGTAAGAGAAAAAATTTTGAGCCGCTTTGCAGAGCTCAAGGCTGAGCCAGACCAGAGCCGTCTGGAACAGGAAATGATATTCTACATAGAGAAGCTCGACATCAACGAGGAAAAGGTGCGTCTCAGACAACACTGCAGGTATTTTCTTGACACTATCGACAGCGAGGAATGCCCCGGCAGGAAGCTCGGGTTCATAGCTCAGGAGATGGGACGTGAAATCAACACTACGGGATCAAAGGCGAACCACACTGAAATCCAGAAGATCGTAGTGAAGATGAAGGATGAACTCGAAAAGATAAAGGAGCAGAGCCTTAATATATTATAGTACAGGAATAATATACTGGATTCCAATGGACAGGCGCTGGGTATGCGGCATCGCTGCTCCCAGCGCTTTCGCATTTTCCGACAGTTCGGCTCCTTTATAGAGGTAGTGGGCAAAGACCTTGAAACCCTCGTCCTCAGTGAATGGGAACCACTCCACACAAGCCTGGGCATTCCATGTGGTAATATAGCGTCCCTTTGCAAAGGTCCCGTTGGCTTCATACACGTCGGCTGTCTCGTATACGCCCTTCACATAAGCATTCCATTCAGGATGGAAACGATAGTCCACATTTGCTATGAAAGTCAGGTACTCCGTATTCTGGGCTGTAACCGGGAGCGCCCCTCTCCACTGCCCCTGAAGTGAGGTTATGCGCTGCTGGCTGTCGATGGCCGAGCGTGAATAGAGTACGTCGAGATAAGCAAGGACAGGGCCTTTCTCATATACGTTTCCACACATCAGGTAATAGATATTTTTCCCCTGGGCCAGCTGTCCTGCTGAAGCCGAATACATCAGATGTATGGAACTGTCGGCAAACCATCCGTTCCAGTTGATTGTGCCCAGCAGAGGGATCCTGGAACTCTGCACCCCGTCCGGAAGGCCGTACAGATACATTTCATTATCCGCACTGTTGCGGTTATTTGCAACCTGAAGCATGATATGCTGGGTGGGAGTAAGCTTAAGGACTCCCATGATTCCTGTCTGGTATATCTCCACATGATTATTGAAATCACTGAATTCCCTGACCAGCAAACCGTTCACATATCCTTCATATCCTGCCACGGCGAGGAACTGCTTTCCGACCACAAGATCGAATCTGTCGCTCTGATGCCACTTGATGTTGGCGTATTCTATCGATGAGGACATGTTATCGACGGAATAAGGGTTGCTGTACTTATTGAAGGACTGGCGGAAATGATATGATAGATGAGTGTTCAGCCTGCCGAAGATCTCAAGCCTTACCCTGTTCATCTTGAAAGATGTCTCATCAAGGCTTCCTTCCGTGAAATACGCATTGCCGGATCCCGCAAATTCCAGATTGATATGAGACTTTATGTTTCGGAAATTGCTCATCATTGAAGATATGGAGTCCCTGTTCCAGGTCAGGGTCTCATTCTGAGCATTCAGGGCGAAAGGCAAAAACAAAAGTATAGATATAAGCAGTCTTTTCATGGTCCGGTATCTTAAGCCTGCAAATATAGTAATTTATACAATCCGGTGAAAGGCACCAGGCATCTGCATATCATATACAGCAGAACGCAGGAAAGCAGAAAAAGCCTCGATGTCTGTTCCGAATCCCTCCTGCTGCTGAGGAGATATGACCGGTCCGATACCTATACGGAAGGGGGTTCCGTTCTTATTGAACAGCTCGGAGGGAAGACGAAGGAGTCTTACTTTCCAGTCAATCAATCCAAGGGAATAGTAGAAAGGGGAATTCCCGTCAAAAAAACGTACCGGCACAACAGGGACAGCCGCCTTGCGTATGAGTCTGATTACAGGATCCTGCCATTGACGGTCTCTGATGCAGCCATCCTTGAGACTCAGGTCGGAAACCGCCCCTGACGGGAACAATCCCAACACACCTCCGCTTCGCAAGTGATGCAATGCAGCCTTCACCCCGCTTATGCTGGCTGCTGTCGGACCTGTCCTTTCCTTGCCGACAGGCGTCACTGATATGAAATTGGCGTCCAGATTCTTCACTCGCGCAAGAATCTGATTCACCATGACCTTGTAATCAGGCCTGATACGTCCGAACAGGTCTACCAGAGAGACTCCGTCAACATGGCCGCATGGATGATTGCTTATGGTTATGAAAGGGCCTGAAGGGAGATAGTCCTTTAATTCACCTTCGTAACCGTTCCCGAATCCAGCCATTATATCCATGCCCAGATCCTTTAGGACAGCGGCAGCGAAATCCGGGCCTTCAAGATCGGCATACCTGTCATATAATGAGTTGAGTTCATCCACATTCAGCCAATGGATAAGTGTGCGGGCAAGCCCCTGTCCGACCTTGCCCCGGAACACAGGGGTCATATCGGACAATTCTTCTGAAGTAAGTAACGGCATATCAGTTATTTTTCTTTCTAAAAATGACCCATTCACCCATGGAGAAGTTCACAAGACCCGAGATGCATAGTGCTGCCAGGTTGCAGACGACCACATTCCAGCCGGAGATGAGCTCTATCAGAAGAAGTATACCCATCTTCAGAAGAAAGACTGCGCTGGAAGAAAGGTTATATAACAGATATCTCTTGAAGAACGCCTTTGCTCCCACAGTCTCCACCCTGTCTCTCCAGATGAAATAATATGAGCACAGGTAATTCGTAAATACCGCACATTCAAATGAAATGACGGGAGATATAAGATAATCACCGGCATATGTATCGAACACAAAAGTCGAGAATACCCACAGGACGGCCGTATCCACGACCGTTCCCAGGGCATTCACACCGATGAATTTCGGGAATTTCCTGATTATATCTATTTTCCTTCCCATTTCTTCAACGGATCCAACTCGGCATAGCCCTTGGCATCGTGAATGAAATTATTGAAGTATATGACAGCCAGAACAAGCATTATAAAGATACCCACGAAGTCAAAGGAGCCTATCACCATATGATTACCAAGAACTGTGACTGACATGTGGTAATCACGGACTGCAGACACATAGATGAATACCGTATTGACTATCATCATTATAAGACGGAATTCCGTAGGACCAAGGCCTGCAAAGGTAAGTTTGAATTCACCCTTGAGATGAGCATTGATATAGACAGAAATCGACAGCAGCAGGTAAAGCACCAATACCGACATCGCAATTCCCAGATTCAACATTTGCGACAGGCCTGCTCCTACACACATTATGGCCATCGTGACCCCGTCTATGCAATGGTCAAGATAAAATCCGTATATCGGCCGCTGTGTCTTGCGTACCCTGGCAAGAGTACCGTCCAGAGAATCTCCATACCAATTTACGAAAAAACCGAACGTGGCGAGCCATAGCCAGCTGATATTGTAATTGGAAAGGGCATATCCCAAAGCGACTATCACTGATCCAAGCACTCCTATCGCAGTGAGCATATCTGAAGTCATCCATTTCGGCTGCCTTTCTGCAAGCCATATCAGGATCTTCTTTTCACCTGCATTCAGAATGGATGTCTGAATACGTTTAGATTGTTCTTTCATCCTGAAATAATTTTTTGGTTAATAATCTATCACTGTCCTGAACACAAAAAGCGGAAACCGCCTCCGGTTTCCGCCTGATATCAAAATATGTACCTATTATCCAGAAAAAGGAACAAGGAACAATTTTTTTAAACTAAATAGACAACACATTCTTCTCCTGAGGGTCATCAGGAGACAGGAGTCTTGAGGCTCCCGAGACTTCCACCTTGCACTCACATTCACCGAAATACCTCAGCCCTGATGCCCCTGAAAGAGTTCCTGTAAGTTCATCATCACATGAGATGACAACCTTGCTTGCTCCGGACACATTGACATAAGCTTCGTCTGCCTCCAGATATGAGGTCTCGGAAGAAAGTTTTGAGGCTGTAGTGACAGTACAGATGAGCTTGTTGCTGACCACTCCGGAAAGATTGGCTGCAGATGCCTCTGAAACAGTGAGGGTAAGGTCCCTTACCTGAAATTCTGCCTCAAGCTTTGATGCAGTCCCTACAGTTGCAGTAAAATCAAGGGCTCTGATAAGCTCGCCGAACTCCACACTGCTGGCCTCCACCACGCTTATCGAATTCAGGAAACGGCTGACAGGAAGCACGACATCAATCGTTCCTATACCGTTATATATAGTGGTGGCTTCATCATTACGTCCCAGCACAAGGACACCATCCTCATACGAAAACACAAAATCAGAAAGAACCACGCTGTCAGCTGTGACAGACATATCCTTTGCATCAGGAGAACATTTGACATTTATTGCCTTGGAAACTTTCAACGACTTGTAATTTCTGGACACGTCAAACTCCTCTGTGAGAATCACACCGGACAATTTCTTGGTATTGACATTCATGTTGCACCCACAAAGAATGACTGCCACTGCGATAAATGTAAAGATCCGTTTCATAATCATTATTATATTTATCGCAAAATTATGCATAAATTTCTTTTATCCTACACATTAAAGGTCTTATTTGCGTGTTTTCGCCCATTCAGACGGATCCTTATCCTGTTCTCGATCACGTCCTTGTCTGTAAGAAGGACTGACATCTTCCTTAAAAAGTTCACGTATGCACGGTAGGAGATGTATTTATCTGACTTTTCCATACCTGTTCAATTCTTTCTTGATGCGTTCACGGGCCTTCTCCAGACAATACAGAATAGAGGAAGGTCGCAAGCCTGTGATATAATGGACCTGAGAGACTGACATACCTTCAAGCTCACAGAGTATATATATGACCCTCTGTCTGTAGGATAGCTTCATGCAGGACCTGCAATAAATCTCCCATGCTTTCTTGCTGATATAATCATCCTCCCAGGGAAGTTCGGGAGATGATGTGACATATACATCCGGAAGCGATGCAAATATGCGCAAGAACATCCGGCGTATAAGACGTATATGGCACAGACGGCAGGTGGCAGCCAGTATCCACTCTGTGAGCGGACGGCAGCCGTCATAGTCCGAGGCATAATCAAGAATCCGGCAGAAGACCTGCACAGTGACAGTTTCACTGTCCTCGCGGTCACATAAAATCCTGAAACTTGTACGGGACACCAGGTCAAGATACCTTTCCTTGACCTCCTGAAAGGCTCCGGGATCTCCTGCAGCTACTGCACGCATCAGGGCTGCGTCATTGTATGTCAATCTGATATCATCCATAAAGAGCGTCTATTCCAAAAATGGTTCCAATCCGGAATCATGGATGATAGATGCGAAAATATCAGTGCACGAAAATGAATCCGAAATAGACACGTGGCCCAAGCGGTCTGTTGATACGTCCGGCATTCATAGCAAGGAGATAATCAAACTTCAAGGTAAGACGCATGGCCTTCCCGACCTGATAATCCACTCCTGCAAAAGGATCTACCGCAAAGAACGGCTGCTTGTTAAAGACCGTTTTCCGCTCAATCTCCCAATCGTCCTTATTCCCATCGAACATATAGAATACCGTTTCCATTCCACCACCGACAGTACATCCTGCATAAGGGTAGAACCTACCGACCTTCCAGAACCAGTCACACAGGAGTCCTGTCCAGAACACCTTGTTATAACTTCCGTCTTTGACCACGTCGTCTTCCAGTCCCATAGTGGATACATATCCTTCGAAGCCGACACGGAAATGTTCTGAAAGATTAAGCTTGGCAACGCCTCCGATGCCGAAAGTCGCACCTGCTGCATCATAACCGAAAGGATTGTCGCATCCGTTGAGATATCCGGTATGGACCATCATGCCTCCGGAAAAACCTTTTATAAACTTTGTCTTTTCCTGAGCATAGCCTGCCATACATGAAAAAACGGTCATCAGGGTAATTAGAAACTTTTTCATAATTCCATTCAAGTCCGCAAAGATAGCGATTATTCACATATGGCAAGCAAGGATAGTGCCGTCAAAAACGCCAGACAGTCTTGAACATGAAGTTACGAGGAGCCTGAGGGTAGATGCCGATATCTGAATGATATTCATCACTATCCTTGAAGTAGGCCCTCCATAGCCATGCATCCGCATAATACATCCTGTTCAGCAGGTTTCCGACATGGAAGGAAAAACAAAGCGATCCGGCACTTTGCAAAGGGAGTTCGAATCCTGCAGAAGCATCCATGACAAAATATGCCGGGATGGTCCTTTCATCGGAAGAAGTGTTATCATAATACTGCTTGCCGACATATTTCCCTGCCAATGATACATACAAGGTCTTATATGGCTCTGATGAAGACACAAACGGACTTACCGTCAAGTCAGCCATACCTACAGAAGAAGGGGACATGAGGATATCCGTGTCCTCAAAATCCACCTTGTGCTGACCGAGATAATTCCAGTCATCCATATTGTCATACATTTCATAGTAGGCAGTATAATTGCGTATCTTATTGGTGGAAAGCGTGAAATTGCCACCTGCACGAAGCCATTCGAGGGGCTTCCAGGATGCAGACAGTTCAATTCCGCGACGCCAGCTTCGAGGTACATTCTCCTTGATGGCATATCCCACATCCGTAAGCTTTCCGGTCTCCAGCAGCATATCCCGATATTCCATAAGATAGAGATTCGCCGAGAACGAAAACCTTTCAGACATGTACTCATATCCAGCCTCGATATCCAACATCTTTTCCGGGCGGATATCCACACCCCTTCCCTGAAGGCCTGCCGACGCTGCCTTGTTTGCATCCAGGATAAGTTCCTTGATGTCGCTTCTGCCAGGCTCACGGTGTCCCAGAGCAGCTGATGCATATAAACGTGAAGACCTGCCCGGACGCCACGAAATTCCGGCACGAGGATTCAGGAACTGCCAGTTATCCGAATGATCCAGCAGCACGCCGTCATCTTCAGGGCCACTCATATCAAGCCATACACCCCTGTATTGAAGATCCGCAAAGACAGTGAGGCGGTCTGCAAGAAGGTATTCCCCCCTGACAAAGGCATTGGCTTCCTGTTTCAATCCCCTGTTCAGATACCACTGATGAGAGGAATAGTCGAAGGAGTCACCCAGCACGTCATTCCACAATACAGACCCTATATGGTCTCCATCATATCTGGAGAGGGTAAGACCAGTTGTGAGTCTGGCACGGGATGACACATAGCGGAGGTCGGTATTCAGGACGAAATAATCATTTGCCAATGCCTCCTTTGTGATGAAGTCTCCTTCATCGTATTCCACCCCGTCCACTACAGGATTCTGCATCATGTATTTTGCAAAACCTTTACCGGCCTTATAGTTCTCATAATAACCGTCACCACGGGTATAATTGAACGTAGTGCTCCATGTAAGAGTCTCGCTTACGGCTCTGGTGTAGTTAAGCTGCAAATGATGCTGGGCATAATTATCAGTCTCATTATCATAATAATGCACATTTCCGAACCGGTCATGATACTCGCCTGCAGGATTGTATCTGCGGTCCTTCTCATACATTTCCGGACTAATTCCCTCCCAGGTGATTCCGGTCTTCTGATTTCCCATAAGATATGTCAGGCGCAGGGAATTACTTTCATTCATCCAGCCCAGCACAGCCATACCCGACTGCACGTCGGCAAAAGCATTGCGTATATATCCGTCAGTCAAGCCACGGGAGTAGGCAGCATTGACATACATGCCGGACTTCAAAAGACCGGAAGAAGCCGTAAAGGAACTGATGAAAGTACCATATGAACCGACTGACATCCCTGCGGATGCTGAAGGCATGGCACCGACTGAAGCAGTGCTCATATTGATGCTGGCTCCGAAAGCGCCAGCACCGTTGGCAGAAGTTCCCAGCCCCCTCTGGAGCTGCACGCTGGATATCATCGAAGACAGAGCCGGAATATTTACCCAGAAGACTTCCTGGGACTCAGCATCATTCAGGGTTATCCCGTTGAGTGTCACATTGATCTGTGATCCTTTTGAGCCACGTATCGTCATCTTGGAATAGCCTAGTCCGGTACCGCCCTCGTTCACAGATACGACAGACGGCTGCATTGCCAGATTCATAGGAAGGGAATTGATAGGGTTGGAACGCTGCAGTTCGCTCCGGCCTATCATCGTAAAAGTAACCGGTGTGTCTCTGCCAGCGCGTGATGCCGAAACCACCGCACTGTCCAGCCTCTCGACCTTTTCATCGGCCGCTTCCTTCTCCACGGCTGCCGCAGAAAAGGGGATCAGCGTACATAACGCTGCAAAAAATAAAAAACCTCGCATAATGTAATACATTTATGCAAGGGGCAGACATGAGGCAAAAGCCTTCATGTTCCATGAGATTATGCTTCCCTACGCCGGCATTATCCGGATCAGGTTCATGGGTATGATCTCAGCCACGGCTTCCCGGGCACCCCTGCAATTGTCAAGTCCGGCAAATTTATCCCATTTACATGAAGAATCCAAGAACTTTAAGAGAAATCATCAATATGCCATTATAGGATCCTGCCGGCAAAATATATGAAGGAAAAAGGCAATCAGAATAAAATTCCGATTGCCTTGATGTACCGTATGTCTTGGAAGAATTACTTCTTCTTTGCGTATCTCTGATAGAATTTGTCCACACGACCAGCAGTATCGACAAGCTTCATCTTACCGGTGTAGAATGGATGAGATGTGTTAGAGATCTCAAGCTTTACTACAGGGTACTCAACACCTTCGATTTCGATGGTCTCCTTTGTGTTCGCGCATGAGCGTGTGATGAACACAACATCGTTTGACATATCCTTGAAAGCCACAAGACGGTAGTTTTCGGGATGTATACCTTGTTTCATGATAAAATAAATTTAGTTATCTAATTTTTCAGGCCGCAAATTTACTGCATTTATTTTTCATTTGCAACTTTTATCATTTAATTCTATATGGAAAATCATCATACAAAGAGAACTTCTTTGCCTTGCGGATCCACTTCTGTTCTTCGACCTTGACATGTTCACGCACCTCTTCCCATTCCACCTTTCCGGCAATATAATCCATAAGGACCTGGTCAGACAACTTTGCTTCAAATCCCTCCTCCAGACGGAATTCCGGATACCTCTCCTTGAAATATCTGATAAGCTGCAGCGTATGAAGCAGAGAATGATACTCCACACCCGGTTCGAGCATGATCTGATATCCGAAGCACTTCTTTCCTTCATATCTGCCGCACGATGGAGTGAAGGAACAAGGTCGCATCAGCACTCCGTCAGCTACAGGCACCGGCTCTTTCGATGAAGTCTTCACAAACGGAGCACCTATGTACTCATACGGACGGGCAGTACCTATCGCCGGGGATATGTTGGTATTATTCCAGAGTCCTCCGCCTCCATACATATCGCAAGTGAAGAGTCCCGGGATATCCGAGGCAGGGGCAATAGTCCACGGCATCAGCTGCTTGTTGGAATCTGTTGCAAGAGCAGAAATCACGTGAAGAGCGAACTTAGCACCTATCTCATGGTAATACAAGTTAGCAAGTTCTCCGAGCGTAAGACCGTGACGATGAGCTACTTTAGGCACGTTCACTTCAAGGACAGACGAAGGCATGGTTCCTTCAACCACACGGCCTGCAGGATTGATATGGTCCACAATATAAAGCGATGGTGCTTCGTCCTTCAGGGACTTGAGCGCATCCATCAGGCGGAACACATCCTTGGTATAATTGAAATACCTGGCACCTACATCCTGAATCTCCACCACGACAGCATCCAGACCCTTCAGGGCTTCCCTATCAAACTCTATATGATTGGTCAAAGGGGTCAGCTCCGTATCGCGTGGCGAGAAAATGACTTCAAGATTCCCCCTCTCATGGAATATATCATACATATATCTTCCCTTTTCCGTATCCCAGCAGTTCTGGGTACAGAAACACCCGACACGGCCCTCCTGCAGAGCCTTGTCAAGCTGTTCTTCCAATGACGTGGTCCTGAATGAGAACATTATCCTATGATTGAGTCGGCGATTTCAATAATCTGCTGCGCAAGAGCATCTGCAGCCTCTCTCGTAGCAGCTTCAGCATAGATACGTATGATAGGCTCGGTGTTGGAACGACGCAGATGAACCCATTCCTTACGAGACTCGAATGATATCTTCACACCATCAAGAGTATTGATGTCCTCGGATGCAAATTTCTCCTTCACAGTCTCAAGTATCCTGTCAATCAGTCCGCTGTCAGAAAGTTCTATCTTATTCTTGGCAATAACGTACTGAGGATATGTAGCAAGAAGTTCGGATACCTTCATCTTCCTGTACGCAAGATTGGTCAGGAACAGAGCGACTCCCACCATTGCGTCACGTCCGTAATGAAGCGCAGGATAGATGACTCCTCCATTTCCCTCTCCACCGATCAATGCTCCGCACTCCCTCATCCTTGTCGTGACATTCACCTCACCTACAGCAGAGGCATTATACTCGCCGCCATACTGCTCGGTAACGTCACGCAGAGCCCTCGACGATGACAGATTGGAAGCAGTGGCCATCTGGTACGGTGCGGCAACTTCTTCAATCGATTTACCTGTCTGCAGAGCTTCATTGTAAACCCTTGAAAGGAGATAGTCAGCGACACTCACAAGAGTGTACTCCTCGCCGAAAGGCGTGCCATCCTCGCATATGAGGGCAAGACGGTCCACATCCGGATCGACAGATATGCCAAGGTCTGCACCATTGTCCTTCACTGCGTTGCAAAGCTCTTCAAGATTGGAAGGAAGAGGCTCCGGGTTATGTGCGAATTCTCCTGTAGGATCACAATTCACACATACGCATTCCACACCGAGGCGCTCCAGAAGACGAGGCATGATTATACCTCCGACAGAATTGACAGCATCGAGAGCTACCTTGAATCCTGCCTTGCGTATAGCCTCGGCATCCACTGCAGGAAGCGCAAGCACCGCATCAAGATGTGCATCAGTAAAGTCTTTCTCCTCAATGACTCCCAACTCATCTACTGATGCAAAGGTAAAGTCTTCGGCCTCAGCGCAGGCAAGCACTGCAGCACCCTCCTCA
Source organism: Candidatus Cryptobacteroides sp. (assembly GCA_045531765.1). Taxonomy (GTDB): domain Bacteria; phylum Bacteroidota; class Bacteroidia; order Bacteroidales; family UBA932; genus Cryptobacteroides. The sequence continues at coordinate 3,252 of JAZSEQ010000024.1, read as the reverse complement.
GCATTCAGGAACTCTCCCTTCTCATTGAGAAGCTTGAGTGCATTCCACTGCTTCGGATTATGCGAAGCAGTCAGAATGATGCCTCCATCCGCTTCTTCGAACATCACAGCCATTTCAGTGGTCGGTGTTGATGCAAAACCAGCTTTCACGACATCCACTCCGCATGAGATGAGAGTTCCGCACACCAGACACTCCACCATGTCTCCGGACAGACGGGCATCCTTTCCTACAACCACCTTATATCTCCCGCCAGAGGGTTTTGGGCGACGCTCACGCATCTTTTCACAATAAGCATAAGTAAACTTGACAACGTCAATAGGCGACAAGCCTTCACCCGGAGCACCACCTATAGTGCCGCGGATTCCTGAAATGGATTTAATAAGCGTCATATCTCATGAAAATTATAACAATTCTGCATATCTACGTATTTAGACCTCTGCATCTTGCAAATTTAAACTTTTATGCCAGCAATTACAAATTAAATATTACTTTTGCAGGCCGATAAAGATTATTAGTAGATGAAAGCAATCTGGACAATACTTCTGCTGGTCGCATCGAATATCTTCATGACATTCGCCTGGTATGGGCATCTCAAACTTCAGGAAATGAAGATTTCTACAAGCTGGCCGCTTATTCTGGTAATCCTGTTCTCCTGGGGGGTAGCCCTACTCGAATATTGCGCTCAGGTGCCTGCCAACCGTATCGGATATGTAGAGAACGGCGGACCGTTCAATCTGATGCAACTTAAAGTAATACAGGAAGTCATTTCCCTCACCGTGTTTACGGTAATAGTGACAGTCATGTTCAAGGGACAGGTCCTGCAATGGAATCATTTTGCAGCATTCTTCTGCCTCATCATGGCAGTATTCTTCGTATTTCTGAAATAAAGATTTGATTTTTTATAAGAAAAATTTGGAGATATAAAAAATATTCGTACCTTTGCAATCCCAAATGAGAAACATGGTCGGTTCGTATAACGGTTAGTACTCAAGATTCTCAATCTTGCAATAGGGGTTCGATTCCCCTACCGACTACAAGAATAACGAGGATGACTGACAGATATCAGTCATCCTCTGTTCGTATATATATATTGGAATAATCGCCTGAAACCTAAAACGCAAGGCCATAGACCGACTGCCCCTTGAGTTCCTGTTCGATTTTAAGAAGTCTGTTGTATTTGGCTATCCTTTCCGACCGGCTAAGAGACCCCGTCTTTATCTGGCCACTGTTCGTCGCAACTGCAAGATCCGCGATGAAGGTGTCTTCAGTCTCTCCTGAGCGATGTGAAATGACAGCCTTGTAGCCATGCCTTTGAGCCATTGCGATAGCCTCAAGGGTCTCAGACAATGTACCTATCTGATTCGGCTTGATCAGAATAGCATTAGCACACCCTTCCTGAATTCCCTTGGACAGATAATTCACATTGGTCACAAAAAGGTCATCTCCTACCAGCTGACATCTGTCCCCAAGCTCAGATGTGAGCATCTTCCATCCTTCCCAGTCTTCTTCAGCCATACCATCCTCTATGGAATCAATCGGATAAGAAGCTATAAGGCTTTTCAGATAAGCAATCTGTTCATGCATGGTCAGCTTACGTGCATCAGGACCTTCAAACATTGTATAATCATATACTCCATCATGATAGAATTCTGACGAGGCACAGTCCAGAGCGATTGTCACATCTACGCCAGGTATATATCCCGAATCCTCGATAGCCCTGACAATCAGTTCCAAGGCATGTTCGGGTCCTGAAAGTGAAGGAGCGAAGCCACCCTCGTCTCCTACAGCAGTACTCAATCCGGCATCATGCAAAATATGTTTAAGCGTATGGAATACCTCTGCACCTATTCTCAATCCTTCACTGAAAGTTGCACCTCCTGTCGGACGGATCATGAATTCCTGAAAAGCTACAGGAGAATCACTATGTGAGCCTCCGTTTATGATATTCATCATCGGAATGGGGAGCACATTAGAATTAGGAGCACCCAGATAATGATATAACGGAGTTCTGACGCAGGCAGCTGCTGCCTTTGACACTGCCAGGGAAACAGCCAGTAACGCATTTGCACCAAGACGCGACTTGTTCCCGGTACCATCAAGCTCCCGCATGATGGAATCTATACGCATCTGTTCAAAGACACTCCTTCCGATCAAAGCCGGAGCGATGAGGACATTTACATTATCTACCGCCTTCAAGACTCCCTTCCCGAAATACCTGGTAGGATCATTATCTCTAAGTTCCAGGGCTTCATTAATGCCGGTGGATGCCCCGGAGGGAACAAAAGCCTCACCTTTTGAGCCATTGTCAAGTATCACTTCTGCCGCTATAGTGGGAGTTCCACGGGAATCCAGTATTTCGCGGGCATGAATATATTTAATCTTCATAAAATCCTTATTTACAAACAAACAGGAAGGATATTGTACAAAAATTCGGCCAAAGAAAAGATTATTGCATAGAGAGATAGCGAAAAGGGGTAATGTGGACATAAATGGTCGGTGACTCGGACATTTTTGGCTGGTGACGACCAACGGCGCAAGTGCCGATCGCTATATCCACCGACTCCAGCCATGTCTTGTATAGCTTGTTTTCCCAAGACCCGCTTTCCGAACCGGATGAATCGATTTGCAGAACTTACAGCCTGTTTTTTAAGGATAAATGATGAACCACAATTTGAACGTTTATACCTCCGGTGATCATTGCGCGCGCCCTACCTGATGATGACGATAGCGAAGTCAAAGAAAACCCGATTTTATTGACGACAGGTGGTGTTTATCTGTTCAAATGATTGTTTTCTGCTCTCCTCGTCAAAAAAGTCGTCATTTCATTGACGTCAGCAGTTGAGTTTACCCTGTCATGTCGAGCGTAGCCGAGACATCTTTATAAGGACTCTTTAAAAGGATGTATCGAATCCCGTATGTCGCTCGACATGACAGTAGTGAGGAGCTGTTTAATCTTTATTTGATAGATGCAAATCCAAAACAACCGGGATTTTACGTTGATCCTTGATTTTTAGTAATAACAGGTATATCATTCCATAAAAAAAAGCTCCGAAACATCATGTCTCGGAGCTTATATAAGAAAGTGGCAGCTACCTACTCTCCCACCTGGTAGGGCAGTACCATCGGCGATGGTGAGCTTAACTTCTCTGTTCGGAATGGGAAGAGGTGGATCCTCACCGCTATAACCGCCACAATATGTTTCTGAGAAAAGATATACGATTGTGAAAAATGACTCGTTCCATCGTCGCGTGC
>JAZSEQ010000006.1:0-23072 GCA_045531765.1 Candidatus Cryptobacteroides sp. | reverse complement strand
CACGAGGGTGGTGCAACTATGGACTGGATGGTTCAGGAGCAGGAGCGTGGTATCACCATCACTTCTGCTGCGACTACTGCATTCTGGAATTACAACGGTGATCAGTATCAGATCAACCTTATCGACACTCCGGGCCACGTTGACTTCACCGTTGAGGTGGAGCGTTCACTCCGAGTACTCGATGGTACAGTCGCTACCTTCTGTGCGGTAGGACGTGTACAGCCACAGTCTGAGACCGTATGGCGTCAGGCTGACAAGTATGGCGTTCCAAAGATCGCTTATGTAAACAAGATGGACCGTGTAGGTGCAGACTTCTTCGCTGTAATCGACGAGATGAAGGAGAAACTCGGAGCTCGTGCTGTTCCGATCTGCATTCCTATCGGAGCAGAAGATAAGTTCGATGGTATCATCGACCTTGTTGCCATGAAGGCAATGGTCTATGACCACAACTCAGACGCTCTTGTAAACTATCAGGTTACAGAGATTCCTGAGAAGCTCGTGGATGAGGCTAACGCTTGGAGAGAGAAGCTCGTTGAGGCTGCTGCCGAGTATGACGAGACCCTTATGGAGAAGTTCTTCGAGGATCCGGACTCTATTTCAGAGGAGGAGCTCATCGCAGCTCTCCGCAAGGCAACAATCGACATGGCCATCGTTCCGGCTTGCTGTGGTTCATCATTCAAGAACAAGGGCGTACAGTTCCTTCTTAACGCTATCATGCGTTATCTTCCTTCACCACTTGACAAGGGAACGGTTACAGGTACCAACCCTAACACAGGTGATGAGGAGGTACGTCAGCCTTCAATCAAGGAGCCGTTCGCAGCCCTCGTGTTCAAGATTGCTACAGACCCGTTCGTAGGTCGTCTCGCATTCATGAGAGCATATTCTGGAAAGCTCGATGCAGGTTCATACGTGCTCAATACACGTACCGGCAAGAAGGAGCGTGTTTCACGTCTCTTCCAGATGCACTCAAACAAGCAGAACCCTATCGAATTCGTTGAGGCAGGTGACATCTGCGCAGCAGTAGGTTTCAAGGACCTCCGCACAGGTGACACAATATGTCTTGAGACAGCTCCTATCACTCTCGAGTCTATGGAGTTCCCTGATCCGGTTATCGGACTTGCAGTTGAGCCTAAGACTCAGAAGGATCTTGACAAGCTCGGTATCGCTCTTGCCAAGCTCGCAGAGGAGGACCCTACATTCACTGTCAAGACAGACCATGAGACAGGTCAGACTGTCATCAGCGGTATGGGTGAGCTTCACCTTGATATCATCGTAGACCGTCTCCGTCGTGAGTTCGGCGTGGATATCAACCAGGGTGCACCTCAGGTGAACTACAAAGAGGCTATCACTCAGACTGTTCAGCATCGTGAGGTATTCAAGAAGCAGACCGGTGGTCGCGGTAAGTTCGCAGACATTATCGTTGAGATCGGACCAGCTGATGAGGGCGTAACAGGCCTCCAGTTCATCGATGAGGTGAAGGGTGGTAACGTTCCTAAGGAGTTCATCCCATCAGTAGAGAAGGGCTTCAAGTCAGCAATGGCAAACGGTGTTCTCGCTGGTTACGAGGTTCCATCACTCAAGGTTACCCTCAAGGATGGTTCATTCCACCCGGTGGACTCAGATCAGCTCTCATTCGAGCTTGCTGCACGTCTTGCATTCCGTCACGCATGCCCTAAGGCTAAGCCTGTTCTCCTCGAGCCTATCATGAGCCTCGAAGTTGTTACTCCAGAGGATTACATGGGAGACATCGTAGGTGACCTTAACCGCCGTCGCGGACAGATCAACGCAATGGACTCAACTCTCGGTGCACGTATCGTTAAGGCATACGTTCCACTTGCTGAGCAGTTCGGTTACGTGACTATCCTCCGTACAATCTCTTCTGGACGTGCTACCAGCACAATGTCATTCGACCACTATGCTGAGGTCCCTGCAGGACTCGCTAAGGAGGTTATCGAGAAGAGCGGCTACAAGGCTGATGATGACGAATAATTGTTTAACAGAATTCAACGAAATTTGATATGAGCCAAGTAATTAGAATTAAACTCAAATCATTCGATCACATGCTTGTTGATAAGTCAGCAAAGAAGATCGTTGAGACAGTGTCTGCAACAGGTGCTCGCGTAAACGGACCTATTCCGCTTCCGACCAACAAGAAGATCTTCACTGTAAACCGCTCGACTTTCGTAAACAAGAAGTCACGTGAGCAGTTTGAACTCAATTCTTTCTGCCGTCTTCTTGATATTTACGACTCAACTCCTAAGACGGTTGATGCTCTTATGAAGCTCGAACTTTCTTCAGGTGTTGAGGTTGAAATCAAGCTCAACTAATCGAAGATATCGAAAAAAGTATTATATTTGCAATGTGGTTCGGTAACCACTCCGGACCACATTCAAATTTTAGTTCTTTAAAATAATTTCGAATTGTTTTGCTTTTCAAAGCCGATCGAAAGATTTTGATTTGGTTTTGAGGGTTTTCAAGGCGGACGAGTGACGAAGTTCAACGCAGAAAACACCAGAAGCAGACAAAATATTGGTCCTATAGCTCAGTTGGTTAGTAGCACCTGACTCATAATCAGGGGGTCGCAGGTTCAAGCCCTGCTGGGACCACTTTAAAAAATCAAGCAGTTACGATGTTTCGTGACTGCTTGATTTTTTAAGATATGTACTTATGATTTATTTATTGAACCCTTTTGCGGTGAGGAATTCCCAGATTCTGTCCTGATAGGTGTAGCTTCCGGTGCCTGGGGAAGCGGAACGATGGAAGCAGTGGGTGCGCGTCGCCAGGGTATGAAGGTCTGACTGCACCCCCATCATCAGCATCTTCTCCCACACCTTGACAGAGGCCATAGGTGAATATCCGTCCGCATCACCATGGATGAACACCATAGGCGCAGTGTCCAGGTCAAATGAGAATTCTGGTGCAAGATAATCACTGTCCTCGTTCCCTTTGTTGGTGTTGTGCCCGTTGAGTCCGTCTGTGAGTGCATATGCCGGATAGATGCCTACACCCCACTGCACCTTGCATGAAATACGGTCTGTTTCATCTATAGGCATATAGGACTGGTGGCGTGATGATGTGGTGCCCATCAAGGTCAGGTGTCCTCCGGCAGAACTGCCCATGATGCCTATGCGGTCGGGGTCAAGTCCCTTTTCGGCAGCCTGGCTCCTTACGATCCGGACAGTCCTCTGAAGGTCCTGCCATGCCGTAGTATGTTTTGCAAGGCCTTCAGGACGAGGAGTCCTGTATTTCAATGTCACGACTGCCATACCCTTTTCGTTGAGATAGCGTCTCATAGGAGCTACTTCAAACCCGTCGGGATCATTTCTTTCATATGCACCTCCCGAGTATATTATCTGTATCGCTTTTGTCTTCAAAGTGTCAGGAATATGCCATTCCATGTAAGGGACGCACTGCTCCGCACGAAAGTCGGGAGTCTTCCCGGAAGGCCAGATGTCCTGCTTCAGGTGGATTGCCCTATGACTGTCGTCTGTATATCTCTCCATGAGTTTTACCTCATCTTTCAAAGGTCCCATATATCCCATCTGCCTCATGAACTCAACACCTCGTTCAAGACCATAGGCTCCATGTCCTTTGTCGGCGTACAGATGCAGTTCGGCAGGAATGCCCATGCGGCGGAGCTGCCTGTATACCAATGTGGATGTCTGAGGCGCGTAAATGTCGGTACCTCCATGATGGAGACTCATCGGACATGTCTTTTCATCAAATTTGAAAACCCCGCTGAGGGAGACATCTGTTCCGTATCCCTGTCTTCTGGCCGGCGTACCCTCTTTTGCATCGGTGGTACCATAGGCAGGAGCATTGATTATGGCCCAGTTGATATGGCATGGGATGTCATCGGTCCTGTCGATTCTTTCATATGCAGGAGTCTGTGAACTTGTTGCCAGAAGCAGGCCGAGGTGTGAACCGGCAGACATTGAAATTATGCCGATCTTTTCGGGGTCGAAACCTCTCTTTTGAGCCTGACTTCTGACCATTCTGACCGCCCTCTGCCCGTCTTCCCAGGCAGTCTGATATATCGGCAGTCCCACAGGTCTCGGAGTCCTGTACACGAAATTGACACATTGGAAGCCAAGTTCGGTAAACCTTTCCTTCCATGCCTTTATAAGTCTCATATCGCAGCAGTTCTGATATGATCCACCTGAAATCAGAATCATGCATCCTCCCGTGTGATTCTCTTTGGCAGGAGCATCATACCACTCGATGTAGGCAATGCGGTTTTTATCCGCATCGAAGTCTTTCTTTTTGCTCTCGTCCGTCATGGCGGCTATCTGATGGTCCTGTCTGTGAGGCATCCTGCCTTTTGGCCATATCGTTTCCCTCTCTCCCGCTGTCAGTGAAAGGGAAGCGAAGATGATGGAAATCAGTAAGAGGAATCGTTTCATGTTATTCATTATTGAAGGAACGTGGATTATTAAGGTTATGTGTTCTTGCAGGATCATTACAAAGGCATAGGTCCCATTGCTCTTCTGCCTTTGTTGAGTCTGAGCCCTTCCTCATGGAAGTCCTCGCCGTGCAGCTGCATGATGTCTATCTCTCCGAGGTTGGCGAGGATACCTCTGGCCATGAAGCCGGCATCTTCGTTCTGGACCCTCGGAAGCGTCTCGGCTGCTTTCCACAGGTCTTCCTTATATTTCATGACATGCGGACGCATTGACGGATCCAGCGCAAGGCATTCCAGCGCAGAGTATCCCACTTTCCTGTCCTTTTCCTGGGCAGGTGTGAGCATGCGTCTGATTGCCTTGTCCTGCTGTCCCATATATGCCATTGCATAGGCCGTCTCCACCGCCACATAAGGGTTTGCATCATACAGCAGCTTCTCCAGCTGCGCTGGGCATTCCTTGACCTTCCCTTCACGGGCCAGAGTCGCAAATCCCACTGCTCCCCAGAAGCGGAAGTCGGCCCTGTCGCTTGATAGGGCGTCTTTCAGCAGCTGCAGATCCTCCTCTCGTCCCATTCCCGCAGCCTCTGCGAGTCTGTACATATCTTCGAGAGGGTAGGAGGTGTTCCTTACCATTTCATATTGATTCACGCCTGTGCGTGTATCCGGCAGGAAGAAACCAAGGTCTTTTGTGGAGCGCACATGTTCTTCCAGTGCCTTGCGGAAGCGCTTGAGTATGTCGGCATATTCAGGATTTCCGGCCAGGTCGTTTATCTGTCCCGGATCCGCTTCGATGTCAAAGAGCATTTCTGCAGGGTGAGCCTGGAACGGAAGCTCCCATGCCGGGTTGGTGCAATGGCCACGGAGGACATGGTTGTCCCATGCCTTGTTTGACGGCATGCCCCACTGGTAGTAGTTACGAAGCGCGAACTGGCGGTATGGTATGTAACTTCTTATATATGAGTAACGCCCGTCAGTCACGGCACGCATAGGCATGAAATGATGCAGCTGATTGGCACCGAAAGCGAACTGATATTCCCTCTTTTCCTTTGAAGCGTATGCGCCGTGGAGCGCTTTTCCCTGCATGTGTTCAGGTGGTCTGATGCCTGCCAGACTGAGAACCGTAGGACCCAGGTCCGTGAAGTTTACAAGGGTTTCCTGCTTTCCGTTGGAGCATCCTGCCAGATGCTGCCATTTTTCAGGGAAATATACGATGAGAGGGACTCTCAGTCCACTTTCATACAGATACCCTTTGCCTCTCGGTATGCATCCTCCGTGGTCGCTGAAGAAGAAGACGATCGTGTCTTCATCCAGGCCCTTGGCCCTCAGTTCCGCAAGATGTATTCCGAGCCATTTGTCCACATCCTGGGTAGCCTCGAGATGTCCTGCATAATCCGACCTCACTTCAGGAAGGTCTGGTATGTATGAAGGCAGCTGGAGCTGGTCCGGATGTATCCCTTCCATGGTGTAGTCACGTCGTCCTTCCGTATGGAATGTGCGTATGCGTCCCATATGTGTGGTAACGGAATTGAATACGGCAAAGAACGGCTGTCCGGGCTTTCTTTCAGGACTGTTGTATGATGCTTTCCTGTCACACTCGTCCCAGCAGGCCTTGTTGTCACGTGTGGAATTATAGTGGGTCTTGTTGTTGTTGGTGCAATAGTAACCGGCGTCCCTGAGCAGCTGGGGAAAGAATATTCCGTCAGGAGTTTCCTGCGATACAGGGTGGACATCCATTCCATAGGTCGTGGCGTAGCATCCCGTGATCAGTGAGGACCTGGCTGGGGAACTCTGCGGTGCAACCGACCATGCATTCATATATTGTATTCCTGCTGATGCCAGGCTGTCTGCAACCGGAGTACTTGCCCCGCTGTTGCCGTAGCATCCGAAATTTGACGCGCTTGTATCCTCGAATGTTATCCAGAGTATGTTCGGACGTTTCTGCCCGTCATTGTTCTTTCTGGTAGGGGCTTCGCCTGCTGAAGCCGGACATATCGAGGTGCCTGCCAATGCTGCAGAGCACATCATGAGGGAAAAATCGGTCAGTTTCATATATCTGCGGTTTACATACAAAATTATCGGTAAAACACCCCTTGTGTTGTCAAAAATGCGTAAAAGAATATCAAAAATGTTGAATTGTTCGAAATGGGTTTTTGCTGGCGAAATGCTGATACGGCGACTTGATATTGTGGACAAACTCAAAATAATTCAACAAAATATCAATATTGTATAAGGCCGTGAAGGAGTAATTTTGTGCCATAAACACTATTACTAACCAAAAGTTCATTATTATGTGCAAAACAAAAGTCTTTTTGATGGCACTTTTGATAGCCTGCACCAGCATGATCTCCTATGGACAGTCCATGACTGTAAAGGGAAAGGTCCTCGACAACGAGGGTCTTGAAGTGCTTGGCGGAAGTGTCATGATCAAAGGAGTACCTGGGGGGGGCACGGTAACTGACCTTCAGGGAAATTATGAAATCAAGGTAAATGATGCTCAGAACGATGTACTCGTATTCTCGTACCTCGGTTTTGAGACAAAGGAAGTAGCGGTTGATGGCCGCGCTGTCGTGGATGCCGTACTGGAAGTCAGCACTGAGTATCTCGATGAGGCTGTGTCCATCGGTTACGCTACAATCAAACGTAAGGACCTGACCGGTTCGGTTTCTTCAGTAAGCACTGCCGATATTTCCAAAGTGCCTGTAAGCGATGTCGGCCAGGCTCTCTCAGGACGTCTTGCCGGTGTGCTCGTGACTCAGGCTGAAGGTGAGCCAGGTGCTTCGGTTTCCATCCGTGTGCGCGGAGGTATCTCCATCACCCAGAGCAACGAACCTCTCTATATCATTGACGGTTTCCCATCGGAGGACGGCATGTCGGCTCTCGATCCTGCTGACATCGAGTCTATCGACGTGATGAAGGATGCATCTGCAACAGCCATCTATGGTGCCCGTGGTGCTAACGGTGTCGTTGTGATCACAACCAAGCAGGGTGGAAAGAAAGGTGGAAAGGCTACTGTCACTTTCGATGCATATGTGGGTGTGAAGAAGATTGCCAAGACTCTGGATGTGCTTTCTCCATATGAATATGTCAAGCTTGATTATGAGCGCAATCTATATACGTTGGAGGCAGGCACTGATGCATGGAATGAGGCTCTTCAGGTTTTTGAAGAGAATTATGGAGCATATGCCGACATCGACAAGAACTATCTTGGTGTAGAAGGCGTGAACTGGCAGGAGGAAACCCTCGGTAGAACTGCTGTCACCCAGAACTACAGAGTCGGCGTACAGGGTGGTAACAAGAAACTCGGCTACAAGTTGTCATACTCTTATTTCGATGAAGAAGGTGCTATGGTTTACAGCGGAAATCAGAAGCACAACATCTCCCTCAACCTCAAGAGTGAGGTCAAGGATTGGCTGAAGCTTACTGCCAACATCAACTTCGACCAGAGGAAGGTCTACGGTATGGGAACTTCAGAGAACGGTGACCGCTTCAACAAGATGCAGCACATTCTCCAGTATCGTCCTACAATGGGTATAAAGGGTACTAACGAAGAACTTATCGGACACGTGGTGGACCCTATGATCGATGACTCCGGTAATGTTATGCGCAACCCTCTCGTGTCTGCAAGAGAGGAGACCAAGGATCGTGAGTTCAGGACATTCAATGCAAATGCAGGTGCTGTGATCACTCTTGCAAAAGGCCTTACCTTCACCAACACCACAGGTATGAGGTACCAGACCCGTAGAAACGATATATTCTACGGAGAGGAATCCGTGATGGCAAGCCGTTCAAGCATCAACGGCAGCATCGAGTACAGGGATTACGGTACATTCCAGACATCCAATGTCCTCAGCTACAACTTCGAGAAAGGCATCCATAACTTCACGGCAATGCTCGGTCACGAGTATGTGAACTCATGGACAAGGACCTTCAAGGCTTCTGCAAACAACTTCCCTAATGACGAGATCGGTCTGGCTGATATGTCTCTCGGTACTCCTGGTACCGTCGAGTCAAGCGAGTCTTTCAATGATATTCTCCTTTCATTCTTCGGCCGTATCAACTACAACATTGCTGACAAGTATCTCTTCACTGCTTCCCTCCGTGCCGACGGTTCGTCCAAGTTCGGAGCCAACAACAAGTGGGGTTACTTCCCTGCAGTGAGTGCGGCATGGCGTGCAAGCGAGGAAGACTTCATCAAGGATCTCGGCATCTTCTCAGACCTCAAGCTAAGGGCCGGATACGGTATGGCCGGTAACAACAGAATCGGTAACTACGGTTCACTTGCCGTGCTTTCTTCCGTAACCTCGGTTCAGGGCAATGGTTCTACCCCTGGTTATGTTGCGAGCCAGATTCCTAATCCAAACCTTATGTGGGAAGCCAACAAGACTTTCAACGTAGGACTTGATATGGGCTTCTTCGACCAGAGACTCACAATCGCTCCTGAATTCTATGTGAACCGAAGCAGCAACCTTCTTCTGAATGCCAAACTGCCTACATCTTCAGGTTACACCTCGATGATCATCAATGCCGGTGAGACTCAGAATACGGGTATAGACCTGACCATCAGCTCTATCAACATCGACACAAGAGACTTCTCTTGGCAGACTGCTCTCACCCTTTCTCACAACCAGAATAAGGTAAACAAGCTTACAGGTGAGGAAGTACAGCTCTGGGAAGCATCATTCGGATATAGCCAGAATACCCATAAGATTGGTGTGGGTCAGCCTCTTGGCCAGTTCTATGGTTATGTTACAGACGGTATATATCAGGTATCTGACTTCAATTACGATGCTGCTACAGGAGCATACACTCTGAAGGACGGTGTACCTTTCTTGGGTAAAAAGGAAGATGTAAAGCCTGGTATGTGGAAATTCAAGAATGTTGATGGCAGTGAGGATAATCAGATCACAGAAAGCGATAAGACCGTTATCGGAAATGCAAATCCTATCCTTTACGGAGGTTTCAACAATACCTTTACTTATAAGGGCTTCGATCTCAGCATTTATCTCACTTACAGCCTTGGCAATGATGTTCTCAACGCGACTAAGCTTACGAACTCAAGGGCTGGTAAGCTGAAATATAGCGTTCTTTCTGCTGTCGATTCACAGAACCGTTGGACTCTCGTGAACGATGAGGGTAACTTCGTTACAGATCCTGAGGAGCTTGCTGCAATGAATGCAGGTAAGACTGTAGCATGTCTCCATGACCTCGAGGAGGCTGACACATATATTCACTCATGGGGTGTGGAGGATGCTTCTTACCTTAAGATCAGCAATGTTACTCTCGGCTACACATTCCCAAGAAAGTGGATGGAGAAGATAGGTCTTGAAAGCCTCCGTCTGTATGTGACGGGTAATAATCTTTACACATTTACGAAGTATACGGGTTTTGATCCGGAAGTATCTACCTTCGGCAACGGTCTTACTCCGGGTGTGGACTTCGGTGGATATCCAAGAAGCCGTTCAGTGGTATTCGGTGTAAACGTAGCTTTCTAAAGAATGACAACAATGAAACAGTATAAATTTTTGGCGCTTTGCGCATTGATTGCAGTGACAGCGTCCTGCGATCTTACAGAAAAGCCGACTTCGTTTTATGAGAAGGATACATATTTCAACTCATATACGAAGGCAAAGATGGCTGTTATGGGTATCTATGATGTCCTCTCGGAGACTCAGCACTATGGCCAGTGGGAAATGGCTCTTCCAAGTTCCGATGATACATATTATATAAATGGAACAGCAAGTGACGGTACCCGTCGTGACATCTCACACTATACGGTGACTTCAACTAACAACTGGCTTACACAAATCTGGATGCATAAGTATAATGGAATCGATCGTGCAAGTTTTGCAATCGCAGGTATTGAGGGAATGCCAGGTTATGCTGACGATGCTGAGCTCAAGGCCCTTGTAGCAGAGGCTAAGTTCCTCAGGGCTTTCCTCGCTTTCGACCTTATCAAGTATTGGGGAGACGCTCCATACAAGACTACTTATTCAAGCGGTTATGAAGATGCTTTCCAGGCTCGTACCCCAAGGGAGGAAATCTATGATTCAATCATAGATGACCTCACGTTTGCAAAGGCAAACCTCAAGTCTGGCAACGGTCTTTCGCCTGAGACTCCTTCTAAGGGTGCAGCTCACGGCCTCATGATGAGAGTTCTTCTTCAGAGAGCCGGTTACAGCCTCCAGATGGACGGTACGATGACCCGTCCGGATGATGCGACACGCAAGACATATTTCGATGCTGTTATCACAGAATGGGAAGAACTTACCGAGGAGGGATACCACGGTTTCTATGACGACGGTTTTGTGGAGCTCTTCAAGGGCTATTCGGATTATAGCCGTGCCCTCAATTCTAAGGAAAGCCTTTGGGAAATAGGATTCGAACCGATGGGAGAGTCTTTTGCTGACAATGAAGGTGTATGGGGAACATGGAATGGTCCGGAAGTGGCTGCTCCAGATGCTGCCGCTGGAAATTCTGGCGTAATGGGTAGAGCAAATGCATTCTTCCGAGTTATGCCTGCATGGAAGGATTTCTTCGAAGATACAGACGTTCGTAGAGATGTAATGGTCTGCACATATATGTATCAGTGGAAGAACGGAGCTCATGCGAAGAAAGAGAATTCTGTTGATAAGTGGTATCCTGGAAAATGGCGCAGGGAGTGGATGCCTCTTGGATTCGTGAATCCTAATAACGTTTCCACAAACTACTGTCCTCTCCGCTATGCTGATGCTGTCCTTATGGCTGCAGAGGCTTACAATGAGACTGGTAACACCAGCAAGGCTCTTGAGCTTATCAATCTCGTACGTGCACGTGCAGGTGCGACAGAGATCGCTCTTGCCGGAAACTATGTTTCTCTGATGAAGGCTCCGAAGGTATATGACCTTGACTTCATCTCTGATGCAGATGACCAGGGAAAGATCCGTACAATCCTTTACTGGGAGCGCGGTTTTGAACTCGCTTTCGAAGGCCAGAGAAAGTTTGACCTTATCCGTTGGAACGTTCTTGGTGACGCACTTGTTCTGTTCGAGACCAATATGGATTCAACACTGAAAGGCAAGTATGTTGCAGGAACCAATTTCCAGAAAGGCAAGCACGAACTCTTCCCGATTCCTCTTACAGAGCTTCAGGCAAACCACAAGCTCGAGAATAAGCAGAATCCTGGATACTAGGATTATCTGAAATATCTGATTTACAGGTGGGTGACTGACGGTGAACCGTTTGGTCACCCACCTTTTTGTTTTATTGTTTTTAAATTATTGCGTGATTATCGTTTGTTAAAATAACCATAAATAGGGATGTTGCTTATAAATTGAAATCCAATAATAAAAATCCACATAAAACTATAATCAGTAGCATTTTACATGCTTTTGCATTATAAAATAAAAATCCTTTACTTTGCCGGCTAATTATTGGGTATTCTATTCGTATGCGCTTGTTTTATAGATTCTTACGCTGCGTGATGATAGTCTCTTTCTGTGCTTCTCTTTTTTCATGCAGTGAAGACGATCCGACCATCATGTACCAGCTGACGTTGTCAGAGAGCAGCGTCGTTTTTGATATGGAGGGAGCAACCAAGGTGTTAAAGGTAACCCCGTTTCCTGAGGACGAGTCATGGGAGGTCAGTTGTGATGAGCCTGAATACTGGTTCTCTTATGAGGAGATGTCGGATGGAGTGATGATTACGGTCCAGCCTAATTATTCGGTCTCATCCCGTCAGTCTTCGATTGTGATTTCAAGTCCAGATGGCAGATTCAAGCCTTACGAAGTCGCGATATATCAGGAAGCCGCTCCTGAACTGGCCTTTTCAACGACTGCCGAGGATTCTTTCTTTGATTCTGAAGGAGGCGAACTCACTTTTACCGTAAAGTCGAATTCTGACTGGACTGTCGGGTATGATGCCGATTGGCTTACCGTGATTCATGAGGTGTATAATGACAGAATGATTATTCTCTGCAAACCCAATGGCACAGATAGGCAGCGTTCTGCAATTCTTACAATGTATGTAGGGCACGGAGAGCAGGAGGAAATACATGAGATAGTAATCACGCAGGGCACGCGCGCGGAGAATCCGTATTTCAAACTGCTCGGTCAGTGGGAAATCACTGCGTCCAAATGGTATTATTCTCCTAACGGTTCCCTTAACAATCTTGACTATAATCCTAATCAGACCGATTATTACCTGATTTTCAATATGGAGCAGGGAGAATATGGAAAGACCCTCATTATGAAGGACTTTCTGTATCCTGATACAGAGCTCGAGGTCCGCTATGACAAGGAAACCGGCAACATTGTGATTCCTTTCGGATGGACTGTCTTTTCATACGACGTGTTCCTTTATCTTACTCTTGTAAGCGATACTAAGTTCTCGTATGCTTCACTCGAGGTGGATGGTGTGCCTTCGGAGGACTACACCTCAATTTCCCTTGACCTTCCTACGGTAGACGGCTGGAAATATGTCGGCTTTGGCCTCTGGACATATAATGACAGCGGCAATAAGGTGGCTCTCGGATCGAGATCCCGTCCTACAATGTTCCCTATGGGACCGATATCCTTTATAAAACAATCCCTATAACCTGACGTATGATGAAGCGATTATATATAATATTGATATTATGTCTTGCTGCATTGTCATGCGAGCAGGAGCCTCAGTCTGTGGAACCTCCTGTGTCTGAGGGAAGAGTGACTTTGGAAGTGTCGTCAGAAAGCAGGATGCTCGAGATGGCTCAGGACGGGCTTTCGGGTAATGTCCTGTTCAAGACAAAAGGAGGCTCTCTGGCAATAGATGTGCTGACCAACCAGGATGAGTGGACATATCAGACCAGTGGCGAAGACTGGCTGGAGGTGAGCGCAGACGATTATTTCCTATATCTTGAGGCTGGCAGGAATTTATCCGATAAGTCAGGTTCTGCAACGGTGGTCGTGACTGCTGGAGAAGGCGAGAAGGCTGTGTCGGTGACCCTGAATGTGACTCAGAATCACGCAGGTGTGCCGGAAATCTCCCTTGCTCAGAATAATCTGCGAGTAAAGGCTCACACAGGACTCGTGAATTCTGTCGCTATTGAGACGAATCAGGAAGAATGGGATTTTAACTGCACATGCAGCTGGCTTCTCATAGAGAAGGAAGGCAACTCGTTAAGACTCAGAGCAGACGATAACGTGGCTACGGCTCAGAGGATAGTGGAGATTGAAGTGGTTTCGGGCCATGGAGAAAATATAGACAAGGATTATCTGACCGTAAGCCAGGACGGTGATGCCTTCGTGATCCTCAGCACGCATAATGTCGCTACGGACGATGAAGGTGACACCAAGACAGTGGTTGTGGATTCCAATCCTGAATTGGACTGGAACGTGGTCGTGGAGGAAAGTGACTGGTTCAAGGTAAAACGTGAAGGAAGTAATGTGGTTGTAAATATCCTGTCCAACATAGGAGGCAATGAACGTAAAGGTACTTTCAAGGTTGTGGTGGGAGACGAAGACAATAGTGCCGAGGCTTCCGTCAATGTGCGTCAGATTGGTCCTGATACGGAAGAACTTATATATGAAGTGCTTATCTCGGAGCCCGACTTCTATCTTGTGGGTGCTCCTGTGATCACCACATCGACAGGCGGCAGCGTGACAGTGGACTGGGGCGACGGCTCGCCGAAGGAGACATTCGACAGCCGCAGACCTACTCATGTCTATAAGAAGCCGGGAAGATATACTCTTGAGATGACAGGAGAAGCAAAATCTCTTGAATTCGGTGTGGATAATGCCATAAGCTATGAACTCCAGAGCATTATATCATGGGGTAAGATGGGTTATACTACCCTTAAAGATATGTGTCTGGGATGTGTGGAACTGAAGTCTATTCCTAATGATGTGGCTGGCTCTTTTGCTTCTGTGAAGTCCTTCCTTGGAGCTTTCTCATGTTGTGAGTCTCTGGAGGAGATTCCGTCGGGATTGTTCAGGCATGCGACAGTAGCGAAGAACTTTGAGCAATGTTTCAGTCATTCGGCTTCCATTGCATCTATACCGGAAAATCTCTTTGACAACTGCGTGGCTGCGGAAGATTTCTCATACACGTTCTACGCCACAGGATCAGGTATTATTGATACTAGCGATACTCTGCCTAACTTTTCTGAAATCAAGGATATCATCTCCAACGGAAAGCTGACTTCAATTCCTGGCGGATTGTTCGCCAAATGTCCGGCTGTCAAGCAGATGGATCATGTGTTCGGCGCCACTGCAATATCATCTATTCCAGAGAATATCTTTGCATCGCAGTCTGCTGCAACCATATTTACCGGAGCCTTCTCGGCATGCGTGAACCTCGAGTCAATCCCTGTCCTGCTGATGGCAAATGCAACGAGTGCTTTGGATATAAAGTATATGTTTGCCGGATGTGATTCTGTAACGGAGATTCCATCAGGGCTGTTCAGGAATAATAGCGCTGTTACCAATCTCGAGTATATATTCTATAAGACAGGTGTAAGACGCCTTCAGAAAGGCATATTCGAGGGATTGAGCGGTGCGAAGACCATCGGAGCCGTCTTCCAGGGCTGTGCTTCTCTCACCGAGATCGAGCCGGGTGTCTTTGACGGACTTACCTCTGCAAAGTCGTTCAGATACTGCTTTGCAGACTGTACTTCGCTCAGACAGATTCCTTCTGGACTTTTCGGTGGCCTGACGCTGGCGTACGAGTTTGTCTATACATTTGAGAATTCTGCTCTTGAAAGCATTCCTGAGGACCTTTTTGCGGATGCAAGGGACTATTCGTCCGCGGATTTCACATATATGCTGGCCAACTGCAAGAACCTCAAGACCGTCCCCGCAGGCTTGTTCAAGACCTTCACAAAGGTGACCTCTCCGGGATTCAAGAACATGTTCAACGGCTCCGGAATCGAAACTATTCCGGCAGGGCTCTTTGCAAATAACACATCTGTATCAACCGGATTCGAGGAGCTTTTCAGCAACTGCGCTTCACTCAAGAAGATAGAAGGACCGATATTCCCGGAGTCGACTTCGGTAAGTTCTCTCGCATATGCATTTGAGAACTGCACTGCATTGGAAGAACTCCCGGAGGGGCTCTTCGACGCATTGGCCGGCTCGAAGACAAAGTTCACGGCGACCTTCGTAAGCTGCTCGTCTCTTAAGACGCTCCCTGCAGGTCTCTTTGCCAAGAATACGCTTGCAGCGGGCTTCCAGGGCACATTCTGCGGATGCTCGTCATTGGAAACAGTGCCGGCTGACCTGATGCCTGCAGCTGAGAAGGTGACGTCGCTGAAGGACTTGTTTGCTGAGTGCTCTTCATTGAAAACCTTGCCATCCGGTCTGTTTGCAGGGCTTCCTGCCGTCACATCATTTGAGGCAGCTTTTGCCGAGTGTACCTCTTTGGAGAGCGTTCCGGAGGATCTTTTCAGCGCTGTCGGCACCAAGACCTCAGCCATAACCTTCGCCGAGTGCTTCATGAACTGCTCTTCGCTCAGGAACCTTCCTGCAGGTCTTTTCGATACCGTAAGACGCATCAACTACATAGACAATTGTTTTGACGGATGCTCGTCCCTCACCGGAGAGTCTCCGTATACGATGATCGGCGACCAAAAGGTCCACCTATATGAGCGCGTGAAGGGAGATGACTTCCCGATAGTTCCGTCATCATCCTCGGCTCACACGAAATGTTTTGCCGGCTGCACAGGCCTGACCGACTACAACGAGATGCCTTCAGATTGGAAATGATCCAACCGTCATCCCGATTTTGTTCAACCGTCATCCCCGACCTGATCGGGGATCTAAATAAACGACAATGAAAAACATACAATACATACTGCCATTCACCCTCCTCCTGGCCGCCTGCAACCAGTCCACAGAAGTCCTTTACCCAGATCCGGATTTCGCTTCTGTCAAGCTGTCTTCGCTTTCGGCCGTCATATCTGAGGATGGTGGTGAAAAGACTGTTTTCGTGGCCACCAACCGTGATGAATGGGATATACATTGTGAAGCGGACTGGCTGGACATCAGCATAGAGGAAAATTCCCTTACGTTCTTTGTGGATGAAAACGTTGATCCGCAAAGCCGTATGGCTGTTGTGGATGTCATAGCCGGAGTCAAGCCGGATGTGGCAAAGGCACGCTTCAAGGTCCTTCAGAAAGGATACTCTACGACAGACCTTTCAGCTCAAGGCACGGCGAACTGCTATATTGCCCCCACCGGAGGATCATACAGTTTCGATGCTTCCGTCAAGGGTAACGGAGGCGATGACGGCAATACTCTCTATGACGGCTATAACGGGCTGGAAATCAATGGTGCTGCATATGCAGACCTCGCATGGGAGGCTACCTATGATTCCGACAAGACACGCAGCACCAAGATCATCAGCGGCGATCCGGTGTATTCTCCTGATGATAAAGCTGTGTATTTCACCACGGGAGACATTCAGGGAAATGCTGTCCTGTGCGTCCGTGATGCATCCGGCGAGATTCTTTGGAGCTGGCATATATGGGTGTCTGACGAGCCTGTGAAGACATCGAAGGGCAATGGTCTTGAGTGGATGGACCGCAATCTTGGCGCACTCAACAATGATCCGGAAGACATAGCCAACAGGGGCATGCTCTACCAGTGGGGCCGCAAGGATCCGTTCCTGCCTTCACCGGCGGCATACCGCGAGGTGCCTTTCCATACATATGATGAAGAAGGCAACCTTCTTGAGACAGAGGAAGAATACTATGCGATCCAGGCTCAGATAGAGCAGGCGCGTATCGTCCTCAATGTCAATAACACCCAGACAGGTGACGGAAGTCTTTCCTGGGAATATCTCGGTGTGGCTCCAGTGGCGCTCAAGGCTCCGGGAAACATTGAGTACGCGGTCCAGAACCCAACGACTTTCCTGGGATGCCGTACCGACATTCCTATCGGCGAATACGTCTTCGACTGGTACCTCCAGCAGGACCTTGTCGGCAAGAACGGCTCGCTGCAGCAGTCGCAGTCCGACCTCTGGGGCTATGCCGTGAAAGGAACGGACTACAAGACTATCTTCGACCCTTGCCCTCCGGGCTATGCGGTTCCGCCTCGCGGAGCATTCGACGATATCGAGGATGGATATGCCTGCACATACGTGGACAGGGAGTGGGAGCGTAATGCCTATGGATGGACCTGGAAGGGCGGGAACGGCGACTATTTCCCAAGCACCGGCAACCTGGACGTGTCAGGCCTCATAGGTGAGACCAGCGAGAAGATGCTCTACTGGACAGCCGAGACCTTCGGCAGCGGAGCCAACGGCTTCGGCAAGGCCGCGACCCTCTTTGTCGCGTTCAACGAGGTCTATTACGGAATATATCCTATCCTGGATGCAGCTGAGGCCGCTGCCTGGTATTCCTATGGAGCAAAGTGCTTTGCGGCACCTGTAAGATGTGTGAAAGAATAATTTAAATACTAATAGATTATGAAAAAACTGAATGATGCTTATGAAGCTCCCTGCATGGTGGTGACAGAGATGCAGGTCGAGCAGTGTGTGTTGTCAGGATCCTATGGCGATCCGGGAGAACCAGGCCAGGACTCCGGTTACAATATTCCTGATTTTGATCTTTAACTCTTAAATTGAATCTGTGATGAAAAAGATAGTAAAGAGTTTTATCCTTGTTGCAGCAGCTGCAATGGGATTCACAGCATGTCAGAAAGAAATCCAGGAGAGCCTTCCTGTAAATGGCGACACAGTTCAGGTCACTTTCGTGGCAGGTACTCCTGACACAAAGACATCGGTAGATACATCAGACGACGAAACACCTTTATTCTCTTGGGATGAATCAGAGACATTTGCAGTTCTCGAGCAGAAGAATAGCAGTACTCCTACAAAGGCGAGTTCTGTGGAATACGAAAAAGTGGACGGAAAGGCAAAGATCACAGCGACATTCGGTGCAGGTTCTTATGTCAAGGGTGCTACCATTTACCAGTATGTTACCATTTATCCTGCAAGCGGTTATGTAGGTGCTGAAAGTCTTGCTGCTGCTACACTCAGCCTCCCTGCTGAGCAGACAATGGCAACCGGATCATATGATCCTGCTGCCGACCTTATGGTTTCAACGATATTGAAAAATCCAGAGCCGCCTACAGGGGCTCAGATGGTAAGCTTCACCCGCATGGCAGCCGTAGTCAAGATGACTCTCAAGAACTTTACACTTGAGTCTGGCGACGAGGTCGAGCAGGTGATCTTCACAGCAGAGGGGAAAAAGCTCGCAGGAACCGTAACTGCGAACCTCGCTGATCCACATAAGTTTACAGTGGCAGAAGGCGTAGATAACGTGACAGTAAACACAACTTCATCAACTGACGTATACTTCACCGTCCTCCCGACAACTCTCGAGGCAGGCGATGCCTACACCGTTACAGTCCTCACAAACAAGAAACTCTACATAAAGAAAGGCACCATCCCAGCAGACAAGGCCCTCGACTTCAAGAAGGGTATGGTGACACTTCTTGGTGTGGACATGAAGGGTGTTGCGCCAATCGACAAGTGGGTCCTCGTAAAGGATGCTTCTACTCTTAAGGAGGGGGATGTTGTGGCGATTGTAGCTAAGGATTATGACAAGGCATTGAGTACAAAGCTATATAGCAATGCTTCTGAGACCTCGACTTCTGCTAAACGCGGTCTTGCAGATATCACCAAGATCGACAATTATCTTATCGGAGGTGAAGATCTTCAGCAGTTGACTTTGGTTACAGGTACCGTAGACGGAACATTCTCTTTCTATGATGAGGCACGTGGTAAGTTCCTTGTTTCCAATACTACAGGTTCTACTTACCTTATCAATCAGGTATATTGCGACGTTAACACATCGTTTAAAATCACCATTGATGGTGCGACAACAGCGGCTACTATAACCAATACAGAAGGAGCATATAAAGGTAACCTTTTGCGATATAATTCAAACGGTTATTTTACTAGCAACCAGAATGAAAGCTCTGTATATAAGGATGTTTGTATTTACAGACTTGAAGGTACAGTGGGTACTATCCCTGTTGTAGATGCAACTGTAACAGTTCCAGACTCTGATGAGTCAGTTGTAATTGCCGAGGAAGGCGCTACAGAAGCAACTCCTATCAGCGAGGTAGTATTCCACTATGTAGGTAGCTGGACCATTACACCGTCTACAAACGCTGAGTGGCTGAACGTTGCTTACGATGCAACCAAGAATTGCCTTACTTACACAGCAGAGGCAAACACAGGTGTAAAACGTGAGACAACTGTGACAATCACAGCTACTCTCGAAGGTCAGAAAAGCCTTTCATGGACATTCAACGTTCTTCAGAAGGGAGCACCTGAGGAGATTACTATTGCTGAGTTCATGACTAAGGGTCAGGATGTGAATGTGGCTTATAAGATTACCGGTAGGATTACTGAGATGACATCTTCAAGCAGCGGTACATTCAAACTTACCGACGGTACAAATGTCGCAACTGTTACATATCTTTATACCGATGCAGGTACCAAGGTTTATGGTGACGACTCGATAGGTCTAGAAGTCGGCGATGTGGTAACTGTTACTACAGTCGTAACCTCTTCCACTAAGGGCAAGGGCGGCAGCAGCGCATATCATTCGATTTACAAGGGACACTACGGACTTAAGGCTTCTGCTGGTGTTGCTGCGGAATATACTGGTGGATCAGTAGCGATTGAAGTTACAACGAAGAACAATGGTAGCATCGTCCTTCCTGAGGCTGTTACAGCTGTAATGACAGAGAACGACTTTGCAGAGCTTTCATATAATGGAGGTAATCAGGCAACGGTGACTTTTGCTTCAGAGAACACATCATCTGAGGCTCGTGAGGCTGAAGTTACATTCTCTTATGGCATGACATCGGTTGTTGTGACTGTTCAGCAGGGTATCAATCCAGCCAACAAACTTGGCTACGAACTAGTTACGGATGCTTCAACACTGGCAATCGGTGACGAGGTTATTCTCGTTGCTCTGAAGAGTGCAAAGGCTTTAGGTTGCCTTGCAAGTTCATCATCCGCTACAGGAGTTTCAACAATTCCTGCCGTAGACATTGAGAAGACAGGAAATGTAATCTATGACGCAGAGGAAAAAGGTGTGATGCTCCTGACTCTTAAAGCTGGTTTGAATGACGGAGAGTTTGCTTTCCAGTTTACTCATAAAGATGTGAATTATTATATCAATGCACCATCGTCCGGTCTTAAAGGTCGTGCAGCAAGCAGCGGTGCAAACAGTTCCACATCATATGCTGTAACAATAGATTCTGAGACAGGTGATGCAACATTGCAGAGTACCTATCCAAGAATTATTAAATTCAACAGTAAGACAGGAACAAACTTTACTGCATTTAAGTTGGATGCAGAGGGAGCTACTTTAGATGGAAACCAGCTCTGCATCTACAAGAAGCAGATAAAATAATACCCCATGAAATCACACAAAACAACACTCAAGACAGTCCTGGCCGCGATGGCGGTCATGGCTGCCTTTGCGTGCGGAAAGGATCCGCAGGGTGAGGAACAGGGACCGCAGCTGAATGAAGCTCTGGAGCTTGCTGTCGATGTCGAGGATATAACCTACACTTCTGCAAAGATAAAGGTGACCCACAACGGAAACAAAAACGACACCTGGTATGGCTTTCTGACCCAGGACGTGGCTGCAGATGAGGAAGAACTTATTGAAATGGCTGCTGAGGCCTATATGAACGGAGATTCTTCAGAAGGTCTCCGCAAGTCCAAAAGCTATGTGACGGTGCTGAAGGAACTCCAGCCCGGAACATCATATAAGTACATAGCTTTTGGTCTTTCAGCTGACGGCAAGGTATACGGATGTTCCGCATCAGTGGAGTTCGAGACCAAGGTGGACGGCACGGGAAGCGGCCCCGGCGATGGCGGCCAGACCCCGGGCAATCCTGAAGTGGACGGAATGAAGGTAAATAAGGCATGGACGGTGAACTATGTCGGCGAGGGAGTTGTGAACGGAGAGGATTATGATCACGTGGTGACAGTCAACAGCACCGACCGCAATACATACGCCATCACTATAGTGTACGCAAGCCTGTGGAACCTCGACGACCTTTATGACATGGCAGTCCTGTTTGCCGAGGATCTTGTTGCGTATGTGGACGAATTCAACGACTATTACGGAACGTCGTACACTGTCGGTGATGCTCTTTATTCCGGCACGGCTTCGGATGCCTTCGACCTCTATCCGGGTTACTATATGGCTGTAGCCTTAGGTATTACTCCGGAAGGAAAGGTGAGTGGTCTCTATGCCGTTTCAGATGTATTCGAGGTGAAGGAAGCCATCCCTACAGAGCAGTACAAGTCATGGATCGGAGACTGGACCATCGTCGGAGAGAACGATGTGGAATTCACTGTGACTCTGAGCAGACACGTGGCCAACAGATCGTTCTGGATGTATGGATGGGAAGGTTTCGAGGACATACCGGTGGACGTCGAGTACAGCGAGGAGCGTAATGACCTGACGTTCTATGCCCAGCTTGTCCAGGAAAATTACTACCTTGAGGAGTATGATGTGACTGCAAACATGTATTTCCTCGGCGGAGACACTGATGACAATTACTACACGGTGATTGATGGAAACTATGGAATTGCCATAGCAGGAGTCCTTGAGGGCGGACAGCGCGCTCTCGTCAGATATGGTGTGAACCAGCCAAACTACCCTAAATTCATGTCTATGTTCTATGCGGCAGAGGTCGGCGGAAAGTATATGTGCTTCACTGAGACCGAGAATCTCCCGACATTCCGCGGCATAGCGGAAATGAATCCGGTAGAGACACGGTCAGCGGCCAGACGCGTACCGGCAAATTCAGGAGCAATGATGAAGAGCATGACCGGCCTCCGCCTTCGCTAAACATCTCATCAGATCAACAAAAAAAGTCAGTCCTCGGTGGGCTGACTTTTTTGATTCGCATGTGTCTTGAAACCTGCCTTTCCCCGTCATGGCCGGAGTTTTGACTAAGGTCAAGCCATCAAGGCCTCGATCTGATCCACAGAGAGTTCCGTATACTTGGAAATCTTGTCGATCGGAATCCCGTCCGCAAGCATTCCCTTTGCGACCTTTATTGCTCTATCCTGATCGCCTTCAGCCCGTCCTTCAGCTCGTCCTTCAGCCCGTCCTTCAGCGAGTCCTTCAGCGAGTCCTTCTGCCCGTCCTTCAGCTAGTCCTATGGAGAGACCTTCTTTGCGAGCATAATCAAACTGATTCTTCAAGTCTCTTTCTGTTGTCATATTCTCAAGAATTTTATAACGTGTTACTTCATCCATCTCCAGCAGTTCGCCGATTCCGAATATTGTATCGAAGACTCCGTGCTTTAATGCGTCGGGTCTTTCTTGGAGTTTCGACATGTTTTTCAGGCAAAAGTACATACCTTCCAATATGTCATCATCCAGCTCCTCAGCAGTCTTCAGGAACTTTGGCAGTTCTATGAAGATGTATGTCAATCTATCTGTCAGGAGAGTCCCGTGCTGTTCTTCCAACAACCTGTATACCGTCTTCACTGCATTGACACCATTATTCTGGTCAATCGTAAAGTTCAGAATGCTGATGACATATATAGGACAGAAATCGAAACTGCTGGTCCCTGCCTCAACCTGTTTGAGGACCTGATGCATCGAATAGTAAAGCATTCTCTCTGCATAGCTGTCCTGCTTTCTTTTCTGCAGCTCGACGATGATTCTTGA
>JAZSEQ010000044.1:0-8159 GCA_045531765.1 Candidatus Cryptobacteroides sp. | reverse complement strand
ATGACTGGTCATCCTGAAAGCATGTCATATCCCTACGATAGTAATCTATGGGATGGTGAAATCGTGCGCAATACGACGTCCTATGGATCGGATTGGTGGCGATATGAGCAGACTGCTTATTACACAGATGGACTTTTAAGGTTGTCTTATCTGCTGGATGATGCCGAACTCGCTGCGGCTGCAGAGGCAGGTATAAAATATACACTTCAAAATCCGGATTCTACCGGCCGACTTCCTCACTCTACTTTCAAGAGCGCCTCAATGTGGCCGATGGCTGTCTTCTGGCGTGCAATAAAGGCATATTACGATAGGACAGAAGACGAAAATATACCGAAGATACTTGAAAGACATTATCTGAGTTATACGACTGATGAACTGGAAAAGTGGAGAAACATCGTGAGCATAGAGGGTATGCTGTGGACTTACGGTAAGACCGGAAATAAAGAGTTGCTGGAACGATGCGAACAGGCATGGAATAGAGGAAAATTCTCGGATCTGACTCCTGAAGCGTGTTTTTCCGATCGGACTCCATTCATGCATGGTGTTACTTTCTGTGAGGAATTGAAGCTGCCGTTGTTGCTATACTCCTATACAGGAAACAGTTATTATCTTGATGCTGCACTCAATGCATATGAGGTGATGGAGCGTGATCACATGCTCCCAGATGGTATCCCATCTTCGGCTGAGGCACTTTTGGGTAACGGGAATATCATAAACAGTCATGAAACATGCGATATTACAGATCTTACATGGACTATGGGCTATTTTCTGCAGATTACAGGCGATCCTGTTTGGGCGGACCGCATAGAGAAGGCCATTTTCAATGCAGGAATGGGTGCGGTTACAAAGGATTTCAAGGCTTTGCAGTATTTCTCATCAGTCAATCAGTTCAGAGTTACGGGAGACTCAAACCATAACGGATTCTTTCATGGAAGCACATGGATGGCATACAGACCTACACATCAGACGGAATGCTGTGCCGGCAATGTGCATCGTTTCATGCCTAATTATGCTGCCCGCATGTGGATGGAAAGTGGAGAAGATGGTATAGCCTCCACCTTGTACGGCCCGTCTGAAGTGTCACTCAAGATGACTGATGGTGCGCTTGTCAATATTGTAGAGGATACATCCTATCCATATTCAGATAGAATCATATTCAGGTTCAAGTCTGATAAAAAGACTACATTGAACTTTTATTTCCGTGTTCCCGATTGGGCAGACAATGCCTCTGCAGAATTGAATGGCAGATCGATTCGTTCTGAAAATTTGAAAAAAGACGCTTTCAATAAGTTGGAAGTGGATATTGATGGCAAGGAAGTCCTTTTTGAACTAGTCCTTCCGATGAAGCCCGTCTTGAAGCGACTCGGGCATGGGTGCAATGCTTATGATACGGTGGCTGAAAGCTATTTTAAGAAAAGGGGTGGTGTAGAGCCTGCTTCAGTCCGGAATGAAAACGCCGAATGTAAAGATGAGGAGGTTGATGATGTGACTGCTGTATATGTACAGAGGGGCCCCCTTCTTTATGCTTATCCGATACCTCAGACGATAACTGAAGATAAGACGATATATCCGAACATGAATGGTAAGATGCCAGGGGATACAACATTTAAATGTCTGGGTATTGAACCTTCCGGCCAATGGAACTATGCGGTTGATATGACGCAGGAACCTGAACTTGTATATGTTCCTGAAAAAGATGTTGTAAGAATTCCTGTCAAGAGCATAGCATGGAATCTTGACGAGGGCCGGTACACCCCAAAAGTTCCTGCTCCGGATGAAGTCGTAGTGATGGGAAACGGGGTCAGTCATATTGATCTGGTCCCATATGGCGGAACATTGTTGAGACTTACTGTGTTTCCTGTCATTCTGCAACGTGAAGTCTATGGTACATCTGAATATGTCTGGTCTGAAGAAAGGGTGTCATCTGACACTCTGACGGCATATGCTCCGACCGGAATGTCCATAGCGACCAATGCTCTGTCGCGCAAGGGAGAACCGCTCGGGTGGACTTGTAGAAACGACATATCAAAGTATGGCGTGTTCAAAGGAAATTCGACTCTGGAGACTGCTCTGTACAACCTCGCCGTTGACGAGATGGTCAATAATATCGAAAAGGACGGAACTCTCAGGACAGGAGCCCTTTGGGGCGGTGTATGGACCAGGGATGTCAGTTATAGTGCCATCCTTTCTCTTTCGTATATGGTTCCGGAAAATGTCATGACGTCTTTGAAGGTGAAGATTGATGAACTGGGACGTATTATCCAGGATACCGGCACCGGCGGGTCGTGGCCATGTTCGAGCGACCGTGTCATCTGGGCTGTCGCAGCGTGGAAGGTCTATCTGGCGACCGGCGATATGCAGTGGCTCAGGAAAGCATATTCCGTGGTGCTGAAGAGTCTGGAAAGCGATCATCATGCTCTGTATGATTCCAAGACAGGCCTGTATAGAGGAGAAAGTTCGTTCATCGACTGGCGTCAGCAGAGTTATCCGCTGTGGATGCAGCCCGCTGATATATACATGTCGGAATGCCTCGGTACCAACGTGGTGTATGCGAAGGTGTTCGAGACGGTGGCATCTATGGCCGGGGAACTGGGCGAGAAATCCGTGGCAAAGGAGTATCGTGGCAGGGCGGCAGACCTTCGCAAGGCTATCAACGAAAATTTCTGGCTGTCTGACAAGGGCTATTATGGCAGTTTCCTTTATGGAAGAAACAGTCTGATCCAGTCCGGACGCAGCGAGACTTTGGGTGAGTCGCTTGCAATCCTTTGGGATGTGGCGGACTCCGGCCAGGCAGGACAGATTATGGAGTCCATGCCTGTCTCTGCCTGGGGACCGGCTATATTCTGGCCTCAGATATCTTCTCAGCCTGACTACCATAACAATGCGACATGGCCTTTCGTGACATCCTACTACGGTATGGCGGCAGCTAAGGCCGGCAATGAGAAGGCTTTGCTGCATGCGTTAGGCTCAAATGTGCGTTCTGCCGCATTGTATGCTACAAACTATGAGAATTTTACCAATTCTACAGGCAATCCGTATACGACTCGGATGAATTCACATAACATGCTTTGGGGCCTGTCCGGTTTCATGGGGCTGTTCCATAAGGCCTTCTTCGGCATGGAACTCACTGAGGACGGTATGTGGTTCTCTCCTTATGTGCCTGAATCCCTCGAAGGTGAGCGCTCATTGACGGGATTTCCATATAGGGGAATGCTGCTGGATATAAAGGTCAGCGGCAGGGGCAACCGTATCAAGACATTCTGTCTGGACGGACGCAGGCAGTCGAAGGCATTTGTGCCTGCATCTCTGACCGGCACCCATCAGGTGAGTATCGAACTGACAGGAAATTTTTCGGAGTCGTCTGTTGATATTCAGGAATATACCCCTGCACCGGAATATCCTTCTGTATCTGTTCAGGGCGGTGAGCTGGTGTGGAATGCTGTCGGCAGGTGTGCATATAAGGTGATTCATGACGGCATTGTGGTGGCCGAGACTTCTGAATGCAGATTTGTGCTTCCGGAAGATAATGCTGGTGAGTGGCAGGTGGCCTCTGTGGATGAAAACGGGGTGGCGGGATTTGCCGGCGAGCCTTTGGAAATCTATCCTTTGACGGTCTCTGTTCCTGTTGATGTAAAGATCGACGAGATAAAGGGGGAGCAGGTGAACGTGACTGTTGATGTTCCCGAGGATGGCGAATATGTCCTGGATTGGCTTTACAGCAACGGTAACGGCAGTATTACCGGTTATAACCATTGCTCTACCCGCACCTTGTATGTGGATGCGCAGATGGTCGGTGTAAGCGTCTTCCCTCAGAGGGGAAAGAATGACTGGAAGGCAGCGGGATGGTCCAGTCCGGTGACTGTGAAACTTACAAGGGGGACCCATACGGTGGCTCTCAGATATCTTGATACCGATGTCAATATGAACATCAGAAAGGATAACGCCCACGTCAGGGAACTGCGCCTGAGACAGTTATAGTATTCTGAAATGAAATATAAATTTTTATCTGTCATTTCGACCGTCCTTTCTGTCATTTCGACCGAACTTTCTGTCATTTCGACCGTTGCTTCTGTCATTTCGACCATTGCTTCTGTCATTTCGACCGAACGTTCTGTCATTTCGACCATTGCTTCTGTCATTTCGACCGAACGAAGTGAGTGGAGAAATCTCTTTAAAGGCGTCGGGACATCTTTCAAGCGGTGGCCTGTAGCCCTCGCCCTGTTGACCTTATTGCATACGCCGATGGCAGGGCAGGCCCATTGGATCACCGCCGACAGTGCCGGTTGCGACGAATATAATACCTGGATCGAGTTCAGGAAAGAGGTGTCGCTGAAGCGTGTTCCAAGGGAAGTGTGCGCCGAGATTGCAGTGGATTCCAAGTACTGGCTGTGGGTCAACGGCAATCTGGCTGTGTTTGAAGGCGGACTCAAGCGCGGACCGGATCCTGAGGGTACCTATTATGACGTCATCG
Source organism: Candidatus Cryptobacteroides sp. (assembly GCA_045531765.1). Classification (GTDB taxonomy): domain Bacteria; phylum Bacteroidota; class Bacteroidia; order Bacteroidales; family UBA932; genus Cryptobacteroides. Next base: position 3,688 of record JAZSEQ010000044.1, on the reverse strand, counting down.
ATCTGGCTCCATATCTTGAAAAGGGAACCAATACCATCAGGATTCTGCTATGGCATTTCGGCAAGGACGGATTCTCTCACAAGGACAGCGGGAAGGCCGGGCTGATCCTTGATGCTCCAGCCATCGGGCTTGTAACAGACAGCGGGTGGGAGAGCAGAAGGCTCAGCGCATACACATCTGTCACGGATCCTCGCCCGAATTATCGCCTTTCCGAGGCAAGCATACGCTATGACGCCAGAAAGGCAGATTCAGACCTGTGGAAACCGGCTTTGGAAACCGGAGCCTGGGGCGATGAACCTTGGGGCCATCTGGTGCGCAGACCGATACCCCTGTGGAAGGATTTCGGAGTGAAATATGCCGATTATGTCAGACAGGAGCAGGACGGGAATGTGATTCTTTCAGTCCGACTTCCTTATAATATGCAGTTTACCCCTGTAATCAGTGTGACCGACATTTCGGAGGGTACGCCGATCCGTATGCAGACAAACCACTTGAAAGGCGGCAGCGAATATGGTGTCTGCGGTGAATATATCACCCGAAGCGGTACTCAGGACTATGAGTCGCTTGGGTGGATGAACGGAGAGGTGCTTCAACTGATATATCCGAAGGATTCCGGGGTTACGGTGAACGCAGTCGGCTACCGTGAAACCGGTTTTGATTGTGAGCGGGAAGGCCGCTTCGTCTGTTCGGACGCAGTGGTGAACCGCTTCTGGGACAAGGCAATGAGGACTCTGTATGTAAATATGCGTGACACATATTTCGACTGTCCTGACAGGGAGAGGGCCCAGTGGTGGGGCGATGTCACGGTCCTTATGGGACAGAGTTTCTATCAGCTTTCTCCTCGGGCAAATTCTTTGACGCGCAAGGCGATATATGAGCTGGTGAGCTGGCAACGTGAGGATGGAGTAATATACACTCCGGTTCCGGCCGGAGCCAGAACTTCAGAACTGCCGGCTCAGATGCTCGCTTCCATAGGCACGTACGGCTTCTGGTACTATTATATGCATACCGCTGACCGGCAGACAATTATGGATGTGTATCCGGCGGTCAGACGCTATCTGGCGCTGTGGACTTTGGATGAAGACGGTCTCACTGCATTCAGGAAAGGCGGCTGGTCATGGGGCGACTGGGGCAAGAATTTCGACATTAGGCTTATCCTTGCTTCGTGGCATTATCTTGCGCTGGAATCCGCTGCAAATATGGCGTCCCTGTGCGGCTGTGATGAAGATATACCGGAATATAGAACGCTTCAGGAAAGTATAGCCAAGGCCTATGACAAATGCTGGAACGGCCGGGAATACAGACACCCTTCCTATACCGGATTGACTGACGACAGGGTCAATGCAATGGCTGTAGTGACTGGGATTGCGGCTCCTGACAGATACGAGGCCCTTTATGAACATTTCAAGAGTGCCGAACATGCCAGTCCGTATATGGAAAAATATGTGCTTGAAGCACTTGTGAAGATGGGACATGCCGATTATGCTCTGGAACGCTTCAAGAAACGTTTCGGTCCGATGATAGACCATCCGGTATATACCACTCTGTTTGAAGGCTGGGATGTGGGCGGTTATGGAGGCGGCTCGACCAATCATGCCTGGAGCGGAGGAATGCTTACAGTCATCGCAGAAAATATATGCGGACTGAGGCCCTTGCAGCCGGGATGGAAAGAGTTCGAGGTGAGTCCGTATCCGGTCATCTCTGAATGCGACATAACAGTGCCGACTGTGTCAGGGAAAATCCGTTCGTCTTTCAGAGCAGACGGCAGGTCTTTTGTCCTTGAAGTCATAGTGCCTCGTGGTACCAGGTGTACGGTTAAGATCCCTTCAGAATATAAGATTGTGACCATGAACGGAAGAACTTCAGAGGGAATCCGTACTGTTTCTTCCGGCAAATACATTTTCCGTTGTGTAAGGTAGATTTCTAGGTGTCGCTTAAGTGGCTGAAATCCAGCTTGTTATATATGTGAGGGTGGGCGATTTTGCCCACCCTTGCGATATTAAGTGCCTATGTTCCAATAAGTTAGGTGGTAACTCGAAATGAGCGATATTGCTGCGGGACTCTTTCAGGTCTCGCATTCTTTTTATATCTCTGCGGCTTAATAAAAATCACGACCCGCTATGAGCAACCAGAGGTATATGCAGCGTGGTGTTTCTGCGTCCAAGGAAGGATGTGCACAACGCTATCAAGAACATCGACAAAGGTATTTTCCCTAAGGCTTTCTGCAAGATAATTCCCGACATGTTGGGTGGAGATCCGGAATACATCAACATCATGCATGCAGACGGGGCAGGTACGAAATCGTCGCTTGCATATCTCTACTGGAAGTAGACAGGTGACCTTTCGGTGTGGAAGGGTATTGCTCAGGATGCCCTCATCATCACCATATAGAATACAAGAAACCGACCCTTTGGGGTCGGCTTCTTCTTGCTTATGTCCGGATGGGATTAGAAGTAGTATCTGACTCCGATGCTGTTGATGGCATCCTTGAATTCAAAGCCGTATGCGTGGGTAGTTGTGGTCACATTGAGGTCTTTGCCCATGACTTCGCTTTCAATTGTTGTTGAGGCCATGCTGTAATAGAGGCTTCCGAGAGATACGTTGATACCGATGTGCCTTGTCGGCTTGATCTCGAGAGCGAACGGACTTATGGTAGCCGCGAGAAGGAATGGTGAAGTCTCCTCTGCGAATCCGAATCCTACTCCGATGCTGACTCCTGGAGTGTAGGACAGGATGTTTCCGAGCAGAGGGATGTAATACTGAGCAAACGGTGCGATTGCCAGGGCACTTAAGTCATCCTTGCTTTCGAAAACGATCTCACCTCCGACAAGCAGCTTGTCTGTGATGAAATAACCGAAGCTTGGAGCAATCTGGAAAGCGAAGTCACCCTCACCTTCGGAGTCACCGTCTCCGATATTTGAACTTATGGTTGTGGCTGTGCCTGTGAGTGACAGACTTCCTCCGACAACCATGTCGCCTTTCTTCTGTGCTGAAAGCGAAAAGCAGGTGGCAAATGCAGCTGCTGCAATGATCAAGATTCTCTTATTCATAACGATATTGGTTAAAATTTCCATAAAAATACAAAAAAGAATCTAATATTTACATTCCTGCACCAAGTTTCTGCCTGCCCCACACCATAGTCCGGAACTGGGACTTGAGTAGTGCAGGGCGGCGTTGCCATCCGCTTCAGTGTAATCATCCTCCCTAAATGCCGACATTTCAAGATAGTCGATAAAAATATCCACAAAAATTTGCAGAATCCAAATTTATTAGTACCTTTGCAATCCCTTTTGAAAGGGAAGTGTGAGCGGCAGTAGCCGATCCCAATTAAAAATTCTGGAGAGTTGGCAGAGTGGTCGAATGCGGCGGTCTTGAAAACCGTTGATCTTAACGGGTCCGGGGGTTCGAATCCCTCACTCTCCGCAGAAAAGAGACACACAAGAATCTTGTGTGTCTCTTTTTTTTGTATATTTGCTTGGTTTGCATAATTGTAGGATATACTATTGTGCAAACCTTTGAACTAATGAATACAAATCTTGATAAGGCGTATTTCATTTCCTTCTGTATAGAGCAGTACAAGAATGAAAAAGGGATCAGCGGCAGCGAGGCGATGGCTTTGTTGTCAGAGTATGGCGTGCTGGAATACCTTTCAGAGCATTGGGAGATATTACATACGCAGAGTCGTCAG
>JAZSEQ010000087.1:0-2129 GCA_045531765.1 Candidatus Cryptobacteroides sp. | reverse complement strand
TTGTGTTCCCTATGATTGCCGACATCCATTACAAGGCATCGAAGGATTGTCCGGACCTTATCGACATAACCGTTGATAATATGGTGGCCCTGTCAAAGGATATCCGCTTCGATTTCATAGCATGTCTTGGTGATATCGTGGAGGGAGACAGGACTCAGGCCGAGACGGAGAGTCTTGTGGATCATCTCTATGACCAGTTCATGCGCATAAACGCTCCGTATTATCCTGCCATTGGAAACCATGATGAAAACTGGGAGCATGGCGCCTTCTCTCATCAGCAGCTGCACCGTATCTATATGAGGAATACCTTCGATGTGATGTTTGACCAGACATCCATGTGCGGAACAAACTTCTACAAGGATTTTTACGGTTTAGGAGTGAGATGTATCTTCCTTAACTCGATCAACGGCGGCACTTTCGGTTTCTCGGAAGCGACCTGCGGATGGTTTGAAGAGGCTCTTGACACCACTTTTGATGTGTATGTATTCTCTCATGTCTCTCCGGTGAGAGCCCACCAGCACGATTACTGGTATCATCTGAATGACGAGAGGATTCAGGCTGCCATCAAGGCTGCGCCTAACTTCAAGATGCTCTTCAACGGCCACAGCCACTTTGACTGCGAGTTTACAGCGCCTTTCAATGACACTCCCGGCAGGACGCATAATCCGTTCCTCGCTTATTCGCTCACATGCAACAAGTTCGTGAACAACGAACAACCGGGAAAGAACTGGCCGGCCCATGCGAGCCAGCCTTTCAGGGAATTGGGCACTGTCACAGAGGATTGCTTTGACATTGTTGTCATCCGTCCGAAATCCGGCAAAGTGAATACCGTGCGTTTCGGAGCAGGTGTGGACAGAGAGTTTGATTTGATTACCGGTCAGTCTATGGGCGAATCTGCTGTTGTGAACTTCCCTGACGAAATGACCGTCACACTGGATTTCAGCGAGGGGTGGCCATTTGAAGAAGAATGTGCTGTCGATGCGGAGCAGAGAGCCGGTGGTGAATACTATCCTTACCTTTATGATTATACACGGAAAGATGGCGTGGCTGGAATCATTGATATGAGGTTCGGTCTTCAGAGATCCAGTGCCAAGAAGACTGACACAAATGTGATAAATTACTCATTTGCCGATGGTGCTCTCTCATTTGCTGACACGGCAGGTGATTCTACAGGTGGCACTTACGGTATGATAAACGTGCCTGGTGTGCCAGGAAGATATGTTACCTCGATCGAGATAACTCATGACAAGAGCGCTATGTTCACGATTACAGATGGAGAAAGATTTGTCTATGATGCCAGCCCTAATGCCACTTCATCATCTTCTGACGGCCCGACGGTCTTCAAGCTTCCTTATGTGAAGGGTGAAAAGACGGTACCGGCGGGATTAGGATCATCTTATAACATCAGGCTGAGGACTTCCGATGTGGGAATCTCCAAAATAAAGGTGACCTACTCGGCCCAGAAACCGGAATGATATTAAATTAAACTTATTTGGATATGAAAAGATTTATATTCGCAACACTTGTCGCTGTAATGGCGGTGTCCTGCTACGATGACACCCATATTCAGAAGCAGATAGAAGCCAACAGGCAGAGCATAATCGACCTAAAGGAGTATCTTGACGCTCAGCCGGAAGTGGTTCTTCCAAAACTGAAGATTGAGAGTGGCTGTCTTAAAGTCTCATATGACGGCGGAACTATTTGGGAGAATGTAGGTGAAGTATCACAGGCACCGGAAGAGTGTCTTGTGGAAAGCGTGACTCTTGATGGTGACGTTCTGGTGCTTGTGCTTTCCGACGGCCAGTCTTTCAATATACCGTTGTCTGCAGAGCAGGGACCTCAGGAGCCTCAAGGTGGCGCCAGGAGCTATTATCTGGATGAGATAGCAAAGACAAGGGCTTCAGTCAATGCGCTCATCACAGAGCCATGTCTGGTGTTCCCTATGATTACCGACATTCATTATAAGAGTTCAGCAGATTGTCCGGACCTGATTGACATCACTATGGAAAACATGGTTGCACACTCGAAGGATATCCGTTTTGATTTCTACGCCTGCCTTGGTGACATTACAGACGGAAAAAAGTCACAGGAAGAGACAGAACAGTGGGTGAAGCATCTGTATGACCAGT
>JAZSEQ010000017.1:0-3594 GCA_045531765.1 Candidatus Cryptobacteroides sp. | reverse complement strand
TTCCTTGTCGTCCTTCATGCGCACAAGGCCGCCGAATATTCCCACTCCATAATCTATATGGACAATATAATCCCCTATTGAGAATGACGTAAGGTCGTTTATGGTCAGCTGCTCGCTCTTCTCCACTGTACGGCGGAGGCTTACACGATGGAATCTGTCGAATATTTCATGGTCGCTGTAGCAGCAGACCTTGTCATCATGGTCTATGAATCCGTTGTGTATGTTGCAATGCGGGATGAATTCCGGCATGATGCCCGAATTCTGCATCAGAATGGACTTCAGCCTGTCCAGCTGGGACTGCTTTTCACCATATATTCTTACACGGTAGCCTTCCTCCAGGCGCTTGCGGATATCTTCGGTGAGAAGTTCGAAGTTCTTGTTGAATACCGGCTGGGGCGCTATGTTGAAGCGCACCGCATCCTCTCCCTGACGGGACAGGGGCACTTCCATGTATATCCTGGTAAAACGCTCCAGAAGCGGATAGAAGGCCTGTTCCTTATACATGTCCGACGAATCGAGCCATATGAGAGATGACGACGGAAGAATGTCTGCAATCTGCACCAACGTCTCGCTCTCTTCGTCCCCTCCGGCCAGGTCCGGATATATTTCAGCAGACACTACCTTCTCCTTTGAAAGCTGGGTGTTGCAGTCGAATATATTTATAGTCTCTATCTCATCTCCGAAGAACGATATTCTGAACGGATCGTTATATGAATATGAGAATATGTCCACTATGGCTCCCCTGACGGCGAACTGTCCCGGCTCGGAAACAAAATCCACCCTTTCGAATCCGTTGCTGAAGAGAGACTCGACTATATCATCATGGCTTATTTCGTCCCCGACCGAAAACTTCATCAGGGATTCGCGGATCTTCGAAGCAGTCGGCACTCCTTCTGCGAAAGCTGAAGGATATGTGACGATGACCAGCTTGCCTTCCTTATAATCTATTATCTTTCCTATTGCTGATGTCCTCTGGACTCCGAGAGAGGCCTTGTAGTTGCTCTTTTCGAGCCTGCGGCCGGAATCAGGAAGGAAGAAGACGCAGTCTCCTTCCATTAGATTATATAAGTCTACGGAACAATATTCCGCAGTCTCCCTGTCGGGAAGAACGATGACCTGCACGCCATCATAGTCCAGCTGAGATACGGCAAACCATCTGGCGGAAAGGAAGAGCCCGGAGCAGAAAATCTCGGATCCGGACGATGCGCTCTCCAGCTTTCGGGCTATTGCGTTTATGGATTTTGAACTTATTAACATTTAGTCTTGTTTTCGGTTGAAAACCTGTTCATAACCCTGTTGATAAAGAATGAAAACTAAATTGGCGAAAGATTTTTTTCCGTATATAACGGCACTTGAAATTTCTTTCAAAATTTTTCATCAACTTTTTTCCAAGAACTTCACAGCAGGCTTTTCAACAGATAAGAACATTATAACTACCTGACAGTCAACGTTTATTTGTGGTTATCAACATATCAACAGGGAAATAATCAAAATCATTCTTTTAAATAAATATATCTATATTTGTATATAATTTGATTTGACTATGACCACAGACTTCGATCCGCACAATGTCAACGAAGGCAAAGATAAGGATTTCGACGGAATTATCCGTCCGCAGGAGCTTCAAGATTTCACAGGCCAGGACAAGATAGTAGCCAACCTCAAGATTTTCGTCGCTGCGGCGAAGATGAGGGGCGAAGCTCTCGACCACTGCCTGTTTCACGGCCCTCCAGGCCTTGGAAAGACCACGCTGGCACATATCATCGCCAACGAGCTCGGAGTGAACATGAAGGTCACTTCAGGCCCGATTCTGGACAAGCCGGGCGATCTGGCTGGACTTCTGACATCCCTGGAGGAAGGCGATGTCCTTTTCATAGATGAGATCCACAGACTCTCCCCTGTCGTCGAGGAATATCTTTACTCGGCGATGGAAGACTTTGTCATAGATATAATGATAGATAAAGGTCCGGGAGCACGTTCTGTGCGCATTTCGCTCAATCCGTTCACGCTCGTGGGAGCGACCACCCGCAGCGGTCTGCTCACTTCCCCGCTCCGTGCCCGTTTCGGCATCACATGCGCGATGGAATATTATGACACTCCTACCCTTGTAAACATAGTGAAAAGAAGCGCTAATATATTAAAGGTATCCATAGAGCAGGATGCGGCATACGAAATAGCGCTCCGCAGCCGCGGCACTCCGCGTATCGCGAACTCGCTCCTGCGTCGCGTCCGCGACTTCGCCCAGGTGATGGGCAGCGGAAGCATCGACCTTGCCATAGCAAGGTATGCCCTTGATGCTCTTAATATAGATAAGCGAGGCCTTGACGCTATAGACAACAAGATCCTCAAGACAATCATCACCAAGTTCAAGGGAGGCCCGGTGGGAGCCAACACCATAGCGACAGCCGTAGGTGAAGATCAGGGCACTCTCGAGGAGGTTTATGAGCCGTTCCTCATCAAGGAAGGATTCATCATGAGGACACCTCGCGGAAGAGAGGCCACCGAGCTCGCATACCGTCATCTGGGACTGGAGAGAGGTAATATTAATATGGATGATCCATCATTGTTTTAACTTGACCTATCATAAATAATAGGTAATAGGGCGATTTAGTTGGTAAATCGCCCTATTTTCGTTAAACTTGTGCCGAAATTTCACTAACACTCTATAAAAATGGCCGAAAAACTTATTTCTAAGATTCCTGAGGGACCTTTGTCAGAGAAATGGACAAAGCACAAATCTCAGATCCGTGTTGTCAGCCCTGGCAACAAAAGAAAAATGGAAGTCATTGTGGTAGGAACCGGTCTCGGCGGAGCATCTGCAGCTGCTTCGCTCGGAGAGCTTGGCTACAATGTGAAGGTGTTCTGCATCAGCGACTCACCTCGTCGTGCTCACTCTATCGCAGCACAGGGTGGTATCAATGCAGCTAAGAACTACCAGAACGACAACGACTCTGTCTATCGTCTCTTCTACGACACAATCAAGGGAGGAGACTATCGTGCACGCGAGGCTAACGTCTATCGTCTTGCCGAGGTCAGCAACAACATCATTGACCAGTGCGTTGCACAGGGTGTTCCTTTTGCAAGGGAATACGGCGGACTTCTCGCCAACCGCTCTTTCGGAGGTGCGCAGGTTAGTCGTACCTTCTACGCCCGCGGTCAAACCGGACAGCAGCTCCTTCTCGGTGCATACGCTGCCCTGAACCGTCAGATTGCAGCCGGCACTGTAAAGAGCTACCCACGTTATGAGATGCTCGACGTAGTCCTCATCAACGGTGAGGCAAAGGGTATCATCGCAAGAAACCTTGTGACAGGCAAGATCGAGAGATTCGGAGCACACGCTGTGGTTATCGCTACAGGTGGTTACGGAAACACTTACTTCCTCTCTACCAATGCAATGAACTCTAACGGTTCTGCAGCTTGGCAGTGCTACAAGAAGGGTGCTTTCTTCGCAAACCCTTGCTTCGCTCAGATCCACCCTACATGTATCCCTGTACACGGAGATCAGCAGTCAAAGCTTACTCTCATGTCAGAGTCTCTCCGTAACGACGGACGTATCTGGGTGCCAAAGAGCATGGAGGACGTAAAGGCTCTCCG
>JAZSEQ010000026.1:0-5549 GCA_045531765.1 Candidatus Cryptobacteroides sp. | reverse complement strand
ACTGAAAACTGGCTGGGAAATGACAGGTACAGAGGATATGTAAGGCTTGCAGAGGGAACGGATCCGGATATGCTTGCACCTGCAATCAGACAGATGCAGGAGAAGAACTATCCGCCTGAAATGGTACAGATGGCCGAGCAGTCTGGAATTGATATCCATTACTTCCTGAGCCCTCTGAGAGGCATGGAGATGCTTCCGAATCAGACAAGAACCATGATCATCATTCTGACTGTGGTAGCAGTACTTCTGATAATGATTTCTTTGTTGAACTATGTGCTCATGTCTGTATCAGCCCTTGTAAAGAGGTCGAAGGAAATGGGAGTAAGGAAGTGCTATGGAGCTGAAAGCAAGACCATCTATGGAATTATGAGCAAGGAGGCATTGACTGATATTGCAGCAGCACTTTTCGTAACTGTAGTGGTCATTCTTCCGTTGCGATCTGTGATTCAGGATCTCATAGGTGTTCCAGTAAGCGCACTTATGGTCGGTGCCACATATGGTACTATTGCAGTTGTCCTTGCAGTTGTATTCATCGTGGCAGCACTAGTTCCGGGATATCTATATTCCAGGATTCCAGCCGGAGCGGCCATCAGGAACTACAGGGAAAACAAGAAGGTATGGAAACTCGGCCTGCTCTTCGTACAGACAGGAATCTGTGCCCTTCTTCTGACACTGATGTTCGTAATCTCCTCACAATACAACAAGGCTGTTAATGACAAGCCCGGTTATGAGTACAAGGACCTGATCTGGACCGTTCTCACAGGAACAGATAATGGCGTGCATCAGGGAATCATTGATGAGCTTAATACAGTACCCGGCGTGATGGACGTACAGATGTCGTATAGTCTTCCTTTAGATTACAGTTCAGGAAACAATGTATTACTTCCTGGAGGAGATTATACTGAGTTATTCAACATCGCCGATCAGTATGAAGGAACAGAGGGATTATTTGAGATGCTGGAGATTCCTTTCATCGAGGGAAGATACCCGCAGAATGCCTCCGAGATTGCAGTCAGCGAGAGTTTCGTAAAGAAGATGATGGAGTTCCAGGACTGGAGCGACGGAGCTGTCGGCAAGCAGATCGCAGTTACCGAGCATAGTCAGACTCCAGATGAGGTCTTCACTGTCAGCGGAGTATATAAGGACTACAGGATCAACACACTGACAAATCAAGATATGCGTGCAAGTGTCAAGTTCTTCGGAGAAGTCGGCAAAGCACATATGCCGTTCATGGCCATCAAGGTCAGCGAAGTGAATACAGAGATCATTCAAAAGGTGGAGGAAGTCATCCAGTCAAGGATCGAGAACAGAGAGGTGGAAGTCAAATCCTACAAAGACTCAATGAGGGAGGCATATTCCGGTGAGAGACGAATGAGGAATACCGTGCTTGCCGGATGCATCATATCGATACTTATCGCCCTTTTCGGACTCATCGGATATGTCCGTGACGAGTCGCAGCGAAGGAGCAAGGAGATGGCCGTACGTAAGATCAACGGAGCGACGGTCAAGGAGATAATGGGAATATATGTGACGGAAATCATGAAGCTCAGCATCCCGGCAATCATACTCGGCAACGTGGGAGCCTGGTTTGCGGCATCAGCATGGCTCAGGAACTTCTCGGAGAAGATCGCGCTCTCACCTTGGTTCTTCATCCTTGCGGACGTGGCGATCATCCTCCTGGTATCCGGATGCGTGATTCTCAACAGCCTGCAGATTTCCCGCAGCAACCCGGTAGAATCATTGAAAAACGAGTAGCGTATTTCATAATTAATTATGCCACAGCACATTACATCAAATCACATGGGACAAATGGCGCAGGCGATTCAGCATAAATATATGATTAACAAATAATTAACAAAACAGAATAGATATGATTACAGTAACTAACCTCAGCAAGGTTTTCCGCACAGAGGAAATCGAGACAACAGCTCTTAACAAGGTTTCATTCGAAATCAATGACGGTGAATTCGTGGCCATCATGGGCCCTTCGGGATGCGGCAAGTCTACCCTCCTGAACATCCTCGGACTTCTTGACAACCCTACAGACGGAAGCTACATGCTCCTCGGACAGGAGGTTGCGAAGCTGAAGGAGAAGGACCGTACCAAATTCCGGAAGGGCAACATCGGCTTCGTGTTCCAGAGCTTCAACCTCATCGACGAGCTCAACGTGTTCGAGAATGTGGAACTGCCCCTCCGCTATCTCAACATCAGTTCCTCAGAGCGCAAGCAGCGTGTGACAGAAATGCTGAAGAGGATGAACATCAGTCACCGCGCTCAGCACTTCCCACAGCAACTATCAGGAGGCCAGCAGCAGCGTGTGGCAATCGCCCGCGCAGTCGTTTCCAGCCCTAAGCTGATCCTCGCCGATGAGCCTACCGGTAACCTCGACTCGAAGAACGGAAAGGAAGTGATGGATCTCCTGACAGAACTTAACAAAGAAGGTACGACAATCGTAATGGTGACCCACTCCCAGAAGGATGCTTCATGCGCGCAGAGAGTCGTAAACCTCTTCGACGGCGAAATCGTCAGCGACGTAAAGAACGAACTCTAGTAGATTGTTAAACATAAATTGAACTTAAAGGCACTGTCGTGAGATACTGCACATTGTCATTTCGAGCGGAACGAAGTGGAGTCGAGAAATCTCCATACAAGAATACTGAAGAGATTTCTCCGCTCGCTTCGCTCGGTCGAAATGACAGAATAAGATTCGGTCGTTATCGGCTTGCCGCTTGAACGTAAGCGAAAGAAATGACTGAATCAGGCTTAACAGATACAGACACGACATAACCCCATAACAACTGACAAATGGCATCATTCAACATATTCAGACGCGGCAGCTCGGCAATGTCAGGCATACTCAATGTGCTGGGCATGGCTGTGGCGTTTGCAGCATTCTACATCATTCTCGTCCAGGTGAATTACGACCTGAACTTCAACAAGGGCATCAAGGATTCGGAAAAGGTCTTTGTAATCACTTCCGGAGACTTTGTAGGCATAGGAGAAAGGACTCTTGTGTTCAACAGACCGCTTGCGGAGATGATCATTGAGACATCTCCCAACATAGAATACGGGGGAATCATGAACATCTCCAATAGCGAAAGCAGCCGTTACTGGCTGACAGGTGACGAGCAGAGAAAAGACATAGACTTCTTCGGAATGACCTCCATGAGCGGTACAGCCTGCCAGGCACTGGGCATAGAGACTGTCAGCGGATCTCTGGACGACCTGCAGGATTTCAGCACCTTTGCTATCAGCGAGACGGCTGCTGAAAAATATGGTCTCGAAGTCGGAATGAGCCTGGAAAACGGCCATAGCGTGCACACAATAAAGGCAATATTCAAGGATTTGCCGGAAAACTCGCATTTCAGCGACATAGATCTCATCTGGAACCTCGGCAACGGAAGTATAGAAAATTTCTCCGAATGGAGTTTCAACTACTTCATAAAGGTGTACGATTCATCTACGATCAGTCAGATGGAGGAGGAACTTTCACCGAGAATACGCGAATATTTTCAGGAGAAATTTTTCAGTCAGATGCCTCCTGCAGAAGAAATGGGAATGCTCAAGGAAGAGTTTGACTCTGCCATGAACAGGATGCTTGACATGGCGGACGCGAAATTCATACCATTGGAAAGCCTGTATTTCACAGATGAAGTGGCGACCAACTCGATCCGTTCCGGCAACAGGACCACCAGTATAATACTTCTTGTTGTGGCCATTCTGATAGTGGGCATCGCATTCATAAACTATATCAATTTCTTCTTTGCGCAGATCCCCGAGCGCATAAGAGCCGTCAACACCAAGAAAGTGCTTGGATGCACACGTCGTAAACTCATAGCCGACACTGTTTCCGAGAGCATTATCCTCATCGTGTTGGCTTTGATTCTGGCCATCGCACTGGTCCAGATGTTCAACACAAGCCACCTGACCCATCTGATCAGCGCCGATTCCGGATTTGGAGCAAATATCGGGACTGTCATCGGAACTGCCGTCATAGCCTTTGCAATCGCAATAATCTCCAGCCTTTATCCAGCCTTCTATATAACATCCTTCGAGCCGGCACTTGTATTGAAAGGTTCTTTCAGTGCTACCAGAACAGGGCAAAGACTGAGATATACTTTGATCGGAATACAGTTCATTATATCCCTCGCCCTGATAATCTGCTCATCATTCATCTACCTTCAGCGCAGGTATATGGTCAACTACGACATGGGATTTGACAAGGAACAGCTGCTCTACGTACACTCCAACCACACCATAGGAGACAACGTGGAAGCGGTCGAGGAAAGGCTCAAAAGCGACCCTCAGATCACGGACGTGACCTGGGCTTCCGGAGATCTTCTTGCTACCGAAAGAATGGGATGGGGACGCGATTGGAAAGGCGACCTGATTAACTTCCAGTGTTACCCTGTGGCATATGACTTCCCGGAATTCATGGGAATACAGATCACAGAAGGCAGAACATTCCTGCCGGAAGATGAGAACACCGAACACGGAGTCTTCATATTCAACGAAACAGCCCGCAATAAATACGGTTTTACTCTTGAAGATAAGATTGACGGACATAAGGAAGACGCCGAAATTGCCGGTTTCTGCAAGGATTTCAGTTTCACAACCCTCAAGGACGAAGTGTCACCGTTTGCATTGTTCGTGTTCGGAAGAGACGGCTGGTACTACCCCAACACAGCCTTTATCAGAGTTGCCGCCAACGCGGACTACCCCTCTGTAATGAAACACATAGGAAATGTGCTGAGCGAATGGTCTCCTGAGACAGCTCCTGAAGCTTGGCCAATCCGCTTTTTTGACGACAACATCAACGCAACCTACCAGAAGGAGAAGGCTCTTTCCGAACTCATAAGCCTCTTCACCCTAGTTGCAATCATCATCTCGCTGATGGGAGTGTTTGGTCTGGTGATGTTCGAGACACAATACCGCCGCAGAGAAATCGCTCTCCGCAGGGTGAACGGTGCTACAATCCAGGAGATCCTTGCTATGTTCTGCAGCAGGTTCGTAAAGATCGTCCTTATATGCTTCGCAGTTGCAGCTCCGATCAGCTGGGTCATCGTGGACCGTTACCTCGCCACCTTCGCGCACCGCTGTCCTATGTACTGGTGGGTATTCGCTCTTGCTCTTGTGGCTGTGATGGCCGTAACGGTCGGAGTCGTCGTCATCAGAAGCTGGAAGGCTGCAACCGCAGATCCGGCCAATGCGCTTAAAACTGAATAGGCATAACTGTCATTTCGAGCGAAACAAAGTGGAGTCGAGAAATCTATATCATATAAACTAAAAATTTAAATACTCATAATGAGAAGCTACCTGAGATTCCTATCAAGAAACAAGCTATATACAGCCATCGAGGTGGTTGGCTTGAGCGTGGCGCTGGCATTCGTGCTGCTCATCGGCAGTTATATCTGGCAGCAATACAGCATATCGCACGAGAATCCTGAATATGAAAGGATTTACATTCCGACCCAGAGTATGCCTTACGGAATCTATGAGCCATTAAAGGAACAGATTCCGGAATTAGAGAAAATTACATTGATCAACTC
>JAZSEQ010000025.1:0-11903 GCA_045531765.1 Candidatus Cryptobacteroides sp. | reverse complement strand
GATGTATACCAGAATGTCCTCATCTATACCGGAAAGCTGATGCGAATCAGCAGACAGGCACTCGAATGACGTCGGTTTAGCCAATGCATTCTCTATGTCTGATAGATAGGTAGCCGGATTATATTTTATTATGGGGATCTGAAGTCCTTCTGCCTTATTCTTAGCTGTGCAAGATAAAGCTATAAAAGACGCTATAGCAAATGTTAAAATTCGTTTCATTAATAATTCCGATTTATTGGGTAAAATCATATCAGGAAAATCACAGCCTGTGGTTCGAATGCTATTTCTTATGTCCAGGTCCTTCCGGAAACCAGCCTTTACGGACACGCTCCCGCTGGTGAATCACTTCAAGTATGCTCCAGAATGAGGAGAATGCAACTACTCCAAGAATAGTCGACCATATAAGATGACTGACCATTATTGAGGCGATGCCGAAGAGCACTCCTGCAACAGCGAACAATATCCAGCTTTTAACGCCGATGTAATATTCCGCTTTGATGACAAGCGGATGGAATAATCCGATTATCAGAAATGTGGAAAGACCCACTAAAAGTCCTGTGAAGTTCATAGCTATATAATATTTCAAATCCTCGCAGAAAACAGCCTTATATGTCCGTGAAACTGGTACCCATGCTGATTAGAATCTGATTCCGATCCCGCCTCTTGCAGGACAATACATCCATCCCATGCCCAATTCTACGAAACCGTAAACAGTCCTGCCATATGAGACACCAATCGGTATGAACTGGAATCCGTGTGATGGACGATAATCTGAATCGACATAGCCTCCCATAGTTCCATAGCCGACACCAGAGTACAACCTGAGATGCTTCCTGGTAAGCCAGTTTCCATAGACGTTCAGCATAAGATTCGCATCGTACGATTTTCCGGTTTCAGGCTCTCCTTCTTCTACCGGTCCTAAGCTGTCACCTCTACTTTTATCACGCAAACCACCCACAACACCTATACTGACCCATTTGATCGGCGTATACTTGACTTCCAACATCGCTGAAAATGTGGTGTGAGCTCCACCAACCCATCCTAACATAGCTTGAGGTCCACCATAGCTGATGTTGAATTCAATAGGTTTTTCAACTTTGTCTTGGGCACTAATAGCAACTGGAGTTAAGACAAGTATTAGAAACAGAAGTTCGATTTTTCTCATAATTGGCTAATTAAGTATATTGTATGATGCAAAACATCTATCTGATGTGACAGATAGATTCCATTAATTGGGAATTTAACGGTAGTGTTTTAGGCATTATTGACACCGTCGATTTCGAAACGAAATCCCGATTTATCGCTGTAAAATTACAAAACTTTAAGTGGCCGGGCAAGACATACATTGTTTCACCTCTAAAAAATGTATTATGACTAAAGACGCATTCAGAAAATTATGAATCATGAGGTATAATATATATAAAATACCAAATTTGCTTGATATTTGGCGTTTTATATATAATTGAAATTATAGGTTTTGTCCCGTTTTTTACGCAAAAAACGGGACATTTTCGTTGTCAGATGTGATATGAGGTAATGGTCGGCTGGGCTGCATGTCGAGTCTTGACAGAGATGTCGTTACCTTTCAGATTCTGTCGGATTACTTTCGGTTATATATACCGGTATTGAGCCCAGATGGAGTTCGCAGGATGCTTTTGCCTCATCATATTCTCCCGAATCATAAAAATCACCTTTAATGACACCTGTCGATGTCGTCCTGACCAGGACATTGTCCACGAACTGTCTTCTTACGTTGACGTCCTGGACTTCAAATTCAGTTACAACATTATTGTGGGTGTACTCTCCATCGCCAGAAAGAGACACTTCAAATATATCTGAACTGTTTTCCACCAATGTCAGATTTATCTCATAATTCAAGTCACCGTTCTGGTAAGTCAGCAACCATGTGTTTTCTCCAAGAAAACGGAATGTCTGGTAATGCCCGGCTTTCCAGTCGGCTCCTTCTTCATTCATCAGTCTGCCACCGGTTTCGTATCTTATGTTCAATAGATCCGAGTACCACTTGTCATCAGATATTTCTGTAAACATCCCTGCATATACGTTTTCCTCACCGGAAAGAATGGCATTAAGTTGGGAGGCAATATAGAATTGAGTTACTCCATTCAATGAAATCTCCAGATTGATCTGATTCATGGTTGCCTTGAGATTTTCATCAATGAAACGGGAATCATCTGTATCTGTCTTGTAGCAACTGATTGCAGCAGTGAGAATTGTTAATAATGCAATAATCTTTTTCATCATATAGATATTATGAGTTTCTATATATAAGACGAATATCATCAAAATAGTACTATCCATACATCATTCATCCAGAGATCAGACAGTGAGTTTCTCTTCCAACGTCAAATGGTTCCGGACGATATCGGAATATGCATTGAGATGTTTTACCTGAGAATATAACCGTGGTGTATAAGTTCTTCTCGTGATCTTATTGGGAAAGTGTATCCGTCGCGGAGCAGATACAGGTCATCGGTTATATGCATTACCGATTCATACATGTGGTCTGATATGATGATCCCTTTTTCTGCCTTATGCCTTCGGATCAACTCCTGCATCTTCTCCACATGTTTCGGAGCCACATTGGAGAACGGTTCATCCAGTATGCAGAAGTCTGCTTCAGAGTTCAATATCAGGTACATCTCGGCTATACGCACCTCGCCTCCCGACATTTCCCGCACCTGACGTCGTTGCATAGTATGGAATTTCGGGTCAAAGCCGACCAATCCGTCATAGTCAACGCCGTAGATGTCAAACGCCTCACCGAGAGTCATCTTCTGAGGAATGAAAGTGTTCTGCGGAAGATATTTCACCCGTTCTCCTATATGGGCATAGTCCGTTTCCTGTTCGTCATTCAGCCTTATGAAGATATTCTGGGGCTTTATGCCTCCCATGATGCATTTGAAAAGACATGACTTTCCGCAGCCGTTTCTTCCAAGCACTCCTGTCACCCTGCCGGTCTGCGCCGTAATGAATGCACTTTGAAGCACCTGAAGCTGTCCGAACTCAAGGTGGACGCTGTCAACGAGAAGGGTGTTATTGGATTGCATAGCCTATCTTTCCGGTTATTGTCATAAGCAGGATAAATACGACAAGTTCCACAACAAAAGGAATGAGGTAATATTCGTTGCGGCTTATTCCCAGGTTAAGGTAGAAATATATCTCTGTCTTCTTTGATAAGGTCGTATATAGATACAGTATCACCGGGATGCTTAGCAGTTTCAGTACTATGCATATAGGGATGTTCAACGGTTCAAACAGCACAAGAGTGGACATCGCCACCGTCAGGACGGCCGATATGACATATATGGCTTTACCATAATGTCCGGATAATCTTATTTTGGAGAATATGTTCATGCCTCTGGACCGCCTGCTTTCAATATGTTAGAATAGCTGTATTCCGAATGAGAGCTCGAGCATGACCTTATCCTTCATTCCGGTATTGTAAGGGGTGAAATATGAACATCCGATGCCGATGAACGGAGAACTGCCGATGCCATGGAGTCCGAAGTTGACGGAAGCCTTGGCCTTGAAGTAGTTTACGTCAGATCTGATGTAGGTGGAACCGCCTTGAAGCCTGAATTCCAAAGCTGTGTGATTCTTCATGTTCCACTGATATGATCCGCCAAGTCCTATGGTGCCTTGTTCGACGAAGTTTCTTGTGCTCTGTCTGTTCAGGAGCACATAATCTGCAGTCACAGGAACGAAGATCGACCACTGCTGGTTGAATCTCCATCCGGGGTATACGCCCAAGCCCATGATTCCGAAATCCGGTTTGCCCCAACCTTGCATGTCACCTCCTGACATGTTGAATTCTGTGGTGCAGTAGAAATGTGGAGCCTTGTCACGATAAGTCTTTGTCTCCTGTGCGTAAACCGTCAATGCCGAGAGAAGCATTGCGAAAAGAATCATTGTCCGTTTCATAGTCTTAGTGTTTTGTGTAAATGTAAAAAGCCGGTCTTGCAGTGTTTTCTACAAAGTTAGTGGGGGGGGTAAAATCCAAATGTTTTTCCGAAAAATTTATGCGGATACTTTGATTCACTCACGTTGCGCTGCCGCCAGGAACCGCTTCCTGCTGCCGGATTTACTTTATAATGATAATCGGGCTTGAGCATCTGACGCCGTCGAGCTTCCAGACCTCTTTCGCTTCAACTTTCCTGTTGTTCAGCTTGCGGTCATAGGTAATGATATTAAACGTTTTGTCAGGCCAGCATATTGTAAAGCTTTCTTTGTCATAATTAGTGGCCCCTTCAAACTCTCCGAATGCAAGATAATAGTAGTCTCTTCCTTTTTCAAGTCTGAAGCCCTCATATACGACGAGCATATCCTTGGTAACAGGTTCTGTAATGCCGGTCTCATCAAGGTCAACGGTAATACCCCTGAATCGAATGGTGGTCCCGATAAGCCAGGAGTTGTCATTAGAAGGGTCAAGCAAGTCCTTTCCCTGTTCATCCTGTACTCTTACCTGAAATGTAACAGGAACCCAATCAATGATCTTAATCTTAAGGCAGCCGCAAAGACTTAATGCTGCCATAGTAAGGATAAGTATACGTTTCATAGTATCAGTGTTTTATGCACAGAACGCCATTCAATTGAAATTACTTCCATAAGATGCAGCTTAGCTGCTGTCTGTGACACACAAATCCTGGTTTGTCGTGAATTTGACGGTAGCGTTCTGGGGTATTTTGCTACCGTCGGTTTCCAATAGCGTATAAATTAGAATTCATTTCTTCCAGTTGTGTCTGTATGCTTCTCTGATATTGGCAAGTCCTTCTTCAGAAAGCAGGCTGAAAGTCGAGAGTCCGAAGACCTTTGTGCCATCACTCTTTACACCCATCTCCTCGATGGCATCAAATGATTTTTCCCCTACGCGCACGATCGTCATGATCTTATATCCATTTGCATAAATGCTGCAATCCGAAGATCTATACTCATAAGGGCGTGTGTGATAATATGGTCCACCCGAATAAGCATTCGAAGTAAAGAATTCAGTCAGTTCAGTCTCTCCGAAATAGTAATAGTATGCAGGCGAGGCACCATCCACGTCTTCGTAGTAGTCTTTGTTAGTCACACGGCCGTTTTTCATGCGATATGTGAAGTCATGTTTCCAACCTTTTCCTACAAGGTATTCCTGAAACATCTCTTGGGGAACCTGTTCTGCATCGACGCTTGGCCATTGCTCGTCGTCTAACTCATATTTCATACATGAGAAAAGACACATTCCTGAAAGAAGAATTGTTAAAATGCGTTTCATAATATCAGTGTTTTTAACAGAACGCGATCCAATTGAAATTACTTCCAGAATATACCGTTCATCTGCTATAAGATCCCCGGTCAAGCCGGGGATGACTATAAGAAAAACTCAGATCTGTCAGGGTGTCGGCCGCGTCATCAATGCGCAATGGACAGGAAGGCCAGAACCTCGTCCATGTCTCCGCTGATGAGGTCAAAGAGCTTGTACATCAGCTCTGGCTCCTGCATTTCGGGAATATAGGCTATCACCTTCTTGCCTGCTCCCTTCATCCAACCGGCTTCTGTATGAGCACTACGGCCGCAAGGAAGTACAAGCACGCATGTGTCTGCCCATGTCAGCGCATCCAGGTCGCATTGGAACTGTAATTCTGACGCGGGGTGCTCAAGGCCGATCTTGTATTCCTGTACGTTCCATTTGTCAAAGTCAGGGTCGAGGTTTTTCCAGAAGAATCCGCCTTGTCCATGCGGCGGATTACGGAAATCATATACCTCGTGACCTGCTTCAAGGAGCTTGGTCACAACTTCCGGATAGTATACGTTTCTCCAGCTGCTTGCTACATATATCTTTGCCATAGTTCTGTCTTGTTCTTCAGGGATTATATCTCAGAGTCGAATTCTTCCACCTTGCTGCGCTCTGTTTCTGTAAACCACTCATTCAGTTTATCTGATGCTTAGGTTTTTATTGCGGGGATTATGTTGTCGTAAACGGCTTTGATGCAGGCGGTTATCGCTGCCAGGTCATCAGTAAAACCGGCGATAGGGATGAAGTCCGGCATGAGGTCATGCGGTAGGATTAAGCCTATTCCTGGTCAGGCTGCTGGCCGTCGTGAGCCTTCCACATGCACTCGGTTATCTTCATGTACTTGAACGCGATGTCAGCGGAAGCGGTACCACATGGTCTTTACATCCGCCGGAATCGCTGTGGTGGCCCAATCCGAGTATCCATTGTTGGTCGCCACACTTCCAAGGTGCTGGAACATCTCGTTCTCATACTCCACAGAACCCTTCAGCCAGTTTTCACTGTCCAGGTACATCACGATACCGCACTGGTCGAAACGTTGATGGCTCTGCGTAAAATCCGTCTTCACCATGAAGCTGAAATACTTCTCTCTTGTCTTCATCTGTAATACCGGCGCATTGTCGTTGCGGAAATGATAATATGTCCTCTGCCACAGATCCGTATGCGGCGCAGTAGTGATGATAAGTGTGTCTCCTTTGACCTCGAAGCCTTGCGGATCCCTCGTCCATTCAAGCAGCTCCACATTAACCTTGCCCTCATTGGCCATGGCTTCCGCCACGGCGTCAACGAATGGTGCCTCAGATGTGTCTGTACATGATGCCATGATAAAGCCGATGCATGTTGCTATTGTTTTTACCTGAACAGCAGCGGAGCCATCTCCTTGAGGGAGCGTCTCCATGCCTGGAATTCGTGGGCTGTGCCTTCTGAGATGTAGCTTACAGCGTTGTAGCCTGCTGCTTTGAGGGTTTCTGTTGCCTTGAGGATGGCATCAGGATATTCCTTGCTGCCGCAGCTGAGGAATACGAGCTTGACCTTGCCTGGGTCGCCGATCTCTTCAGGGGAGTACATGCCGCCGCTGAAGATGCCGTAGTAGTCGAACAGCTCGGGACGGGCGAGGGTGATGTGCTTGGTCTCCATGCCTCCCATCGACAGGCCGGCCATCGCGCGCATCTCTTTCTTCGCTATGGTCTTGAAGTGAGAGTCTATGTATGGGATAAGGTCGTTTGCGAGGACTCTTTCGAATTTCGTGAAGTCGAAGCTTGCGAGACCGCCCCATTTCACTTCGTTGGTCATTCCGTATGCCATCACGATGATGAAAGGTTTGCATTTGCCTTCTGCAAGAAGGTTATCCATGATGAGGTTGGCGTGGCCCTGGTTGCTCCATGCCGTCTCATCTTCGCCCCATCCGTGCTGGAGGTAGAGCACTGGGAACTTCTTCTTTCCGTCATACTGTGGCGGGAGGTATACAAATGCCCTGTGGGTCTGGCTGGTCTCCTTGGAAGGGTAGAGAATCTGGCTGACCTGGCCGTGGGGAACGTCCTTCATAGCATAGAAATCCTGGTCGTGAGCCGGAATCTCGATGCCGCTTTCCCATCTTACCGAACCGTAATAATTCTTTGTTCCCGGATCGTTTACCACCGCTCCGTCTATAGTCATGCGATAGTAGTGGAATCCTTCGTCCATAGGTCCGGCAGTGGTGCCGGTCCATACGCCGTCAGCGTCCTTTGCCAGGACGGTGCCTCCCTGGCCGCCGAGGCCGAGGCTGACGGTAACGGACTGAGCTTCAGGGGCATGGATTCTAAAACGAGCATATCCCTGTGAGTTCACCATAGGGTACTCCTGTCCCGGCTGGTTCATTACGGATGGCACAAAGTCCTCCTTGATCTCTGCAGCTGCCGAGTTGGGTGTTTCTTGGGCAATGGCGATCGTTGCCATGCACATCAACCCAAACAGAATGAATGCGGTCTTTTTCATATCGGGTGTGTCTTAATAAGTCAATGCGGTTTCATGATAGGTCTCGAAGCATGGATAGCTTTCAAGCGGATCCGGCATGCAGAAGTCAACGCCTTCGAAGAGAGGGGAGTCCTGCTGTCCTTCCGGCTCGTGGATCTCAAGTTCGGCGTCTACGCCTTCGAGCTTCACGCTGACCTTTCCATTCTTGTATGTATAGTGGAGAGTGCCGTCTCCCACCTTGACACTTGTCTGGATTTCAGTAATCTCCGATGGGATGCGCGGCTCGATGACGATCTTGCCCTCGAGAAGGTTCGGACGGATTCCGAGGAAGTGCTGGTACCATACGCGCAGGTGTTCTGCGTTGCTCCATGCCTGGAGGAATGTTCCGGAACGTTTCACCCAGGTCTGTCCCTCGCGCGGATGTGCATCGGCATTCTCGCTGAGGCTGCCTACTGCGCCTTCATGCAGCGCCTGGCGGTTCATGTTGCAGAAAAGCTCCCATGCTGCATCCACCTGACCATATTCGATCATGCGCTGCATCGCCATTCCGTTGTTCCAGAGCCAGATGGTTCCGTTGTGGTATGCGTCGTCCTTATGATAATAGTGCCAGTTCTCGTGCTGAGGGTGGAACTGAGGGTCCCACTGTGCGAGAGAAGCCACTCCCCAAGGATATACGAGCTCTTCCCAGACGCGCCTTGTTACCTTCTGCTTGAACTCGTCGTCGCCGATAAGGTCAAAGCAGTAGACCTGGTTAGGTCTGAACTGGGTATCGCGGGTTCCGTCAATGTCGAGGTGGTCATATATGAATGCATTCTCCTTGTCGCAATAGTCGCTTTCGAAGTTTGCCGCGAGCATCTGTGCAAGTCCGCTCCATTCCTCCGCCGAACTGTCGTCGCCCACGAGCTTGGCGATATGGCTTCCGGCTGTAAGCTGCTCATACCAGAGCGCCTGGATGTCGTTGGCGCGGTTGCCGCGAGGGGAGCCCGGGATGCCGTTTCTCTTCACGTCCATCCATGTATCTGCATCAGCATGAGTCAGATAGCCCTTTTCGTCAGTATAGTTCTTGATCGAGGCATCGATGCTAATCTTGATGGCAGGGTAGAGCTCGTGCAGGAACTCTGTGTCGCCCGAATACTGCGCGAGCTGGTATGCCTGGATCACCAGGCGTGGAGTTCCGTCGGTCGTATTGTACAGAATGCCTTCCAGATTGGCTCTGTTAGGGATGCGTCCGTATGTCTCTGACTCAGGATCGGTGTCCTGAAGCTTCACGAAGTCCTTGAGGATCTCCTTTGCGATGTCGAACTGACCTGTTACCAGACATGCACCAGGCATCGATATGAACATGTCTCGTCCCCAATACTCGTTGAACCATGGCAGACCGGCATAGATGCCGTTGCCCTGCTGGCATGTGATCAGCTCGTCCATTGTGACGGTGATCCAGTCAAGGGCCTTGTCCAGCTCCGGAAGGTTGGTCTTCACCGGGTTGTATTCGGTGATCAGCGAATTGATCCTGTCTTTTCTTTCCTTGATCAGCTGGTCCTTGTTCCGGAGGAATTCGGCGTGAAGCGCGCGGCATTCCTCTTCTGTGCCGTATGTGAGCACGAATCCCTTCGCGCCGTCGCTTCCGAGCATGATACGCATGTCGGGAGCCTCGCCGGGGATGAAGAAGACCGCGTCGGTTGTATTGTATGAATCAGCGATCAGGGACTGGTCAAGTGAAATTGAGGTATGATCTGCATCGGTTTCCACAGCTATATATATAATAGGTAGATTGTCGAGCATGCGGAAGGTCTCGGTCGCATTATCCCATTTACGCACGAGCCTGTCCGGGTAAACCGTACATTCCGCCTCGCTTCTGTCCAAGGCATTTCCGTCTATGTTGATCGTGTAGTCAGCAAGGACACGCTTCTTGGCCATGTTCCATCCGGAATACCACTGGAGCTCCTCCTGATGTGTCGTGCCATACCAATATCCGGCTTTCTTGTCAGTGTATGAGTATTCTCTGTTCTGCTCTGCGGTGACGTCAACGCCTCGCTGGTCGATCAGATATGACTCCTTTTTTCCGCACGCAACGGCAATAGCCGTCAATGCTGTAATGTACATGATGTTCCTTATCTTCATAACTTTGTCCTGTTTTCGTATCACGAATATATGAATCTTTTCCCTTATTTTCGTCCTCGGGTGATATTTTTATGAAAAAAAGTGAAATTTTTAATTTAGAACTATTCCAAATTAAAAATATTTCCCTATCTTTGCATCAGAATAATGACAACAATTAAATTTATCAAGATATGAAAAGCGTAAAAGGAACAAGAACAGAGCAGAACCTGCTCAAGTCATTTGCAGGCGAGAGCCAGGCACGTAGCAGATATACATTCTTTGCAGAGGTAGCCAAGAAGGAAGGTTATGAGCAGATCGCAGGAGTATTCATGGAGACTGCAGAACAGGAGAGGGAGCACGCAAAGCGTTTCTTCAACCTTCTCGAAGGCGGACCGCTTGAGATCACTGCAACATATCCGGCTGGCGTAGTAGGAACGACACAGGAGAATCTTCTTGCCGCAGCCATGGGCGAGAAGGAGGAGTGGGACATTCTCTATAAGGAGTTTGCCGAGGTGGCTCTTGAGGAAGGATTCCCTGCAATCGCAGCTACATTCAAGAATATCGCAAAGGTGGAGGCCGAGCATGAGCGCCGCTACATGAAGCTCCTCAGCCGCCTGACTGACGGTGATTTCTTCCACCGCGACGGAAAGATCTGGTGGCAGTGCCGCAACTGTGGTTACATCTGCGAGGCTCAGGATGCCCCTAAGACATGTCCTGCATGCCTTTTCCCTCAGGCTTATTTCGAGCCGATGAAGGAGAATTATTAGGATTGAAACATAAAAATACTAACTTTGCTCTGCCGAATAAGCTTCGGCAGAGCAATTTCATTATGCAGTATCAGAAGATTCTTGAAGACATTTATCAGGAGATCCTGCCTTATGCCAGGGACGGCAGGCAGGCCGACTATATTCCGGCGCTGGCGAAGGTCGATCCGGACCAGTTCGGAATGTGCCTTGAGACTGTTTCGGGCGAAGTCTATGCCCATATGCAGGCCGACACACGATTTTCCATCCAGAGTATCACAAAGGTGTTCGCCCTGGCGATGTGCCTGTCCATGAAGGGTGAGGCGCTTTGGAAGAGGGTAGGCAAGGAGCCTTCGGGTACGGCATTCAATTCATTGGTACAGCTTGAGGTGGAGAAGGGAATTCCACGCAACCCGTTCATCAATGCTGGAGCCATCGTGCTTGCGGATATCCTGATTTCGGAACTTGAGGACCCGGAAGGCGAGTTCCTGAGATTTGTCCGTGCGTTATGTGGTGACGATACCGTCGGCTACAATATGGAAGTGGCTCAGTCAGAGAGGGAAAAAGGATATCTGAACGCTGCGATAGCAAACATGCTCAAATATCACGGAACAATTGAGAACGACATCGAGCAGGTCCTTATGTTCTACTTCAGGATGTGTTCTGTCGAAATGAGCTGCCGTGAGCTTGCAAAGGCCTTCCTTGCCTTCACCAACCATGCTCCGTTCGATTACGCGGGATATAAGCTCAGCAGATCGAGGATCAAGAGACTCAACGCTGTCATGCAGACCTGCGGATTCTATGACGAGGCCGGAGAGTTCTCATATCTTGTGGGACTTCCTGGAAAGAGTGGTGTCGGAGGCGGAATAATAGCGGTCTATCCGCATAGATATTCGGTGGCCGTATGGAGCCCGAGACTGAACTCCAAAGGCAATTCCGTCATGGGAATGAAGGCCTTGGAACTGCTTACGACCTACACTGAAGAGTCAATATTTTAATTCGTCGGAAAATGTTCTGCTTACGGATATTAATGATGTCGCCCCGTATTTTATCATTTTATAAATACGGGGCGATGTGTTTTTAAAGTATGAAATCAGTCGAGCATGCTTGCTTAAAGACTGTAAGAATACGCCAGGTGCATTCGTAAGTTAAATTTTACCGTTCGTCGGAATGCTTTGGAACAGATATTGCCAGTATCAGAAAAAGCAGTACCTTTGCACCCGAGTTGATCAGAGAGTTGTTCTGAAACTCTCACAACTTATTGGTTATTAGTTTTAGTGTTATTAATTATGTGGTTAGTATGAGGCGTCCCCGCG
>JAZSEQ010000042.1:0-33181 GCA_045531765.1 Candidatus Cryptobacteroides sp. | reverse complement strand
ACTTTCCCCGGTCTTTCCTCGATATACCCCATCAAGCCACACGTCAGCCCCGGCCTTGGCGCAGGAGACCACCACCGTCAGCTTCTGGTCAGCCCAACCGTCCATCAGATAGACCTTATCAGCTTCCGGGCTGATAGTCACCGTGTTGGACTCTCCCAAAGAAGGATGTTTGATATAGAATCTGGTCTCAGGTCTTGCCGTCATCTCGAGAATCAGTCCGTTACCACCAGAAGCCACCTCCCTCTTCATCAGGACCACATTTCCGCCCAGAACCTTCACCTCCACCTGCCTGATATCCTCCGGAGTCATCCTGTCCAGATGCAGCTTCAGACGGAAGCACGCACGGTTCGAACGGTCCTTACCGATAGGGTCGATATTCACGCCTCCGAGGGCGTTTGTCTGCTCCAGACGGAATGAACCCCCGTCAAGAGTCAGCACACTTCCCGCCTGAGCCGAAAGCGATACCGAAAAACCACAAAACAGAACTATCGGGAGAATAACAAGACTAAGTATCTTCTTCATAGGTTACAGTCAATTGATTAACCTGCGAATTTACATAAAATCCTTGTTTAAGAAAACATTTTTAATAGAGCCGGTTATCCAATTTGTGATTGCGAGGGAGGAGATTGCCACGCTTCGCTCGCAATGACGTGTGAGGGAAATGCTCGCTATAACGTGCTTAGGGGTGTTTTCCCTACCCCTGTGCACAAATGTCTATTGTTCCGGCAGGAGCATTTCCACAGGAAACGACATCCGGGAGAAAGCAAAGAGTTTCCTACCGAGATCCTTCAAGGAGGCTCCGATATGGTACACATCATTATCCACGATCAGGAAACGGTCGTGGATATTTTGTGTACGGACCACGCTAACCGGATCATACTGACTATTGTGCTTCTGGATATCCAGCTTCAACTGCTCGGAAAGCTTGCCTGTGCGGATTTCAGCTGTCACACCGGACGCTCTTTTGGACAGCATGACCAGCACGCTCTCATCCACATAATTATCTATCAGCACAAGACGTCTCTTAGCAGCCCTTATCAGGTCCGTCACAAACACATAAGCATCGAAGATCTGACCGTCGAAGAACACTCCCTCCACAGGCGGAAGTGACGTACGGACAAAGAAGTCGATTTTCTTTTCGTGGGCGTCGAGACGATGTTCAATATCAATGAGTCTCTTATTGATAGAATAACCTTTAAGCAGATATTCCTTTAGAATACCATTAGCCCAACGTCTAAAATGAATGGCATTCCTGCTGTTCACTCTATATCCGACAGATAATATTACGTCAAGATTATAATATTTGACAAGATACTTCTGACGACCATCATTACCCATATATTCCAAAATGGAATATGTGCCATCCCTCTCCAATTCCCCACTACTATATATATTACCTATATGCTTTGATATTGCTGGCTGATTCACACCAAAAAGTTTGGCAAGACTTTCCTGTGTCAGCCACACGGTCTCACCTTCGACCCTAACCTCAAGACGGGTGATCTCATCTGGCTGATACACCACAATCTCACCTTTCCCTTTATCAGTTTCCATGTTCAACATTATTTATACTTTCTGGTTCAATGTTCTAGTATATTCTAGTTCAAAGTTCACGAACAGGTATGTATAAGTCAATATCACGCATGAAGGTTTTTCTCTTTTTTATAACAACTTTTTCTGAATTTTATAAGTTTTGTCTTTTTTTATAAGATTGCCACGCTTCGCTCGCAATGACGTGTGAGGGGAAATGCTCGCAATGACGTGTGAGGGAAAATGCTCGCTATAACGTGCTTAGGGGTGTTTTCCCTACCCCTGTGCACAACGACAAAAGCGGCGGCCCGGTGAAGGGTCGCCGCTCTGCGTTTGAATTTATCTTTCTTCGTTTATTAACTATTATGTGGAAGCGACATGCCACCCCCGGCTATGGGGTGCCTGCCGAATGAAGAAATATTCATTTTTAGAGAGGGATTGCAAGGCACTTGAAGTTCGACAAACCGGAGCAACCTGGTGGTTGTGAGGATTTGGAGAGCAAGAGTAACGCAGCAATCACCTCTAAAAATAATATTTAGTCTTCGTTCTCTTCTTCGAGGTATGCCTTCAGGAGCTTCTCCTGAACATCGCCTGGCACTGGCTGGTAGTCAGCGAAGTCCATTGTGAAGGTTGCGCTACCTGATGAGAGGGAGCTGAGAGTCGTAGAGTAACGGTAGAGCTCTGCGAGCGGAACACGTGCCTTGATGACCTCGAATCCCTTCTCTGAACCCATTCCCTCGATGAGGGCACGACGGTTCTGGAGGTCTGACATACATGCACCCATGTACTCTGACGGAGTAAGCACCTCAACATTGTAGATAGGCTCCATGATCTTAGGACCTGCTACACGGAATGCCTCCTTGAATGCGTTGCGGGCTGCAAGAACGAATGAGATTTCGTTTGAATCCACCGGATGCATCTTACCGTCGTAAACGTAAACGCGGATGTCACGGGCAAGCGAACCTGTAAGAGGACCCTCACTCATCTTCTCGTTGATACCCTTGAGGATCGCCGGCATGAAACGTGCATCAATGGCACCACCGACGATACAGTTGTAGTACTCGAGCTTACCGCCCCATGGAAGGTCGAATTCTTCCTTGCCCTTGATGTTGAGGACAACTTCCTTGCCGTCTACCTTGAAACGGTTGCCCGGATCCACGCCCTCCTGATAAGGAGCGATGAGGAGGTGAACCTCACCGAACTGACCGGCACCACCCGACTGTTTCTTGTGACGATAGTCTGCGCAAGCCACCTTTGTGATTGTCTCACGGTAAGATATCTTCGGAGCCGAGAACTCGATCTCGAGCTTGTTCTCATTCTGGAGTCTCCACTTGAGAGTGTTCACATGCTGTTCACCCATACCCTTGAGGATGGTCTGCTTCTGTTCCTTGTGGTACTCTATGATGTAGGTCGGATCCTCAGCGGCAATCTTGGCCATAGCCTCGCTCACCTTCTCCTCATCCTTAGCATCCTTCGCCTTTACGGCACAGCGATACTTGTAGTGAGGGAACTCGATGTCCTTGTAAGCGATATCTGTGCCTGGAGTACAGAGAGTAACATTGGTCTTCGCAGCACGAAGCTTTACAGTACATCCGATATCACCGGCCATGAGGTCTGTCACCTTTTCCTTCTTCTTTCCTGCCACAGCGTAGATGGCTGTAATCCTCTCCTTGTCTCCGGTCTCAGGATTCTCGAGATCCATGCCTTCGGTGAGTTCTCCTGACATGACCTTGAAGTAAGCGACCTCACCGAGGTGCTGCTCGACAGCGGTCTTATATATAAAGAGTGATACAGGAGCCTCCTGCTTGCACTCAACCTGCTTTCCATCCTTGGTGACGCCGATGCGCTCTGCTGGAGAAGCCGCTACGCGGATTGTGAACTCCATCAGACGCTTCACGCCGATATCCTTCTTTGCAGAAAGACAGAAGACAGGCATCACAGCACCTTCGCGTATACCGATGCCGAGACCCTTTCTGATCTCATCCTCTGAGAGAGAGCCCTGCTCGAAGAATGTCTCCATAAGGGTGTCATCATACTCGGCTGCACGCTCGATGAGTTCGTTTCTGAGTTCTTCCGCCGTCTCAAGCATGTCAGCAGGAATATCGAGATCCTCGCGCTTGCCTGTGTCGCCTGCAAAACGATAGTATTTCATCTTGAGGACATCCACGAAACCGTCGAAGTCAGGACCTGTAGTCACAGGATACTGAACCACTACCGGCTTGTTTCCGAACGCCTCTTTCATAGATTCGAGAGTCCCCTCCCAATTTGCCTTCTCACCGTCAAGCTGGTTCACAGCTACGATAAGAGGAATTCCATATTCGCCCGCATAACGTGAGTAGATCTGAGTACCTACTTCCACGCCCTGCTGCGCATTTACCACGAGCACACCTGTATCGCATACCTTGAATGCTGAAACTGCACCTCCGACAAAGTCGTCGGCACCCGGAGTGTCGATTATATTGAATTTGGTATCCATGAACTCAGCATAAAGCGGAGTCGCATAGATGGACCTCTGGTTGATCTGTTCGATCTCAGCATTGTCAGAGACAGTGTTCTTGCCTTCTACGGTACCTCTTCTGTCAATGACCTTACCTTCGTAAAGCATCGCTTCAGACAATGTGGTCTTACCTGACTTGGTGCTACCAAGCAGAACCACATTACGGATGTTTTTGGTTGAATAAGCTTTCATCAGTTTTTTGTGTTATGTGTTTGTAATTATGTTCAAGCGGTGTCGTTCAGGACACATCCTCGCAAATCTAATAAAACAATATCACAATATCAATAAACTGAGCAGGTTTTTAATCACACTATTCCTTGAAGGTTCCCTTTAAGATGGTTTGCCACATCACTGCCGGACATGCCGAACTCTTCAAAGAAA
Organism: Candidatus Cryptobacteroides sp.; assembly: GCA_045531765.1. GTDB lineage: Bacteria > Bacteroidota > Bacteroidia > Bacteroidales > UBA932 > Cryptobacteroides. The sequence continues at coordinate 28,773 of JAZSEQ010000042.1, read as the reverse complement.
AGGTTGTCCATCCCGTCAGTAAAGGTCATCGGATGGAATACCGTCTTGCCGGAATGCATCATAACTGCACAGGCATCTTCAAATAATTTCATATTCATTGCGTTCTCTTTTGGTACAAAACTGAGAATCCATTACATAAAAAGCAAGGGATAAAGGCAAAAACAACAAGAAAAGGTGCCATTATTTTCTCTTTTTTATAACTTTTTTCTCTTTTTTAAAAAGATTTGCTTGCCATTCGTCGGATTTTCTTGTTTATAACACATTTGTTTAACTGATACTTTTGTCCAAATCTTAATCTGAAGAGGAATGGACAACAACTCCATCAAGAACAATATCCGACAGATCCGCAAATCACGCCGGATCACTCAGGAAGAAATGGCCCATAAACTGGGAATTTCGCTGACCGCATATAGGGATCTTGAAAAAGGCAGCACTTCCGTGATGAACGGAAATGTAATGAAGATTGCAGACCTGCTGGAAACATCCACTGAAGAACTGATATTAGGCTATCGCCCGTCCCAGATGGAAGGATTCGTACTCGATGATATAAAACAGGAGTATGGAGTCAGGATAACAAGTCTGGAACAAAGGATCGGAGATTTGGAAAAACTGCTTTCCTCACAGGAAGAAAACATCAAAAGCAAGAACGAAATCATATCAATGCTCAAGAAAAGGCTTGGTGAGGACGATTAGTTTGTGTATTTTTGCAGAATGCGCAAAGAACCACAGCTATTGAACTTTCTGCACGAGAATCTTATAGAGGCAGGGTGTGACGAAGCCGGAAGAGGCCCCTTGGCAGGTCCGGTCTTTGCCGCTGCAGTCATACTTCCAAAGGATTTTCATCATCCCCTTCTGAACGACTCCAAACAGATGAGCGAAAAATCACGTGAGATTCTCCGCCCTATAATAGAGCGGGAGGCCGTAGCGTGGGCTGTGGAAGAGGTCAGTGCGGAGGAAATTGACAGCATAAACATTCTGAACGCATCCATAACCGGCATGCAGAGGGCCGTGCGCAGACTCGCCGTGAAGCCGGAATATCTGCTGATAGACGGAAATAAGTTCAAGCCGTTTGACGGCTATGAATACCAATGCATAGTCAAGGGAGACGGGAAATTCGCTTCCATCGCTGCAGCATCCGTGCTGGCAAAGACCTACAGGGACCAGTACATGAGGAAACTTGCAGCGGAATATCCTCAGTACGGATGGGAACGCAACATGGGATATCCGACAAAAGAGCATATCGAGGCCATTCTGGCTTACGGCTACACTCCTCACCATCGTAAGAGTTTCCACCTCAAGCAACTGGAACCGACCCTGTTTTAATGAAATATCTGTCGAAATATAATAAACACACGATAATATGAAACGAATATTTACCTTTATCACAGCCCTGAGCCTTTCCTTCAGCAGTTTTGCAGACGAAGGAATGTGGCTGCTTCCGCTTATCCAGCAGATGAACGGGCAGGCAATGCAGGAACTCGGATGCGAACTCACACCGGAGCAGATCTACAGCATCAACAATACATCACTCAAGGATGCCATCGTGCAGTTCGGAGGCGGATGCACCGGAGAAATCATATCTCCTGAAGGCCTCCTGATAACCAACCACCACTGTGGCTACGGAAATATCCAGAAGCTCAGCAGCGTGGAGCACGATTACCTGAAAGACGGCTATTGGGCGATGAACAGGAGTGAGGAGCTGCCTTGTGAAGGTCTGACTGTCACTTTCCTTGAATATATGAAGGATGTGACAGCAGAGGTAAAGGCAATCGAAGCAAAAGCTGAGAAGAAGTACAGAAAGAAGAAGAACGCAGAGGTCAGGATAGCGGAAGCAGTGAAGAAAGGTGTGGAAGCGATGACAAAAGAAGTGGAGAAGCAGAATCCTCATTGCAGGGTCCAGCTTACATCCTTCTATAATGAGAACGTGTACTATATAATAGTATATAAGGTATATAAGGATGTACGTTTTGTCGGAGCACCACCTTCATCCATTGGTAAGTTCGGTGCCGACACCGACAACTGGATGTGGCCGCGCCACACAGGAGACTTCTCGATGTTCCGGGTATATGCCGACAAGGACAACAACCCTGCTGAATATTCACCTGAGAACGTGCCCCTCAAGGCCAAAAACCATCTGAAGATTTCGCTCAAGGGCGTCCAGGAAGGTGACTATACGATGATCATGGGCTATCCCGGACGCACCACACGCTTCCAGACATCTCCTGAACTGAAGAATCAGCTTGCGACAAACGACATCAGGATAGCTGCACGCACAATCCGTCAGAACGTTCTTATGGAAGATATGCTTGCAGATCCTAAGGTCAAGATCCAGTATGCAAGCAAATATTCCGGATCATCCAACGGATGGAAGAAGTGGCAGGGAATGAAGCTGGCTTTCGACAAGCTGGACATTATCGGCCGCGCTGAGAAGGAAGAGGCAGAATTCCAGAAATGGGTGGAGGCAGACCCTGAGCGTCAGGCAAAATACGGCACGGCACTGGCTGACCTCGCTGCCGCTGCCGAGGCAGGAAGAGAGGCGAACGATGCGTTCACCAAGGCATTTGAGACAATATATAGAATAGAACTCACAAACTTTGCCGGTACTTTTGCCGCACATGTGGAAAAGGCTATAAAGAACGGAACCGACACATTGACCGCACTTGACGAAGCATATGAGAGAATTGCACCTTTATATGCTGATTATTCAATGTCCACAGACCGTAAGGTGGCAAAGGCCATGATGAAGCATTATCGCGACATCGGCAAAACTGAATATGCACATAGCCTGGAGGAAAGTAATATCGGAGGATATGTGGATGACATGTTCAAATACAGCTCGTTTACATCTGCAGAGACTCTCAGGGAGGCCATCGCGACAAAAGGATACGGAGTGCTGAAGGACCAGGCTGTCTGGACCGGAAGCAACATCCGTGAGGAGACCATTTCGACACAGAAGGCTACAAGAAATTCAGAAAAAGCCCTGGCAAAGGCACGCAAGCTCTACACAGAAGGCCTGCTGGAGTGGAAACAGGGAGAGCCGTCATATCCTGACGCCAACTTCACCATGCGCCTGACATACGGCACCGTGAAGGGATATTCGCCAAAAGACGCAGTAAGATACAGGCACTACACCACTTTGGACGGAGTGATGGAGAAGGAAGATCCGGACAACTGGGAATTCGTAGTTCCTGCAAGACTCAAGGAACTCTGGAAGAATGAGGATTTCGGACAGTATGCAATGGCAGGAGGCAAGATGCCGGTTGCGTTCCTGAGCAACAACGACATCACTGGCGGAAACTCCGGAAGCCCTATCATGAACTCCCGAGGAGAACTTATCGGACTGGCTTTCGACGGAAACTGGGAGTCTATGAGCAGCGACGTGATGTTTGAGCCTGACCTTCAGAGATGCATCAACGTGGACATCCGCTACGTCCTCTTCATTGTGGATAAGTTCGGTGGAGCAGGCTGGCTGCTTGATGAGATGGATATAGTGAATACTACACGATAGTGATAAAGATTGCCACGTCGCTATGCTCCTCGCAATGACGTAGTACACCCAAATAACACACGTCATTGCGAGCGTAGCGTGGCAATCCTTAAAATAATATTGTAATATATGATAAAGGAAAACGAAGTGAATAAATGGCTCCTGGAAGTGGAGCACCCTGCCAAGGGGGACAAGAGCATCGTTGAACTCGGGATGGTTGAAAAGGTGGAGATTTCGGAGGGAACTGTTACGGTAACTCTCGGATTCTCAAAACATCGTGACCCGCTTGCCGAATATCTGACAGGAAGTGCCAAGGCAGCCATTATCAGGAATGCCCCTGAAGGTACCGAGGTGGTAGTGAAGTCTATAATAAAGAATGAGGCCGCTCCAAAGAAGAAGCCGGGGCTCGATCTCGGATTTGAGGAAATTGCAGACGTCAAGCATATAATAGGCATAGCCTCCGGCAAAGGAGGTGTGGGAAAATCCACCGTTTCGGTCAATATGGCAGTGGCCCTTGCACGCCTTGGCTACAAAGTGGGCCTTGCTGATGCAGACGTTTACGGTCCTTCGGTTCCGAAAATGACCGGCACTGAAGGAATGATGCCTGACGCTTTCCAGGAAGGAGACAAGGAAGTTATACTGCCTCTGGAAAAATATGGTGTGAAGTGGATGTCGATAGGGTATTTCGCTAAACCGGAACAAGCACTTATTTGGCGAGGACCTATGGCTTGCAATGCACTCAAGCAGATGATTCTGCAGGTACGTTGGGGAGAACTGGACTTCCTGCTCATCGACATGCCTCCGGGAACAGGAGACATCCATATAAGCCTTGTGCATGACATCCCTATGGAGGGAGCCGTTATAGTCAGCACACCTCAGGATGTGGCCTTGGCGGATGTAGAGAAGGGAGTGAACATGTTCCGTAACGAAAGCGTAAACAAGCCTATCTTCGGACTGGTGGAAAATATGGCTTGGTTTACCCCGGCCGAGCATCCTGACGAGAAATATTACATCTTCGGACAAGGCGGCGGCCAGCGCATGGCTGAGAAATATGACATTCCGCTGCTGGGACAGATTCCTGTAGTACAGAGCATCCGTGAAGGAGGAGACAACGGCGAACCTGCAGCCCTTTCAACACGTCCCGACGGTCTTGCCTTTATCGCATTGGCTGAAAAGATGAAAGAGAAAATTTTGTAAATTTGCCCGGTTCAAACTGAAATTTCAGATATATGGCAGAAAGAAAACCTACCGAAACACCGATGATGAAACAGTTCTTTGCCGTCAAGGCGGAACATCCGGAAGCGGTGCTGCTGTTCAGGTGCGGTGATTTTTATGAAACATATGGTGATGACGCACTCACGGCAAGCAAGGTGCTTGGCATAGTCCTCACCAAACGTTCCAGTGCTACACCTGGAGCTATTCCTATGGCAGGTTTTCCATATCATTCCCTGGAAACGTACCTTCCCCGCCTTGTACGTGCCGGATACAAGGTGGCTGTCTGCGACCAGCTTGAAGACCCGAAGCTCACCAAGAAGATCGTAAAGAGAGGTATCACCGAACTGGTGACACCTGGAGTAGCTTTCAACGAACAGCTGCTTGAGCAGAAGGAACACAACTACATCGCAGGGCTGACTTTCTTCAAGGACAGATGCGGGGTGGCCTTCCTGGATGTATCCACCGGTACATTCCAGGTGGCGGAAGGTTCTCTTGATTACATAGGGACGCTGCTTGCCTCCTTTGCACCGAAGGAACTTCTCGTCACCAGAGGATACGAGAAGGGAGTCCGGGAAAAGTACGGCGACCAGTATTATATTTCTACTCTTGACGAATGGGCTTTTGTCTATGACAATGCAGTGGAAAAGCTCAAGCGCCAGCTTCGTGTGGATTCCCTCAAGGGTTTCGCAATAGATTCGTTTCCTTTGGGAATAACTTCAGCCGGTGCACTGCTTGTATATCTCGAGCAGACCCAGCACAACGGTCTGTCCAACATATGCTCCATCTCGCGCATCGACGAGGGATCGTTCGTGTGGATGGACCGCTTTACCTTCAGGAATCTGGAAATATTCTCATCAACTGCAGGCAAGGAGGGGACATCTCTTGTTGAAGTCATGGACAAATGTTCATCGCCGATGGGTGCACGTCTTCTCAGGACATGGCTGTCGATGCCTGTGATGGACATCCAGGAATTGGAAGACAGATATGCTGTAGTTCAGCATTTTGTGGACAACCGGGATGACCTCGCCTCCCTCCAGAGAATGATCGGCGACATCGGAGACCTTGAGAGGATCATTTCACGCGCTGCTGCGGGTAAGATAATGCCACGTGAAGTCATGCAGCTGCGCAGAGGATTGAGTCAGACCGCCCCTATCATTCAGCTTTGCGCAGGAAAAGGAGCAGCTGCCCTCGACGAGATGCTTTCCCGCATGGGTGACTGCGCAGTCCTTCTGGAATACCTCGGAAAGACCATGCATCCTGAAACTGCTTCACAACTTGGAAAGGGAGACGTCATAGCTCCCGGTGTGAATGAGGAACTGGACGAACTTAGGAAAATCGCCCGTCATGGCAAGGAATACCTGCTTGAGGTGCAGCAGCGGGAGATTGAAAGGACAGGTATTTCATCCCTCAAGATAGGCTTCAACAATGTCTTCGGATATTATCTGGAAGTGCGAAACACTCATAAGGACAGTGTACCTGAAGAGTGGATACGCAAGCAGACCCTTGTCAATGCAGAACGATATATTACAGAGGAGCTGAAGGAGTATGAACAGAAGATACTCGGAGCTGAAGAAAGAATATATGTCCTTGAGTCTCAGATCTATGCAGAACTTGTATCAAGAATACAGTCCGAGATTTCAGTGATTCAGAAGAACTGCCGCATTCTGGCGCGTCTGGATGTACTTTCCGGTTTTGCAGACCTTGCAGTTTCCAACAGGTATTGCCGTCCCGAAGTGAATGACAGCATGGTCATAGACATAAGACAGGGCCGCCACCCGGTCATCGAGACGATGATGTCTGCCGGTGAGGAATTCGTTCCAAACGACATATACCTCGACAACGAAAGACAGCAGATAATTATCCTGACAGGTCCCAATATGGCGGGTAAGTCAGCTCTGCTTCGGCAGACTGCCCTGATCGTCCTAATGGCACAGATAGGATGCTATGTACCGGCAGAATCCGCTTCAATCGGCTATTGCGACAAGATTTTCACCCGCGTGGGAGCATCTGACAACATCTCCCGTGGAGAATCGACCTTCATGGTGGAAATGCTGGAGACATCCATGATCCTGCACAACATTTCATCACGCTCACTCGTGCTTCTGGACGAAATCGGAAGAGGAACCTCCACATATGACGGAATGTCCATAGCCAGAGCCATTGTAGAGTACGTACACGAATACGGTGATGGTGCAAAGACCCTTTTTGCCACTCATTACCACGAACTGAATGACCTTGAAAATCTCTATCCGCGAGTAAGGAACTTCCATATTGCAGTGAAGGAGGTCGGAAAGAATGTAATCTTCCTCCGAAAACTGATGGAAGGAGGAGTGGCTCACAGCTTCGGACTCCATGTCGCAAGGATGGCCGGCATGCCGAAGCAGGTCCTGGATTCGGCAGAAAGGACTCTTGCTGCCCTTGAATCTGGCTCATCCGGCTCCGGGAGGGAAGCCGGCACCGTAAGAAAGAGCCCCTCAGGAAAGAACACCATCAAGCCTCACAACATCAAGGAAGGCCGCGTGGAAAGCGACGGCTCATTACAACTTTCATTTTTCCAACTTGAAGACCCTCTTCTGTCTTCTTTAAAAGACGAGCTGGACAAAGCTGATTTAAACAATATGACCCCGCTCCAGGCGTTCGATCTTTTACGCAACATGAAAGAACAGTTGGGACTGTAAATATTGAGCATTAACGATTTGCATTTATTGATTTACAATTTGTGTAATTACAGAAAATGTGTTACATTTGCGTAATCAAGATAAAATGCTTTTATGGAAATACCTTTTAATTATAGCGGAACTATTGATAGCCAAAAACTTGTAGGGTATCAAACTGAGCTCGAGCAGCTGACAGACTCGTTTCTGGCTTCCAAGAACATCATCCTGACAGCTCCAAGGAAATGCGGCAAGACATCATTGCTTGAGAGGGCAGCATCGGTTGCAATGGACAAGGACGAGTCAATACGGATATGCCGGATAGACTTTTCCAAGGCAAAGGATATGCCGTCCTTTCATTCCCTGGTCATCCAGGAAGTCCTCAATAGCGTTGCATCATCGTGGAATGAGGCGGCAGACCTCTTGAAAGTACATTTTACCGGACTGAATCTGAATCTGTCCATGGGCACGGGAGATATTACTGAGATGAAAGTGACGGTCGATCCGCGCGATGTGGAGTCATCAAGCAGCCTGTTCTGGGGATTCCCTGCAAGGATAGCGGCAGAAAAAGGGGTACGGTTCGTCATAATAGCGGATAATTTCGGAGTTCTTGCGGATTTTACGGACCGGACAATATTGCTGACGGAGCTGTTCGATAATTACAACGCCGATTCTGCTGTGTCATATTGTATGACCGGGAGCAGAAGCGCACTTATGCGGGAATGGTTCTCATCCGAAGCGGCAAAGAAGGCCGGATTCGGCCACATCATATCTCTCGCAGGAGTCAGCAGGGATGAAATGGCATCATTCATCAAGAGTGAGTTCGCACGTACATCCAAATATATTGACGATGACGCATGCGGCAAGCTGCTGGATCTCGCGGGATCCAATCCTTACTACATTCAGCAGATTTCTCAGCTGGCATGGCTAAGGACTTACGTAGTGTGCACCTGTGACATAATAGCAGAAGCTCACGCTTCCCTTCTTGACCAGCTCGACATGCATTTCAAGCTTCTGACGGAGACATTGACACAACAGCAGCTTTGCTACATAAAGGCTTTGATCTGTGGAGAAACAATAGTAAGCACGGCTGAGATCCTGTACCGCTACGGAATCACCTCAGCCACATCTGCATCAAGGTCTAAAATTGCACTCCTGCAACGCGACATAACAGATATCATATCTGGCAGGGCTGTTCTTCAGGACCCTTTGTATGCACAATGGTTGTCTGAACGTTATTTTTGTCTATAACAGCATCTGTGCTTGATGTTTTATCGAAAAATTTGTTAATTTGCAGGGATTTGAAATCTATTACCGTGTTTAATTGACAATTTTTGAGACTTTTAAATAAATAACACAAAAAATATAATAATCATGGAATTACCTTTTGCAGAATCTTGGAAGATCAAGATGGTGGAGCCTCTCCGCATGAGTACACGCGAGGAGCGTGAACAGTGGATAAAGGAAGCTGACTATAACCTTTTCCAGCTTAAGTCAGATCAGGTCTATATCGATTGCCTCACCGACTCCGGTACAGGTGCAATGAGCGACCGTCAGTGGGCGGCGATGATGATGGGTGACGAGAGTTATGCGGGTTCATCATCATTCTTCCAGCTCAAGGATACAATCACAAGAATCACAGGTTTCGAGTACGTTATCCCGACCCACCAGGGCCGTGCAGCAGAAAATGTGCTTTTCAGCCACCTTGTAAGTCCTGGTGCAATTGTACCTGGCAACTCACATTTCGACACGACGAAGGGACATATCGAGAGCCGAAAGGCCTTCGCTGTGGACTGCACCGTAGACGAAGCGAAGGATACTCAGCTTGAAGTTCCTTTCAAGGGTAATGTGGATCCTGAGAAACTGGAAAAAGTACTTGCAGAGAATTCTGACAAGGTTCCTTTCATCATCGTGACAATTACAAACAACACAGCTGGAGGTCAGCCGGTATCAATGCGGAATCTGCGTGAAGTGAGAGCCATTGCCGACAAGTATGGCAAACGTGTGATCTACGACTCAGCACGTTTTGTAGAGAATGCATATTTCATCCGCACACGTGAAGAAGGCTATGGCGACAGGACGATAAAGGAAATATGCAAGGAGATGTTCTCTTATGCAGACGGCATGACAATGTCTTCAAAGAAGGACGGTCTGGTGAACATGGGAGGTTTCATCGCAACACGTCACGAGGACTGGTATGAAGGTGCGAAGAAATTCTGTATTCCATTCGAAGGCTTCCTCACATATGGAGGAATGAACGGACGTGACATGGCAGCTCTCGCCGTAGGTCTTGATGAGAATACGGAACTCGCCACTATCGAGACACGTATCCGTCAGGTGCAGTATCTTGCCGGAAAACTTGACGAGTACGGCATTCCATATCAGCGTCCTGTGGGAGGCCATGCGATTTTCGTAGATGCGGATAAGGTGCTCGATCAGATCCCGAAGGAGGAGTTCCCTGCCCAGACTCTTGCAATCGAACTTTACATCGAGGCGGGAGTACGTGGCTGCGAGATAGGATACATCCTTGCTGACCGTGACCCTGTGACACGCGAGAACCGTTTCGGAGGTCTTGACCTTCTGCGTCTGTGCATAGCGCGTCGCGTGTACACAAACAACCATATGGATGTGATTGCAGCCGCACTGAAGAACGTATACGACCGCCGTCATGAAATCACCCGTGGTGTGAAGATAGTATGGGAGACCGAACTCATGCGTCACTTCACGGTAAAGCTCGAGAGACTCTAACCCTGACCCATTATATCGGGGGCTGGCTTTTAGCATTAGTCCAGCCCCCTTTTCTATTTTTAACACCTTCCCGTAAATCCCTGATAATGAAAAGATTGGTTTTATCGGCTATTGTGTGTATGGCTGCCGTTTCGTGTATCTCCGAAAGAAATGAGACACTTTCAGGTCTTTCACCTGAAGATTTCCACGCAGAAGTGGACGGAAAGATGACATCGTTCTACACTCTGGTCAATTCCAACGGAATGGAGGTATGTGTCACTGACTATGGAGCAAGAATCCTGTCAGTAATGGTACCGGACAGGAGGGGAAGAATGAATAATGTGGTCGTCGGATTCGACAACATCGCCGACTATCTGGCAAAGCCCGTAAGTCATGGTGCGGTCATCGGAAGGTATGTAAACAGGATAGGCAACGCCTCGTTCATCCTCGACGGGAGGAAATATGAACTGGATAAAAACAGCGGGGAAAACTGCATGCATGGAGGTACGGGAAGCTGGAGATCAAAGGTCTTCACAGCCAGGCAGACGGATTCCTCCACACTCGTACTTACAATAGACTCCCCTGATGGAGAGATGGGATTTCCAGGAAATGTCCATGCCGAAGTGACATACAAGGTCACTCAAGACAATGCCTTGGACATTTCGTACACTGCCGTCACAGACAAGCCCACTGTCCTGAATCTCACCAGTCATGCCTTCTTCAATCTGTCCGGCAAAGACGATTATGAAATATGGGACCATGTGCTGTATGTGGATTCTGACAGTTACACTCCGGTCGGCGAGGGTAAGATTCCGACAGGAGAAATCCGTCCTGCAGGTGAAGCCGGGATCGACTACACACATGCAAGACCTGTATACTCAGAGTTCGATGCCAACATGGTGCTCAGGCATCCTGGAGACACGACAGTCCTGGCTGCAAGCCTCTATGCTCCAGACTCCGGCATAAGAATGGATGTGTATACGGACCAGCCTGGCCTGCAGGTGTATACCAGACCTACTACTGTCTGCCTTGAGACCCAGCTTTTCCCCGATTCACCTAACCACGCACACTTTCCTTCTTCTGTACTCAGACCAGGGGAAATCTACCGGCACCGGTGCATATATCGCTTCAAAACCGGTAGACTGTTCTGATGCACATCCGATAAATATCCGTTCTTTGAGATTCAGAACATAAAATCTTGTATCTTTGCAGGATATGAAACGGGTACTTGTAATAACGTATTATTGGCCTCCTACCGGGGGATCAGGCGTGCAGAGATGGGTGAAGTTCGCCAAATATCTGCCTTCAGAGGGATGGCAACCTGTAATTTATACACCGGAAAATCCCGAGCAGCTGGCAATAGATGAGTCCCTCGTCAAGGAAGTACCAGCAGAAGCCGAAATCATAAAGACCCGTATCACAGAGCCTTATGAAATCTACAAGAAGGTATTGAGACGCTCCGGACACAGCAGGGAAGCCATTGAAGTCAATCCTGTCAATGCACAGAGCAAATCACCGCTCCAGAAAGCTGCAATGTGGATCAGAGGCAACCTTTTCCGTCCGGACCCGAGATGTCTTTGGATAAGGCCTTCCGTAAGATTCCTCAAGAAATATCTTCAGGAACACCCGGTTGATCTGATTGTGAGCACGGGACCTCCTCAGTCCATGCACATGATAGGTATGAAGCTTGCACATGAAACCGGACTCCCATGGATAGCCGACTTCCGGGATCCCTGGACCAGGATATTCTACTTCAAGCATCTTTCAATGACCCGCTCCACGGAAAAATGGCATAAAAGGATGGAGAAGAGGGTACTGGACAATGCAGATGCCGTGGTGGCGGTATCACCTCTTGTACAACAGGACTTCCAGGCGATTACCCAGACTCCTGTCGAACTGATAACCAACGGCTTCGACGAGTGTGACTTCAACACTGATGAATATGACCAGGTGGCCGTCAGCGGTCAGGATATGCCTTTTATCATCACCCACACCGGTCTTTTTGCTGCAGACGGCAACCCCACAGTCCTCTGGGAAGTGCTCGCTGACAAATGCAGGAAGGACAAGGATTTTGAAAAGGCGCTCAGGATAAACCTGATAGGCAAGACAGACAGGCAGATTAATGAAGCCCTCGAGAAGGCGGGATTAGGAGGAAAGGTAAATGATATGGGCTACCAGCCCCACCATAAAGCCGTTCAAGAGCAGAGAAAGGCTTCCCTGCTGATACTTCCGCTTAGAAAGGAGCCGGAATACAAGGCTGTTCTTCCTGGAAAACTGTTCGAGTACCTTGCCTCATGGAGGCCGGTGCTGGGAATAGGACAGCCTGACGGAGCGATGTCGATGATTCTGAACATGACAAAGACAGGAGTCGTGTTCGACTGGGACGACAAGGCTTCGCTGGAATGCTTCGTAGACCTGTGTTGGAAAAGACATCTCAAAGGGGAACTGACAGTCGAGGATGCCGATCTCAGACAGTTTACAAGGGTAGAACTGACAAGGAAGATGGCGGAACTGTTCGACAGGACAGTCAAAAATAAAATCCCGTCCACAAAATGACCTGTATCAGTGGACAGCAACAACAAATAACGACATGAAGAAGGAATTGCTGAAGAAAATTGAAATATATGCAGGTATCATCCTGCTGTTTGCAGGCATCGCATACGGTTTCGTACCGGAGGTTCTGAGCGGAAAGATTGTAAACCAAAGCGATATAGCCGGATGGAAAGGCATGGCTCAGGAAACCGTGACCCATAATCAGGCTCATCCTGAAGATCCGACAGTATGGACAAATTCCATGTTCGGGGGAATGCCTGTTACTGCAATGTACGACAACTTCAAGGGTGACTGGACAGATTATGTATATGACTTCCTGCTGCTTGGGAAACGACCGGCAAGCTATCTGTTCATAGCTCTTGTCGGAGCATTCCTGCTGATGCTGTCAATGGGGATAAACGGCATAGTGGCAGTAGCCGGAGCAATCGCCATAGCCTTCTGCTCATATAACATGCAGATAATTCAGGTGGGACACAACACAAAGATGCAGGCCATAGCCTATTTTCCATGGGTGCTGGCTGGTGTCATCTTCACATATAGAGCGGCACTCGGGAAAATGACGGATGACAGGAAAAAATGGATCCCGAAGACCGTGCTTGGGTCCGTTCTGTTTGCATTTGCGCTAAGCATGCAGATAAAGGCAAATCACCTCCAGATCACATACTATCTGGCCATCGTCATCTTCATATATGTCATAGCCCTGTTCATAAGTCTTCTGACGAGCATGAAAAGACGCTCAAGACTGGGGAGATTCTTCACGGCATCAGCCCTGCTGCTTGTCGTGGGATGCATAGGAATAGCTACAAATGCCAACAAACTCATCCCTACATATGAATATACGCCATACACAATGCGCGGAGGATCGGAGCTGAGCGGAGAAGGTACGGGACACAGCGACAAAGGACTTGACCTGGAGTATGCGACTGCATGGTCATATGGAATAGAGGAAATGCCTAACCTTCTGATTCCTGACTTCAACGGCGGTGCGTCATCCGGAGCCCTGGACAAGGATTCTGAAACAGGGAAACTCCTCAAGAGGGCAGGTCAGCCTAACCTGAGGGAGACACTCAAGCACATGCCTTTATATTGGGGACCGCAGCCGTTCACCGCCGGACCGATGTATATGGGTGCCATAACCATATTCCTGTTCATGCTGGGACTATTCCTGTGCAGGGGAAGACAGAAATGGTGGATTCTTGCAGCAACCGTCATCGCGGTGCTGCTCTCCTGGGGAAGCCATTTCATGTGGTTTACCCGGCTGTGGTTCGACTACGTTCCTTTCTACAATAAGTTCAGGACGGTCTCCATGGCTCTCGTGGTGCTTCAGATAACGCTTCCTATGCTTGGATTCTACACACTGGACAGGATCCTTAAGGAAAAGTATCCGAAAAGGAAGTTTGTAAAATACGGACTCATAGCCTATGGTCTTACTGCCGGGTTCTGCCTTTTATGCGCAGTGATTCCAAGTGTTGCAGGTTCTTTTACAGGAGCCGCAGATGCCGGCCAGCCTGACATTCTCATAAATGCTCTTGCAGCAGACAGGAAAACTCTGCTTCAGAAAGACGCAATACGGTCTTTCGTGCTGATCACAGTCATGCTCGCCCTGATTCTATGGGCGTACAGGGCAAAGGAACCTTTTGCCGCCAAAGGAAGGATGTCGATTGTGGCCATTGCCGCTGTCTTCCTGGTGTGGATAGATCTTGTGAGCGTTGGAAAAAGATACCTCAACAAGGACCATTTCGTAACACCGGAAGATTTCACCGCACAATATGAACTCAGACCTGTAGATGAAATGATACTGGAAGACCAGGACCTCGATTACAGGGTACTGGACCTGAGCGTAAACACATTCAACAGTTCGATTCCAAGCTATCACCACAAGACCATAGGAGGATATAGTCCGGTCAAGCTTCAGCGATATCAGGACCTCATCGAGAGATATATAAGTCCCGAAATCAGAGACGTGTATGATGTGGTAGGGAAATCGGCTACGGTGCAGGAAGTTTCTGATAATCTACCGCAGCTGAAGGTGATATCCATGCTGAACGGCAAGTATATAATCCTCGGGGCAGAATATTCGCCGGTCGTCAATCCATATGCAATGGGAAACGCATGGTTTGTGGACTCGTTTGTTCCTGCGGCGACTCCTGATGAGGAGATAGCGCTACTGGCTTCCACTGACCTGAGCCGGACCGCTGTCATAGGAAATGATTTCGAGTGGGCTCAGAAAGCCATGACTCAGGTAGATTCTTCTGCCGCATCGAGCGATCTGATCACCCTCACCCACTATGCACCCAACGAACTCCGCTACAGCTTCAGCACAACGGCAGATCGTCCGGCCGTATTCAGCGAAATTTTCTATCCTAAGGGTTGGAAGGCCTGGATCGAACCTTCAGAGACATATGGAGAGGTGCGCGACGGAAAGTACCGTCCTACTGCCGAAGGACAGCCTATAGAACTGTTCCGCGCCGACTGGATGCTGCGAGGAGCCATAATCCCTCAGGGAGAAGGACAGCTGATCATGCGGTTCGAACCGGACTCATATCAGGTCGGAGAAAACATTTCCCGCGGAAGTTCAATAGCACTGATTATACTTCTTCTGTTGTCTTCCGCAGGAATGCTCGCAAGTTCATATTCAGGAAAGGTCAGAAATTAAGCGCAAGACCTATTCCGTTACGCTGGGTTCCGAATGAAAGAGTGGCAGAAGGGACCGGCCGGCTTGAATTATACTCATCAGCCATGTCGTCAAGCTTGTTCTCATAGATGCACAGAACGGGGATTCCTGCTATTGTCACTGCAGCTCCTCCTATCAGGGAAATGACACTTGTCCATGCTGCAATATCAACTCCTACAGGCATATCATTTCCAGTTAATGCCAATGGGACTCCGGCAATGATTGCATAAACTGCCGTTCCGACATAAGTAAGGCCACCGAGGGCCATAAGTGAGGCTCCTCCTATGGTCATGCCCAAACCGGCCTTATACCAATGTCTGTATTTAAGATAATCGGCACTTCTGTCAATACCTGCAACATCGGAAAACAGAAGCTGTGCCTGTTCCAGAGTCTGCTTTTCATCACCGAGGTAAACCTTGCTTCCTTTAATCTTCATGACAGAAGATTCATCTTTGTACTGTGCAGAAGCATTCAATGCCGAAGATAAGGCAAGAATAAGGGCAAATAATCTCAATGGTCTCATAACATAAAATCTTTAAGATTAAACTTTTCCTATTGATGCAGAAAGACTGTCATAAGTTGCAACAGTCAGACAAGGCCGTAGATGAAGATGAACATGATCGCTACAGGAGCGATATAACGGATAAGCACCCAAAGGATTCCAAATAGCCTTGCATTCGTACTGAGAGTTCCTCCGTTGGTGAATTCATCATAGATATCCGTCTTCTTCAGACGCCAGCCCACGAACAGTACCGTCATAAGGCTGCCCAAGGTCATGAGTACATTTGACGAGAGGTCATCGAAGAAATCAAAGAGGTTTCCACCATTGATCCTTATGTGGGACAAAGGACCGAAAGATAGCGAACAGAGCGCTCCGACAACCCAGCAGACCACAAACAGGAGGATGCAGGCCCATATTCTGGAAAACTTCTTCTCCTCTACAAGATATGCCACAGCGACCTCCAGCATCGAAATGGACGAAGTCAATGCCGCAACCAGAAGCGCGATGAAGAAAAGTATCGCTATGATTCCACCTGCAGGCATCTGTCCGAAGACATAGGGCAGAGTCTCGAACACCAGCCCGGGTCCAGACTGCGGACTGATTCCGAAAGCGAAGACAGCAGGCATGATTGCAACTCCGGACACGAGGGCGAAAGTAAGGTCAGACAATGCAGTTGCCGTACTCTGGGTCAGGATATTCTCCTTCTTGTCCACATACGATGCATATGTCATGATGGTACCGAAACCCAGGGAAAGAGAAAAGAATGCCTGGCCGAGGGCTGCCGCACATGCCTTTCCTGTGATCTTGGAAAAGTCGGGATTGAAAAGGTAATCCAGACCAGCCCTGGCCCCTGGAAGAGTCACGGAATAGATGGCTATGCCTACCACTATAAAAAATAATATAGGCATCATCACCTTGCTGAACTTCTCTATTCCGTTCTTTATTCCTATGACTACAATCAGTGTCGTGACAAGGAGAAACAGCGTATGTCCGACCAGAGGAGCCCAGGTGGAGGAGACAAAGTCGGCAAACATTGTGCTGACTGCGCTTTGGGAGGCACTTCCCGTAAATGAGAAAGTCAGGGATTTGAGGAAATATTCTACTGACCATCCTCCTATGACACTGTAATAGGACAGGACAACCAAGGGAACTATCACCGTCATTATTCCTACAAAACGCCAGGCAGACCCTCCTGAAAGGTCACGGAAGGCTGCATAAGCATTCTTCTGGCTTCTGCGGCCTATTACAAATTCCGAAATGAATATCGGAAGACAGATCAGGAAACAGAGAAGGATATAGATGATTATGAACGCTGCTCCCCCGTTTTCTCCCACGAGGTATGGAAAGCGCCATAAGTTACCAAGCCCTACCGCTGAGCCGGCCATAGCCACAAGGGCTCCGAAACGACTGCCGAAACTATCTCTTTTCATACTCTATAAATTCAAATTCATAACCCGTTTCTTCATCGGTGAAAACCTCCGAGCGCCAGGACACTTGCCATGTTTCAGTATCTATCGAAGGGAAAAAGGTGTCAGCATCATCTATGACCGTATGGACATGAGTCACTATCAGACGGTCCACAAGAGGCAGGGCCTGAGCATAGACCTGTCCTCCGCCTATGACGAAGCATCTTTCAAGATTGGTGTCTGAAGCCACCTTGAATGCATCATCAATGGACCCGACAACTTCCACTTCCTCTCCGGTCGAAAAATTCCTTGACACGACTATATTGACACGTCCGGGAAGGGGACGGCCGATGGATTCGAAAGTCTTGCGGCCCATGATTACAGGACTTCCGAGAGTGGTGCGCCTGAAGAAGCGGAGGTCTTCTGAAATATGCCATAAAAGCCCGTTATTACGTCCTATGGCATTATTGTCTGCTATTGCTACTATGATGCACTTTTCCATATGATAATACATTAGACAGCCACAGGAGCCGGAATACGTGGATACGGGTCGTAATCCACAAGTTCAAAATCCTCATACTTGAAGTCAAATATGCTCTTGACCTCAGGATTGATCTTCATCTTCGGCAGTTTGCGAGGCTCACGAGAAAGCTGGAGGGCCACCTGCTCAAAGTGATTTGTATAGATGTGGGTATCCCCTGTGGTGTGGACGAACTCACCCGCCTGGAGACCACACACCTGAGCTATCATCATGGTAAGAAGGGCGTACGATGCAATATTGAACGGCACACCGAGAAATACATCCGCACTCCGCTGATAGAGCTGGCATGAAAGCTTTCCGTCTGCCACATAGAACTGGAAGAGGGAATGACACGGAGGAAGGGCCATCTTCTCCACCTCCGCCACATTCCATGCAGATACTATCATGCGGCGTGAGTCAGGATTACGCTTTATGGTGTCTATCACATCGGACAGCTGGTCTATAGTGCCTCCGTCGGGAGTCGGCCAGCTCCGCCACTGATGGCCATATACAGGTCCGAGATCTCCGTTTTCATCTGCCCACTCATCCCAGATGGTCACGCCATGGTCCTGGAGATACTTCACATTGGTGTCCCCTGCGATGAACCACAGAAGCTCGTAGATGATGGATTTCAGGTGTACCTTCTTGGTGGTCAGCAGAGGGAATCCCTCGCTGAGGTCGAAACGCATCTGGTAACCGAATACACTCTGTGTACCGGTCCCTGTACGGTCAGATTTCATCGTTCCGTTTTCACGGATATGACGCAGAAGGTCGAGGTATTGTTTCATGACTGTTATTTTATACCGAATGTAAAGATGATGGCCTGCTCATAAACTTCGCCAGGGCGCAGCACAGGGGAAGGATAATCAGCCTTGTTAGGAGCATCCGGATAGTTCTGACACTCTATGGCGACACCTGTATAATCCTCATAAACGTGGCCGTTCTTTCCGGCAGGACAGCCTGAAAGCCAGTTTCCGGTATATACCTGCACTCCAGGCTGGGTGGTAAACACTTCCATCACGCGTCCGCTTTCTGGAGCATAAAGTTCGCCGCAAAGCTGGAGCTGCCCTGGCTCGGCACCGTCTATGACCCAGCAATGGTCGTATCCCTTACCTATCTTCAAAGGCTCGAAATCCGCCTTGATATCCTGGCCTATCGGCTTTCCGTTCACAAAGTCCATCGGAGTGCCGGCAACAGGCTCGCTTTCTCCAAGAGGAATCTGAGTGGCATCGGTAGGAAGATACTCCGACGCGTTAAGCTTGAGCACATGACCCAGGATGTCTCCGCTTCCCTCACCGTTAAGATTGAAATACGCATGATTTGTGAGGTTGATGACCGTTGGAGCGTCAGACTCGGCCGTAAGAGTCAGACGAAGCTCGCAATCCTCTGTCCACTCATATCGCGCAACCGCCTTCACGGCACCCGGATATCCTTGTTCTCCGTCTTCCGAATAATAAAGGAACTCCACTCCCCCTTCATGTTCACGGCTCTCCCACACCTTGTTCTGGAAGCCTTCCGGTCCGCCATGAAGATGATTCGGTCCGTTGTTTACAGGAAGTGAGTATTCCACACCGTCAAGTGTCATTTTTCCTAAGGCAATGCGGTTGGCATAGCGTCCGGGAATCTTTCCTGCACAAGGTCCATCTGCAAAATAACCGGCAGCCTCAGGATAACCGAGGACCACATCAGCAAGCTTCCCGTCTCTGTCTGGCACCGCTATGGACACAATCCCTGCGCCTACGCTGGACAGCTGCACATATGCTCCCTTTTCATTGGTCAGGGTATAAAGGAAGATTTCCTTGCCGCATGGGGACTTGCCCCAGAGTTCTTTTGTAAGCTTCATATATTCATCGATTTAAAATATTTTCTAAAAAAGAGAACAGCCTGTCCTCAGGGGCATCCTTAAGAATAACCCTTTTCTCCTGGTCGAGAAGATAGAGGGACGGAATAGCCCGGACGTTATAAAGGGTCTCGTTCCTGATCACAAAGTCAGGATCAAAGCCATTGTACCATTCCTCAGGATATATCGGCATATATGAACGCCATGCATCCAGATCCTCATCGATATAGATATTAAGCACCGCCATCACTCCGGATGATATCATCCGTGCTATGGCCGGATTCCCTTTAAGTACGTTGATGATATTCATACATGCCTCACAACCGGGATTGCTGAAGAAAAGAAGTGTATAAGGAGCATTTATGCCGTAAAGGGTATACATCCTGCCACGGCGGTCCGCAAACCTGAAATCAGCAGCCTTTGTGCCGGTCCTGTTCAATGCACACAGACGGGCGTCACGTGCATATTTATCACGCATCTCTTCCGACACGAAATCACATCCCGCGAGTCTGGAAGCATATACACCATAGAAATCCTCATTACGCAATGGTGAATTGGCATCAAAAAGATACTTTTCCACCAGTGAGCGGAAGGTCTCGAAAGCAGTCGAGGATGTGTCCTTTCTCTCGCAGGCCGACACCTTTTCGAAAAGCCTTCCGACAGCCTTTTCTGCTGACTGCTGTCTGACCATGCCCAGAATCTGTGACCAGTTGGCGAACTTCTGCTCTATGTCCGTCTTGAGCACCCCGCTGACCATGACTGAATCAGAAGGATATCCGCGTGAAACATCCAGCAGGGAGTTCCACATGTTCAGAGCCATATATTCAGCCCTGTCAAGCGGATCCTCCATCATCGCCGGTGGAACAATATCAGGAAAAGGCAGAGCTTCAAAATGCTCTGCCCTCCTGTTTCCGCATGATGCTGCAAGGACCGCAACAATCAATATGCCTGCTGCCTTAAATCTCATGTTTTGACAAAGATGCCTGTGATATGTTGATCATGAAGTCACCTATCTTTTCAAGCTCTGCAAGTACATCCATATAGTAGACACCTGTAAGGTAGTTGTAGCTGTTGCTTTCTATGTTCACTATATGCTCCTCACGGAGATGATTGCGGCATTCGTTGATGTTATACTCGGCATTTTCCGCATTGGATATGTCAGTAAGGTTGCTGACTTTCAGATTCTCGATCATCACATCATATCCTTTCTGTACGAGATCCATCATCTTGTTGAGACGGTCGAGAATTGCCTTGTCGAATATCTTTCCGTGGGCATTCTTCCTCTTGAGGATTCTGCCGATAGCCTCTCCTGAATCTCCGAGAGACTCCATCTCGCCGATGATCTTGTACATTGCCTTGATCTTGTCGGCAGCCTCTTCGCTGACTCCACCCTTTGACACCTCGTTAAGATATGTTGCAATCTCGAATTCTATCCTGTCGGTAATCTCCTCATATTTGATAAGCTTGTCATTGAGGACATCGAACTTCTCCGGATCCTGCTCGTTTATCGCTTCACGCAGATAACCGAAACCGTTGCGGCATATTTCAGCGAAATGATTGATTTCCTGCTGGGCTTCGCTGATCGAGAGTTCTGCTGTACTGAGAGGACCACCGGAAATATATTTGAGTCTGAAGACTTCAGTCTCTCCCTTAGGCTCCTTCACAAGCCATACCACAGCCTTTTCGATCAGAGGAGTGAACCATATGAGGATCATGGTGTTGGTCACATTGAAGAGAGTATGAAGCATTGCGATTCCGTAAAGAAGGGAATCCTTGAGTTCAGACACTACCGACTCATCTGCAACTATGGAACCTTTCGCGATCTCCGCAAGCTTAGAACTTGCCATTGTCGGATCCATGAACCCGAGTTCAGCCATTATAAGGCAGATAAGCTTCACAATAGGTCCGAAAAGGACCAGTACCCAAACCACACCTATCAGATTGAAGATGGTATGGGCACGGGCAGCCCTCTTTGCAGAGGTATTTGCCACAGATGCCGCGATATTCGCTGTGATGGTCGTACCGATATTCTCTCCAAGGACCATTGCCACCGCAAGCTGGAAATCGATGAGACCGGATGCAGCAAGGAGCATAGTGATGGCCATCGTCGCACTTGATGCCTGAAGGACAATCGTCAGCACCGCACCTGCTATGAGGAAGAGCAGGATGGATCCGAAGCCGAAGCCGTTGATGTTTCCGAAGAAGTTCATCATTCCTGCCTGATACTCATCCATGATGGCATTTGCACAGTCCTTCATGAAGGTCAGACCAACATACATCACCGCAAATCCCATAAGGAACTGGCCGAGATTCTTCAGTCCGTTCTTCTTCGAACTATACATCAGATAACCGAACGCCATCATCGGAACCGCAAACAGAGCAATGTTTACAGAGAAGCCGAGAGATGTGATCCACGCAGTAAGAGTAGTTCCGATGTTGGCTCCCATGATCACGCCGATAGCGTTTCCGAGTGTAAGGAGACCGGCATTCACGAAGCTCACCACCATGATGGTGGTTGCTGACGAGGACTGCACGAGGCAGGTCACCACTGTTCCTGTAAGTACACGCTTGAAGGCATTTGAAGTCATCTTGGCCATGAAAGCCCTGAGTCGGTCTCCTGCAGATTTCTGGAGTCCTTCGCTCATAAGTGCCATTCCATAGAGGAACATCGCAAGTCCACCAAGTACGGACAGCACGTTTAGAATAGTCGTCATATAAAACTTTATAAAGATTTACGGGTAATCAGGCGCAAAAATATAAAAAATAATTAGATTTGTCAGCTATTTATGCCACTCTAAACCTAAAATAAATGAAGCGTTTACTATTAACCATATCTGCCCTGCTGTCTACATTGCTTGCATCCGCACAGTTCTATGTGACAGGAGACGATCCCGGCAATCTCAGATGGTGGAGCATCAGGACAGACAGTTATGAGGTCATATATCCCGAAGGAGCAGATTCCCTGGCAAGAATCTACGCACAGAAACTGGAGAAATTCAAGATACCTGTATCCCGTACCAGCGGCTACATCACCGGAGAAGGAGACGGGAAGATCATGCCGGTGGTGATGCATGCATATAACACATCGAACGGCTCCGTGGCCTGGGCGCCGAAGCGGATGGACCTGTTCACAGTGCCTTCCGCATATTCTCCCGAGCCTTTTCCGTGGAGTACGATGCTTTCAGTGCATGAGTCCAGACATGTGACACAGATGCAGTTCGGAATGACCGGATATCTCAAATACGGCACATGGCTCTTCGGAGAAATGTTCAACATACTTGCCTCGCTTCTCTACCCCGGAATGGCCATGATAGAAGGAGATGCCGTCATCGCGGAAACTGCACTGACAAAGTCCGGAAGAGGCCGTATGGCTGATTTTCTCAACTACTACAGGGTGGCGTTCGACAACGGTGACAGCCGCAGCTGGAACCAGTGGAGATACGGTTCCCAGAGAAACTACACTCCCAACTATTATGCACTCGGCTATCTGACCCTCGGAGGATTCAGATATCTCTACGACTGTCCCGACTTCACAAGCCAAGCCTACCATCTTGCGGCCGGCAAGCCATACGACCTCGGAGCATTCTACACCATCACAAGAAAAGTTTCCGGCAAGAGTTTCAATGAAGCATTCCAGCAGGTAAAGGACACAGTGTCAGCAATGTGGGCGGCAGATGCCCGGGAAAGGTCACCTTTCATGCCTTCAGAACCGGTGACAAAGGAATCCCGGCATTATACGGATTATACGGGCATGGTCGTGGCCGGAAAGGATATATATGCAGTCAAGAAGGGTTTCGCAAATGCTCCTGCACTCGTGAAGATTACTGCAGACGGCAATGAAGCCATACTCTCGAACTTCGCATATGAAACAAGCGACCTCAAATGGTCCGGCCATCACAGGAAACTCTACTGGAGCGAATCCATCACTGACCCGAGGTGGAGCATGAAGTTCAGTTCGAGAATAAGGTATGCAGACCCGCTGCAAAGCGGCAAGAAGAGCCTTACAGACAGCGGTACCGGCCTGCTGTACAATCCTTCAGTGGATACTGAAGGGGTCTCTGCCGTAGAATACCGTATAGACGGAAGGTCAGCCGTTTCAAGGATAGACATTACAACAGGAAAGAGGACTTCATATGCAGCAGCACCGGACTCGCTGCAGCTGGTGGAGATTGCAGATAACGGAAATATTCTGTATGCATCTGCGGTTTCCGAGGGCGGATATGGAATCTACTCATACTGCAACATGGAATGGAAGACAGTCCTTGAGCCGTCACCTGTAATGATAAAGGATTTCAAGAGCTGTCCCGAAGGACTTATGTTCTGCAGCGACAGGACCGGAGTCAATGAACTTTACGTTCTTTCCCCTGAAAGCGGAGTCATAACCCGGAAAACCAACACCAGATACGGATCCGAAGACCATCAATGGAGCGAAGACGGAAAATATCTTTATTACACCTGTCAGACCATGAAGGGAAAGCGTATATTCCGCACACTTGCAGATTCATTGGAGAACCGTCAGGTGGTGTTCACCGAAAGATACAGCTACCCTATAGCGGACAGGCTTGCACAGCAGGAAAAGGAGGCCGCCATTGCTGATGGCGCCACGGAAGCCGTTCCTTCGCTGAAGGTCAAAGTCTCCGAACCGAAGAGATACCGCAAGCTTGCACATATGTTCAACCTCCATTCGTGGGCACCGGTATATGTCAATGTGGACAGGATCATGAACATGTCTTTCGACCAAATCTGGCAGGCTGCATCGCTGGGAGTCACGGGAATAATGCAGAACCGGCTTGCCACAGCTGTAGGAGAATTCGGATATTCTGCTCATCCGGACCCGTACAATCCTGATCAGTGGAGACATTCCGGCCATGCAAGACTCACATATTCGGGTCTATATCCGATAATTGAAGCTTCTGTGGACTTCAATGACAGGGCTGCAAGACAGTATAACGCATGCGCATACATCCAGCCGGAAGGAACAGGAATGGAAGTCCGCAATTCCGGACTGTCAAACCCTTATATCCAGGGAAGGCTCTCCATGTATATTCCATGGAATTTCTCTGACGGAGGATGGTACAGAGGCTTCATACCTAAGGTTTCCTACACCATCAGCAATGACATGTTCAACACGGCTATGACTGTGATGAGCACTGTTCCGACTGATGGAAGTGTCTCCGGAGAACCCGTATTCATAGGTGTCACTGAGGGAAGAAACATGTTCATGCAGACCGTCACAGCTTCCCTCAGAGGATACACATCAATGGCTACACCAAATTCGGCGGTGTACCCGAGATGGGGTCTGGGAGTGGAAGTCGGGGCATCTTCCGGACTGGAAAGCTACCAGTATTTCGCACCTATGGGATATGTCTATGCATATGGATATGTTCCGGGATTCACCAGGACACAGGGCCTCAGGCTGACTGCCTCATGGCAGATGAAGATAAGGGAGGACTCCTACTTCAGTCTGCCTATCATAGATATGCTTCCAAGGGGTCTTTCTGCCAATGCAGGACTCTCGCAGTGGCTTTCCATAAGAAACCCTCTGATGACGAAGCTCACGGCGGATTATTCAATTCCGGTCTATATCGGAGATGTCTCATTGGGAGGTTCCTTCTTCTATGTAAAGAGGCTGCTTTTCAATCCTCACTTCGACTATACGATGACAGAAAAAGGAAATCTGGCCTCAGCCGGTGCGGAATTCCTGTTTGACCTCAACAGCATCCTCTGGCTTGAATGGCCGTGCTCCATCGGAGCAAGCTATTCATACAACACCGGAAGCGGATATGAAGGCATAATGAAGGAGAGCGGCATCACGATGGACCGCCACCATGTGGGATTTGTTTTTAACGTTTCATTCTAACATCAGGACATGTCAATCATCAACGAAGCCCTTGCGCCATGCAGCAGATGCGGGCAGCAGACCAAAGTAACTGTATACAGAAGCATCAACATATCAGAGAATCCCGAACTCAAGGATAAAGTCAGGGACGGGTCTCTCTTCCTTTGGGAATGTCCTCACTGCGGTCAGGTCAATCTCGCTAAATATGAGACCCTGTATCACGATCCGGCAGCAAAACTCATGGTATGGCTCATTCCTTCGGGAGAAATATCAGAGACTCAGATGCAGGCCATAACCATGCATACAAAGGCCATGGGGGGCTATACCCTGCGCAGAGTGAACGACATGGGATCGCTGATGGAAAAGGTACTCATCACCGACGCCGGTCTGGATGACGTCGTCCTGGAAATGTGCAAATACGTCACCAAGCTGGAAATGCTTCAGAAAAGCGTCTCTGCAGAGCAGAGGGAAGACTTCATGGCCTCAGTATTCCATTTCTATAGAAGTGAAGGGGAAGGCGACGGGCGTGTGCTGACCTTCATGTACGCCCTCGAAGGTCAGATGCTGGGAGTAAACATCGGTTGGAACGTCTATCAGGACTGCGCCGGCATCCTTGAGCGCAACCCACAGATAAAGCCAGCCGACGGATTTGCAGAAATCGACGCCGACTGGCTCAGTTCAAAGCTCGTATGACATCAGAAACTGTTAAAGAAGGACCGTTGCTACATGATTATGTCGATTCATGTAGCAACGGTCCTGTTTTTCCTTGCAAATAATATGATTTGCCGGCACCTGTGACAAGAAAAGCCTGTTTTATGTCACAACGGTCCGCATCAATAGTATTCTATAGTACAGACGGCATTAGTATGTATGTCTGTTATCTTACATACATCTCCCAGATCGTTGAATTCATACACAAACTCAAACGGACGCAGGAAAGAATATGTCACATATTCTGAAGAAGGCTCTGCTATATTGCTGAACATTATCCTTGAAGGGAGATAAGGCATCACCTTTCCCATTTCACCTACAGAAAAGAATTCTGCAGTCAATGCGGGATCGCACATAAGGCTCAAAACCGGCACGTTGAAATTTGAAACCATATCAGTATATTCAAACGCAGCATCAGCAGACTTTACGAAGCTTCCGTCAGAAACACCATAACTGCTCGACAAAGTCATTGAAGACACTCTATCGCCAGTCCACTCGTATTCATATTTACGATACTCTCCATGCAGAATCGAAACTACTTTCCTGCCTTTATATATGGACGTCATATAATACGGCATCTCGTCTGAAAATACAACCGCAACACTATTCAACAACCCGTCTGAATTCCAGTCCATACCATAAACCCAACGCCCCATAGTAACCGACTCCAGAATATTATTATCAGAATATGAGAATATATAGGATTGTGTAATACCACCTGACTTATCAACCTGAATCACATCCCCAGACTCATTATACGTGTATTCGTAAACAGTTGTATTATTACCATTCGTAACAGTACATGACTTGATCATCCTCCCCGACTTCACAGCCATCTTGATTTCTCCATCCCCGGCATCAACTCCATTACAAGCCATTGCCATCGAAGCCACAGCACATACAATACAAAACAGAATCTTTTTCTTCATAAGGAATAATTTTTTCAAAGATACGATTTTTTTACTCAACAACTGTTATGTCTTCCGGAACAACAACAGCAAAGTATCCTTTATATGTTGCAGATCCAGGATTCAGATTATTAATATGACCGTTACGACCAGCTGGTAAAACAAGATCTGAAATGTTTTAGCGTTCAATGGTCTTTAAGGTCTCCAACTTTATTCAAAGTGTGGAAGATGTTGATGTTCTGTGCTGATCCAAGATGATGGAGCAAAATATGATACTGACCAATCTTCTTGAATGTAACCTAATAAAGTTTTTTTCTCTTGTCTGAATTTTGAATTTGCTTTTTTAATGAAAGTTTGTGAGTTGCCATCATTTATGTTGCTGCACCACTTAATTACCTGAACGTCTTCTCTTAATTTGTAACCAATCATTGGATTTGAAGACAAGGAATTAACTTTTCCTGCATGATATGATCCGATCAAGGCAGAACCTACCATTTTTCCAATAATTCCACCTGAATAATACGCTTTTGATATAATATCTCCGGAATTTCCACAATAGAAAACGATTGTACTCAACATAGTCTTTCCTACCACACCTCCTGCAGCTATAGCATTTTCCGCAACTGTTATATTTCCATAATTCAAGCAATTTATGAGATAGATTATTCCATCACCTCTTGTACCTGAACATTCGGCGACAATTCCACCTACGCTTTTAGCATCACCTCCTATTTCAGCAAATCCTGTTGAGGATATGTTGCCCTTATTGATGGATTTCATAATAATTCCACCTAAAGAATCTCCTACTAAACCGCCTACGCTTGAAATTTTATCCGAATATATTGACGCCAAGTTAATACAATTCTTCATAGCGCCTGATGAATGCTGATAACCGGCAATGCAACCAAAGTTATTGAAGTTATACAGTACTTCTGACCTTATATTGATATTTCCTGAAACGCTACAATTTTCAATCAACCCCGCATTACAACTGGTAATAATACCGAAATCTCCCGAACCTATGTCTCCTAATGATATGTGCATATCACCTGTATTAATATTTAGATTCATAACAGTCCCTGCGGTACCTATCACTCCAAATAATCCAGTTAAATACAATGTTTCCTTATCACCTTCTGAAGATACAACAGCCAATGGCGTTTGAAATGTAATAGTATGTCCTTGACCATCGAATTCACCTTGAAACGGAAAGGTGTTTTTTTCTGCATCATAATATAGTCCTATCGGTTTCCATGAATCACCCTGTATGGTTATATCCGATTCCAAAGTGATCTTTACATTACTATATGACTGACCTCCATTTGTCGTTGCCTCCGCAATCGCTCTTAAATCAGATTCATTATAAACCTTTACTGTTGTCTGTTCCTGTGCAAGAATGGTGTTACCTGCCAGCAGCAGGGAAAACATAAAAATCAGATGGATAATAGGTTTCATAGTGATGTGTTTTAACAGGATAGCAAAGTTATTTATAAATATCTTTTATACAATCATTTATAAAATTATTTAGGCACCTGTACCTATACATGGAAGGAACAGGTGCCTAAATGATGAGCTAATTTATTAATGCTAAAGAGATTACGCCAGCTTGCGGGCGCCGTCGCTGATCACTACAGGGATGACTATCGGCTCGTGACCGTATTTCTCTGCAAATGCTGACTTAGCCTTCTGGATGAATGCATCGTAGAGTTCCTCCTTCACGAGGTTGATGGTGCAGCC